>MNTU01000019.1:0-1488 GCA_001917125.1 Azospirillum sp. 47_25
GCAACACCGTCTTTAACATAAGTGTCTCCGACTTTATAGGTAGTTGTAGGTGTTGTGTCTCCGGCAATTTTAGCCAGCGTGTTTACGCAACGAAGTACGGCACCATTACTACAATTATCAGTTTTACCTGTAGCAAACACTAAATAATCGGGACAATAACTACTAACATCATAAATATATTTTTCTGTCCCCAGAGGTGTTGCTGACAAGGTCGCTAAAGTCGTTTCAACTTTACTTCTATTGGCATAAACAGATTGCAGTTCCTCCAAAGTTGGATTTGTCCACCCATTCTTGCCGTTTGTGGTAAAAGACTGACATGCTGTAGCAGACAGACCTGAGCCTGGATTGACATTCGTTTTATATGGAGATAAAGCAACAATCAATCCTGAAGTACTGTAAACCACGCCGACAGGTATTTTAGTTGGAATAGGTACGGCAGAATATGTTCCGTCCGAATAGGCAATATCGCCGACGGTAATGGGTTCCCCTTCGCCGGCATTACGATAAGCCGTACAAAAATATTTGCTTTGGTCGAACGGACATTTCAATTGAGCCAGACCGCTGCACTCGTCGGCGGATTTGTCATATCCGAGACTTTCACAGGTAGGGGGCACGGCGCACGTCTGGGCATTTACGGGAAATGCGGAGAAAGCCGTTGTCAACAACAGCATTGCTCCTATTGTCATCTTACAATTCTTGTTCATGGTCTTTCTCCTTAATCAGTTGTTTTATCTTTCTTCGGGCCCTGCGCCCGTTTTACGGTTTGACCCAGCATCTCAACGCTCCGCCGCACCAGTAATTGTCCAGGTCATAACTTCCTACTGCACAGCCGACCGCACAATATTTTCCCGAACAGTCTTCCAATGTGCAGCTGACCCCGACAGGACACTCATCCAATGTGCATTTGTTTTCACAGGTCTTACAGCTGTTGTAATATTTCACCCCGCCGGAAAGGCAGTAATCTCCCGGCGTTACCGGGCCAAGTTCGTCACAGGTCAGGTTATAGCCTGCTTTGCACTGACAGCCGGTATATTTCGTTTCTCCGTTAAACGTGCAGCCCGTACCCCGGCCTTCCGTATTGGCCTCCGTGCAGCTCTCCGTATAATTTGCCGGACAGACGCAGCCGGAATAATATTTTTTTCCGCTTTCAACACAAACGTCATTGGACGGAACCATCGGCTCGGCACAACTCTCTGCCGGATATAAACTGCGGTCGCAGTAACACATAAACTTGCCGCCGCAGCTGTCGCCGCTGACCGTACTCGGATAAGCGCAGTCCTTCTTGTCATATTGATAGCGGCTGTCGCAGCATTCTTTGAAATATTTGTCGTTATAAGGGCAAAAGAGTGCCGGATTTCCTGCAGAACACGAGGTGAGGGTATAACCGAAACGTTTGCAGTTATCCGTACTGGTGTCGGGAAACTCCGGAGTATTAAAGGTCAGATTGCCGCCGCCGGTAATAAATTGTACGGAAGCAAGCTTGAAAGA
>MNTU01000019.1:1624-44352 GCA_001917125.1 Azospirillum sp. 47_25
CGATCGTTTTCATGATACACCTCGCAGATATAACTGAATCAAAGCCTGAATACAGGTTAACACAAAGGGCGAGCTGTGTCAATACAAAATAAGGAGACGCTTTCTGTAGGACTAAAGATTATAGATATTTCAGATATAAAAAAAACACCCCCTCTCGGAGGTGCTTCTTTTATGACTGTTGCCGCATCCGGCATCTGAACCTTATGCGAGTTTTTTGTAACGCACCCGATGCGGCTGCACGGCCTCATCACCGAGACGGCGGCGTTTGTCTTTTTCATATTCTTCAAAGTTGCCTTCAAACCAAACGACTTGGCTGTCTCCTTCATAAGCCAGAATATGCGTAGCCAAACGGTCAAGAAACCAGCGGTCGTGCGAAGTCACGAAAACACAGCCGGGATATTCCATAATGCCTTCTTCAAGAGAACGCAGCGTATCAACATCCAAATCATTGGTCGGCTCGTCAAGCAGAATAACATTGGCGCCTTTGCGCAACATCTTCGCCAAATGAACACGGTTGCGTTCGCCGCCGGAAAGCTGCCCGACTTTTTTCTGCTGGTCGGTGCCTTTAAAGTTAAACTGCCCGACATAAGCGCGCGACGGCATCTGCTTTTTGCCCAGCTCAATAATATCCAGCCCGTCTGAAATTTCCTCCCACACGGTTTTGTTCGGATCAAGCTCTTCACGAGACTGGTCAACATAGCCCAAATCAACCGTTTCACCGATTCTGATTTCGCCGGCATCAGGCTTTTCCTGCCCGGTAATCATACGAAACAGTGTCGTCTTACCGGCACCGTTAGGCCCGATAATACCGACAATCGCCCCCTTCGGAACCTTAAACGACAGATTGTCAATCAACAACCGGTCGCCGTAACCTTTGGAAATGCCGTTGGCTTCAACCACCAAATCGCCCAGACGATCCGTCATCGGAATAGAAATATGCGCCTGCGTAATCTTCTCCTTGCCTGATTCGGCCAACAGTTCTTCATAAGCATTGATACGCGCTTTTGACTTGGCCTGGCGGGCTTTCGGATTTTTACGGATCCATTCCAGCTCATTGGCCAAAGTCCGCTGCCGGGAAGTTTCCTCGCGAGATTCCTGCTCCAGGCGTTTCTGTTTTTGTTCCAGCCAGGAACTGTAATTGCCTTCATAAGGAATCCCCTGACCGCGGTCCAGTTCCAAAATCCACCCGGTAACATTATCAAGGAAATAACGGTCATGAGTCACCATAACCACCGTTCCGCTGTAATCTTTAAGATGCTGTTCCAGCCAAGCTACCGATTCGGCATCCAAATGGTTGGTCGGTTCGTCAAGCAGCAGCATGTCCGGTTTCTGCAAAAGCAAACGACACAGCGCCACCCGGCGTTTTTCGCCGCCGGAAAGTTTGGTCACATCGGCATCAGCCGGCGGACAGCGCAGCGCATCCATGGCAATTTCAATCGTGCGTTCCAAATCCCAACCGTTGCAGGCATCGATTTTTTCCTGCAGTTCGGCCTGTTCATTGATAAGGTCATTCATTTCCTCATCGCTCATCGGCTCGGCAAAGCGGGCGGAAACTTCTTCAAATTTCTTCAGCAGGTCACGGGTTTCACCCAAACCGTCCATAATATTTTCCATCACGTTTTTATTCGGATCAAGTTTCGGCTCCTGTTCCAGATAGCCGACCTTAACACCCTCGGCGGCCCAGGCCTCGCCGTTAAATTCCTTGTCCACCCCGGCCATAATCTTTAACAAAGTTGACTTACCGGCACCGTTAACACCGAGCACGCCGATTTTGGCTCCCGGCAGAAACGACAGCGTAATTCCCTTAAACAGTTCTTTTCCGCCCGGAAAAACTTTGGTTAAATTTTGCATGACATAGACGTATTGATATGCGGCCATTTTATTATCTTGCTCCATATGAATGTAATTGTTGTGTTGTCGGTGAGTATAACGGAAAAAGCGCAAGTTGCAATCTTTATTAATAAGAGCGCTTAATATGCCCGATTGAACTCTCGCCCGAATAAGAAGAACCGGACGAAGAAACGGAACTTTCTGCAGGTGCATTCACCTGCTGCAGCTCAACGCCGGCAAAGCCTGCCGGTTCAATAATCGCCGGAGCAGACTGCCCGGGCACATAATCCGGATTGGAAACCGGAGCACTGTCAGTTCTGAACTGCAAAGCACCTGCCGGAACCCGTCGGTTTGCCCGTTTTTTATAAATTCTCTCCGCCTCGCTGCGTCCGTTATCGCCTTTTTTATAAACCAGAGTCGCGTCATAAGGGTTGCGCGGCGTAAAAATCTGTCCGTCAGGCATTTTAATGGTTCCGTCGGCATAAAGCGTCGCCCTGAAAATCAGCTGGTTGTCAAACCGGCGGTTAATCTGCGCACATTCGAAAAAACCGTCCATCTGTTTGGAAATATAAGCATCGGCTTTGGCTTCGTTATAAACCCGCATACCCTCCGCCTGCTGGCGGTCGGAAGAAGCCTTGGTAATCAAAATCGCCCTCGCCAGCATTTCAAAAGTGTCAAATTTGGATGCTCCACAAGCCAGCCCCTGCCCGGAGACAATCCCCAAAGCCTTCACCTCTTCCAGATACGGTTCGGCTGAGCGCGCCGTTGCGGCATTTAACAACAAAACTAAAACAGCAAGAACAATCTTTTTCATTTTTCACCTTAACTTACAGCCCCGATTATAAAAACTTTTTGCCGAAAAGCAAACAGTGTCTTACTTTTTTACCAAGTTTCTAAAAATAGAGTTGACAAAGCTTATGTTTTAGAATATGTTGCGGGCAAACATATCGTATAAGGAAATAAAAATGAAAGTCTACAGTTCTTTAAAATCAAAGAAAGTACGCGATAAAGATTGCAAGGTCGTTCGTCGCAAAGGCCGCGTATATGTCATCAATAAAAAGAACCCGAAGCTCAAAGCTCGCCAAGGTTAATATTGATAAGTTTGATTTTGTTTTATTAAAAAACCCGCAGTTTTCAAGCGGGTTTTTTGTTATATCAAAGAATCAGAAAATTAAACCGTAAATTTGATAAAGGCCTGTGCTGCAAAGTAATTTTTGAACGCTCCCAAACTAAAAGTTTAAATAGCGTAAAATAAATTTGGAGAATGAGTTGAGTAGTAGGCGTTGAGGGCGAAAGTACCGCAGCGTAGACAGACCTACGTGAGGACACTTTCGTCCCGAAAACAACGCACTAATCAACCATTATACAAATTTATTCCGGGATGTAAACCGTATGCAGCATATTCGTCCGCCCCTTCTTGCCGAGCGGAAAACCGGCGGTAATAATAATATGCTGCCCCGGTTTGGCAAATCCGTTTTCAACCGCTATCTTTTTGGCAATATCTTCAATCTTGTCAAAGCTCTTAAAGCCCTCTTTATTGACAAAGCTCTTGGCCCCCCAGACAATTCCCATGCGGCGGGCAACTTCCAAATCCGGCGTAATTGCCAAAATCGGCAGATTCGGACGCTCGCGGGCCGTCAAAAACGTTGTCAGACCGGAAGACGTATAAGTAACGATTGCCGCAACTTTTTTCAAAACATTTGACACTTCACTGGCGGCAAAAGTAATGGAATCGGCTTCTCCGGCACAGCAGGGCTTCAAACGGGAAGACTGCATCAGCGTATAAAACAGCGGATCGGCCTCAACCTGCTGAATGATATTGTTCATCATCTGAACCGCTTCAACCGGAAAATCGCCGGCAGCCGTCTCTGCCGAAAGCATAACCGTATCGGCACCGTCATAAACTGCGGTCGCCACATCGGAAACTTCTGCCCGGGTCGGAGTCGGCGCTTTAATCATCGATTCCAGCATCTGCGTGGCAATAATTACCGGACGGCCATATTTGCGGCAGGCGGCAACAATCTTTTTCTGCATAACCGGAACCGTCTGAATCGGACATTCAACGCCCAAATCGCCGCGGGCAACCATAATAGCGTCCGACAGTTGGATAATATCGTCCAGTTCCTCAATCGCACTCGGCTTTTCCAGCTTGGAAACAATCCAGGCCCGTCCGTTAATCAGGCTGCGTGCTTCGCGCACGTCTTCCGCCTGCTGAACAAACGACAGGCTGATCCAATCCACGCCAAGCTTAAGCGCAAATTCAATATCGTCGCGGTCTTTCTCGGTAATTGCCGAAATCGGCAGTTTGATATTCGGCAGATTAACCCCCTTATGGCTGGACAAAGGCCCGCCGACCACCACGGTGGTAACGGCATGCGAGTCGTCGCAATCTTCAACATGAAGCCGGATATTCCCGTCATTCAGCAACAAATCGTCACCCGGTTTCAATGCGGCAAAAATCTCTTTATGCGGCAAATTGACACGGGTCTCGTCACCCGGCGTGCTGTCCATGTCCAACACGAATTTCTGGCCGTTTTTCAATTCGATTTTATCATTCTTAAACAAACCGACGCGAAGCTTTGGCCCCTGCATGTCCGCCACAATCGTAATATGCAGATTTTTCTCTTTCGCCAACTTCCGTACAATATTGTAGCGCTCTTTGTGCTCAGCATGCGTTCCGTGGCTGAAATTGAAACGAAAAGCATCCGCTCCGGCATCAATTAACTGTTCGATTTTTTCCCTGGTCGCGGTAGACGGCCCGATAGTCGCTAAAATTTTCGTACGAGTTTTCTGTGGCATATTATTATATCCTTATGGTTAAACCTTTTCTGAGCGGTAATATAACAACAAATATATTAATAAGCTATTTATTTAAACCGTTTGTCAGACGAATTTATTACTTGTCAAAAAGCTCAGGCTTTGCTAAAGTCTGCGCAAACATATCTCAACGGTTTTTAAAAACAAGGAGTGATAAACATGACTGAAGTTGGCGGCATTGCCGTAGATAGACTGCGTTCCCTGATTGAAAGAATTGAACGCCTTGAAGAAGAAAAAGCGGCAATCGCATCAGATATCCGCGATATTTTTGCCGAAGCGAAAGGCGCCGGATTTGACGTTAAAATCATGCGGACGATTCTCAAATTGCGCAAAATGAACGCCGCTGACCGCGACGAACAGGAAATCCTTTTGGAAACCTACCGCAAAGCATTAGACATGTAAAAAAAAAGCCCCTCAAAAGAGGGGCTTTTTTTACAACCTCAACACCAAACCGACAATCGCTCCCAGGCAAATATAAACAATCGGGTGTCCTTTAACCCAATGTATCGCCGCCAGGAAAGCCAGACCGATAAGCGCATTTTCCCAGCTCACCCATGCCAGCTTGGCAATGGCTATTCCTGCAAACAAAATAAGCGCCAGCACCGCCGGACGAACCCCGCCCAGCAAGTCCTGCAAACAGGACGAACTCCCGAAACGGCGCAACAATTTGGCTATCATTACAATAATAATAACCGAAGGAGCCACCAAACCGATGGTTGCGGCCAAGGCGCCCCCGATGCCGGCTGTCGAATAGCCGACATAAGTTGCCATATTAACCCCCAACGGTCCGGGCGTTGATTCGGAAACGGCAATCATATCCGCCAGTTCCTGCGTCGTAAACCAGTCATAACGTGCCGTCAAATCAAACAAAAAAGGCACCGTAACCAAACCGCCGCCAATGGCGAACAAACCGATTTTAAAAAACTCGTAAAACAACAGCCAGTAAATCATTTATGTCTCTCCTGTCGATATTGCGCCAAACCGACAGCCGCCGCCAAAAGTACAATAACAATCGGCGACAGGTTAAAAGCCAGCAGCGCAGCCAAAGCCAGCAAAAAAACCGCCCAATCCGTTTTCCGCCGTACCGCCTTTTTCCAAAGGCTGAAAACGGCTTCTGCAATTAATGCCGCAACCACAATACGAATACCGGCAAAAGCATGAGCAACATACGGATTGTCCATATACAAATTAAGTACATGCGCCAGCGACATAATGATAATCAGCGAAGGCGAAACCATTCCCAGCGTAGCCACGACGGCGCCCGTGCTCCGCGCTCTTTTATAGCCGATGAAAGTAGCTACGTTAATGGCGATAATCCCCGGAGTCGATTGGCCGATGCAATAATAATCCATCAGTTCTTCATCACTGCTCCATTTCTTTTTCCGCACCAGTTCCGCCTGCAGCAGCGGAATCATCGCATAGCCGCCGCCAAAAGTAAACAGGCCTATTTTGAAAAAAGTCATAAATAAATCCGCTAATATTTTCATATCCGTAAATTTTCCGTTGTTAACGCTCCCTAAACTTACTATATTATCCTTATCTTAAAAACTTTAAATTTCAGCCGGAGGATAAATTATGCTGATAGCCGTTCCCAAAGAGATAAAACCCGGAGAAACACGGGTTGCCGCCACACCGGACATCGTTCAAAAATACAAATTCATGGGGCTTGACGTTCAGGTACAAAGCGGCGCCGGCGAAGCTTCCGGCTTCAGCGACCGGGACTATCTCAATGCCGGAGCCGAAATCAAAAAAAATGCGGCCGACACTTATAAAAAAGCTGACATTATCCTCAAAATATGGGCGCCGGAAGCTGAAGAGGACGGCTTTCTCAAAGCCGGAACCGCCGTTTTTGCCAACTTTCAGGCTCTTACACATCGCGGCCGGATCGAAACCTTTGCCCACCTGGGATTGACCTGTTTCGCCCTGGAATTGATGCCGCGCATCTCCCGCGCCCAAAGCATGGATATTCTGTCTTCCCAGAGCAACCTTGCCGGTTATAAAGCCGTTATCGAAGCCGTCTGCAAACTGCCCTCAGCCGTGCCGATGATGATGACCGCCGCCGGCACAATCGCCCCGGCCAAAGCTTTAATTCTCGGTGCCGGCGTTGCCGGATTGCAGGCGATTGCCACCGCCAAACGGCTCGGCGCCGTGGTGTTCGCATCCGACGTCCGCCCTCAGGTTAAGGAACAGGTCGAATCCCTCGGCGGCAGATTCGTTGAAGTCAAATCCGATGAAAATTTTGAAACCGCCGGAGGTTATGCCCGCGAAACTTCGGCCGAATATAAACAGAAACAACAGGAAGCCGTCGCCGAACAACTGGCCAAAACCAATTTTGCCGTTACCACCGCGCTGATTCCCGGACTGCCGGCACCGCGGTTAATCACCAAAGCCATGCTTTCCGCCATGCCGGCCGGCGCGGTCGTAGTTGATATGGCTTCTTCCGCCGGCGGCAACGTCGAAGGGTCGGAAGACGGCAAAACCATCGTTATCAACGGCGTTACCGTTATCGGCAATTCTAATCTTGCCGCCTCGCTTCCGGCTTCTGCCAGCCCGCTGTATGCCAAAAACATTCTTAATTTCCTCGATACAATGTATAACAAGGAGGAAAAGAGCCTCAATTACAACTTTGAAGACGAACTGATCAAAGGCACCTGCCTTTGCTATAACGGTAAAATGATTCACCCTTCATTCACGGGAGCATAAAACATGGACATCTGGACCTTATTAACAATTTTGACTTTAGCCTGCTTTGTCGGCTATTTCGTCGTCTGGGGCGTCACTCCGGCGCTGCATTCGCCGTTGATGAGCGTTTCCAACGCCATCTCCGGCATCGTCATCGTCGGCGCTTTGATTACGGCAGGCATTTCGGAATTTAACGATTCCAAAACAATGGGACTGATTGCCGTTTTTCTCGCTGCAATTAACATTTTCGGCGGTTTTGCCGTTTCCCACCGCATGCTGCTGATGTTCAAAAAGAAAAAAATCAAAAATTCGGAGAACAAATAATGACACACGCATACTTATCCCTCGCCTATCTGCTCTCCAGCATTTTGTTTATTTTTTCAATCCGCGGATTGGCTTCTCCCGAAACGGCCCGCCGCGGCAATCTGTTGGGAATGCTCGGCATGGCTCTCGCCGTTTCGGTCACCATGTATTCGCCGTTGGTTTCCGATTACAAATGGGTGCTGCTCGTCATCTGTCTCGGCGGAATAATCGGAACCTGGAGCGCTCTGAAAGTCAAAATGACCGCACTGCCGCAGATGATTGCCGCGTTTAACGGCCTGGGCGGTCTGTCCTCGGTTTTCATCGCCGTCGCCGAGATCATGGCCGGTGCAGACACCTATCTTGAAACATCTCTCGGCCTGCTCATCGGCGCCGTCGCTTTTTCCGGGTCGGTTATTGCCTTTGCCAAACTGCAGGGGCTGATGTCGGCCCGTGCGGTCATTTTCCCCGGACAGCAGCTGCTGAACCTGCTTTTGGGACTAGGTGTCATTGCGGTCTGCGTTATGTTTACCCTGAGCGGCAATCATCAGCTTTTCTATATTTTGGCAGCCCTGGCAATCATCCTCGGCTTTCTGCTTGTTCTGCCGATTGGCGGCGCCGACATGCCGGTTGTCATTTCCGTACTGAATGCTTATTCCGGATGGGCGGCTGTCGGCATCGGCTTCTCGCTCAATAACGTTCTGCTGATTATCGTCGGCTCGATTGTGGGTGCCAGCGGCGCAATTCTGTCTTATATTATGGTAAAGGCAATGAACCGCTCGCTGACCAGCGTTATGCTCGGAGGTTTCGGTGCCGAAACCTCCGGCAGACAGACACAAAATGACGGCATCATAAAAGTCGCTAAGGCCGGAAATCCCGAAGACGCCGCTTTCATCATGGAAAACGCCAACAAAGTTATCATCGTTCCCGGTTACGGCATGGCCGTCGCTCAGGCGCAGCACATTGTTAAGGAAATGGCCGCCGACCTCCATGACAAATACGGCGTTGAAGTCAAGTTCGCCATCCACCCCGTTGCCGGCCGCATGCCCGGACATATGAACGTCCTGCTGGCCGAGGCCAATGTTCCTTACGACGATGTCTTTGAACTGGAAGAAATCAACCGCGAATTCGCCACCGCCGACGTTGCCTATGTTATCGGTGCCAATGACGTCACCAACCCTCAGGCAAAAACCAATCCCGATTCGCCGATTTACGGCATGCCGGTTCTTGACGTTGAAAAAGCCAAAACCGTCTTCTTCGTCAAGCGCTCTCTGGCTACCGGCTATTCCGGCGTGGAAAACCCGCTTTTCTATGCCGATAATACGATAATGCTCTACGGCGACGCCAAAAAAGTCACCGAAGAAATTGTCCGTACTCTGGAAAAGAACTGAAACAAAAAACCTCCCGCACCGGGAGGTTTTTTTTACAACATCAACAGCAGCGCTATCGCCAGCACGGCATACAGCAGAAGCCCCCTTAAAAACATTCCCGCCACTTTGAAATCGGCGCCGGAAGGAATGGCATTCTCAATAATAATTGTCTGTAACAGCACATAGAGAATATAGTTAAAAAACGTCGGCGCCATCAGCGGCAAAGCATAACGGTTAATGTAAAAAGCGATTGGCAGCAGCAGAAGCGGCGCCATCGCCGAAGGAACCGCATTATAAAAGGTGATATTGCTGAAACCGACGCTCCCCATCACATAATCGCCGTCCAGATTACGCTGCGGAAAAATCGTAAAATTAACCGGCCGGGCATTCAGCAGCGAACCGACCAGATAATGCATCAACTCATGCAGAAAAGTTCCCGGAATATTCACCAGCGCACTCATCCACATGCTGGAATAAGTCGCATACTTGAACCGCATCAGAATAATCACCAGCAGAATCAGATAAAAACGGTTGTCAAAAAAGCTCCGCAGAAACTCCGGACTGTTCACAAAAGCGGAAACCTTATAAAACACCTGCCACAAAATGTTCATCGGCCCTCCTCTTTACTTCAAAACCGTCAGTCCGGCCAGATATGTGTTCAGCAGCAGTTTGCACAGACTTTTCTTGTTAATTTTGCTGAAATTGTCCAAGGCGTTGGTCGTTAAAAACGAACTCATTGAAAACAGCGTCAGCCACAGCACCTGGCGCGCCAGCTGCCGCTCTTTGACTTTCAGTCCGGCATAAACCTTCTCAAATGCGGGTTCCCAGATTTTGGTTACCGCAACCAGTTTGCGCAGATAAGCTTTCGGCAGTTTGCCATATTCTGCATGCAGGTGGAAGTTATACAACAGGAACCACAGGTTTCGATTCGCCAGCACAAACGCGACAAAAGCATCCAGATAGCGGTTCAGCATTTGATATGAGCTTTCGCCTTTCGGGGTTTTCAGCATATAGCGAACCAGTTCGTCCAGCGTCTGCTTGTTCTGTTCCAGCACAAAGTTGTCCATTGTGCCGAATTGGTTGTAAATCGTACCGACTGAATAAGCCGAGGCCTCGGCCAGTTTGCGGGCGGTCAGATAATCTGCACCTTTTTCTTTCACCAGCAAACGCCCTTTGCTGATGAGAATTCTGCGGATATTGTCTTTTGTAATTGTCATCTTATATTAACTTAATATTTGTAAATATGATTTATATTAAAACAAATTTGAACACTGTTCAATTTCTTTATGAAAAATCAACAAGGATAACATAATGAAAAAAGAATTATGGCTGTTCGGATTAATGATTTTGCCCGCCGTTTTCACATACGGCACGAGCCGGGCGCAAAACAGCGGCGACTTTTATGACTCTCTCCTCATCTCTGACGAGTTGAAAACCGAAGAAAACGCCGAGGAAGCCAAAGACAGCGCCGGGCGGCTGCTGGATGCCAAACCCCGTGAAATCAAAATTGATTCGCCGCTGCTCCGTTCTCATCAGGAAAAACTCAAAAAAGCCAAACGCGCGCAGCTGGCCAAAAAGAAAAACAAGACTCTGGCCGAAAACGAACCGGGCCCCTTCGGCCTGGCGTGGGGGGCGAATTATGACGAAGTCAAAAAAGAAGGCGTATCGCTGTCAGCCGTCGGACAGAAAGACTACGTCAATAACTTCAGCGCCACGCATCTTCCCAAAAGCGTCAAAACCTTCCGTGAAGTCATTCTCACTTTCGGCATCGAAAACGAACTCTGGCGGATAATCGCCTACGGTAATCTGCTGCAGGACACTCCCTCTGCCGAAAAAGTGCTCGACCTTTACAACCAATATTACAAACTGCTGGAGCAAAAATACGGCAATGCTCAGCAATTTTACACCCCGAAGGTAATCAACGTCGATCAGCCCGTCGGCAACGGCAAAACCGAAACCGTGCAAAAAGAACAGGCCATCGGCAATCCTGACTTTCTAAAAGAACTTCAAAACGGCGAAGCTTTCCTTTATGCCACTTTTGAAAACGGCAAAGTCGGCGCCGCCCTCAGCGTAAATGTTGATGGCAGCGGCCAAAGTTACATTACGGTAGAATATAAAAACCTCACCATCATGCAGGCCCGGGAAAAAACAACCTTGGATGCGCTCTAAATTCAGAAAGGACTATAACAATGACTAAAATCAGTTTTTGCGGCATCTCGGGCAGCGGAATGAGTGCGCTGGCGCAGATTCGCCTGCATCAGGGCTATGAGGTTCGCGGCTCCGACCGCAGTTTTGACCAGGGCAAAGACCAAAGCAACAAACAAGCCTTGGAAAAGCTCGGCATTAAAATCTATCCGCAGGACGGTTCGGCAATTACCGACGACCTTGATGTCCTCTATGTTTCCACCGCAGTCGAAGACACTATCCCCGACGTCAAAGCTGCCCTCGGTAAAAATATTCCCATTCGCAAACGCTCCGATCTGCTGGCCGACATTTTCCACGGTTACGGCCACAACATCGCCGTCGGCGGAACCAGCGGCAAAACCACTGTTACCGCAATGATCGGCTATATTCTCGACCGTCTCGGACAAAAGCCCTGTATGATTGACGGCGGCCTGTTGCTTAACTACGCCGACAGGGAGGGAATTCCCAACATCATCTACAACGAAGGCGACATCTGCGTTATTGAAGTCGATGAAAGCGACGGCTCAATTGAAAAATATCACCCCTATGTTGCGCTGATTAACAATATCTCAATCGATCACAAACCGATTCCCGAGCTGCAGAAACTGTTTCAGGATTTTGCCGACCGGGCCAAACAAGGCGTGGTTGTCAACGCCGACTGCGAAGCCTGCCGGAACATCAGGCATCCCCGCAAAAAAACGCTGACTTTTTCCATTGAAACCAACAAAGCCGATTTTTGGGCTTACAACATCGAAGCCCTGCCGCACGGCACCAAATATTCAATGGACGGCAAAAGTTTCACGCTGAACCTCATCGGACGTTTTAACGTCTCCAACGCACTGGCCGCCATTGCCGCCTGTTCCTTGCTGGGAATTGACAAATTTGACGCCGCACAGGCGCTGGAAGGTTTCCTCGGCACCCATCGCCGATTGGAAGTTGTCGGTACCCGGAACAACATTACCGTCATTGACGATTTTGCTCATAACCCGGACAAAGTCAAAGCTTCCGTTTCGGCTTTGAAAAGTTACCCCGGACGGCTGATTATGATGTTCCAGCCGCACGGCTTTTCACCGATGCGGATGATGGGCCGGCAGATTATCGACGAATTCTGCGCCCAAATGAGCGATGAAGACATCTTGCTTATGCCAGAAATCTACTTTGCCGGCGGCACCGTAACCCGAGACATTTCCTCCCGTGATCTGATTAACCGGGCTGTCGAAAACGGCAAACAGGCCCGCTATTTTGACAATCGGGAAGCGGCCGGAGAATTCATTCTTGCCAATGCCCGCCCCGGCGACCGCATTGTCATCATGGGCGCCCGCGACAATTCTCTTCCCGGTTTCTGCCAGACTATTCTTGAAAGGTTGAAATAATGTTCAAATTGCAGGAGGGTGATAAAATCGGAATCATCACCCCTTCAAACTTTCTTGACTATCAAACGCCGCTTGATCCCGAGTTAAAAGCATCGCTGGCACATAACCGCGGAATAAACCCGCGGGATGCCGCCGACCTGGCGGTTGAATATCTGAAAAGTCTCGGGCTGCAGCCGATTCTCGGAGAACATGTTTACGATAAATTCAGACACATGGGCGGCACGCCGCAGAACCGTGCCGACGACTTCAATAAATTTATCCGCAATCCGGAAATTAAAGCGGTTTTCTGCAGCACCGGCGGTGCGGGCGCCCAATATATGCTGCCTTACCTTGATTACGAAAATCTCAGAAAGAATCCTAAGCCGATTTTCGGTATCAGCGACGCGTCCACATTGCAGATTGCCGCCCAAAGTTTAAGCGGCTGCCCGTCATACAACGGTTTCAGCTTGGCTTACGATTTCAAATACGGCAAAATCCGCCCTCAGGCCGACATTGACCTGAAAGCAATAATCTCCGGAAACTACCACAAAGTCTCCGGCGGCGAAACGGTTATCCCCGGCTGTGCCGAAGGTACCTTAATCGGCGGTTGCCTGAGTATGCTCCGCAATCTGGCCGGAACACCTTATTTTCCAGATTTCACGGATAAAATTCTGCTGATTGAGGACATCGGCGAAAGAACCTACCGCATTGATTCCATGTTGCAGCAAATCAGGCAACAACCGGGATTTAACAAGCTGAAAGGGTTGGTTTTCGGCGGATTTAACGGCTGCATTATCCGTTACGAGGAAGACAACACCATTGACCAGATTATTGACTACTTCTGCGGTGACTTATCCATTCCGACAATAAAACATTTCCCCTGGGGACATTTTGAAGAGCGGAGAATCGTCCCTCTCGGCATCCGCGGAAAACTGAACGCCGATACCTGCACGCTGTCTTTCTAAAACAGCACATTCTTAACATACTGCCAGTCGCGTTCCAACAGCCAGAAAACCAGCTTATGATACTGGGAAACGCCCAGCCACAGCTTACTGTTAAATGCCAGCATCATCCCGATCATCCACAAATTGGCACCGGGCAGAAACAAAAAGCAGAATTTATAGGAAACCTTCGGCAAATCCGTCTGCTTTTCATGTATCTGCGAAGCAACCGTATCAACGTGATAGGCGATAAAATAGCCCATCAATCCGTTCATAATCAAACTGTTTGCATATTGTCCGAACAGCGGAACCGCCAGCATAAAGAAAAAGGCGAACAGAGGAAAAAAATAAGGCGCAATGATAATCAGCCAGTTTCCCTCACCTTCAAAACTCATCGAACCGCCGGAATCATCCCCCTCCGCTTTGATATGCTTAACCTTATGCAATGTCAGCACCGCAAAAAAAGCATGGGTCAGTTCATGGGCAATAATCTGCATACTGGCTTTAACCGACGCATCGGCCATTGTCCGAGAAATAAAATAAATAAAGAAACCGGCAAACATCACCAGATATTTAGGCTGCCCGAACTTAAACCACGACAGCGATTGAAACAATGCCGGCAAAGTCACCAGCATAAACAGGGCGGCCGGCCATTTCAGCATTTCAATAAAACGATTCAGAGCTGTCTGCATCTTTAATCCTCCGTTTATTTGCCTGCGAGAATAACGCACTTCCGCATAAAATTCATCAAATTTAACACACCTATCAACATAGGACTTGTAAATAAAGAGTTTTGCGCTAATATAAACTCAATAAAACTGCTGATTTAAGGATGATGCAATGGATAACAAAGATTTTGACACCTTTGATTTTTTGATTAATGACGAAGACGAGGTTATGCTTCTGCTCTACCAGCGCGAAGGCGAACCGTTAAATCCGCATATTGAATTGGATGCGGAAGAAAAATCCGCCTTATTATATCGCAACGACGATGACAATATCTTCCTGAGCGACATCAGCGATGAAGTTTTCGACAGCCTTCAGGATGCCGATAAACTTTTGGTCTGCGAACTTTCCCGCGATGAAAAAGATGAGGATGCCCAAATCGTCCACGCTTACGAAGCCGAAATCAGCGACTAATATACTATTAAGAGATACCAACCTGCAGCTCCTTCTTTTGAGGGAGCTTTTTTTTACTTCACCTGCAATAATTAAGATCAGCTAAAAAAATGCGGAGAACGAGGCATATTGTAAAATTAAAAGGGGAAAGTACCGCAGCGTACATTTTAGTACGTGAGCATTTTCTGACAACGTAAAACCGTTCCAGTTATCCGTTCTAATACCAAAAGCTTGGCTGGCGCGTATAAATAGAGTGATTTCCAGATGCAGAAAAGCGGAGCGTACATTTTAGTACGTGAGCATTTTCTGACAGCGTAAAATCGCTTTAGTTATCCGCCAGCCAAGCTTTTTATTTGATTTTGAAAATTGTCTTCTTAGGCTGTGCCGTTAAAATACGCTGAATATAACGCCCCTGATAAAGATTGATTCCCAAAGAGTTCCCGATTTCCACCGCCTGCGGATCATCCACACGGCACAAAATCATTTTGGCTCGCTCGGCACGATTGACATAATCAGTAAAATGGCTGTCTTCACGGATCATATCCATAAAGGAAGGATGCCAGATTATTTTCAGCAAATCGCCGTTCAACTGCTCCCGATCAATATATTTAAGCTTATCAACCGTAATGCCGTCAATACAGATTTTATAACCGCGATATTGGGCAAACGTTTTTGCCAGAATAAATGCCTTGATGTCGCTGAAAATATCCACCAGCTGAAGTTCCAAAACGATTGACGAGCGCATTGAAGGATTAATGTTTTCGTCAAAAGTCAAAAACTCGTCGGAGAGAATGGTTGAAACATTCAGATTCATACTGAAATTACTGTTTAACGAACCGTCGTCATGCTGGCTGACACTGGCCAAAACACGCTTGTCCAGCGTTTCGGTTAAATGCAGAAACAACCAGGGATTAGCCGTCAAATCCACATCAGGCAGCAGCATATCGCGCAAATCGGCAATTGAAACAAACACTTCGTCAAAAATCATTTGCGGCGGCGACTTTCCGATAACCGCACAAACGGACTGCCGGCGGATCAAACTGGAAAAATCGGCCATCGCCAACGTTTTCTGAACCTTGGCCAGCATACTCGGGGTCAACTCGCGGCGCAGTTTGCGCGGCCCTCCCATCATCGCGGCAGGAACGCTTCGTCCGCTGTTGCCGGATGAACCGCCGAAAGACTGATTCTTCAAACTGTCCATCAATGCCCGGACATTTCGCTTAAATTCATCGACAGCAACCGCCAAATCATAAAATCTGATAAATCCCGCCTGCTCCAGGTCAAAAGCATTCTGCAACAGAGGATCGTCATGAAAAATAAAACGGATTTTAATCAGACAGGCCTGAATTTCTTCATTGGCTTTTTTATGATAAAAAACCACCATATCTTCATTGGGCAGGCCGAAAATTTCTCCCCCGTTTTTCTTAATGACATTTTCGAACGTTTCAATCAGATTCTGGCGCTGCAATGTTTTCAGCTTTTGGTTTTGCAGTTTGCTGAGATAAATGTAAAGCACGCTGTAATTATTTAATTCGGGCTCGATTTTTGACAGATAATCCAAAATCAGCGTATCACGCTTAAACGTCGAAACCTGGGGTTCAGTCTTTTTTTCCGGCAGCCTGGGAGCACTTTTGTTAAATAAAAACATCTCTACCTCACAACAAATCTTCCAAAACTTCCGGATGCGCACAACCGGCCTTAACCGTGCCGGACAGCAAACGGCGGCGTTTCAGACACTGCTGCGCCGTACAAGCCCCGGCAGACGGACAGCGGCTGCGCACGACCGCCACTTCAATATCATCCATAAACGGCCCCTGGAAAGCCGTAATTCCGTAAGAGACGCCCCACTTCAAGGCCTTGTCGGAATCACATTTGGCCAAAACAAAATTCTCCCGCCCGATTGTATCGATAATTGCTTTCAGTTTCTCGTCAAAAGCCTCATATTCCAACAACGGCTCCCAGAACAGCTTAACCATATCCGGCTGCAGCGTTTTCAGATTCAACATCCGCAGCGCCGAAGGGCTGACGGCATCAAGCAGCAGCTTATGCCCGCCTTTATGCAGAATCTCTTTGGCTTCAAAATACAGCGGCAGATTATTGAAAACGTCCATCAGCTGAACTTCCACCAAAACCTTTTGCTCCGGTTTAAGAAAATTTCTCGCAAAATCGACGAACTCGCTCGAAAAAACCGAAGATAAATTTAAATTCAGGCTGATCTGCTGCGGCCACTTTTGCAGCTCCGCCGTTGAAAAGGCAGACAGCGTCTTTTTATCCAAAGCCTGAGTCAGATAAAGAAACAGCCAGCGGTTGGCCACCAAATCCAGATTGCGGTCAAACTGCAGGCTGAGGTCTTTAACCGCAACGAAAAATTCCTGAAACATAACCTCAAACTTGCCGCCGCCCTTAATTTTAATCACGCTCTGTCGTTTCACCAACTCGGCAATATCTATATCATCCAGTTCGGCAATCACACTATCGATTTCATTTGCCTCAACCGGACGCTTAAGCAGCAAGACGTCGGCATCATTATGTTGAATATCGCTTTCCAGCATTTCTTCCACATATTTGTAAAACGCGGCAAAATTGGCCGGAAATTCGAACACCGTGGCAAATTCGCTGCTGTCTTTGCCATGCAAAATCGGGTCGGCAGACAGCCCCTGCCGCAGTTTGGCCACGGCTTCGTCAACCGTTTCCTGGGTAATGTTTTTGCCCAAGATAACAAAGTCTCCGTTCGACATAATGAAAAAATAGCCGCGGGCATTACCGACCACGCTGTCAAACAGCCGCGCCAGAATTTTTACGAAATCGGGATGGCGGTGCTTGGGTTTGAGTTTGGAAATACTGACGTACAAAACCGCATAACCGTACGAATTCTTTGAAATCCGATCCAGCGCATCCAACAGATATCTCTCGTTTTTGGTACTTTGTTGCCTGCTCATGCTTTCAGCCGATATTCTTACAATTTTCAACTTATTCCAGTTATAAACGCTGATTGATTTTTTATCAAGAGTCTAACCGTTTTGCTAACAGCTCACGCCATAACTTTTGCCGCGTTTTTTCCTTTTTTTTGATTGTAGCGCAGCCTTCTGCGGAAAACAAGCCGGACAATCAGCCATATCTTTCAAAAAAGGTTGATTTTTTAACTTCTGCCGTTATAATCCGCAATAAAATTAATCATAGTTAATGAGGTATAGGCATGTTAACCCCCAAAAACAATCTTTTTCCCATCCGCAACGACATTCTGGCCCGGGTTGCCGCCAGTTTTTTTGCCGACCGTTTCGCTCACATAGACGACGTTCCGGCTCAGGTGCTGCCCGACGGTTCCCAGTGCTACCATTGCAATATTGAAAACGACCGCGACATTGTCCGCCAGATTTGCATGGCTGTCCTCGGTTTCAGCCCGGCCGACGAAGAAGGCAGCAAGCGGCCGCTGCATGACTATGCCGCTCAGGCCCTCAAACGCGAAAAACTGGAACCGAGCAAAATCTCGGTTATCAACTCCGCCTGCATGGCCTGCCGCAAAGAACGTTATATTGTCAGCGATCTCTGCCGCGCCTGCATTGCCCGCCCCTGCCAGGTTAACTGCCCGAAAAACGCCATCAGTTTCGTAAACGGCAAGGCTTTCATTGATCAGGATCTCTGCATCAAATGCGGTCGCTGCCATGATGTCTGCCCCTATTCGGCCATTATCAAAAACGTTATTCCCTGCGAAGATTCCTGCCCGGTCGGCGCCATTACTAAAGACCAGGCAGGCAAAGAACATATTGATCCCGAGAAATGCATTTCCTGCGGCAAATGTCTGAAATCATGCCCCTTCGGCGCAATTGTCGAGCGTTCGCAAATGGTTGATGTTCTGAAAGCCATGCATGAGACCGACAAGCAGGTCATTGCCATGGTCGCACCGGCCATCATCGGCCAGTTCGGCGGCACCGTCAACAACCTGGTCGGCGCACTGAAAGCAGCCGGTTTTGACGATGTTATCGAAGTTGCCGTCGGCGCCGACATCACCACCAAAAACGAAGCGGCCGAATTTATCGAACGCATGGAAGAAGGCAAAAAATTCATGACCACCTCCTGCTGCCCGGCATATTACCGTGCGGCTCAGCTGCATATTCCGGAAATCAAAGAATATGTTTCTTCCACCAAAACGCCGATGTATTACACCGCCGAACTGGTAAAAAAAGAACATCCGCAAAGCGTGGCCGTTTTCGTCGGTCCCTGTTTTGCCAAACGGGTTGAAGCCGAAACCGACCCCAACGTTGATTATGTTTTGACTTTCGAAGAAATGAACGCCATTTTCAGCGGAGCAAACATTAACGTTGCCACAGCCGAACCGGCAGAATTCACAACCGTTTCCTGCGCTCAGGGACGCGGTTTTCCGCTCACCGGCGGTGTTGCCGGCGCAGTTGCCTCTTTGGTTGAAGGCAAAGTTGACATCCGGCCGGAAAAAATTGACGGCCTGAGCACTGAAAACATCAAGCTGCTCAAACGTTATGCCACCAAAGGCTGCGAATGCAACATGATTGAAGTTATGAGCTGCCCCGGCGGCTGCATCGCCGGCCCCGGCTGCATCGCAATGCCTAACAAAGCTACAATTCAAGTTAAAAACTACACCGCTCAGGGTGAAGATTTGAAAACCAAAGCATAAAAAAACGGGGTGATTTTCACCCCGTTTTTTTAACAGACATCAATCCACTTTCAGTGCAGCCAGCAATGCTTCGCGCTGCTCGTTATACACAATGCAGCATCCCCAGTCTTTCAGGTTCAGACCATGCCGTTCAGTCCAGTCTTTCATTGCCGCCTCGTCGTCTCGCACATAATAGGCAACAATCTGCAAAACCTTTTTGATGGGCGCCGCAGTTTCCTGACACCAAAAATAGTCCAGTGCCGGCATCCATTCGGCCCAAACAATCTGATTTTCTTCCTCAAAAAAACGCTCCAGTTCCCAACACTGCTTGTTGACCAGGGCTTTTGCTGTAGGCAGAAAACGCTCTTTCGCTGAACAGCCGGTAGCGGAACAGCGATAAATCTGCAAAGCCAGCCACAGAGGCAGCGGCTCATAGCACCAGACATTACCGCAGGACGCCAGCGCCAGTTCACCGCAGAGAGACAACCATTCGCCGTCGCGCTTATCATCTGTCCCGCCTTTTTGCAAAATCGGTTCGGCAAAACGCCAAAGGCCATCTTCACAAAAATCGCTTCCCTGCGGATCATGCAACAGATAATGGCTGCGCCAGGCCTGTTCTGCCCATTGCAGCATTGTCAGTGCCGTCTCGCTGTTTTCCGGTACGGCTTTCTCAAACTGCAACAAAATTTCATAGCAGACATCGTCATCCGTCAGAAAACTTTCTTTTAGCAATGCCGACACAGCAGCACAGAAATGAGGCAAATTATCACGGGAACCGGCATAAACCCGGGCAGCATATTTATTCAAAATATCCAAACGGATTTTAAGCGCCAGATTCGACAAAGTAATCAAAGACAAAACCGTTTTCGATAAAATCCGGTTATGCCCGTCTTTAGCCGCTATGAGCTGAAGCAGTGCCGTCAGATGAGAAGCATGAAATGCCATAAAAGCATTATCCGGTTCGATTTCTTTCGCGGCAAACGGTAAATGTTTGCCAACGGCAACAGGATCGGCCAACCGCTCCAGCCACTTATAAATAACCGCAAATTCTTCCGTACTTTTGACCGGACGGCTGCAATAAGCAGCCAGCAAATCCGACAGATAAATCTCCGACCAGACATCTTTGCTCTCAACCAGAACGAACATCAATTCAAGCAACTGCGGATAAGTTTTGGCCAAGCCGCCCAGAAATTTCAGATAAGAAACATCTGCGCGCTGTTTCAGAACAGTTTCACACGCTGCTCTGCGGGCACTCTTCTTTTCCTCCTGCACAAAAACGACCGCCAACAGCACTCCGGCTGCCGGATCATTCCGCTGCAATATTTTGGCATCCTTCAAAACCTCAGCATGCTTTTGGCAGTACAGGTAAAACTGCTCAAACAGCATCTCCGGCGATGTTTCATACAGACGTTCCAAAGGAAAGTCTTCGCCGGAAAAGAAACGGTGCAGAGCAAAATAAAAAGCCGCATGATACAACTCATTGTCAGGCTTGCTCAAACACTGCGACAGTTTATACGAGGCAACTGCCTGTTCAAATAACTCAAGTGAATTTTTTGTTCTCATACCTAATTATATTAAAAAAATAAATAATAAAATTTAGAAATCAAACTTAAACGTTCCGTCCGCTTTTGTCAATTCTTTAAAATTCAAAACCCCGGATATTCCGGGGTCTTGAATGGATACAGGGCACAGGTTAACGCTTGTTCAGCAAATTGCTCAGCCCTTGTTTCTTAATTTCTTCCTCCGCGGCCTGACAAAGATAAGGCTCCGCTTCAAAAGCAATACCCGCTTTGTCCAATCGCTCAATAGCTCTGTTGCGGAGAAGACTTATTCCCAGCCAGGCATCGGTCAAAGAAACATTGCCGACAGCCACCAGAGCCAGTTGCAGTTCTTCCGGCCAAACCATATTCTCAACGGCTTTCTTGGCCTTTGAACTGTCATAAGCGGTATAACACATACCGGCCGAAAGTGTCTGACTGAAATCATCCCAGTTGACGTTTGAAATCGGAAACAGGCAATCCTGATAAGGCACTAGATAACAGTTCAGTTCATCGGCATAATGACGCAGCTCCTCATAAGCCGCTATCAGATCTTCATTGCCGCTGGACATCAGCGCCTCATAACTGTCCTGCGAAAGGGCATAAGTCATCAGTTCGTTGCCGAGCCAATCCGACAGCCCCCACTGAACCAGCTTGCAGCGGGCAACATGAGCCAGACAGGCCTTGCCGTAACTGGTCAGACGGCCGCTGTAAACATAATATCGCAGAATTCTGCCATTCTCACTGAGAATCAGTTCCGGCATCAAAATATCATTGAACCAGCCGCGGCGAATAATTTTTTTCAAGCGGCGATTGTTCTTCTCTTTGATATAACCGCTGATTTCCATAGCCGCCAAACCGTCAGCCAATCTCTTCTCGAACGCCTTTTCGTCTTTCCAAGACTCCAGGACCTTGCTAAATAATTTCATACTTTACTTGTTTTAAAGTTCAACATAATGATAAAAAATTGTTTTAACTATAACATTCCAAGCTCTTGCCGTCAAACATTTTCTTCTATTTTGTCTATTGATTTCAATTCCTGAATATGTTATAAAGCTGCATAAATATTTATTTTTTAATTAAACTATTATGAAAAAAAACATGAAAACGGTCACTGTCACCCGAGTGGGACACCCGTTGCCGCATCCGACAACTCCGGGCCTGGCTCCGGAAATTACCGTTCAGGTCTTTTTCAATCAAGAAAGTGTCACGCTGCCGAGTTCGCCGCTGAGCATGCTCATCCGCACCGGCGACACACTGACATTTGAACCCGATGGAAACCTCCGGAAAGTCAATCATCTCACCGCCGGCATGCTTAACGAGCATCTGCTCGGCTTTGAAGGAGAAATTGACCGCGTGTCACATCCTTTATGGTTGTCAGCCCCCAACGGCCAACCGGAATTGTGCGTTATTGTTGCCGCCGGCAAACTGATGTTTGCCCTCAAAGCCGATTGGAACACACTTCTGCTGCGAGACAGAGACTGCATTGAACTTTGCCTGGAGAAACACCGTCCCATTCGCTTTCATAATCAAAGCTTGGGATTTGCATTCACCCCTGCCGCCGTCCAGTCTGCCGGCCTGCAAGGGCAAATTAAGCGCGTGGCTCACCCGATGACATGGCCCGGTGCCGACGGAATTATCGGACTGAAAACGCTGGTGCTGATGGAAGATTTAACATTCAAAATCTTAAAAGCCTCACCGGAATCAATGTTTCTGCAAGACAATGATTTGGTTGAAATCAGTAACGGAGGAATAAAAAACGCCCGGATTCCCCAAATTCGTTATGCCGGCGGAGCCTTACCCGAATACTGCGAGGTAAAGGCTGTCGGACACCCGTTCCCCGTCATATTGCCAAACGGTGCCAAACAGTTAAGCCGCTACCTCATAACGAAGGAAAATAAAATTTACCGTCTTCCCGCTGACGAAAATAATATGTCGCTCCAAGCCGGTGATAAGGTTTTCCAAAACTAAAAAACAAGAGGTCTGAACCACTGCGTTCAGGCCTCTTGTCATAAACGTCTCACTAATTCTGCCGTATCCCGATCATTATACACCATAAAAATCAAATTTCCGCGGACTTGTCTGAAGCAAGTCCGTCATTATCCGTCCGGTTGTCCGCCGAAAACTTAAAATAAAACGGCAATTTATCCGCTCTCTTCAGCCCTCGGACATATCAGGACGAAAGATAAAGCAAAGCCCTGCGGATTACTCTCCGGCAGCAAAAAACGGGTATTAATCCATATATATCACACAGCTCCAAACGGTTTGCCGGTGTACCTTTATTATTTGCCGTCAATAATCCGCTTTTCTTCGGCAATCGCTTTGCGCAACTCTGGCAGATAAACATCCTTGGGCATTTTCACCCGACACGGTTGCCAATAAAGCCTGTCAATACGCAGCACCGGCAATTGAAACAAAGCACCGAGCTCAAGCGTCAGAGTCGACTTTCCGGCATCACTGTTGCCTATAATACAAATCCGCTGATATTTTGCCGTTTTCTTCTCACATAGCCGTTTAACCCCCGGCAAATTTCGGTACAATGCTTTCATATTTTTCAACAGAACGCGGAAAACGCCTCTTTACAGGCAATTCCCTCCTGTCCACAAAAAAAAGGAGACTGTACAGTCTCCTTTTAATTTCCTTAACCCAACTCTTAGTTGGCAGCAGCTTCCTTCTCAGCGGCTTCGGCGGCAGCTTTTTCAGCGGCAACGCGAGCCTTATCGGCAGCGCCTTTGGCATTAACGTCACGATCAACCAACTCGACAATAGCCATCGGAGCAGCATCGCCGTAACGAATACCGGCCTTCAAAACGCGGGTGTAACCGCCGTTACGGCTTTTATAGCGTTCTGCCAGAGTAGAGAAAAGCTTGGAAACGACAGTTTCATCACGCAAGAAAGCCAAAGCCAGTCTGCGGCTGTTCAAATCACCTTTTTTGGCATAGGTAATCATATTATCGGCAAAAGTTCTTAACTCTTTGGCACGCGGCAGAGTAATGTTAATCTGCTCGTGAGTCAGCAACGCATTGGTCAGATTAGAGAACAAAGCTCTTCTCTGGCTTCTCGGCATATTTAATTTTCTGTGTTTAACACCATGTCTCATGACATATTCCTTTCTTTTCTCTGTGCTTTGCCAGGCAAAGCGGATAAAACATAAGTCTCCGCCACGGTTTCGAATCTCGCTCATGCACGGAAACACCTTAATTCGAAACTGCTTTTAGCACACAATATTTTGAAAAGCAAGCAAAATCTTATCTTTCTGAATGCCGACGGCTAAAAAGATAATCCTCGTACGTTTTTCTCCTCAGTCTCCCGATTTCGCCGTACCTCGGGTAAAATGCCAGTCGCTTATCAATATCTCTACGACATCAAATTAACCGGTGCCGGCTGGCGGTTTAATATACGCTCCGGCAAAACGAACTTCTCTGTTCAATCACCAATAAATCAAAAATTTCCCCAAGCCTGAAAAAACCTCCCGCCAATCGCTTGGCAGGAGGTTTTAACTTTTTCCTTTAGAAATGTTCGTCACAACGGCGAATCAAATCTTCAATATTTTCAGGCGGCCAACCCGGTGTATCCATCCCCAGATGAATACCCATCTTTGCCAAAACCTCTTTGATTTCATTCAGAGATTTACGGCCGAAGTTCGGAGTCCGCAACATCTCAGCTTCTGTTTTCTGAACCAGATCACCGATATAAATGATATTGTCATTTTTCAGGCAGTTAGCCGAACGAACGGACAGTTCAAGCTCTTCTACCTTCTTCAGCAGATTACGGTTGAACGGCAGTTCTTCTTTTTCTGCTTCAACTTCGGCTTCAGGTTCGTCAAAGTTGATGAACGGTTTCAACTGGTCTTGCAGAATACGGGCAGCATAAGCAACCGCATCTTCCGGCGTAACCACACCATTGGTATCAACTACCAGCGTCAGTTTATCATAGTCGGTAACCTGGCCGACGCGAGTATTCTCAACCTTATAAGAAACTTTCTTAACCGGAGAATAAATCGCATCAACCGCGATAACACCGATCGGAGCGTCCGCAGCCTTGTTCTGGCTGGCCGGAACATAACCCTTACCGGTATTAACCGTCAGTTCCATATTAATTTTGGCACCGGCATCCAGATTGCAGATAACCAAATCCGGATTTTTAATTTCAACGTCATGACCGGCGTCAATCATAGCGGCGGTAACCTGAGCCGGACCTTCAGCTTTCAGCGTCATGGTCTTCGGGCCTTCGCCGTGTACGGCAACAGCCAATCCCTTAATGTTCAGAACGATGTCGGTAACATCTTCTCTAACACCCGGAATTACTGAAAATTCATGCAGGACACCATTAATTTTGATTGCGGTTACGGCGCCGCCTTGCAAAGAAGATAATAAAACTCTTCTCAAAGCATTGCCTAAAGTTAAACCGAAACCTCTTTCCAAAGGTTCTACGACAATCTTAGCTCTGTTTCCGCCTTCGCTGGGCACAACTTCTAAGTTCGTAGGTTTAATAAGTTCTTGCCAATTCTTTTGAATCACTGGTATGTCCTCTTTATTATTGCATATGCATATTTTACAAAAATCAAAAGAGGGCGAGGCCGGGATATCACCAGCCTCTCCGTCTCTAACTGAAAACTAAACGCGGCGTCTTTTTCTTAAGCGGCAGCCATTGTGAGGAATCGGGGTAACATCACGAATGGTAGTGATGGTAAAACCGATAACCTGCAAGGCTCTGATAGCGGATTCGCGTCCTGAACCCGGCCCCTTAACTTCGACTTCCAAAGTCTTCATACCATGTTCTTGAGCTTTTTTGCCGGCTTCTTCAGCGGCAACCTGAGCTGCATAAGGGGTAGATTTACGGGAACCTTTAAAACCCTGAGCGCCCGAAGTAGACCAAGCAACGGTATTACCCTGTGCGTCGGTAATTGTTACTCTAGTATTGTTGAAAGTAGAATTCACATGAGCGACGCCCGCAGTGATATTCTTCTTTTCTTTTTTCTTAACACGTTGTGTTACTGCTTTTGCCATGGATACCTACCTATTTCTTCTTATTCGCAATGGTTTTACGTTTACCTTTACGAGTACGGGCATTTTGTTTGGTGCTCTGACCGCGTACAGGCAGACCTTTACGATGTCTCAGACCTCTGTAGCAGCCGAGATCCATCAAACGTTTGATATTAACGCCGACTTCGCGACGCAGTTCACCCTCAACGACATAAGAACTGTCGATAACTTCACGGACTTTGGCAACTTCCTCTTCGCTCAGATCCTGAACGCGGCGGTTGCAGTCAACACCCGATTTTGCACAAATATCTTGGGCAGTTTTTCTTCCGATACCAAAAATATAAGTTAAAGCTACTTCAATTTTCTTGGCAGTTGGAATATTTACACCAGCTATACGAGCCAAATTAACTCTCCATATTTTTAATTGATACTAACATTTAAAAAGTTGATCACCACTTTCCAAAATTAAGCCGGATTATAGGCTATAATTCGTTAGTGTCAACCACCCTTTTACAAAAAAATGCATTTTTTTACAAAAAATACAAAACTTTATTTACGCGACAGCCAACAAATCATCAATCTTTTTGGAAGTCGCCTCAATTGTTCCGGTTCCGTCCACGCAGCGCAGCAATCCTTTTTTCTCAAAATAAGGAATTGTCGGATAAGTCAGCGCCCGGTAATTGACGAGTCGATTCTGTACCGTCGCCCGGTTATCATCAACCCGGCGATAAAAATCCGTTCCGCCGCAGACGTCACAAACCCCGTAAACCTTCGGCTTCTGGAATTTATCGTGATAGCCGGCTCCGCAGGTCATGCAGGAATAACGCCCGAGAATACGCTCCATGATAATTTCGTCTGGAACCTGAATTTCAATTACCGCATCCAGCTTGATCCCCTTTTTCGCCAGCATTTCCTCCAGCACTTCGGCCTGAGGCAGTGTTCTTGGGAAACCGTCCAGAATAAACCCGTTCTTGCAGTCGTCTTCATCGATTCGCGCCGACAGCATTTTAATAATCATTTCATCGGGAACCAAATTGCCGCCGTCAATCAAAGCTTTGATTTCCAACCCGAGCGGTGTACCTTTGGCAGCTTCCGCCCTCAGCATTTCACCGGTTGACAAATGCGGAATGGCAATTTTCTCTTTCAGCCGGCGGGCCTGGGTGCCTTTACCGCACCCGGGCGCTCCGGTGAAAACCAAGTGCAAACCTAAACCGTTCTGATTCATTATCTTCTCTTCCCGCGGTTTGCCAAAGCAGCCTTCTTAATCAGGCCTTCATACTGATAAGCAATCAAATGAGACTGCAGCTGGCCGACAAAGTCCATGGTCACCTGAACCACGATCAGCAGGGTTGTGCCGCCCAAAACGAACGGAACCGACAATTTGCTGATTAAGACTTCCGGCAGGATGCACAGAGCAGTCAAATAAGCCGCACCCAAAACCGTCAGACGGGTAATGACATAATCCAGATAGTCGGCAGTATTTTTACCCGGACGAATACCGGCAATAAAGCCGCCGTGCTTTTTCAGATTCTCCGCCGTTTCTTCCGGATTAAACACAATCGCGGTATAGAAGAAAGCGAAGAAAATAATCAAAGCCGCATACAAAGACAGATACAAAGGCTGTCCGTGCCCCAGCAGCTGACTCAGCGTCTGCACCCAGGACGGACCGTTTTCAGCCGAAAAATTGGCAATTGTAATCGGCAGCAGCAACAATGAGCTGGCAAAAATCGGCGGAATAACACCGGTCGGATTAATCTTAAGCGGCAAATGCGAATTTTCGGAAGACATCATCCGAGCACCCATCTGACGCTTCGGATATTGAATGGTAATTTTGCGCTGGGCTCTTTCAACCAAAACAATTACATAAATCAGCCCCAGAACCATAACCAGCAGCATAGCCATAACGCTCAGCGGCATCGAACCGACGCGGCCCAGCTCAAAAGTCTGCGCCAAAGCCCCCGGAATATTGGCAATAATACCAACCGTAATAATCAGCGACGAACCGTTGCCGACCCCGCGGGAAGTAATCTGATCGCCGAGCCAGACAATAAACATCGTTCCGCCGACCAGAGAAACGATTGTCGTAAACTTAAAGACAAATCCCGGATTAACGACGGCAGACACGCCCGCACTGCCAGTCATCCCTTCCAAACCGACGGCAATACCGTATCCTTGAATAATCGTAATCAGCACCGTCAGCATCTTGGTATAATGGGTAATCTTGCGGTGTCCGGCCTCGCCGTCCTTTTTAAGAGCGGCCAGAGAAGGAACCACCGACTGTCCCAATTGCAGAATAATGGATGCCGAAATATAGGGCATAATGTTCAGGGCAAAAATGGTCATACGCTCTAATGCACCGCCGGCAAACATATTAAACATTCCCAAAATGCCGTTTGCATTGCGCGCAAAAATATCCGACAAAATATGCGGATCAATTCCCGGCAACGGAATAAAAGTGCCCAAGCGAAAAACAATCAGGGCCAAAACCGTAAACCAAAGCCTTTTTTTCAGTTCGGTAGCTTTGCTGAAGGCCGACACATCCATATTTGCAGCCATTTTCTCTGCCAATGATACCATTTCTACTTCCTTATCTGTTTTAAAATAAACAATTGCAGGGAATACACTTCCCCTATTATGCTAAGATATTAATACACTAAAAAAATTTTAATTCAACTAATTTATCGGAAGTTTGCATAGTTTCATTACAAAAAAAACGCCCTGCCGGAACATCCGGCAAGGCATTTTTTCATCTTCCCAGCTCACGAAATAGTTTACCGAGCTCTTTTTCTTTCTCCGTAGGTTTGCGATAAAAAGCGCTCTGCCTCAAACCTGTCGAGGTCAAACGCCAGTCATCCTTTCCCAGACGTATCCATTTCCATTCAACCAGTTTATCCAAGACATCCTGGCAGACAAGTTCCTTCAGTTCGGAAACTGTCCCTGTTTTCAGAGAAACCGCCAAAGTCAGCGCTTCGGCAATATCATTAATTTTCTCTTTCATATCCTTGAATAAATAGTCAATAACACAAATGGCGTTCCCGCAGTTTTTGCAGTCCGAGACACCCCAAAGCCGCCCAGCAAAGTCCTCCGCCTATAAACAAGAGAACAGCCGACAACTCAAGATTTCCCTTCACTCCGGCAATCCAAAACCCGACAACTGCCACTTCCGCGATTGTCACTAATGTCCAAAAAATCTTTTCTAACTTTTCCATATTGTTTCTTTTTGTGAGGCTGCTCACAGAGCAATGCCTCGAATTAATAATAAGGATAATACTTGCTTCATTGCCGGTTAAAATAACATATTCCGGATTTTCAATCAATCATTATTTGTCCATTTTTTGAAAATGTTTTCCCAACAGATATCCCTCAGTAAACCGGGGTTCTGATTCAGCGACAAACCTTGCGATTTGACCACGCTCGCTGGCGTGGAACGGTGTTGTTCCAACACCTCGGCATTCAACCCTGGTAAACTCGGGATTTTCCGTAAGACCGCCAATAAAAAAACCTCTCTGCACCCAGAGAGGTTTTTCTTACTTAATTCTAAGCTGTTAAGCTTCGATAAAATTAACTTTACCGCCTGCTTTTTCAACTGCGGCAACCGCAGCTTTGGAAGCAGAGTTAACCGAAACGGTAACTTTGCTGGTAATCGCACCGCGAGCCAACAGACGAACACCGTCCAGAGCTTTGGTAACGATGCCGGCAGACATCAGGGAAGCCAAATCAATGGCATCGGCAGACAATTTGCCTGCATCGACAGCCTTCTGAATGGTGTCCAGATTAATAACGGCAAATTCTTTCGCAAACGGATTTTTAAAACCGCGTTTCGGCAAACGGCGGTAAATCGGCATCTGACCGCCTTCAAATCCGTGTACGGCAACACCGGAGCGAGACTTCTGACCCTTTTGGCCGCGTCCGCAGGTCTTACCCTTGCCGCTGCCAATACCGCGGCCTACGCGGATACGGCTTTTGGTAGCGCCTTCGTTGTCTTTTAATTCATTAAGTTTCATTGTTTTTCACCTTAATCTACATCTGCGGTTTTGATAAGGAGGTGTGCTGCGCCGTTAATTTTTTTCGCCGTGTACAAATAGCTACACAAGAACAAAAATTAACCAGCATGACACCCCCTTTGCAAAACCCTTATTCCTCGACTTTTACCAAATGAGGAATCTTATTAACCATACCACGGATTGAAGGAGTATCTTCTAATTCAACGGTCTTACCCATTTTATTCAGACCCAAACCTTTCAAGGTTGCTCTCTGAATTGCCGGACGGCCGATCGGGCTTCCGATCTGAGTAACTTTAATCGTTTTTTTAGCCATTGATTATGCCTCCTCTTTTTCCAATTTAGCATTAGCGGTGTTTTCGCGGCGGCTGACAATGTCTCCGACTTTCTTGCCGCGTTTGGCAGCGACCATGCGCGGAGAATTGATAGCTTCCAAGGCATTGAAGGTGGCCTTAATCATATTGTAAGGGTTGTTGGAACCCAATGATTTGGCAACCACATCCTGAACACCCAATACTTCAAAGATGGCGCGCATCGGGCCGCCGGCAATAACACCGGTACCGGCCGGAGCGGTTCTCAGAACAACCTTACCGGCGCCGAAACGTCCGGCAACGTCATGGTGCAGAGTTCTGCCCTCACGCAGAGGAATGCGAACCATATTCTTTTTGGCTTCATTGGTAGCTTTGGTAATCGCATCGGGAACTTCGGTTGCTTTACCGGAACCGTAGCCGACGCGGCCTTTCTGGTCACCGACGACAACGACAGCGGCGAAGGACATATTGCGTCCGCCTTTGACGGTCTTGGCGACACGGTTAATATGAACTAATTTTTCAACTAATTCATCTTTCTTTTCGTTTTTGTTTGAACGACGATCTGCAGCTTGTGCTTGTGCCATTTCTTAAACTCCTTAGAATTTCAAACCAGCGGCGCGAGCAGCGTCAGCCAGAGCTTTAACACGACCATGGTAGATGTAGCCGCCTCTGTCGAACACGACTTCACTGACCCCGGATTTAGCAGCTCTTTCGGCCACTACTTTACCGATGAAGCTGGCAGCTTCAACTGTAGACGATTTCTTAATGTTCTCACGAACTTCCTTATCCAAAGTGGAGGCAGAAACAACAGTAGAACCTTTTACGTCGTCAATGATTTGCGCATAGATATGCTTACCGCTGCGGAAAACCGACAATCTCAATTTGCCGTTGGCAGCGTTTTTCAAAGCTGTTCTGATGCGGGCTTTTCTTTTTTGAAATAATTCTCTTGGCGTATTCATCTAATTAATCCTTACTTTTTCTTACCTTCTTTACGACGGACGTATTCGCCGGTATATTTAACGCCTTTGCCTTTGTAAGGTTCAGGTTTTCTGTATTTGCGAATTTCCGCAGCAATCTGACCAACTAGCTGTTTGTCAGCACCAGAGATAGTGATTTGGGTCGGGCTCGGGCAAGCCAGGTTAATTTCTTTCGGAGCCTCAAAATTAACATCATGAGAGAAACCCAAAGATAAAACCAGTTTATGGCTGCCTTCGACACGGGCTTTGTAACCGACGCCGACCAGTTCCAATTCTTTCTTAAAGCCTTCGCTTACGCCCTTAACCATAGAGTTAATCTGGGCTCTGGTTGTTCCCCACAAAGTTCTGGCCTGTTTGCTGTCAGACAAGGGAGAAACGACAACTTTGTTGTCTTCTAATTTAGCTACGACATGACCATCGTCAAAAGTATAGCTGAGTTCACCTAACTTACCTTTAGCGGTCACAACGTTGTTGTTCACGGTAACGGTAACACCATTAGGGACGATAACCGGATATTTTCCTACTCTAGACATCCTATTTCTCCCCTAGAATACTTGACAAAGAATTTCACCGCCAACGTTGGCTTTTCTAGCATCGTGATCGCTCATCACCCCGCTCGGAGTAGAGATGATAGAAATACCCAGACCGTTGTAAACTCTCGGCAGATCCTTCACGCTTGAATAAACGCGGCGGCCCGGAGTCGAAACACGGTAAATTTCGGTTATGACCGAAGTACCTTCATGGTACTTCAATTTAATGTGAAGTTCATCAATACCCGGCTTAACATTAACGCGTTCATAGCCTTCAATGTAACCTTCTTTTTTCAGAACTTCCAAAACACTTTCACGCAAGCGAGAGGCAGGTGATACGACTTCACTCTTCTTCGCTCTTTGTGCGTTTCTAATGCGTGTGAGCATATCGCCCAAAGTATCAGACATAGACATGACTGTAACCTCCTACCAGCTTGATTTTACTAAACCAGGAATCTCACCGAAGCTGGCCATGTCTCTCAATTCGACACGGCTAACGCCGAACTTCCTGTAATAACTACGAGAACGACCTGTCAGCTTGCACCGGTTTCTGATGCGGTTTTTAGCTGAATTGCGCGGCAGTTCTGCCAATTTCAATGTCGCCTGGAATCTTTCTTCCGGAGAAGCGTTCTTATCCATAACGATATCTTTGAGTTTCTGACGGCGGTTATTAAACTTCTGAGCCATCTTAACTCTTTTCAAGTTTCTGTAAACTGAACTTGTTTTTGCCATAGTAAAATCTCCGCTTATTTCTTGATAGGCATGTTAAAGCCGTCAAGAAGCAGTTTAGCTTCTTCGTCGGTCTTTGCCGTTGTACAAATCACGATATCCATACCCCGTACGTTTTCAACCTTTTCATAGTTGATTTCCGGGAAAATGATTTGCTCTTTAATACCAAAAGCGAAGTTGCCTCGGCCGTCAAAGTTCTTGCCGGAAATACCGTGGAAGTCTCTGATGCGGGGCAATGCCATATTAACCAGTCTCTCCAGGAACTCATACATTCTGTCGGAACGCAGAGTAACTTTGCAGCCGATCGGCATTTCTTCACGCAGCTTAAACGTAGCAATAGATTTGCGGGCTTTGGTAACAACCGGTTTCTGACCGGCAATCAAAGCCATTTCATCTACGGCATTGTTAAGTTTTTTCTTGTCTGTCACGGCTTCACCGACGCCCATGTTCAGAACAATTTTAGTCAACTTCGGAATCTCGTGTGGGTTCTTGTAACCGAATTTTTCCACCAGAGACTTCTTTATGACTTCGTTATACAATTTTTCAAAGTTTGTCATAAAATTTCCCCTATTTCTTCTCGATTACTTCACCGGATTTACGAGCGAAACGGACTTTTTTTCCGTTTTCTTCTTTGTAACCAATTTTGCTGGCCTTGCCCGATTTAGGGTCAACGATTGCAACATTGGAAACATTGATCGGGGCTTCCTTGGTAATAATGCCGCCCGGGGTAGTTTGGCTGGGTTTGGTGTGTCTTTTAACCAGGTTGACACCCTGAACAACCACTTTACCTTCGCTCGGCATAGCCTTAACGACTTCACCAGTTTTGCCTTTGTCATCGCCGGCGATGACAATTACCTGATCACCTTTTTTGATTTTCATTTTAAGGCTCATTACAATACCTCCGGTGCTAATGAAATTATTTTCATAAATTTCTTCGCACGCAATTCTCTGGTAACAGGGCCAAAGATACGAGTACCGATCGGCTCACCGTCTTTGTTGATGAGAACTGCAGCATTATTGTCAAAACGGATAACGGATCCGTCTTTGCGTCTAATGTCGCTTGCTGTGCGAACGATTACAGCTTTGCATACGTCGCCTTTCTTAACGCGGCCTTTCGGCAGGGCGTCTTTAATGGAAACGACGATAACATCACCCACAGAAGCATGCATTCTCTTGGAGCCTCCAAGAACCTTAATGCACTGCACCTGACGTGCGCCTGAATTATCTGCAACATCCAGGTTGGTTTGCATCTGTATCATTGTTTTACTTCCTTTTCTCTAGGCGTTATCACTGATAACAGTCCAAGTCTTGGTTTTAGAATAAGGTCTGGATTCTTCAATCTTGACAATATCACCAACTTTGAACTGATTGTTTTCATCATGAGCGGCAAATTTTTTGCTTCTCTTAACGAACTTCTTATAAACAGGGTGCATAACCTGACGCTCTACGCTGACCACGACGGTTTTATCCTGCTTATCACTAACAACAACACCTTGAAGAATTCTTTTAGGCATATTTCTGTCTCCTAACTATTCTTCTTGCGCTCAGCGAGGAGCGTGTTGATTTTTGCTATTTCACGACGGACACTTCTTATTACAGCAGTATTTTGTAATTGTCCAGTAGATTGTTGGATTCTTAAGTTAAATTGTTCTTTTTTCTTTTCGAGCAATTTAGCTTCCAACTCGTCTGATGACATAGCACGAAGATCTTTGATTTTTAACATTATGCTTCTCCCTTATCAGAGTTCAAGCGTTTAATAAACTTGGTCTTGATCGGCAGTTTAGCAGCGCCGAGAGCAAACGCTTCGCGAGCGGTTTCCTCGTCAATGCCTTCACATTCGAACAAAATACGACCCGGGTGAACCCTTGCGCACCAGTATTCGACGGAACCTTTACCTTTACCCATACGAACTTCGGCAGGTTTGTCGGAAACCGGAACATCCGGGAAAATACGGATCCAGAGTCTTCCGGCTCTTTTCATCTGACGGGTAATCGCACGACGGGCTGCCTCAATTTGGCGAGCGGTGATGCGATCCGGAGACAGAGCTTTCAGACCGAAGGAACCAAAACTCAATTCGGTGCCGCCTTTGGCATTGCCGTGAATACGGCCTTTATGCTGCTTGCGGAACTTTAATCTTTTTGGACTTAACATTTCTTCTTACCTTTACTTCTGCTCGGCTAATTTTTTGTCTTGCGCCATCGGATCATGGGCCATGATTTCGCCTTTGTAGATCCATACTTTAACGCCGCAAGCGCCATAAGTTGTGTGAGCCGTAGAGGTTGCATAATCAATATCGGCACGCAGGGTGTGCAGAGGCACGCGGCCTTCGCGGTAATATTCGGTACGGGCAATTTCGGCACCGCCTAAACGGCCGGAACAGCTGACCTTAATACCTTCGGCACCCAGACGCAGGGCAGACTGCATAACTCTTTTCATTGCACGGCGGAAAGCAACACGTCTTTCCAGCTGTTGAGCAACAGAGTCGGCAACCAGTTGTGCATCCAGTTCAGGTTTTCTGACTTCCAGAATATTCAGCTGAACTTCGGATTCGGTCATCTTCTGAATTTCTTTTCTCAAATTCTCGATGTCCTGTCCTTTTTTGCCGATAACGACACCCGGTCTTGCAGAGTGAATGGTTACTCTGGCCTTTTTGGCAGGACGTTCAATGACGATTCTGCTGATGCCGGCCTGAGCCAATTTCTCTTTCAAGAACTCTTTGATTTTCAGATCCTCGTGGAGGTAGTCAGTGAACTTATCATCTGCATACCAACGAGAGTCCCAAGTGCGGTTAACACCTAAACGAAGACCTGTAGGATTTACTTTTTGTCCCATTAACTTACTCCCCACGCTCTGTAACAACGATGGTCAGGTTGGAGAAGGGTTTCAAAACCCGGGCTCCGCGGCCGCGACCACGTGCGTGCATACGTTTCATTACTAAACCTTTACCGACAAAAGCTTCACTGACATAAAGTTTGTCGATATTTAACTGGTGATTGTTTTCAGCATTGGCAATTGCAGACTGCAAAACAGCCAAAGCAGCTTTTGCGATTCTCTTCTTGGAGAAGCTCAATTCAGCAACAGCCTTTTCAACATTCAGACCACGAATTGACTGAGCGACCAGATTCAGCTTGCGAGGGCTGGTACGGAGAGAATTGCAAACGGCCATAGCCTGATTTGCAGCAACTCTTCTTTCATTATTAGACTTTGCCATAATTAACCTCTCTTAGCCTTCTTGTCTGCTGCGTGACCGTAGAAAGTACGGCTCGGAGCGAACTCACCAAACTTGTGGCCGACCATATCCTCGGTAACCAAAACCGGGATAAACTTGTGACCATTGTGAACACCGAATGTCAAACCGACGAACTGCGGCAACATGGTGGAGCGGCGGGACCAGATTTTAATAACTTCATTACGGCCCGAAGCTCTTGCTTTATCAGCTTTCTTCAGAAGATAGCCATCAACAAACGGCCCTTTCCATACGGAACGTGTCATTAGCGTTTCTCCCTATTTCTTTTTGTTTTCATGACGAGATCTCATAATATACTGATCCGTCTTTTTGTTAGAACGAGTCTTGGCACCCTTGGTCGGTTTACCCCAAGCAGATACCGGATGACGACCGCCCGAAGTACGGCCTTCACCACCGCCGTGCGGGTGATCAACCGGGTTCATGGCAACACCGCGGGACTGCGGTCTGATACCCAGCCAACGTGAACGTCCGGCCTTACCCAGAGAAACGTTTTGATTATCCGGGTTGGAAACGGCACCGACGGTAGCCAGGCATTCTTCGCGAACAATACGAAGCTCGCCGGAACTCAGTTTCAGCTGTGCATAGCCGGCGTCTTTACCGACAACCTGGGCGTAGCAACCTGCAGAACGAACCAATTGTCCGCCTTTGCCGGCTTTCAGCTCAATGTTGTGAATAATCGTACCGACCGGCATGTTCTTCAAAGGCATAGCATTACCCGGCTTAATATCAGCTTTATCGGCTGAAATGATTTTATCGCCGGCTTTCAATCTTTGAGGAGCGAGGATATAAGCCTTTTCGCCGTCCGCATAGCTGATCAGAGCAATGAAAGCGGAACGGTTCGGGTCATATTCAATTCTCTCAACCGTTGCCTCAGCATCGAATTTATTACGTTTGAAGTCGATGATGCGCAGTTTGCGTTTGTGTCCGCCACCGATTCTGCGACTTGTAACGTGTCCGAAATTATCGCGCCCACCGGACTTAGTAAGTCCGATTGTCAGAGACTTCTCCGGAGCTCCTTTGTACAGTTCGCTTCTGTCAACGATAACGAGCTGACGCAGTCCGGGAGATGTGGGCTTAAAGTTTTTTAAAGCCATGTCCTAAATTCCTGTTGTAACATCAATATTTTGACCATCGGCAAGAGTAACCAATGCTTTTTTATAATCGGAACGCTGTCCTTCATAACCTCTGAAGCGTTTGGTTTTGCCGAATTGACGAATTGTATTCACCTTATTTACCTTAACGTTAAAGATTGCTTCAACGGCAGCTTTAACATCTTCTTTGGAAGCAGACAGCGGAACCAGGAAGGTTACTTTGCCGGCTTCGGAAGACAACATAGATTTTTCGGTGATTACCGGACGAACTAATGTATCATACATAGCAGCGGTTACATTGTTTGTTTTTGCTGATTTACTCATTTCAGTCTCTCCTCCAAGCAACTAACTGCATCTTTAGTCAACACGAGTTTGTCTTTTCTTAAGATGTCATATACGTTGGCACCGATTGTCGGCAGAACGTCAACGCCTGCGATATTTCGGCTGGCCAAAGCAAAGTTGACATCAACTTCCTTGCCATCGATAAACAAGCAATTTTTCAACCCGCAGGCATCCAGTTTGACTTTCAAATCTTTAGTCTTCGGAGCTGACAATTTTGCTTCGTCTATGATAACCAGGTTGCCCTCTTTGGCTTTCGCGGAGAGAGCGGTTTTCAGGCCGAGTTTTCTGAATTTCTTGGTCAGTTCGTGAGAGTGATCACGAACAACCGGACCGAATACAACGCCACCCTTACGGAACTGAGTACCCTTGCGAGAACCCTGACGAGCATTACCGGAACCTTTTTGTTTGAACGGTTTTGCCGGAGTCAGAGCAACTTCGGAACGGCCTTTGGTCTTGTGGGTGCCGGCTTGCAGGCGGGCCAGCTGCCAATTAACAACCCGGTGTAAAATATCGGCGCGAACATCGAGGCCGAAAATGGCATCGTTAAGTTCGATGGAACCGACATTTTTATTTTCGAGATTTAAGATGTCCTGTTTCATATTTTCAAATCCTTATAATCTTATGCATTCTCGGCTGAAGTTTCTTCAGCTTTAGCTGCAACAGGTTCATCAACTTTTTTCAAACCGGCAGGCATCGGCAGTTTGACGTTGGCCGGCTTCTTAACGGCGTCGGTCACGCGAACCCAGGCATTTTCACTGCCCGGAACGCCGCCCTTAACCATCAGCAAACCTCTGGCACTGTCAACGGCAACGACACGCAGATTCTGGACGGTAACCCGTTCAGCACCCATGTGACCGGCCATTTTCTTGCCCTTGAATACCTTACCCGGATCTTGTCTTTGTCCTGTAGAACCGTGGGAGCGGTGAGAAATGGAAACACCGTGGGTAGCTTCCAAACCGGCAAAGTTATGACGTTTCATAACACCGGCAAAACCTTTACCGATAGATGTTGCGCAAACGTCAACATACTGACCGGGAACAAAGTGTTCTACAGATAATTCATCGCCGACCGACAGCAGGCAGTCTTCAGAAACTCTGAACTCGCCCAGTTTTTTCTTCGGTTCGACTTTAGCTTTAGCAAAATGTCCTTTAAGAGGTTTGGATACATTTTTGGCTTTAACCGTGCCAGTACCTAACTGTACTGCTGTATATCCGTCTCTCTCGGCGGTTTTAACGTCAACGACCTGCAGGCCGTCAACGCTTAAAACGGTAACCGGGACATGAGTTCCGTCGGCTTCAAAAATGCGGGACATTCCCAGCTTTTTTGCAATCAGACCCGTACGCATTATTATTTTTTCCTTTTCAATTGGTTGACTTCTGTTATTTCAAAAAGCCAACATTGTTTATTATTACAGTTTAATTTCAACATTTACACCGGCAGCCAGATCCAGCTTCATCAAAGCATCAACGGTCTGCGGTGTGGGATCTACGATATCCAGAAGTCTCTTGTGAGTACGGATTTCGAACTGCTCACGAGATTTTTTATTAACGTGCGGAGATTTGTTTACCGTAAACTTCTCGATTTTGGTAGGCAGAGGGATCGGACCTCTTACATTTGCCCCGGTTCTTTTGGCAGTGTGCACGATTTCCTTTGTAGACTGATCGAGCAGACGATGGTCAAAAGCCTTGAGGCGAATTCTGATATTTTGTGTATCCATCATTTTATTTTGTTTTCCTATAACTAGAACGCAAAAAATTTAGATAAGGCTAAACTTGGTGCCCTCTAAATGTTAAACTCTGCAGCACATGTCAAACATAGGTGCTGCGGTATTTTTTATATTCTTCACTACGGGGCAGAGTCATCCCTTCCCATAATTACGTGAGCACCTTGTAACATAATTGAGTCTAATATGCAAGCAAAAAAATGCAAAATTTTCACTTTTTTATTTTTACGAAACCCTGACTCAGACTCTGTTTGAGTCAGGTTGACAAAATTTCCACCTTCGAGTCCAAAAGAGTCCATTTACAACCGGACGGATAAATAAAAAAGGGCCCGGCAAGGGCCCTTAATCAGTCTTCCAGCAAAAAAGCATTTTCATCTTCCAGCTCGCTCCATCCAATCGGCATTTCCCGGCGGTCTCCGCGAAAATTTTCAAACATAGAATTTTCGGCTTCGGGCCGCTCCTGCAAAATGCAATCGCCGCCCTCACACCGGTAACAGCAAGTTGTAATACCGTCGGCAAAAGCGTTGATTTTCACACTCAAAACGCCGTTTTCGCTCTCAACTGCACAAATATATGCTTTTCGGCGATCAACCAACCGGCGGGTAACCTCGACCAAATCACCGAAAGCATCGGGAAAAAAGATCCGCCATTCACAAATTTCAAACCGGCACCCTCTTCGCCAAAGATGCCCTTTCTCACAAAAAGCCAAACCTTCGCCCAGCAATTTGTAAAAACGATGCCCGCCAACCACATCCATCAGCCGGGAAACTAACTTGCGTCCGCTGCGCCGAAGCTGTACCGGAGCATAAAAGACACCGTCCTCTTTCTCAAAACGGAACAATTCCAAATGCTCGTTTTTCAAATAGGGCTGAAGCGGCCGGACAATAAATCTGCCGTCTGTCCGGCGATATTGAAAGAAATTTGCCTTTTCATCGGCAAACAGCCCAAAATCGGAAAAAACAGTTTTTATTTTCATAATTACAGAATAATGGTGAATATCTGATCTACAGCATAAATATTTGTCGGCTGTTGTCAATACATTTGTCTGACCGCAGACAAACGCCATCTGGCCAGTTTCCGCTCTTTTTCCTTTTCAACGGCCACCGGATGCCAGTCCACCGCCTCCTCCGCCTGATGTCTCTGCGGCATTTCAAACCGCCCCAAAAACACCTTTTGTTCTTCATCGGTCAATCTGCGGCATTTAACACGGCCGCCGCTCTCTGCATAACGGTAGTAACGCCCGTCTTTGGTCAAAAAGATTTTTGCTTCTTCAAAAATATAAGCAATTCTCTTTTCACAATCCATCAATAATCTCCCGAAAATAGATTGCCCAAAAAAAGAGCCTCTAAATCTTAGAGGCTCGTAAAGTGTCGGTTAAGAAGCAGCTGTCCGACAGACAGCAAAAACAAAAATTAGAAAAAGGCTTCTTAAACATTTCAAACTTTCCTGTTCATCAAAAACCGTCTTTAAATTAGACGGAATTTTGACAAGAGTCAAGCTGAATCTGAAAGTCAGGATTGCCGATTATACCTGGCGGCAAACTCTTCTTTTGCCCTGTCGTTAATCCGGCGGATACCGGCAGCCTGCAAAATTAGAGGCAGTTCATACCGGACAAACTCACTTTCGCCTTCATCTTCTGCCGCCAAAACAACCAGATTTCCTGTAACCGCCTGCAAAAAACGCCGTTTTGCCGTTCGCCGGATTTCTGCAACTTGTTCCGGTGTCAGCTCTTTGCTTTTATCCAGTTCGAGGCTTTTCAGCTCTTTGGCACAGGGTGTCTCCTCAAAACGGACTTTCGCTCTGTTTGCCGACTGAAACGCCGCCCAGTCGGACCGTTTTTCGCTCATATACTTTTCCGTCGCCAGAAAAGCCCTGTCCCGACCGGTTTTGACCTTAAAGGTTCTGGCCACAAACATGGCCCTTTCATACAAATTCATACTCGTCTTATTTTAAATTAATTTTTCTGGCAGACACACAATAGGCCAACGCATCTTTATTCAGATAAGCGGCATTCCGCCGAAGAAAATCCGCCGAAAAGCGCCTGTTTTTCACCAAATCCGAACATTGTTTTCCCAGTGAACGGCGCTGAAGATAGGTTTCGACAAGCTGTTCCGAGCCTTTTCGAATCATATGTCGGCGCATATCCGGCACCAAATCCCAATAAGATGCAAAAAGCGCCATAACGGCGATATTGTCATCATCAATAATTGACTGCTGAATTTCCGCTCTGAAACAGACCCCGTCGGCAAAAGCTTCTTTCATCTGCTCAAGCGAACCTTCCTGATACAAAAGACGCTGACGCGGCAGCTCTTTCTTCAAACGGCCGATATCCGGCAACTGATAATTCTCGGCGTACTTCTGACTGTCGCCAGGAAGCGCCTGCATTTTTCTTTTTCTCATAATAGTTAAAATTGATAATAAATGAACAGGTTTCCTTTTATCTCACTTTTCCGTCCGACGCAAGCAAAAAACAAGCCGCGCTTTACCCGCGGCTTGCCTTTTTTTCCGATCTCAATAATAAATCATGGGCATAACCGGAACTCCCGCATATTGAGCCGTTCCCCCGCTGACAGACGGATAAGGCCATTTGCTGTTAATCGAAAAAGGATCATCGGAAGTTCGGCGTCCTCTGACCTCCCAATAGGTCTTGTCGCTTTCCTGATTGGAAGACATATAATGATCTTCAAACTTCGGACTGTAAGCAAATTTTTGCCCGTTATGTTCAATGGTCGGCGAAATAAGCTTTGAAGTCGCAATAACCCTCTCGAAATTATCATAGAAAGTCAGCAGTTGAGAAGCACTCGGCACAAACCATTTGCCTTTACCGAACCAGGAATTTTCATTGGCTTTCTTCATATGATCAGGCATCCCCCATGCAAATGCCGTTCCATAAACCTCTTCGAACGCCGGATAAGTCTGATTAATTTTGGCTCCGAACGCTAAAACCGCCTTGGTATTTTTCAGGCCGTCGGCATCACAGCTGTCAATACTTTCCTGCTTACAGTTTTGCAAACCGTCAATTTTCTTAAGCTGCGGTACAGAACTGAACACATCGCCTTCAAAAGGAGAATTTGTGGCTGTTCCGGTATAGGCAACCGCCAGTCTTGCCGTTTCGTCAATAACTATGCCTATCACATATTTATCCGGCAGATAAGCAGAACTAACGGTTTTATCCGAATAAAGCAAAGGAAGAGTTTTCGCGGTTTTACAGGTCTCATACTTGCCGCCGCAAACATCTCCGCCTAAACCGCTCAAACAATTGGAAGCATCCCAAATATACTGGTCATTGCAAATTTGCCCGCCGTCATAATTGATAACTCGCAAACTATTGGCGTCATAATAAATCTGTTCCTGAATCACCGCACCGGTGTCAAAATTATAAGCCCAAGCCTTTTCCTGTCCTTTAAACGTGGAAGACCAAACCACTCGCGCCACACTGCCGACGGCATACGAATATTTTCGCCGTGTCAGCCCGTCAAAACTGCTACCCAGCTTCCGCAATCCCGCGTCAACTGCATCTCGATTGGCATACAGGTTTTTCAATTCACCCAGTGCCGGTGTAAACCACACACTGTCAGGCAAACCGTACAAACCGGCAAAACTGGGTTTGTGCATATAATAAGTTCCGTCTGTTACTGTTTCATTTTTACTCTTCATATAAGTTTCCAAAGCCGTTGTATTTTCTGCTCCTGACATATCCGCTAACGCAGCTGCCTCTGTCGTATATGCTGCCAGCGGCGGATTATACGATTCATATTCGGCCAATCCGCTGCTTACTCGATGACAAAAAAAACATGTAAGATTGCCGGAAACAGCAACGGCTAATTTATTTGCTGTATCAAAAACAACCGCAATCGGCTTTTTATTTTCCTTTAACTCCGAACTAGTTGTCATATCTGAATAAAGAATATCCCCGGCTTTAACTTTAGCTTCACATTTTTCATATTTTCCGCCGCAGGAATTGCCGGTTAAGACTTTGCCGCCGGTACAGTTGGAACTGTCATATTGGAACTTGGGATCGCAGACTTCTTT
>MNTU01000017.1 GCA_001917125.1 Azospirillum sp. 47_25
CGGTATTAGCAGTCGTTTCCAACTGTTGTTCCCCACCAAAAGGTACGTTCCCACGTGTTACTCACCAGTGCGCTACTTTCATTGCTCGGTGCAAGCACCAAACAAATCACGTTCAACTTGCATGTGTTAAGCCTGCCGCCAGCGTTCGTTCTGAGCCAGGATCAAACTCTCATATTAAAATGATTTATCAATCCTGTCTAAATTACTCATAAAAGAATTTCTTTGGTTCCTTTGAATACTTCAGACTTTATTCATATCTTCTCAATATTAAATACCGTCTGCGTATCCTCTTTTTTTCTTCTTATTCACTCTGTTCTATAACTGCCATTCGGTTGGTGTTTTAAGTGAAGCACCGTTACCGTGTCGGCGAAGTGGTTTATAGGACAACCCAAGCAAGATGTCAACACAAAAAAGCAAAAAAATTTGATTTTTTTTCACATTTTTTCTAACTCATTGATTAGAGGATAATTTTTTGTGCATGTTTTTTGAAAGGAAAACGAGGGTTTGTTTCCTTTTTTTTAACCTTATCGCCTTACTATAGGTTCAATATAGCATAACAGAAAAAGATAACAAGGTAGCATTTATGTTAAAAAACAGTATCTTAGCTCTAACTTTAGTTGTAATCCTTTCGGCTTGCGGGAATCAGGAGAAGCCGATATTAAAAGGAGTCGACGGTTCCGAAGTTCCGCCGGCGTTTGCAAGTTTTCCCGATGTTCCGTTTCCGGAACCCTCTTATATAGATATGGGTGAGACCAGAACTCTGGGCAGCGGACAGAACTGGAGCGGCAGTTTGATTTTTTCGACTCCTTTTTCAGCCAACAGCATTTATGATTTCTACGTTTCCGAAATGCCGAAGCTGCGTTGGTCGGAAGTGGCGGTTGTGCGCGCAAAAATCAGCCATATGACTTACTTGCGCGACCGCAGGGCAATTCAAATTCTGATTGAGCGGCTGGGCAGCGACGAATCGCTGGTGACAATCACGGCAATTCCGAATGACACCGGCGTTACACAAAAGAACTGATTCAGGAGTCTTAACCGATGCGATTCGACTTTTTTACTCTGGGCGGCAGCCAATTCTGGGAAGACGTCTTTTTTTATCAAAAGTGGCGAATCCAGAGAAATTATAAGACGAAACAATACCGGCTCCTGGATAACTGGGACATTCGGCGCGCGGAAGGCCGTTTTGAGAACTGCCGGCGTGCTTTTCTTAAATATATTGAAGTCTTCCAGCTTTCGCGGCAGAAGGGACATATGGTTATTATGCTGCACGGACTCGGCGAAAGCAAAAACATCTTCAAGCCTTTATGGCGAGAGGCACTGAAAAACGGCTATATGGCCGCGGCAATCAACTATCCTTCCACCCGCAAGAGAATCGACGGACACATTCGCCAGCTTGACTTTTTTATGAATCATCTGGAAGACGTACAGGAAGTTTCTTTTGTAACAAACGGTATCGGCGGCGTCATTTTAAGGAAATTGCTTTCGTTTGATTCGCCGTGGCGGCACAAAATAAAGCTCAACCGGATTGTAGAGGTCAGCCCTCCGAATCAGGGAAGCACTCTGTTTAAGCTGTTGGACAAATACCGGCTTTTTCAACGGGTTCTGGGACCGATTCTGAAAGATGTTACGCCGGAAGCGGCCAAACGCCTTCCGCCGTTTGAGAATCCTCAGCAAGTCGGCATTATCAATTGCGTGCCGGTGTGGAAACGAATCCTGTTCCTGCTGCCCGAAAAATGGCGGCAAATGCTGGGAAGCGGCGAAGATGCCGAACTAAAAGGCGTCAAACAAACAATTACGATAAAAAATACGTTTTTTAATCCTTTTAAAAATGAAGAAGTTGTTCGCAGGTGCGTCAAATTTTTGAATCAGGGCAAGTTCTGAAACATGGCGAAAAAATCAAAAAACTGTAACAAATTTTTTTACTTTTATATGCTAGAATAGAGATAGCATGAAGCAGAAGCTTTAAAAAACCGAGGATATGATGAGAGCAATACTGGTAAACATAATCATCTTTATGGCCATTATCGGAGCCTATTATATTGACTTCTTCGGCTGGTTTACCTCTCGTTATGCCTTTTGGGGCGCATTAGCTCTGGTGGCGGTTGTATTTATTATTGCAATAAAAGTTCTGGGCAATCCTTTTGCCGGAGGAGACGACGATGACGATAAATAAGTTTATAAAATATACCTCCCTGTTAGTGCTCGGAACCTGGATGCTGTCTGCTCCGGGCAATGCTTTTGCTGAAAACGAAGCTGTCAGCAAAGAGGTTAATGAAACAATCAATCGCCTGATGACACCTGACGACAACGGCACCCATGCAGAAAAATTAAAAAATGAAGAATTAGCCGAAATCCGCAGTAACCTGCTTTCTAAGATTAAAGGTCTCCAAGAGAAATACAAAAAAAATATGGAAACGATTGAAGGCTATCAGAAACAGATTGAAGAATTGCAAAAAAAAGTTGGAGAAGTGCAAAAAGAGCTGGATGGTTTTCAAAAGACAGCAATTATCGGCGGTGCCCTTGCCATTATCGGTGCTGTCGGTCTGGCAATCGGCACCGGGGGTGTGGGATTGGTTATCGGCGGTATAGTTCTGGCAGTAGGATCCATGGCGGCAAAAAACTATGCCGAAGATCCGGATTCGCTGAGACGCTTGATTAACGGCAGCTATACATGGTCCACACAGCAGCTGATTTCCAATACGAAAACTATTGATGCTTCCAGTATTACTAATGTGGAAGCCAAAGATGAGAAACAGAAACAAGCCCTGCAAAAGGCCATCAGTGTCGTCCAAGAATACAATGCCGTAGCTCAAAAACTTCATGAACTTGGCAAATCTGCACTTTCTACAGCACAGCAACTTGATCAGAAAGTCGAAGAACTTAACAGCATGCAGACAACCATTAAGGCCGGGCAATCTCTTTATAAATATACTGTCATGGGTAAAGACAAAGATGGCAACCCCTTTATCCTTGCTGAATATTATTTCATAATGGAGGGCGACAAATTCCAGTCCATTACCGGCGTTACCCGCGGTTGTGTGCCGTTGCCGGCCAAACTGGCAGAATCCAGAAGCTGTATTTACTGCCCGTTATTTAAAACGATTTTCAATGCGGCACAAAGCATGTCCACCAAAGCTTATGACAAACTGGCCGGGCCGTTGGCCAATGTGATGCTGATTGGTTTTGCCATTGTGATTGCTTTTATGGTTTTGAAAAACGTCAGTTCGTTTACCAAGCAGGATGCACCCAAATTCGTAACCGAGCTGCTGGTCAATATGTTTAAGGTTCTGGTAGCTTATTATATGTTAAAAAACGCTAATATCGTTTACGGCTACATCGTGGGTCCCGTACTTAAAGCCGGTTTTGAATTCGGTTCAAGTCTGCTGTTTGCTAAAAACGACAGCTATCTGGCGGCCTGTGATGTTTCAAAAACGCTTCAGGGCGTGTCAAACGGGGTTATGCCGGCATACCTTTACACCAATCTGGATTGCTTTATCAAAGCCGTACAAGCAGAAGTGGCCGTTCCGCAGAGTGTCGGTTCATCTTTAATGTGCGTTGCCCGTAATGCCGGTAAAGAGAGTATCGGACCCGTCCGCAACGTTTTGTGGGATTTCGGCATGATGTTCCAAGGATTTGCCATTTGGGTCATGGGCTGGATTATCTCTTTGGCTTTTGCTTTTTATCTGATTGATGCGACAATTCAGCTGGGCATTATCGGCGCTTTGATGCCGTTCCTGATCGCCTGCTGGCCGTTTAAGGCAACCCGCAACTATACGAGCAAAGGCTGGGGTATCTTTATGAACACATTCTTCGTTTATGTTTTCATGGGATTGGTCGTCAGTATCAACGTTGAATTGCTGGGACAGGGATTAACCGGTTCCAAAGGCGGATTTGATGCCATTATGAAAGCCTTGAACGGTAATAACGTTCAAGAACTCAAAGAATTACTGGATATCGGCTTTGCCGGCTTCCTGGTCTTGGTTGCCTGCTGTCTGTTTGCCTTTAAACTGACCGGACAAGCTTCTGATTTGGCCGGAACCATGGCCGGCGGCGGCGGACCGAAAATCGGTGCCAACATCGGCGGTCTGGCTTATGGTGCTGCGACAAAAGGCGTTCAGGGAACCCTTAAGACAGGTCTCGGCGCGGCTAAAGCCGTCAGTGACAAAACCGGGCTTACCAATGTTGTCAACAAAGGCAGAGATTGGGCGAAAGATAAAGTTTGGGGTGCTGTCGGCTTAGGACGCCGCAGCGGCGCTGCCGGAAATAAAGCTGCACTTCGAGCAAAAACGAATCCTTTAGCTCATTCTGCTTTAGGTGATGGAGGTGCTTTACAAAATAAATCGAATCCAACTCTTTCCAATGCTGAGAATCAAACAGCACAAAATGAAATAAAAAGTAATCCTCTCTCTCATAGTGCCTTGGGTGATGGCGGTGAGAATCAAATCAAGAAGATGCAGCAGGCCGGACCGCGGTCGCAGCAACCGGCAACACCTTCGCCGCAAACACCGACGAATCCGTCAACCCCGCAAGGCGGTGCCGCTCAAGGCGGAACACCGCACGGAAATCAGGCGGATGCGCAGCAGACTCAGACGCCGCAACAGACACCCGAGCAAATGAGACAGCAGCTGGAAAGTGATTACAACAACACCGCCAACGGCAGAGCCGGCCGGCAGATGATTCAAAACCAGACGGCAGAAGTTGCCCGCAACAAAAAAGCGGAAAACGAAGCTCAGGGTAAAATGAATTATCATAACCGCAGAGCCGATGACTACCTGAAAAAGGCTCAGTCCGCCTCTGACCCGGCTCAGAAAAAGAACTTTGAAAACCTGGCAAACGCTCAGTTTGAAGAGGCCGTCAAAGCCGAAGCCGCCTATAACAAGGCTAAAGCCGACACTCAAAAGGCTCAAAGCGAGCTGGATGCCATAAAACAGGAGAATGAGCGTTACAAGAACCAATATGTTCAAGACGAAATGAAAAAACGCAACCCGAAAAAATAATTATTTTATAACAGAGTAACGACAATGTGGAAAAGTATTGACATAGGACGAGTTTTGAAACTGCTGCTGGTGGTTGCAGTCTCTATGTTCATGCTTACCGCCTGTGCCAATGACGATAAAAACCCGGATACATCGCGGGCAGCCGTAAAAGGGGACGTTGATGAACAGAGCATCGCGCAAGATCAGGCAACATGCTGGCAGGACTCTATCATTGAACTGCTTTATGACAACATGGGCAAAGTGGCAATGGGAACCTATAACAAGATTACTTCCGGCGCCCTGACTTTCATGATGGTTGCCTTTGCGGTTTGGCTTTCTATCCGCCTGCTGAAACATGTCAGTTCGTTTACCGAAGAAAACATCGGAGAGACCTGGACCGAAATTGCCCGAAAATTCTTCCTTTGTTTTGCCTGCGGTTATGTGGCATCATCCCCACAGCAGCTGCTGTTCTTCATGAATGACATTATTTTTCCGGTTTATAATGCGTTTCTGGAATTTTCAAGCGAATTGCTGGCTCATGCCTCGCTCAGCGACAGCAAGGCCAATTCCATAAAAGTTTTCGGATTTAGTTTTACCGCAGGCAAATCTATTATCTGCAAATTGTCCGACGCTGTTGCCAATGCCGATTTGAGCGGTTTCCCCGAATCGCCGAAAGAGATGATGAAATGCATGGTCTGTGCCATGAATGACCGGATGAATCTGGGACTGGCAATGGCTTATAAGGTCTTGAAAGCTCCGGGCTTTATGGCCACGATTATCGGTCTGATGATTATCGCCTGCTTTACTTTCGTCAAACTCGGATTTGTCTTTTATCTGGTTGACACTATTTTCAGATTTACGATTATGGTGGTTATGCTGCCGATTTTGATTATGGGATATCCTTTCGGACCAACTAAAAAATGGCTGTCGCAAGGCTTTGTCACCATTTTGAATTCTGCCGCATTTATGATGTTTATGGCAATTATGATTGCAATTGCCATGCTGGCTTTGGAGCAAATTATCATCGACAATGCCGACATTTTTGAAAACGGCACGGATAAAGATTTCAAAGAATTCAGCATTCCGTTTATGTGCCTGCTGATGATCGGTTTTCTGATTGCTTCTTCCGTTCAGCTGGCGCAGCAGGTAACCGATTCTCTGGTCGGCGGCAGCTCAAAAGGCAGCTTTAACGCCAAAGCCAAAGCAGTTATTATCGGTGCAGCCAAAGTTCTGGGCAGTATCTTTACCGCCGGTGCAGTTGCCGCCGTCAGCAAGGTCGCCGCCGGACGCAAAATTATTGAAAAAGTTCAGAACGGAAAAGCCAAAGTCGCTTCGTTCAAAAACAAAATGAACAGTTTGCGGGGGAGGTAAAAATGACTGATAAACTCCTCAAACATATTTTTAACTTCTTTCTGGCAGGATTTCTTTCCCTTAGCGTTATCCGCCCGGTTAATGCTTGGACGATAAATTTTACTGAAGAAACATGCGGCTCTGCTTATCAAGGCCGTTCCAAAGGAGAAAAAGCTTTTGAGCCTTTGGACACTCAAAAAACGCAGCAAAAGGTTAATGAAGTTAATGCAGCCACAACAAAATTAAAAAATTTTTGCGAAAAATTAGCAAAACACTTAGAACAAAGAGAAGATAATGGTGAAAAAGTAGATACAAATGTATTTCCAACTCAATCTTTTGACTGGGGATGGAAACAGGAAACTGCTGACGAATACAACCAAAGATTTGATAAAATTATTGCTCAAAACCCCAGTTTTAAAAATGAATACGACAGCTTAAAAGCGGAATATGAAAAATTAAACACGGAATTAGAGTTTGCACGTGCCGAAGAATTAGCTGAGCATAAGCGTGCCGTTGCAGCCGGAGAATATCAACCTTGCGGCAGCGAATATCCGCGAGGATGTCCGGAAGGTATGGAATGCTACTCCAGCTACAGTATGTCAGTTCAAGGGACGGGAGGTTCATATTCTTCATCAACATTATCTTATACATGTAAAAAGCCTGAAGATGTGAAAAAACCTTTATTTGGAGAAAAACAGAAACCTGTAGAAAAGGGCACGGATACCAGTACCGTTGTTACAACGACAGCCGGATTTTCTTCTTATACGGTTAAGACTGATGAAACAGGGAAAAACACAACCGAAGAGGACGGCATAACGGTAAAACGCGGGGACAATTCGGCTTGCAGTATTCCCGACATGCAGAAGATGTATCAGTCCACCTGTTATTCCTGCAAAATTATCATGACACTGATTACGACGTTTATGAATGCCTGCGGTAAAGTTTATGATTTAACCAGAGAAGCCGGAAGCAAGGTGTTGGTTATCGGATCAATGTTGTGGCTGGCCGCATTTGCCCTGAAGCTGGTCTCGGCTTTCACCAACCAAGAGCCGATGAGCATTCTCAACACACTGCTGATCTTCATGTTCAAGGTTGCCGCCGCCTATATCGTAATTAACGTGGGTATCGGCGCCATTGTTGACCTGTTCGTCAATCCTTTGCTGCTGGCCGGTGCCGACTACGGGCTGGGATTGTTACAGGCGGCAAATCAGGGAATAATCAAAGTTGCTTTGACCTCAAACTTTACCTATAACGGTACAGAAATTATTTCTCCGGTAGTTATTAACAAAATTATGGCTTTAACCGAGGGAATCGACAAGACGGTTTCCACCAATCTGGTTATCGGACATGCCCTCACCTGCCACTCTTTTAATGCAGGCATGTTGGAATATACCGGCAGATTATTCGGTGTTAACGTCACTATTCGTATTCCTGACCTCTGGATTTGGCTGTGCGGTGCCGCTATCTGGTTCTGCGGTTTTATGCTGACTTTAGGTATCGGTTACTATCTGCTTGACGTTTGTTTCAAAATCGGATTCTGCATTATGGCACTGCCGATTGTTATCGGTCTCTGGCCGTTCGGGCCGACATCAGGCAAGTTTACATCGTGCATGAGCATTATTTTCCGTTCGGCAGCTTTGTTTACTTTCCTAGCTTTGACCACTTCTTATGCATTATCGCTGATAAGCGTGTCATTAGGCGATTTGACGACTTTCTATGCCAAAATCAAGGCCGGCGATGCGGAATGGGTTTCCAACACCTTTTCCATTTCAGGCGCAAACTTTATCCTGATTATGTTTGCTTATGTTTACAGCATTAAAATGATCGGCGCCACGGTTACCGGTTATGTCGGAAAATTCTTTAACGACAGCACATTCGGTGATGCCTCTCCGATGCACATGAAAGCAACCCAGATGACCGCCTTTGTAAAAAACAAGGTCACTCAGGCCGCGTCTTTTGCCGGCGGCGTTGTCACTCATCAGGCGACACGGGCTGCCGGAGCCGTTGCCGGCGGGGCCGTCAACTTTGTCAAAAACCGGGTAAACGGCGGCAAAGATGCCAACAAAGACAATAAAGACGCAGACAAAAAAGACAATGAGGGCAAGAAAGAAGGCGACAGCCCGAAAGACAACAATAAGCCGAATTAAGCAGGTGTTATTATGGAGATGATGACTAACATATCTAAATTGACCAGACAAGCCGGATTGGCATTTGCCGCCGTTTTATGGCTGGGCTTGAATACGGCCGGCATCTCCTCCGCTCGGGCCGCAGACGTGTCTAATACCTGCGCCGTTCAATTTCATCCCTGTAAAATTGACGGTGCCGCAGCTTCAAGGAAGCTTTATCCCAACAGCCGAATTGAAGAAATGCAAAAAGGCTGTCTGAATACTGTTCCGGTTGAAACCAAAGGTTCTCTCAACTCCGTCGGACGAATTTCCGAAGAAGCCTGCCACCGTTCTACCAGTTGCAACAGTTCATACAGCACAAAAGTAAAATATCCCGACGGCAAATGTTATCGTGAACATCAGGGGATGGATGTCGCCGTACCGGAAGGGACTCCGGTTACCGCAGCGGCCAACGGAGTTATTTTATCAATCAGCTCCTGTTACGGCGGCGGCGGCAATACTGTTATTATGCAGCATGAAAAAGCCGGCGGCGGACAATATACAACAACATATATGCATCTGCAAAAATTTGCCGACAAAACAAAAAAAATTGCAGGAACCAAAGAAAAAATCGCCAAAGGAACGACCATCGGCTACGTCGGAACCACCGGTTGTTCGGACGGCACGACCAAACACGGCGCATATGGCGCTCACCTGCATATTGAACTGCGTGACGGCGGCACGGGAAAAGGTAAGATTTTGTCTCCCGCCTGCGCTTCGGCAGATGCTTTGTGCGACGGCAACGTTCCGGTTCCGGAAGCACCGGTTATCGAAAACGATCCGGATCCGCAAATGGTGACGGCGGAAACCAGTTTAGGCAAATGCGGCAAACTGCTTCCGGCAGATAATCTGTCCGCTTTTCACCAACAGGGTGAATCCGGAGGCGATGCCGGCGCTTTCAACAAATGCTGGGCAGATGATAAAGGCGGCTGTTCTTATGGCGTTTCGCAAATGGTCTGCTACCGGGATTCCTCAAAATGGAATAATTCAACAATGGCCAGTTATTTGCAACATTTGCAGAAGAATGATCCCAGTAAATATAAGGCACTGGAAATAGGCGGCTCATTGCAAAGCACCATTAACGCCGCCTGCAATCCGCCGGCTACGCAATTTTCGCAGAAATGGCAGGCCTTAGCCTCCCAAGACAGTTCTTTCGGAACTTCACAAAGAGAATATATTGAAAATCACTATTTAAGCGACGGCAAAAGTGTTTTGAAAAATGCCGGCATGGGAAGTTTGCTTAACCGCTCTCCCGAAATGGATATGATTATTTTAGCCGGTGCGGTTGCCGGTGCAGGCCCGATGAGAAACAATTTTCAGGCGGTTCAAAGAGCAATTGCTCCCGAAACCTTTGAAACGGCTTCCGACGAAACGATTATTTCCGCTTATTATGCAAGCTATGCCGAGGTCATGTATTCGGGATATGCAGATAAAACCCCTTATGCCAAACGCGCGGCCAAAGATGAAAAATTAGCGCTCGAATCGTTAGCTATTCGAAAAGAAATGGAAAACGGCTCATCTTTGGAAGAAGCCTCACAAAAAGTTACCGGCAAACGCGCCTGTGAAGAAGACGAATATCCGTCGGCTTCCGTCCGGCTCGGGCAAGCGTCCCGCCCGGCTTATTTAAATGAATATACCGGCGCGGTATCTACCGAATCCGCAGATAAAGGCGATCGCGAATGTAATGTCGAAAGTTATCGCAGCAGTTTCAAGACATGTATTTTCTGTGATATTTTCGGTGTTTTGTTTAATACCGCCAGCTCGGTTGCGAAAAAATCATACAATGCACTGGCAAACGGCGTTATCATGCTGGTTTGCGTCGGCTTTGCTCTCTGGCTCGGCATTACGGTTATGCAGTTTATTTCCTCCATGGAGCAAAAGAATCCGAGTATTCTGGTTAAAACAATTTTGAACAAAGCGTTTCTGGTGCTGATTGTCGTCACGCTGCTGCGTCTCAATTCGGCAGACTTTTTCCGGCTGGCGATGGAACCGATATTCAATACCGGGTTTAAACTGGCGCAAATTGCGACTGAAGGTGCGAACGGCGAAACCTGCGACGGATCCACGTTTGATATTTTAACCGAAGAAAAAGGTGCAGGCCTTCCGGCCAGTATGGGTGTCAGCATTTTGTGCACAATTAAGACCATTCAGGATAAAATTCTTGATGTTATGGCTTTGGGCTCGACATCCATTTGCGTCGCTTTGTATGTCGAATCATGGCACGGCCTTGCCCTCTTCCCGCATCTGGGCTATCTGATTGTCGGTCTTGTGTTGTGGATTGCCGCAATTCTGCTGCTGATTATCTATCCGTTCCTGCTGATTGACTCGGTTTTGCAGCTGACGGTGGCGACGGCGCTGCTGCCGGCGGCAATCGGGGCTTACGCTTTCAAATCAACGCAAAAATATGTGGGCAAAGTGTGGGATACGTTCCTTAACTGTATGTTTAACTTTATTTTCCTGTCGCTGATTATCTTTATTCTGACCAACGGTCTGATGGATGTTTTATCAAAAGCAGGGGTTGAGAGCGGCGGAGCGATGTCTGATGTCGGAACCCGAAGCGGTTACAAGGTTATTCTGAGCAATCTGGCATGGTGGGGAACCACATTCCTGAAACTCGTTTTCTATATGATTCTCGGCTGGGCGGTTCTGGGTGAAGCCAATTCCTTTGCCGGAAGTTTCGCCAAGAGCATCGGCGTCAAAGACATCGGTTCGAAAGTCGGCGGTTTGGCCGCATCCACGGCAAACACCGCGGCAATCGGAGGGCTCAAAACAGCGGGCAAAGCAACCCGTAAAGTCGGCGGCATGGCTCTTGACCGCGGGCGGGAAGCTTATAACTCATATAAAGTAAACCGCCGAGCTAAAAAAATTGAAAACGATGACCGAACGGTAACCGATGCCGACGGCAACAAAACTTTGCAACACCGTACCTGGTACGGCCGCAAGGTTACCGATACGCTGCAAGTTGCTCCGGACGGCACCAGAACGGTTACACGGGCAAAACAGAGCCTGCGCGGCAATAAGGCAACCTCCGTTAACAATGACAAGTTCATTCAGAACAAGAAGACTTATGACAAAGACGGAAACCTTATTCGCGAGGAAACAAGAATGAATACCGCTGCCGGGAAGACATTGCTGAACCGTGACGGCACCCGCAACGAAGTGGCCATTCATGCAATCCGCAGCGGCAGCGGTATGTCCAATGACGATGTCGATAAGGCGATTATGAACCAGATGATGCAGGAACGTATGGGCGGTGTTCCCGGGGCAGATATGAACCGCGAATTCAAAGACCGCGAAGTCAGCCGTACGCTGGATGACCAGGGACGCGAAGTCTTCAGGGTTAAGCAGACCAATGCCGACGGCTCGACCAGCATCTTTGAGATGACCAAGGGTGACAAGCGTGATATGCTGACTTACACCCACATCGGCAAAAACGGCAAAGCCGAAAGCTATGCGTCCGACGGCATCATCAACAAAAAATCAAATTACCGTCTGAACAAGGATGGCACGGTTGATGCCAAGAGCGTTAAAAACAACTATGCCTTTGCCAAAAACTATAATTCGGCACACACCCGCTCAATGGACAGCAACGGCAAATTCAACCGGTCTGTTCCGGCAGACGAAATTATGATGAGCGAAGCGGATATGCAGCTTTTCAGAGAACAAGTCGCCACTTACGGAAAAGACCAGCCGATGGCCGAATTCGGAAAATAAGGCGGCAGCCGTCTTGATTAAAGCCGGGAAGAAATTCCCGGCTTTACAGTTATATTTGTACACAAATTGTCTTTTTTTGTACTATTTTCTTGATTAATATAACGCTTATATTTATGATACAAACAAATTATGAAGTTGTGTTTATTACAATAAAAGGTGGACTCAAATGGAAGAAATTATTTTCCCGAACCAAATCAGAATGTACAGAAGACTTCGCGGACGCTCGATGCAGGAACTTGCCGATCATTTGTCCGTCAGTCTTTCTGCAATCTCTAAAATTGAAAAGGGTTACCGCCGCGTGGACCAGGAGCAGCTGGTTCGTGTTGCCGAATTTCTGGACTGCCCGCTGCAGGATTTATTTGTTAATGAACAGAATTCCCAGCAGGAAGTCGTCCAATCCTGGAGGCGCGAACAGGAGAGAAGAAACAAAATCAACGAAAAAAGCGGTTTGAAAACTTTGGGTGCCGGTTTGCGTCAGATCCGCAACGAAAAGAACCTGACGCTGATTGAAGTTGCCGAAAGCGCCGATATGACCCTTTCAGTTTACCACCGTATTGAAATGGGCCAGCGTGAAGTTTCCGACAAAGAATTTAAAAATATTGCCAAGGCCATCAATATGGCTCCGGAAGAGTTGAAAGAGCAGATTAAAGCTCTGGAAGACAAAGGCATGCTGGAAGAGATTATTCAGCGCAACGATGCCAAATACAAACTGTTGTCCACCCCGCGCGGAGCAATTTCCGCTTTCGGAAATTCCAATCAGGACGGCGTTAAAATTTCAGTTTACGGCGTGGCCGGAAAAGACGGCGACGTTATCATTGAATTCAGTCAGGAGACCAAAAAAGTTCAGCGTCCGCCGCAGTTATACAACAAAAAAGACGCTTATGCCGTTAATCTTTGCACCCGCCGCCTCGGAAGCCTGTTGCCGACACGTTCAATTTTGTTTGTCGATCCGCAGGATGTTGTCAGCGTCGGAGACATTGCCGTTTATTACAGCAATGAAAAAGAAGCCAAAATCGTCAGTATCCGCGAAGATGAAAACGGACAGCTTTACGGCTTGAGATGGAATCCGGACGAACGGATTGAAATCAGCAACGACGATTTGAACAGCCTTCATAAAGTGGTTGCAATCTACCTTTAAGAAAAAACTCCGCTGCGGCGGAGTTTTTTTTGATTTCTGCCGTTTCCGCCCCGTTTTATTAACCTGAAATTTACAACATCAGAAGTAAAATCGGTAATATGGATAGATTTTAAACTGATGAGAGACAGATTCGGGTAAAAAATTGATAGAAACGGCCGGAAAAACAAAAAAGAACTACAATAAAATCGGGACAGAGGATGACCCGGTTATTATTGCGCAGCGCTTTTTAAACATCTTCCGGCAGCTGCATATTTTTACCGACGAAAGAAAACAAGCCTTCAACCAAATGATATTGGAACAGCCAGCAGAAATCCGCGGCATGTTCAGTTCGCTGCCGGGCGGAGCCGTTTTGCAGCAGTATGTTGACGAGCTGGAAGAAAAAAACGGTTTGGTTCGCAGTACGCCCGATGCAGCACCGCAGGCTGATTATGAAGAAGAGACCCGGGCCAAAATTCTGGCAACGGCTTTGGCTGAAGCAAATAACCAGCATCACACTCCCTCTGCGGATACTCAGGCCGAAACGGCACAGATTGCGGCTCAGGCAGCCGCAGAAGCCGCGGCCCGGGCTGCGGCAGAAGCTCAGGCCAAGATAGCCGTTCAGGCTGCACAGGCAGCGAAAGAAGCGGCTGCCGCCGCTCAGGCACAGATACAAGCCCAGGCGCAGGCTTTGGCTCAGGCACAGGCGCAACTACAAGCCCAACAACAGGCACAGCAAACCGGACAGGCCTCTCCGGCCAAAACCGTTTTCCAGCCGATAAGTTCGACGTTTACGGCTGATGCGTCCTTTGCCAAAGAAATCGCCTCGGCGCTCAAAGAAGCTATTGCCGCCAACGACGATATTCGTAAAAAAGATTCCGAAGCGGTTACACAGGCTATTGTTTCGTCGCAAAACAAACTGGCAGAGATCATGGCTCAGAACAACAAGGCCAATATCGAGGCTCAAAACCGGCTGGCGCAAATGCTGGTTCAGAACAACACGGCTGCCAATGCTTCAAGTTCAAACAACAATGCCAACAATATTCAGATAAACACCGCAGCAACCTTTCCGCCGGTGGATGAGATGCTGAACGGCATTGTCAAAATTCAGTCGGAACTGTTCAGAGAAATGGCTAAAACCCAGACCAGCGAGTTGTCATCTATCATTACGCTGGCTCTGAAAGAAAGCCAGCAGCTTTCGACACAGTCGATTATTACAGCCATCAAAGAAATGCAGAAAGAAAACCTGAAATTTCTGCAGGCTCATCCCGTTGTCTATACGGCTCCGGCGGCGCAGGCTGTGCCGGAAGATTACCATGTTTCGCCGGTTCCCCGGGCTGAGCCGCTGCGGCCCTTGCCTGACGAAGAAATAAACGCAGCGCCGGCTGCTCCGGTTATTCAGACCACCGATATCAGCAGAGAAATTTTCGGCGACGATACCGAAGACAACGATGATACTGAAATTATTGCCGGCGGTGAAGAAATTGCCGTACAAAAAAAGAAAAAAAAGAAGAAGAAAAAAAAGAAAAACAGTGAAGGTTTGTCTCTGGACAGTCTGGCCTCTTCCCTGTTTGATAAGGTCAGCACACTGACAGACAAAGTCAGTAATCTGAGCGGTAAAAAGAATCAAAAAGAAGAAGATCCCGCAGAAAAAGCAGCAAATGATTTTTCTTTCCCTGAGAAGCAAGAGGCATCAAACGGCGGTCTGGATTTCTCACTGTTTGACAATGATGTACCGTCTGCCGCGGCCGAACCGGAAAAAACCGCAGAACTCTCTCCGGCTTCCGAAGATACTGCCGCCGATGAAGACCAATGGGAGTATGTCGAAGTTCCGGCAGAAGAAATTTTGTCCCAACTTCAGCCGGAGCAAACCGCTCAAACGGAAGAACCGGTCTCTGAGGAACAGTCTTCCGCGGTTCTTGCGGACAATGACGACTGGGGATATCATACGACAACGGAAGAATTTCCGGCAGAAAATATTCCTGCCGAACCGGTAGATTTACCGAGTGAGGAAATTGCCACCGACTGGGGTATTGAGTCCGATACCTCTTCGGCGGAAACGGAAGATATTAGCAAGCCGATACAAAATTCTCCGCTTAGCGAAGACACAGTTTCTCCTGAGGAAACCACGACCGAGCCGGATACCGCCGTAACCGACGAAGCTCCGGCAGAAATTGCCGACGAAGGCTGGGAATATGCTGCGGTTCCCGAAGAAGAAACCGCGGCCGAGCCGGATACTGCCGCAACCGACGAAGCTTCGGCAGAAAATACCGACGAGGGTTGGGAATATGTTGCGGTTCCCGAAGAAGAAAGCGTTGCCGAAAGTGCTGATGGAAATACGGCGGAAGGCGACTGGGAATGGGAGTATGAAGAAGTTTCCGAAGATGACGGCAACACAGCCGAAACGGCACAACCGGCGAACAGCTCCGCAGCAGTTCCGACAGGCCCGGACACTGAAAGCAATGAGGCCCAGGATTGGGAATGGGACTATGAAGAAGTTTCCGAAGACGAAGGAACTTCTGCCGCAGATGCCGGTTCTGCCATTCAAACCCAAAGTGAGGATGAAGGCTGGGAATATGTCGAAATTCCCGAAGACGAGGCCGGCGCCGACGAAGACTGGGAGTATGTCGAGGTTCCGGAAGAAGAAGCCGAGGCCGGAAACGGCGACGGTGAGTGGGAATATGTTGAAATTCCCGAGGGTGAAGAAACATATCAGGCCGAAAGCGGCGAAGGAAGCGACTGGGAATGGGAATATGAAGAAGTTCCCGAAGATGACGGCAGCACAGCCGAATTCCCGCAGCAAACAGAAAGTGCGGAAACAACTCCGACAGATGATCCCTATCGCCCCGAAACAGCTTTGCAAACACCGGCGGAAACCGAAACGACCTCACTAAGCTCGATGTACAGCGGGGAAGTTTATTTTCAGGATAATGTTTATGACAATCTTGAAACCGCCAAGGAGGAAGAAACATTTAAAATTCCCGAAGACATCGGCGACGGGCCCGGTTTGGCCGATTTAGAGACCGGAGAAGCCCCAAATGAACCTTATAAGCCGCAGGGAACCATATAATTGGGTAAAGCTGTGAGAAAACAATTTACAAACCCCGGCGGCTAAATTAAATTGAAAAGACAGTTAAGGAGCTGATATGGAACCAAATAATTTGACGGAACAAAATCCGGTTAATCCGCAGGCTCCGGCTCAACAGCAGCCGGCGCAACCGAAACCGCAGGCCAATCCGGCCGCGGCGATGCCGAATGCGGCTCCGCAACCGGCGGCTGCCCGGCCTCAAACGGTACAACAGCCTCATCTTGGCATATCCCAGCCGCAGGCTCAGGGCGGAGCCAGCAAGGAAAGCCTCTGGTATCTGGACAATTATATTCTGCTCAAAGACTATTATGACCGGACAATTTCCCGGATTGCGGCGCGTTGCGTGCGAATGGGCAATATTGCCATGGAAGAATATCCTTTTTACGGATATATTTTGGATGTTTTGGAGGAAATCAGCGATACCGGCGATTATATTCTGCAACATAAGGAACTATATCCTTACGTGGAAAAGAAAATTGCCGGCGGCCTGAACGAATTGAAAAAGACGCTGAGCGAATATCAGGAAGAACTGCGCAACAATTCGTCTCCGGAGATGATTAAAGAAGACGCTTCGGAAATTGAAAAGATGAAAGAGGCTTTGGGTGCAGTAACCACCGTGGCTGACGACCCGACTCTCGGCGCGGGAATGAACATGGATCAGCTGATGGACAAACTTATGGCTCTGGACCAGGCCAACAAAGAACTGAAAAAAGTAATTAAAATAAAGAAACCGGTTAATCCGGAGGGCGGCCAGGCAGTTCCGCCCAAAAACGAAGGTACGGAAGAATAATGAAGAACTGGTTTGAAAAAAGCCGTTTAGGTTGGTTATTAATGGCAGTCGGAATTATCGCGGCCTGCGCTCCCAAAGAGAAGCCGCGCGAACTGACACTGGATGAAAAGATTGTCTCGGAAACCATTCTGCCGCAAGATCCGAACATGATACGCACTCCGAAAGGCGCCAGTTCATTGGATTTGGAGTCTCCGCTGCGCTGTTACGTCAACTGGAACACACAGGAAATGATTACGACCATTCCCTATAACGTCAAGGCGTTCAATATGGTTCGCAACGGCAAGAATGACATGCTGCCCCGATTTGAGGTGACGGGCTTTACCTTTGCAACCATGCCGGCGGAAAAAGCCATGTATAAGCTGACCAAGGAAGCAGGCATCAAACTGGTGGCAAAAGATGCGCCCTATGCCAGCATTTCGGCGGAAAATCTGCGCGGCGAACTGTCGGAAGTTATCGGAATGATTGCCGATGCCGCCGAAATTTATTATGCCTATAACGCCGAAACCAAAACACTGACCATCAGCCGTAAAGCTAATTTCAGCCTGTATGTACCGAAATCACGCCCTATCCTGCTGGCTTTGCTGGACGTTTTGCGCGGATCGGGCATTACCGACGTGACGACGGACTGGGCCGATTACTCGGTGACATTTGAAGCCGATTTCGAACTGCGCAATAAGATTAACAAACTGGTGGCCTATTTTGAAGACAATCCGACACTGATTGCCTTTGACGTTAACGTTTTCCGCATTTACCCTTACAGTGCCGATGATGACATTGAGTGGCAAGACTTGTTGAAAACCTTTGATTTCGGCACTATTAAAACCACTAAGACCGGCGTTATCGGGCGCGCGCTGACCACGTCAAACGACCTGAACATTTCAACCCTGCGCAGTTTTTTGGGGCAACAGGCAATGGTTATCCCGGTTGCAGAAGGAAAATTCGTGGTTCCGAATTTGTGGTTTGCCCGCTTTGATATCGGCAAATGCAGCGCCAGAGATTCTCTGGAGACCGGATTGTCGGTTTTGGCCAAGGCTTCGTTAGAACATAACAACCGGATTTTTTCAGACATTACTCTGGAGGCGACCAACGGTCAGATAACACAATTTAACGTTCGCAGCCGCATTGGTGAAAACTTTATGATTATCGGCATTCCCAATCAAATATTTGATAAAAAATCGCCGAAATCAGAGACTGTCGTCTTTATGGTTCCGCGTATTATCAGAACCTTGAAAACAAACAAAACATTACAAAATAACAGGTAAGGATTTCCCATGACAGACATGAATCCCAATACTCCGAACCAACCGCAGAATTTTGACCCGACACGCAGACTTAAAAAAGTCAAGCGCCCGATCAAAAGATATATCGGACAGCCGAATCCGTCGGCTCCGCAGGCTCCGGGCATGCAGATGCACGGCAGCGAGCCGCAGGGAGGCTTTTTAAGCAATCAGGGACGCAGCGATTATAATATTGACGATATTCTGGACGGCAATGCCAATCTGCCGGCGCTCAATCAGGAAAGCAACGTTTACAATCAGCAGGAAGGCTATCAGCCGCAGTTTATTGACGAAAGCGACATTACCCCGCAAAAACTGCCGTTTAAAGAACAACTGATGCAAAACAATATGTTCACCATGAAAGGCATGTCGATTATTGCGGCAATGGTTTTTGTCGTCGGCTTTATGTTTGCCAAACTGTTCTTTACGCAGCAAACGATTGTCCGCGACGGTTTGCAAGGCGTCGTGATTAACCCGGAAGTGCCGCGGGGACGTGCCCGTTGCGGCGTGGCCGAACGGACGCAGGGTTGTGTTTTATATATTATGAATCCTCAACGGCAGGAGCTCAGCGGACGTGATTTCTATGATTTGGCGTCCCAGCTGACCAGCCGTCAGCGATTTGTTATTGAGACAGGAAACATGCGCTATTCAAATGTAAAAATCCGTCCCGGAGACATTGCCCAGCTGAACATTCCGCCGCTGCAATAAAAAAAAGCCCCTTTCAAAGGGGCTTTTTTATTTATGTTACTTCGGTTACCGCACGCAGGTTGCCGTCGCGGTTGATTTGGACAACACGGAGTTTGCGGTGCATTTCCTTAATGGTTTTTTCACGGTCAATTGTCGGATAGCTGTGCAGAATACGGTCAACAAAAGCTTCATAGGCTGCTTCCGAACTTTCGGCATGGATGGTGGCCAGGCAGTTATCGTGACCGGATCCCATCAGCTCCCACAATGCGCCGGCGTTATTGGTGGAAATCTCGCCGCCGATGATGGCATCGGGCGTAAAACGAACCACCAAGTCGATAATTTTCGAATAGTCGAACTCGTTAGTCTGCTCGGTACGGGACATAACAATATGAACACGGTTCGGATGCGGCACCAGCAATTCGCGTGTATCTTCAATTGTGATAATCCGCTTATGGATATCCAAAATCTTAAGCAGGTTGTTTAAGAACGTGGTTTTACCGGTTGCCGTAGCGCCGGAAACGAGAATATGGTCCCCGCGTTTAATGCTCAACAGCAGACGCTCATAGGGATCTTCGGGGTCCTGAATATCTTTCAGAGGATTAACCTTATGCAGGCTTTCGCCTTGTTTCAGGCCATAGTCCTGCAACCCGAAAGCAACATCGTCGCTGTGGACACGGATTGTCAGAGCGACACCGCCGGTCAGGTCATCCTGGTCATACATAACGTTACGTCCGCTGACGGCAGAAAAACGGTGGTCGCCGGGGATGGTGGCATAAACCACCGGTGTTCCCTGTACCGGGTCAAAGGGAAGTTCATAGGTATTGGCAATAATATAAAGCAAATCCGTCAGATATTCTTTAGTAAGTTTTTCATCTTTATACATCACCCAGGGATAAGCGCGTTTGCCGCGCAGGCGCAGCCAAACCTGCCCGGAGCGGTTGACGGCAACTTCCTCGATGTTTTCCTGGTTATACCAGTAAGCCAAGGGACGAAGAACAGATTCCAGAACCTTAAAACTCATTGTTTAAACTCCTTAGAACAGCTGCGGAACGCTGTTATTGGTATTATTGCTGCTGCCGGTGTTGCTGCCCGCGGTTGCCGCTCCCGGAGTGGGGGATGTGGCGAAAGACGGCGGAGGCGGCGGGGTTGCCCCGGCGGCCGGGCTGGAAATCAGCGGCGGCGGATTATTGGTTTTCTTGCCGGAATTAGACGGCTTGCTGTCATCAATCAATGTAGGCGTTCCGCCGGCGGCTTCAACGTCTATATCCTGAGATTCATAAACAACGCTGCCGGCACCGGTCGGAGCAGTCTCGGTCTTGCCGAGGCTGCGGCGGTTCTTTTCAAGCTCACGCTTACCGGTGGTCTGCGGGTCATCAATAAAGACGTCTTTCTTGCCCTGACCGCCCAATTCCTGCGGATTGCGTTCACGGGTGCGCATCCAGAGATCAACGTTCGGATAAACAATGATGCGGGTGCCGGCGGGAACATAAGTCAGCGGGCGAATATTGGTTTTATCCGACAAAATCTGCTCAAAGACCTGGTTCATCTGATTCAGGAAGTTCTGGCGGGCATCATTGGCAGCCTGCTGTTTCGGCGTTTCGTTAACGCTGCCGCTGTCGGTATTCTCGTCATCGGCCATCATATAGGAAGTATAGCTGGTCAAAGCCGTGGTCATAATCGGCAACGTATATTTCTTAAACAGCTGCTGGTCAAGATAGCCCAAAGCACCGCCGCGGCCCTGCGCATCGCCGGTGACACCGCTGAAGACAAACAGCGAACCGTCCGGACGAATCAGGCGTTCCCAAGAAATTTGAACTTTCGCCGACTGTGACGTGGTTTCCGAGGTTCCGGTCAGGCCGCCGAGAGTTCCCATAATACGGCTGCCGGCAGGAATAATGATTTTACGTCCTTCCTCGGCGTAAATATTACGTTCAACATAGGCTGTTACCGGGGTCGGATTGTTACTGTCAATCGAACGGGCAATAACCGCGGGAATCGGCTTATCGGCGAAAATCATTTCACTTAAGTCAACCCTCCAGGAGGAAATGGCCTTTTTAATGCCCTGCTCATCCCAGTTTTTCTGCATACCGTCGAAAGCATCCGGACTGATGTTGCTGCTGATTTTGCCGACCTGCATATTGCTGCGGCGTTCCTGCTGCGCGGCATCAAGCGCAGCGGCTCGCTGGGGATCATACCGTTCACCGGGGCCAAAGCCGCCGCCGGGACCAAGATTTGCACCCGGTCCGGTTCCGGTGCCATAAGCACCGCCTTTGCCGAAGGTTCCAGCGGGAATAAACATTTCACCTGCGGCCGGCTTTTCACTCTCCTCAATACCGACCAGGGCGCCTTCGTCATCAATAATCAAACCGTCAGGCATACGGTGGCCGACAACTTCTCCGGCCTTGTTAACGACGCGACCGTCTTCCATAATTTCACCAAGATATTCACCGTCCGGCGTCAGGGCAATGCCTAAAGACTTGCGATATTTTTCGGTTATTTCGCGTTCTTCCGGCGAAAGGCCGATTTCAGGCAATGCTCCGGGACGTTTGTACCAGGACGGCTTTTTGGCATAGCCGATGACTTTGCCGTCAGCACTGACGACTTCACCATTTTCATTAACGCGGCCTATCACCTTGCCGTCTTTGTCAACCACATCGCCGTTGGCATTAACGTGGCCAATGACGCGTCCGTCCTTGTCAAACGCCAAGCTGTCAATATTTGCTTTGCCGACGACATTTCCGGAATTGTCAACAACTTCACCTTTAGCATTAACCCTGCCGATTACCTTGCCGTTGGCGTCAACGACGGTTCCGTCGGCCAACACCTGTCCGATAACTTTTCCGTTTTCATCAAAAGCCAGATTGGCCGTGCTGGCGCTGCCGATGACATTACCGTCGGCATCTACAACCTCGCCATTTTCATTGACATGGCCGACAACATTACCGTTCAAATCAACAACAGAACCATCCGGCAACAAGCGGCCGATAACATTTCCGTCAGCATCATAAGCCAGCATTTCTTTTCCGGAAACGCCTATCACCTTTCCGCTGTTGTCAACGATTTCTCCTTTGGCATTAACATGCCCGATAACGTTACCGTTGCCGTCGATAACCGAACCGTCGGGCAAAATCCGCCCGAGGACATTGCCGTTTGCATCATAGGCAAGATTATCGCCGCTGCCCGGCCCTTTAATGGAACCGATCAAATTACCGTTTGCATCGGTAATTTCACCGTTGGCTCCGACTTTGCCAATCACTTTGCCGTTGGCATCCACTACCGTTCCGTCCGGCAGAACTTTACCGATGATATTGCCGTCTTTGTCGTAAGCCACTTTCTCACTGGCCAGCTCACCCAACAGCTTGCCGGATTTATCTACGACTTTGCCGTTCTGGACGTAGCCGATAATATTTCCGTTTTCGTCGGTTACCGAACCATCGGCGTTAACATAGCCGATTAAGTTGCCGTTTTGGTCATAAACTTTTTCACGGGCAACCATTTCTCCATAATACTGCAGCGGTTTGGCCATGGCCACGACGCGCCCGTCCTTGTCTATGATGCTGCCGTTTTTGGTGACCGTGCCGAGAACATTGCCGCTGTTATCGCGCAATTCGCCGTTCAGGTATAATTCGCCGAGAATCAAGTTGCTGTCGTCGCGAATGTAAAAATCTCTGTTGCCGCGGCCGGTAACTTCGCCGTTTTTATTAATCAGAAAGCCTTTGCTCAACGTTCCCAGATTTTGGTTAATAAAGGAGAGCACGGTACCGTCTTTCAGAATATAGCCGATTGCCTCAAAATCATTGTCATAAACATACATATCATACAGAGCATAGCCGATTTTATGGTTCTCCCGGGAGACATTGCCTTCAAAATCGACGGTTCCGACGACGGCGCCGCTGCCGTCAATCACTTCAGCTTTTTCATTAATGCGGCCGATATATTTGTTGGCCAGGCTGAAAGCATGACGATATTTAAACAGGTGGCCGATCGGCATACCGGTTTTGGAATTAACGTTTCCGTTGGCCTGAGTGTAGCCGATGAACTGGTTCTGGTCATTGACAATCTGTCCGTCCAGGATATTGCGGCCGATAATTATTCCGTTAAAGTTCATAACAGGGGCATATTCAATCGTATGAGCCAGAGACATTCCTTCGTCAGATTTCAGGAAACCTCTTTTATCGACACAGCCCAGAACATCATTGTTATAGTTCATTACCTGTCCGGTGGCCGACACGGTACCGATAATATTGCCGTTATAGTCAATGACCGCCGTGGGTTTAACCGCATAGCCCATATAGCTTCCGTTTTCGGAAATAGCCTGTCCGTTCAGCAGCGGGCGCCCCATGACCGTTTCACGGTAATTGCGAATGTCGCCGCGGGGCGTTATCACGCCTAAAAGAGAACATTTGTTATCGATGACCGGCGCATAACCGACAGTGCCGCCAAGGCTGGAGCCCATATTGTCAAGCACCATATCTTCAGCCGCCACTTTGCCCAAACGCGCCCCGTTGAAATCACGGACAATCCCGGAAGGGCCGGCGTAGCCGATCAGACTGCCGCTGAAGGCCAGAACCATATTATTAACCGAACCGCGGCCGACAACCGGCATCATATTCACCGATGTATTGCTGTCTGCGGAAACAACCGTGTTATCCGGCAGAAGTTTGGCAACCGGTTCCAGATTATTATTCAAAACCAGATTGCTCTCGGACAAATTGCCGAGGCTCTGTCCGTCCGGACCGACGACATAGCCGGCCTCCAAATTCTTGCCGATAACCAGATTACGTTCGTCAATATTGAAGCCCGACTGAGTCAATTTGCCGATAGCCGCCGCATTTTTGTTAATCAGACCACCGGCCGGAGTCATCTTGGCAACCGGCGCTCCGGTCAGATTATAAATCGAAGACAAAGCCAAGCCGCGGCCGCCGGTTTTGCCGTCAGCCGAAAAGAGATAGCCGAACGGAGACATAAATTTGCGTTCTTCGCCGTCCATGACCATACCGCTGATGCCAACCATGCCCAAAGTTTGGTTGCCGGTATTGATTGCCAGCAGATTTCCCATGGTGGCACCGATAGCCCGACCGGCATTTTCATAAGCAATGTTGTCCATAATATAGCCGGCAGGGGTTCCTTCCAGCAAAATGACCGAAGCATTTTTCAGCGCGTGACCGCGGAGACCGCCGCGATAGTCAAAAACAGGACCGGCCTGTATCAATTTACCGTTTACGGTACCGTCGGCAGCATAAGTTATTCCGCGGGCTCCGACCGAGCCGATTATATCCCGGCTGCGGGCAAGTTTGCCTTCCGGCATAATACGCCCCAGATATTTACCGTTCAAATCGGTAGCCGTCGCGGCAAAATCAACCACATAACCGATTAATTCCCCGTTGTCTCCGGCAATCAGACCGTCTGCCTGCAAATGGCCGACCACGTTATTTTTATTGACGACTTCGCCGTTATAAGTCACAAAGCCGAGATATTTTCCGTTGTTGTCAAGCGCATAGCCCGAGCGGACGATACTTCCGATAATCTGATTATTTTCATTATAGGCAAATCCGTTGGCTTTGATAAAACCGATGGTAACCGCATCAAAATTCGTTACATTGCCGCCGGGAGCCACACTGCCGATAAATTCGCCCGACTGCGAAACCACCATTTTGGAGGAAATCAGGCGGCCGTCCAGAACATATTCCTGTCCGACCCGGCGATAAGCATAACCGTCAGGAGAAATGAAACCGATTTCCTGCCCCTGCAGATTGGTATAGAGACCGTCACCGGTCAGGCGGCCGACGGTACGCCCGTCATCAGAATAGACCAGACCGGGGAACAGCACGGCGCCGGTTATGTTGAAAAAGTCATCAACAACCAGGCCGTTAGGCAGCACTTTTGCAATAATCTTTCCCGAAGCCAGACGAACGGAGCCGTCGTTATTTACTTTACCGAGCGGTTTATTGTCGTTGCCGATGGCAATACCCTGCGGAATAACGCCGCCGATGATGTTTCCGTCAAAATCGGTAATCAAGCTGTCGGCGGTTACGTTGCCAATCAGCTGGTTGTCAAAACTGACGACCTTACCGTCGGGAATAACTTTACCGATTAAATCGCCGTTAAAGTCAACAGCGGTAATCTCCTGAGCGGCCGCGGCAGACAGGTTCAGCAAGAGCATGCCCGCGACAATACAGGCCCCACGGATTAATCTGGCCAGCAAAAAGTTATATCCGTTCATCCGCAAACTCAATTCAGTTCCTCCGGTTCTTTGCGACTTCCTGAAGCGCATAGCCCGCCACCTTCTTATCCAAATCAATATAAGAGCCGTTGTTCTTCAGGTAACCGATGGATTTTCCTTCGGCATCGACAACGGTTCCTTCCGCCGTCAGACGGCCGACGTAATTGCCGTCATTACCCAAAACCGTCGCTCCGATTTTGTAAACCTTTCCCATAATATTGTCATTGTTGTCAATGGCTAAATCACCGGACAGCATACGCCCGATCAGACTGCCGTCCCGGTCTCTGATTTTACCATCAAAATTGACATAGCCCACAACTTTATCAGAGTTATCAATAACAATATCGCCGTTGACCACCTCACCTATCAGTTTGCCGGCCCGGCTGATGACGTTTCCGTCGGAGAGAACTCGGCCGACGGCAACGTTTTCACGATCAATGACGGTTCCGTCCGGCATAACGGCCCCGGTCAGGTTGCCGCCAAAGTCAATTACCGCACCGCGGTGCAGCAGGCTCAGGTTCTTATCGGTCGAGCCTCCGGGCAAAACAGCGGAAATAACTTCATCTTTCAGGTCGATAACATCGCCCAAGGAGTTGACGCGCCCTTTATAATTGCCCCAGATGTCAACCACGATATTTTCAGGAATGACTTCGCCGATGACTTTATTTTTCAAGTCAACCACCTTGTTATCCGAGGTTACCTGTCCGACTTTGGCTCCTTCCATGCTGATAACCGCACCGTCGGTTACGGCGTAACCGAGGAAAGAACCGTCATAGCCAATAGCGCTGCCCTTGGACACAACACCGCCGCGATAGTCTCCTTTGGCGTCAATAAAGCTTCCTTTGGCGTCAATATGCCCCAAGACCTCGCCAAAACGATTGATAACCTGCCCGTCATGGTTTACCAAACCAATCGGATTGCCCTTAAAATCGGCAACCAGCCCTTTTTTGACGACGGCACCGAGCTGACGACCGTAGAAACTGGCCAAATCGCCGTTGATTTTGCCGACGGCAACACCCTTTTCATTATAGACCTGCCCGTCAGGAAACAGGCGGCCGAGGAACTTTCCTTCCGGCGTCAGAAACGTCGTCTTTTCATCCATCAAAACGCCGATAATTTCATTGCGGTTATTGGCGACCAGATTATTGGCATAGAGGCGGGCATCAGGCTGGCCGCTGATTGCGACCTTGCCGTTCGGCCCGACAACATTCATAAAATTGCCGTGCAAATCATAGGCATAAGTTTTATCCAAAACGCGGCCGATATAGCTGCCGTTTTTGCTGAAGACATCACCGTAAGTGCCGACACAGCCGACCGGCTGCTGAGACAAAGCGATAACCAGACCGTCAGGAGAAACCTGTCCCAAATATTCGCCGTCATAAGAGACCGCCACGCCGCTGCGAACCACGCCGCCGATAATTTCGCCCTGCTCGTTCAGCACGGTTCCGTCCGGATTAACGCAGCCGACGTAAACGCCTTCCGGCGTGCGGACAATTCCGTCGGTTCCGACATCGCCGAGATAAGTGCAGGTATTGTCAAAGACCCGTCCGGTTTTAACCACTTCACCGACATAATTGTTTTCGGCATCAAGAATGACACCGTCCGGCATCGGCTTTAATTTTGTTTCCTGATTTCCTTTGCGGATTTTTCCGTCGGCTTCCAGATAACCGATATTTTTACAGCCATAGCCGACGACCAGTCCGCCGCGCACCAAACGGGCGATAACTTCCGATCCCGAGGGATCGCGCACCAGACCGTTGGAAAGGACACGCCCGACCGTTTTCATATCCTGAACGACGGTTCCGTCGCTGTTCAGGCGTCCCAAAACCGTTCCTTTCGGCGTAATCGGAATCATCCGGGTTTGGACCAAAGCACCCAGCGTTTTATCCTGAGTGCTGACGATATTGCCGTTTTCATCAACATAACCGATTTGATTGCCGTTTAAATCATAAACCTTGCCGTCCTCGGTCAAATAGCCGATAACTTTACCGTCTTTATCCAGCACCAGATTCACCAATTCACCGGCTTTGCCGATAACATTGCCGTCCAAGTCAACCAATGTGCCGTCTTCCAGCATCTTGCCGATAACGTTGCCGTTAAAATCGACCACATTGCCGTTTTCATCGATGTAGCCGATGACATTGCCGTCTTTGTCATAAGCCAGGCGGCGCTGGGCTCCGATATTCATATCCGCTACTTTGCCGATGACATTGCCGTCTTTGTCAACCACCGTTCCGTCGGGCAGAACACGGCCGATAATATTACCGTTGGCATCGCGGACATTGCCGTCTTCATCAACATAGCCGATAACATTGCCGTCTTTGTCATAGACCAGACGGCGGCCGGGAATAGTGGCGGCCTGACCGATAACGTTGCCGTTGGCGTCAACAATGGAACCGTCCGGTTGGACTTTGCCGATAATGTTGCCGCCGGGGTCAATAACATTGCCGTCTTTGTCGATATAGCCCATAATATTGCCGTTTTTGTCATACGCGAGACGGCGCTGGGGCAGAGAAACGGCTTTGCCGATGACGTTGCCGTTTTCGTCAACAACATTTCCCGTACCGTCAACATGGCCGATGACATTGCCGTGAGCATCTACAACATTGCCGTTTTCATCAACATAACCAATAACTTTGCCGTTTTTGTCGTAAGCAAGCTTGACCTGTCCGCCGGCATTGCCGAGGATGTTTTTGCCGACAACCCGGCCGTTTTCATCGACAAAGCCGACGATATTGCCGTTTTTATCAACGACAGAGCCGTCTGGCATAACCACGCCGATAACATTGCCGTTTTCATCAACGGCAACCCGTCCCTGTTTGCTGACGCGGCCGATGACGTTGCCGTCCGTATCCACAACTTCGCCTTTTTCATTTAACCGGCCAATAACATTGCCGTTCATATCGACAACGGAACCGTCAGGCTGGACACGGCCGATAATATTGCCGTTTTTGTCGTAAACGAAACCGGCATCGACCGCCCGGCCGATAACATTACCGTTCAGATCCACCACCGTTCCGTCGGGAAGCATGCGGCCGATGATATTGCCGTCTTTGTCAACCACTGTTCCGTCAGGATTGACATAACCGATGACATTGCCGTTTTCATCATAAACCAGGCGACGGTTTTCGGCGACACCGATAACATTGCCGTTTTCATCAACCACCATTCCGGCAGAATTGACGCGGCCGATGACATTGCCGTTGGCATCACGGACATAACCGTCTTCGTCAATGGTACCTATAACTTCGCCGTTAGGGCCGATGGCATTACGCGTTTTCAAAGTGCCCTGAGCTGCCGGCGCATCTGTTTTTCCGGGCAGAGTCTGCTCACAGAAATTACAATCTTCTTTGCGGATGGCATTGCCTTCAACCGGAACTTTTGCCGATTTGGCGTTTGCATTGGTTAAATTGGCCTCATGCCAGGCAATGATAAAGTTGTTTTGAACGTTTCCGGGGACAACCGGCGACCAGCCCATGGTAATATCGCAGGTTTCATGCCCGCGCAAAGTTTTTCCCGAACAGTCGTCTTCAAAGGTAAAACCGTCAAACGGCGGTTCGGCCAGCTGAACGGAAATAATGCTGACGGCAGCTTTGGCGTTGGTACCAAGAGTCAAAACATTTTTGGCATCGGTTCCGAGCACGACCTGCCCCATTTGAACCGGGTTCGGCGTTGTGGTTATCGGCGGTTCGCCGTCATCAACCACCCCGAACTCAATATTATCCGTCGGACCGGTATCATTGGAAATGTTCAACGCATCATCGTTGTCCGTAAACACCGGCTCGGTATAATCCTCCTGAACCGGGCCGCTTTGCATCAGAAGCATCACCCCGATTACGAAAATTACAAACGAAGTAAGACCAACCACAAGAATAATGCGGTTGGTTTTCTTCACATAACTTTCGGAATGGGTTAAAACTTCTTTGCTCATTGCGTTCTGACTACACTACAAAATACACCGTTACGTCCAAGGCGGCTGCATACATTGTCGCCCGCTTCCAAACTTTTGACCGGACCGACCCGGAGGTGGAACAGTTCTTTTCCCTGCCCATCTGCCGGCGCGTCAACCGAGAAGAAAGGTTCATAGCGGCTGAGGACATCAGGATATTTTTTCGACAGCTGGCTCCAAAGCGTTTCCAGATTGCCGACATTGGCGTCGGTTCCGAGTTCGATGGAAATATTGGAGCTGTCCGTATCGGCAAACCCCGCACCGAAACCAAAATTGCCGCCGGGCGCTCCAGCTCCGCTGCCGGCATATTTATTATTGTTGCGAATATGCTGCATTTTCGAATAATCAAATCCGTCATCGGGCCGCGGGCCTTGGTAATTGACATTTACATTACCGCCACCGCCATTGCCGTAATGAGGCACGACAATTTCACTTTGTCCGACCTGAATATCATACTGGCCGGGCATTCCGCCGCCGGCAGCCCCGCCGCCGTTAAACTCGCTGTCACTGCCGCTGCCGCCGGAGACCTGTCCGTTCCGAGCTTGCTGCCCCGGCATTGCGGGAGGAACGTCCCAGGCAGAATCGTCAAAATCGGTCGCATAAGTTGCATTTTCCAGACCGGCATCGTCCGAGCGGCGCATTTTCAGGCAAACAATCCGCTTGCCGTTGCGCAGAACCATATCGCCGATGCCTTCAACGATAATCAGACGGTTGTTCGGTCCTTTGGTGCGGAAGCCGACCGGAACTTCAATGCGTTCGACAATCAGGGTTACTATCGGACGCTGGGTCATATTCAGAGCTTTTTCGCCCAAATCGATATAAGTAAAGATATCATCGCGCCAGACACGTTCCGGAGCAATGACCACATCGTCAGGATTGGGAACATAGACCTCTATATCAAAGCGGAACTTGGTCGGGTCAAGCGGAATTTCCTTAATCCAGTCACTCCGTTGAAACCGCTTAGTAAAAAGGGAATCCGCCGAATGGCTGTTACCGGCCTTATAAGAAGACGCGTTCATTCCCGAACCGCCGCCGACGCTGCCGCCGACCATTCCGGCGCCGCGGGAGCCGGCCGGACCGTCGATGACATCAATATCAATAATCGAGTTGGTCAGGCGCTCGGTATTAACACCTTCGCTTCTGACATAAAAGACATATTTGTTGCCGGAGCGGCCAAAGATAATAATGTTGGTATCGACGCCAACGTTAGCCCCTTTGCGCGGATAGAGCAAAATGGTGTTCGGGCCGGAAATCTGCCCGTCAAAAGTAGCGTTGTCACCGATATACATATCTTCAATCAGTTCCCACTGCGGAAAATTAAGCAGGGTAATCATCCCTTCGCGGAGACGTATCGGCAAAATCAGATCGGGCGACCAGTAATATTTGGAATAAGCCGGCTTGCTTTGACCTTCGCCCAGATTTTGCAGAGGATCAAGCCAGGCGGCCTGCGTCATTCCCAGAGAGTTAAAACCGGCATAGCCCAGGTTCATCGGCATATACTGCCCCTGGCTCTGGTCGGCATTCTGGTCAAGGCTGCCCATTGTCGCCTGAGAATAAGCCGCGCGGCTGAACAGAACCGCCAAAGCGCCGATAAAGAATAATTTGCCAACTCTCAAAATCATTTTATATACCTTATAAACCTACTTAACTTTATTAAACGTCAACGAATAGCGGTCAACCGTGAAACCGACGGGATTATTCAGACGCTCGCCGTATTTAACGCTTTTGCGACGATAGCTGACACGGAGCGAAGCCGTCCAGTAATTGATTTCCGGCGCCGTGGAATCAGGATACATATCCTGAGTTTCATATTCCACCTGCCAAAGTCCCTGCCCCAACTCGTTAACCGTGAGAATACGGACATTTCGCTGCAGGCTCCGGCTCCGAATTAAATCAATCGCCCGCTTGGCGGTTTTATTCAGAAATTCCTGATAAACCGCGGGAGACGACATCTCCTGAATGGGGCCGCCGGGCATCCAGCGGGCTTCCATTTCCGGAATATCACGATCAAAGGAACTGCGCTGGAGCACATATTCGCGCACAAAAACTTCGGTAATCGCCTTTTCGTCGGTCAGATTGCCGCGCACCGGCATAATGTTGTAAACCTGTTCGGACTTAGACTGAAACGTAAGGAGAAACGGCTCAATACGGAAGAGCGGCATAACCTGGGCAATCGCCAGCAGCAAAACGACATTGCAGCACAAGCTGATTGCGGTAATAATCGCAAAAGCACGAGCCGTCCACAGATAACGTTTTTCACCGACATTGGCAACAAAAACGTCACCGCTCTCACGCCGCGGTGCGGACTGGGGAGCGGTTTGGCCGCCGATTAAACGCTGCTGAGTATTGTTTCCGCCTAAACGATTGTCCATTTCATCAGTCCCTAAATTGTTTCAACAAACCAGTCGGGAAGCGTTTTGGGCAATTCAATCTGCATGCAGGCGCAAGGAGAAAGCTTAAGCTCGTCCACGCCTTTGCCGACGCCGACAGGCTCGGCTTCATAGTAAGAGCCGAAAACACCGCAGGCCGAGAGCAGCAACAGCAGGAAGAGCACGATAATTTTCTTAGACATGTCTTATCCTTTTAATCTATGTTTCGTGAGTACTCGTATAGATATTACGAAATTATACTCTTTTAAATTAAAAGTCTAATATCGTCTTGAGGAAATCCCCAACTTATCAACAGTCTAGAGAATTTCGACTTCAGCCTGCGAATAACGGACGACGGTAAAACCGATCGGATTGATTAAGCGCAAGCCGACAAATTCACGGCCGGGGATAAAGAAAGCGGTAACCGATGCGGTCCAGTAGCGCACGCTCAAAATTCGCGCTTTGGTCTTTTGGTCCACGGCATTTTGAGACAGCTCATAAGTTTTAAAGTCAACCTTCCAAACCGGGCTGCGCTCCCCGCCAAGCTTTCCGATGGAAATAATTTCCACCTCCCTGACCACGCCGTCGTGGCGAATCTGCCCCCAGATTGATTCCCGATACTGAGTAAATTCATTATACACCCGGGGAGATGAAAGAAAGCTTAACATTCCGCCGGGATACCAGCGGGTCTGCATTTCACGTTCATCATTAATGATGGTGTTACGCAGGATGACATACTGCTGAACAAATGTTTCCATCAACTGGTTTTTGGAGGCCATACGGTTGGTTATCGCTTCAGCGCGGACAATTCCGTCAGAAGTATCCTGATTGATAATCAGAAACGGTTTGACCGTCACCTGCGGCGCCAGTTTGAAAATTGCCAGCGACGTACTCATAAAAACCAGCAGTGAAACAATGGCGAAAAGAATAAACAGGCGCGACAGCCACATGTAATATTTGAGCTTAAATCCCGCTTTTTCCTGTTCGGTTTCACTGATGAACTCATGCGCCCGACCATTTGCATCCGTCAAAGACAGAATTTTGGTCCCTTCCAACATATTGTTCAAATCGCTCATCAGTTTCCCCGTCGCTTAATCTCAATACGCCGCACAGAACGGTATCGGATAAGATTTAAGCTGTTTTTCAAATTCTTCATCGGCCCGTTTCTTATATTCGGCGGTCACCTTATGATTGGCTTCTTCGGTTTTAATCCGTTCATCCAGTTCGGCACCGCTGTCCGTTACATCGCTCAAAGAGATGTAGGCTTCTTTATCTTTGCGTAAAGCGGTAAAGATATTCTTAATTTTATCCAGGCGTTCTTCAACAATCTCGTTATCAGAGACATTCACGGCCTCCATTTCTTCTACACCCTCGTTGACCAGCGTATTTTTGCGCCGGTTCAGCGTATCTTTGGTCAAATCATAATCGGCCTGGCGGGCCAGATTATAGTCGGCCGACGGTGTAAAGCCGATTTTTTCAAATTGTTCGAACAACGTTTCTTTGGCTTCGTCCACACTCAGTTTCAATTCTTCCAAGGCCTGGCGATAACTGATTTCCTGCTCGGCAAAAGTCAGGAAATTGCCAAACTGGTTATGATCAAGCATGGCTTTTTTATAGACTTCGTCCTGCATATTTTTGGTATAGGACGAATTATCCTGGCTGGCTTCTTCCGCCATTTTGCTCAAACGGTTAAAGACGGCGGCAGGCGCATCATTAAAGAAAACGCCGTTGTCAGCCGCCTTTAACAGCGTTCCCAACTCGCTGTGTGCCGCTCCGCCGGCAAAATCCTGAAATGTTGCGACTTTGCCCTGCGCGGTTACTTCTTCAACTTTGTCTTCTACCGTTACATAAAACTTGCCCAACAAACCCGGCGTCCCTTTCAGGGTAATTTCATTGCAAACCGGCATCAACGACATGGCGGACGGGCGGTAAGCCTTCTGTTCGGCCGTTGCCTTACTCGGCAGAGCCTTGCTGGTATAAATTTTAAACTGTCCGTCGGCGTTATCGATATCGACAATCTGGTCATCCAATTTGCAGGGATAACGGCCGCCGCGCATAAAGGTTGCGGCCTCACCGCCTTCGGAAAGCAAAACCTTCAAATCAACATCTTTATCGACAAAGGCTTTGCCGTTCAAGATGCGTTTCCAGATTTCGGGCATTTTGGCCCCGCTGTTGAGGAAACCTTCACGGGTAATGCCGCCGTCAGCCGTTTTGCTGACATTTTCATAATCGACATCATCGAAATGAACCATTTCCCGCAGCGGCGGCAGATATTCCTGCGGCGCGTTTTTGGGAATCATAAAGTCACGGTCTTTGGCGTAAGAACCGACAAAATATTCTTCATCAACTTTGCGGCAGTTGTCATTGGCACACGCCTGCTCAACCAACACTTTCTGGAACATGGAAGTCAACGGTTTGATAACGGCATCCGTTTTGGCATAAGCGCCGACGGCAGAAGAGAACTCGCTCAGGCCGTCCACCGGAAGCGCCTGCAACTTATCCATCAGGCCGTTATGAATTTCGGCAATCTTATCGCCGGCACGGCCGACATAAACAGCATCGCCGAGATTAAGCATTGACTTTTTGGCATCGTCAATCAACTGGTCGGCATAATTTTTGGTATCATCGGTCAGGCCGGTTGCGGTTCGTAAAATATTCAACAGACTGAACGGCGGAATTAATCCGTTGACTCCGGCTACCGGCAAGCCGATTTTTTCCTTGTAATAACTGATCAAATCTAAGGTTTTACGTGCATTGCGCTTGCTTTCAACATACTTTTTGGCTTCCGTCACTTTCTGATTGTAGGCCTGCTCAATCTGCTGAACTTGTGCAATATAACTGTTTTCAACCGCATCCATCTCGGATTTTACCGTTTCCAACTGCTGATTTAACCGCTCAATTTCTTTTTGCTTCTGCTCAACCTGGGTTTTAAGCGAAGCTGCGGTTTTTTCGCTGGCGGCGGCTTTTTCTTCATTTTCAGCACGCTGTACCTTTGCCAGAGCCATATCTTCGGTATCTTCCGCATTAACCTCCATGGTTTCCGATATTTCTCCCGTGGTATAGGTTCCGGTTTCAGCTTCGGTTGTCTTTTCTTCAACAACGGTTTCTTCTTCATAGGTCGTTGTTTCGGTCATTTGCGAGGTTTGTTCATCCAATTTGCGGTCAAGCTTGGCTTTTTCAGCCTGAAAATCTATCGGCTCAGAAGCGTTTGCGTTAACGGTGAAGGCCTGACGGCGCCCCGAATTAGGATACTGGGCACCAAAATACAGCGTCTGCGATAAACTGTATTTGACGGGCTGGTAAGCCGAATTATCACTGAACGGACGACGGAAAAGCGTTTTTTTCTGTCCGCTGCCGGTGCCGACCGTCGGCAGTGCGGCGGCGCCGTTTTCAGGATAGAGGCTGACTGAGCCGTCGTTATTGCTGTTGGTTTCAACCGGCATCAGCTTCTGGCGGGAAGCGGCTTCCGCTTCGGCGGCGCTTTGCTGTTCCGCCCGGTATTTCAGTTGTTTTATTTCGTCTTGATAGTCGGCAACGGCTTTATCGGTATCAAACAGGGCTTTTTTCTCCGTTGTCGCATTTCTTTTAACGGAATAGACCTTTTCCGTTTTTTCCGGCGAAACCTCGTAAGTTTCTTCATTATAGTCAATATCGGTTTTGCGCAGCATATTGTCTTCATCATCGCCGCGGCGTTCTTCCAAATCGACAATCAAACTTTCCTTGACTTCGACACCGGTATCGGCAGTCAGTTTATTCTGTCGGGCACTGTTCAGCTGTTCACTGTAGTCGGACAGCAACGTCGAGGCCCGTTCCATTTGCGTTTCCAGCGTTTTCCGGCGGCTTTCCAACGGCTGCATCTTAGCGGCTTTGCTTTGCTGCGCCTGTTGCAGCAATTTATCGCGGCTGCTTTCCAGATCTTTCATCACCGAAGCAGGATCCGAACTTTGTTCTTCACTCTTTAACATTCCGGCCAGTTTATCAAGTCCGGCGCGGTTATTGGCACGCTCTTCTTCATCGTCAACCAGCAAATCGTTTAAAGGATAGGCAATATCGACGATAACGCTGCTGACGTCAAGCTGATGCAGATAATCTTTGACATTCTCATACTTGCCGTCAAGATACTGAGTATAAAAATTAATCTGGTCATTCCAGACGGGAAACTTCGTGCTCGGCATTCCCCATTGCGGCGATGCTTCATATTGATCCTGCGCCAAAAGCTGCGCCGCTTCGGCACCGATGTTAAAGGAAATCATCTGCGATTCACGGGTGGCCTTTTCAGCGGCAGCCGTCTGTTCCGGATTTGCCAAACTGGCCATATCCTGCTTTTCCAGATCGGCTTTAATGGTTTCCATGCTGTTGACATCGTCAATATCAATATCGGAGTTAATATCAATTGTTCCCAGTTCGTCGGTGTCAATCGGCAGCGATTCCTCCGACTTGGCAACTTCAAAAGCCTTAACGGCCCAGCCGGAAATTCCCCGGCGGGCATCATAGTCATTTATCGCCGCATCGGCAATGCTGCCTTTCCAAACCTGTTCAGGGTCGGGATAATAGCGTTTCAGGTATTGAATTGAACATTGGTCAGCAGCGGCAACGGCATCCAGAGCCTTCTGATGCAGCTGTTTATATTGCTCATAGTTTTCAAATATTCCGCGATAGCTGTCGAGTGCCTGAAGCAGATTATGAACGTCCAGTGCATCCTGCGCTTTTTCGTAAAGCGGGGCAATTTTATCAAGTTCAAGAACTTTTTCCTCATTCCCGGCAAAAGGCGAAGCAATCAGCGGTTCGGAAGCATCTTCAAAACTGACGGTGCCGTATAAGGAAGGATCATAAACATATTCTTCGTCATCATCCTCCTCTTCAACATCGGCTGCCGCCGCTTCATTTTCGGTTTTTAATTTGAAATCAGCCTGCGTTATCATTCCCAATTGGCCGAAAGCCAGCGTTTCACTGGTTGAGACTACGCCGAGAGAAGCCGTTTTTATCGGTTCATCACGCCACAAAGACGAGGTTTTAGCGGCCTCTTTGGCTGCTTTTTCTTTAGCTTTACGCTCCTTTTTGGAGACATAGGGCGCAGGTTTTACCTGTTCACGAAGCATCAGCGCCGCTTCATACTGGGCTTTCATCGCCGTTACTTCCTGCGTAATTTTAAGAATGCTGTCCATGGTTTCGTAAGCATTAAAGGCGTTTTTGCGGGCGCCGTTCTCGTCATCGCCGCTTTCGGCACCGTCACCGCCGCCACCGCTGAACGTAGCGCTCAGCGATTCAACCTGAACCGCCAAATTAGGCATTTCCTGCTCAAGCAGGCGCACCGAAGTATAAATTTCAATAACAGTATCCTGATAAAATTCTTCGGCTTTTTCCTTATAAGCCACACAGGCGGCAAAGCTGTCGGCATCTTTTTCGCAATCGACCGGATAAGCCAGGAACAGCGTATATAAAGCCTTTTTCACCGATTCAGCATCATAAATATCGGCGATTTTGGATTCCTGAATCGTCTTGGAGCCGGGAATAGCCTGCTTTTCCTTTTTCTTGAACAGTCCGCCCATAAAGCCGGTAAACTTGTCCATATATTTCTTTTTGGCCGACTTGGCGGCTTTGGTCATATTATTGGCATAAGTCTGAGCCTGAGCGGCATACATCTGAGCCGTCGCTCCGACATTTTCAAGACTGAAAGTAACATCCGTCGGAGCATCGACCGTCGGCGTTACCGGTCCCGGCGGGAGCAGGAATGCATGAGCCGTCAAGCCGGAAAATATAACCAGAGAGGAAGAAAGCGCCGCAATTTTAGTCAATTTAATCATTGTTTCCTCCTACTTTAACAGCCCCGTCACACCGCTGCTGTTAAGATCCTTAGCGGCTGAACCGGCTTCTTTGGCCAAATTCAGAATGTTTTCTTTATTTATTTTGCTCGGCTTTTTATATTTATAATCGTCCAGATTAAACTGGGTAACGTCTTTGCTCGGGTCTCGCAGTTTATAAACCGTCAGTTTAGCCAAATCCATCGCGCTGTGCATTTTCATATCTGCAATCAGCATCTGGGTATAGACCAGCAAAGTTTCCATATTTTTGACTTTAAGCTGGGTGTCCATGGCAATTGCGGCCGTGGCGCCGTCCATCATGGTTGCGCTGTCTGCCGTCTCCTGCGCATCTTCATTTTTTTCGTAACGGTTAATTCTGACCTGCAACGCCGTTGCATAGGCGGTCAGCACATCGTTTACCGCGGTTTTGTTACGGTATTTTCTTACCTTTTTGATACTGGCGGAAGTAATATCCTCGTTTTCGGGAATAAAGTTATTGGCAATCGTTTTATTCAGTTCGGCGGCAGACTGCTTGTTGCCGAACAAAGATTTGAAAGCTCCGGCCGCTTCGGTTGCCAGCCCCATGCTGTCAGCCGCGGCAATATCGCGGAGGTTTTGGATTTTGGCGTCAACTTCGGCAATCAAAGCATCGCTTTTGGCCTTTTCTTCCGCTTCGCGTTTATCAAACTGTTCCTGCAGAAAGCGAATAGTCTCATTATTAGAGATAATTTTGGTTTCCAGTTCTTCTTTACGGGAAGGATCCTCGGCAATCATCTGCTGATAGGCCGCATTGTTGTCCTGATAAGATTTTATCTGCCCTTCAAATTCGGTTTTGCGGGCCGCGGCGGCGGCTTCATATTCGGATTCAAGCGACGAACGCTCATTTTTCAGCTGCAAAAGCTCTTGCGCCGACTGGGTTTTGGATGCCGCCGCAGAGACCGCCCCGGCAGCACCTCCGGCCACACCGGCAACGCTTTCGCCAGCGGCTCCCGTTACATCGCCGACGGTTCCGGTTACTTCGCCCTGAATGTCAGAGACGGTTGAAGTTGCCGTATCTTTAACGGAATTGACGGCTCCGACAGTGTCGCTGATAGTCTGGTCAACCAGCGCCTTTTGTTCTTTAACCCATTTGGCCATTTCGGCCACGCCTTTGCCATAGGCGATCATGGTCTGAATGGTGGTAGATTCTTCAAATGCCGTTTGTGCCTGCTTGGCCCATTCACTGACGGTTTCCTGCGCTTTATTGGCGGTGTGGCTGACGTCAAATTTAATGGTGGCAGAAGCCTCCCCTCCCGCAACGGCAAAAAACAAAGCCAAAGGCAGTATGTGTCCGAGCTTATTCATCTTCATCCTCCTCCGGCACAAAAGAGAACTGGCGGCTGCTTTGCGTGGTTTTGAACTCAAACAGGGCAGCGTTAATAATCATGATCCGGCGCCAACGTTCTTCCATTCTGAGCGCGATTTCCTTAGTGTTTTGAAGAATTTCCCGGCTGTCCTTATGCTCTTTGTCTTCCGACTTTTCTTTGGCAAGATTGGTGCGGATTGTAAAAGCCTGCGCATAAAGGTTGGCAAAGTTTTCACGCTGAACGGCCGCCATTTTTTCATCCTGTTCCTTGGTCACTTCAACGGAATTGACCGCTTCGGCCTGTCCGTCGGCAGAAACCGAACTCTTCGGCCGCTGGGTAAAATAGTTGGTTTTGACCGCATCCCGAAGTTCTCCGGAATCATTGGTATCAACCGTGGTCATAAAACCGGGCAGCTTGCCGCCCATCGTATTTAAAGCGCCTTCGGGGTCGCTGGCAATATTTTTGGCGGCATCTGCTTTGTCCTTAACGGCCTGAATATTGCTTTGAGCTTCGTTTTTAACGTCATTTACCGTTTTGGCGGCATCTTTTATCGGCCCGGCAACGCCTTCAGCCGCAGAACGCAGATCCGCCTGAATTTTATTCAGGTCGTGCTGAATGCTTTCGGCCTCCTTAATACCGGTTTTAACAGTACCTATTACTGTCTGCGGAGCCTCAATGTCCGCCCGGGCGACGGAGGAAAAGCCCAATATCGCCAGCGGCAAAGCCCAATATGTGACGAAACGCTTTATCATATATCTTCTCCCTCTGTTTCACCGAGGTCTTCCTTGGTGAAACCGCCGACCTGATTGAACGCGTCAATGCTTAACTGAGCCGCAGCCATTGCGCTTAAGGCGTTAAGCAGCGTTTGCTCGCCGCTGTTGGTCATGGCCAAGCCGCCGGAGTCATCACGCGACGTCGAAGCGCTGGCCAATGTTTCTTCCCGTTTGTCCTGTACCTGTTCCTGATATTTGGCGGCAATAACCTTTTGCTGCATGCTTTCGGCTACCGTTGCTATGGCAATTTCCGCCGTAGCTTTGGTGAATAGCGCTTTGCCTTCCTCCGCAACCTGATTGTCACTGTCAGACTGGTGGGTAATCAACTGTTTCAGGCAGTTCTGCATAACCGAAGTATCCTGCAGCTGATCAACCCCGATGTTGCAATAGTCAACAATCGTGTCTGGAATAATCGTCTCTTCATATTCGCCGTTATGAATTACACCGTCGGGAATGCTTTCCCCGCTGTCTTCCGCACCGAACATCAGGGTTTCGGAATAGCTGCCGGCAGCCAGATTGACGGATTGTTTCAGCTCAAAGAGCGAAGCCTGATTGTCTTTTTTTATCGTTGCGCGCTGGCGGAAACTGCGTCTGGCCGGTTGGGTTTTAACCGCGGCAGGAGCGGCTTCAACGGCGGCTGACGGCGTTGCTGCCGATGTTGCCGAAGTTGCAGCCTGACCGGTTGCTGCTGCGGAAACTGCGGACGGGGCTGCTGAAGCGCGGGTGCGAATGCTGCGGCCGACGGCCTGGGTTTTAACCGCGGCAGGAGCGGTTTCAACGGCAGCTGACGGCGTTGCTGCCGATGTTGCCGGAGTTGCGACCTGACCGGCTGCTGCGGCGGAAACCGCGGACAGGGCTGCTGAAGCGCGGGTGCGAATGCTGCGGCCGACGGCCTGGGTTTTAACCGCGGCAGGAGCGGTTTCAACAGCGGCTGACGGCGTTGCTGCCGATGTTGCTGGAGTTGCGGCTTGACCGGTTGCTGCTGAGGAAACCGCAGCCGGAGCTGTCTGAAGGGTACCGGTTACGGTTGAAACGGCCGACGATTGGACAGCGGCAGTTCCGGCTGTCATATCTTTGCGGCCGAACGGACGGCGATTGAGTTGTTTTCCGCCGGTGACCGTCTGAGCTGCGCCGGCAACCGCGGCAACAGGCTGCTGCGCCGACATATCTTCCGGGGCAACCACAGCCGACATGTCTCCGGCAGCAGGCGCAAGAGCTGTTTCGGCTTCATCTGCCGGTTCAGCGGCAACATCGCCGGCGGCAGGAAGCGTTTCAGACACGGCTTCAGAATCTGCAGCCGGCATCTGTTCATAAATCTTTGCGTCAGAATTGATTCCGGCTTCATATTGTGCAACATAGTCATCGACAAAACTGCTGTCGGCGGCGGCACTGCCGGATTGTCCGCCAATGGCCGACTGGAGTTCGTTCTTTTCTTCACGAACGGTTCCGACGGCATCGCCGACTGTCGATTTGGCGTCGTTGACGGTTGATTTTACTTCACCGACCGTTGACTTGGCATCGGCAATTGCTCCCTGTGCGGTTGCTTTGGCATCGTTTACCGCAGCCGGAGCTGTCTGAAGGGTACCGGTTACGGTTGAAACGGCCGACGATTGGACAGCGGCAGTTCCGGCTGTCATATCTTTGCCTTCCTGAATTTTCTTTTCGGAGTCTTCTTTCAGTTTTTTGGCTTCTTCCATGGCCTTTTTGGCTTTTTCAATTTTCTTTTTCTGTTTTTCGAGTTTTTCTTTTTTCTCTTCTAATTTTTTCTTCTTTTCTTCCAGGCGTTCTTTTTCTTTCTGGAGTTTTTCGGCTTTTTTCTTGGCTTTTTCGAGGTTGTCACCGGCAAATTTGGTTACGGAGGATTTGGCATCGCCGATGGCACTGTTCATTTTGCCGCCCTGTTTGGTGGCTTCGGTTACGATTTTGGACTGTTTGACCAGTTCGATTTTGGAGGAAATTCCCTCTTTAATTGCAGTCAAATCCAGCGTAGGCCATTGCGCCTGTGCCGGAGAGGACAGAGACATGAGCAATGACAACCCAAACAGGGTTATCAGTTTTTGATGTTTTAAAATACTCATTGCAACCTCCATACGCCAAGTAACCGTATATTTTAATAATACCAAAATTTGCGCCATTTATAAACGCCTAATATGCATATCAGCCAATATTTAAATATTTTGTAACAAAGTTCGCTTCGCCGTATTCCTTAATCAGTTCTTCAACCAGCAGAACGTTCTTACGGCCGGAATTGTACAGTTTCAGATACGGCCCGAGACCGCTTAAATCGACGTCCAGAATAACAGATTCACCGGTTGCCGGGCGGGAAAGCAAAATCGCATAAGGAAAATCGCGGTAGCTTTTGCCGAAAATAAAGTCGATTTCGCGCTGGGTCAGGTTCCAGTTGGCATAGTCTTCCGGCATGGCCTGCGGGTTACGGAAAAAGATGACGGTTTGACACTGACCGCGAATAACCTCGCCGACACCGAGTTTGTCAATGATGTTCGGCTGTTGGAAGGCGCAGAGGTAAGCCTGACGTTTTTTACGTCCTTCCTGCAGACCGATGATAAAGTAATCGCGGAACATCGGGTGTTTTAACATCGGCGCGGTTTCATCAATCATAATCAGCGAGGGTACGCCGGTATCGCCGGTTTCAGCCATAATACGGTGCATGATGTAGCTGATGACGGCCGGAGCCAGCGTTTCGTCTTCAAAAATATGGGTAAAGTCAAAAGCCATAAAGCGTTTGCTGGCCAAGTCCAGGCTGTCGTTTTCGGCATTGAAAATATTGCCGTACTGGTCAGGATTAATCCAGCGGAAGAGCTCGCGGCGCATATTGCCGGTCGGCGAAAAACAGCTTTTGTAAAGGTTTTTCAAAATCCGTTCCTCGGGTTTCAGATAGTCAAACGCCGTGGTCACCGCGCGGCCGATTTCCTTTTCGGACAGGGCATCGTCAACCATGGTAATCGCCTTCAGCCAGCGGCGGAGAAAGGCGCGGTTGTTCGGCGTGTTGCGGCAGTCAAACGGGTTAAGAGAGACGTTTTTTTCATCGCCGTCAAAACCGACATAAGCCCCTTGAACCGCACGGGTAAAGATTTCCGCACCGCGGTGACGGTCAAAGAAGAAAACTTTCAGGTCATGGTGGCGCATCGCCTGTCCGGCAAGGAAGGTCAGCAAAGTGGTTTTACCTTGTCCGGTCGGTCCGATAATGCAACAGTGGGCCACAGCGGAATCTTCGGTTGAAACATGGAATTGGAAACGGTAAGCCGAACCGGAAGTGGTGCGGAAAATGGAAATGGCTCCCGGACCCCAGTCACTCTTCGGCAGGCCTTCAGACGGTTTGTCAAAAGAAATGGCCATGGCAACAACCCGCGACAAATAACGATAAGTGCGCGGATAAGCGTCATAAGTCGGAAACTGGTTAAAGAAAGCCGCCTGAGCCACCCAGCCCTCCCGAACCGGAGTAACGCTGAAAAGACGGCAGATACGCTGCACTTCGCTTTCGCCGAATTCGATTTCCTCCATGGTTTCGCCTTTGATAATAATGTCCATGGCATATTCGGTCAGCGCCTGATAATCGGCGTCGCTGTCTTCAATGGCAGACAGGGCTTCACTGTATTGGTTGATGACATCCGGCGAAAAACTGGTCACTGCGGCCATGCGCTGCTGCTGCATCAGCAAAGCGCGGGCGTGCGGTTTGAAAATAGGCTTAACGTTATGAAGCATGGTCAGTTCGCAGTCAATCGAGAGCAGCGAGGCAATCATTCCCTCGTCCATATAATCACCCGAACTGCGAATGCCCATAACAATGGCAAACATTTCCTTGTCGCCGGAGAAGAATTTAATCAGCCCTTTTTCATCGGTAAAATGGATATGGTCGGCAGTCAGCAGTTCATTGAGCTGATATCCCTCGGCTCCGCGCACTTTGGGCATCGGCTTGGAGAGCGGGCTGCAAATCTTGGAAAAAATTGCCAGCGGGCTGTCGGCGGCGGCACTGTCTTCAGTTTCAAACATCGGTTTAACGCCGTAATCGTTCAAAGTGGCGAGCAGTGCCTGAGAAGCGTAGTTGAGGTCTTTTAGCGCCTCAGGGCGGTCAGCCACGGAAAGGACGATATAGTGGCCGTTGCTGTAAACGCGATCCAAATTGTTGCGCCAGGTCATGGAAATCTGCTCCAGCAGCTGGTTGCCGAAATCGCCGCTGTCGGCTTCCATGGAAATTCTTTCGCGCAGGGTAATCACCCGGCAGACCACCTGCAGGTCGGACATTGAATCAATCCATGATTTGCGCGCCTCCATCATGGACAGGCTTTTTTCATCCGTCACAAACGACAAATCGACCCCTTCAACCTTGAACACGCGGGCAAAAGAGCCATTATAGCAGCGGATGGTTATGCCGTCAGCCATCAGCTTGTTAAAGGGCAAAAAGTCAGCCACCCGGGATTCCTGCGGCTGAGGCAGAATAATCCGGCCTAATTTGGTGGCCCATAATCCGGCAAAAGCGGCCGCGGAAACAAAGCCGATGACGGCGACCGCAACCTCAATGCTGGACAAGCCTTGAACAAAAATCGTAAAAAAGTCAAAATCAGGGCGCAAATTTATTCCCCTTTTCTTTATAAAGGTTGTTACTAATCCGGCGGCATTGGCCGAAAGCCTGAATCATGGAGGAAATGTGCGGTTCTTTGCCGCCCCAGAGCACAATAACGCCGTGCGCGGCAACAATCGTTACAATGAAAATCAGCGGGTTCATTTTAAACACGCCCATGCACATAAACATCAGCGGAAACTGAATACCCAGATTTAAAAGCGTCGGCAGGAACGGCCCCCACAAGATCTTGGGAGGATTGGCTACGGCTTTTAATATCATTTCTCTCATCGCGACAAATCCTGACGTTTGGTTTGATTCTAGCGCAATCTCATTTAGTTGCAACAAAAAGCTATACTTAACAACACCCTGCCCGTCGTTGAGCCTGCGTTTCAAAAACGAATCTCAACCACCGGGAAAGGGTTTCCCTTATTGTTCAGTATATCCTTTTTTTATGAAAAATCCCTTAACACGGGGACAAACAAGACAGGAAAGGAAAATGCGGGCAGCATGGCACCACATAAAAAAAGGATGTCCAAAGACATCCTTTTTTAGCTATCAGGTTTGTGCATCAAAATCATTTTGAAGGAGACGCCATCTTGAAACCGCATTTTTTACAAGCGGCAGTAAGATTAGCATCTGCACCTTCCGGTGCCATAAAGCATTCTTCTTTCACTCCTTTTTGTTTACACCATTTTTCCATTTCTTGATCGTATTCCTTCTGAAGCTCATCTTGTTTTGCATTAAGCTTTTCAACACATGCTTGAGCTTCGGCAGCCGCTTTGTTCGGATCTGTTGACTTTACAGAATTAGCACATGTTTTGCAAATGCTATCTCCGCTCTTACATTGTTCAGCTAATGCACTTTTAATTTTCGACAAATCCGATCCTGTTGTTTGCGTTGTTGCCGCAGGCTTTTCTTCCTTTTTCTCCTCTTTCTTTTCTTCTTCCTTCTTACCGTTCAGGGCTTCTTTGACACTTTCAGCCGTTGCGCGGTTATATTCGTTGACCAGCTCGGTTTTAACCTTGTTGCCTTTGGCATCGTAGGTCACTTTATTACCCGCGCTGTCAGTAACGGTTCTGGAACCGTCCGGGCTTTTAACAACCGTTGTACCGTCTTTGGTGGTTGTGGTGGTGCCGTCCTTATTAACTGTGGTTACAGTCTTACCGTCTTTGGAGGTGGTGCGAACCGAACCGTCGCCAAGAGTTTCGACCTTTTTGCCGTCAGCGGTTGTCTGCGTGTTTTTAACATAGCCGGAAGTCTTTTTAAAGGCTTCTTCTTCGGCTTTAGCCTGTTCTTCCCGTTTGGTTGCATCACTGCGGAAGTCAAACATTCCGTTTTGTTTACTTTGTTCCGCGGTATCCATACCTTCGGTTACCGCCGTTCCGACACCGAAGCCGACACCGAGAATTTTACCCAAAGCCCCGTCACCGCCGATGGACTGGCCTTCATTGGCCGCATTGGCAACGTTTTTAACCGAGTTCGAGGCATTGTTGGCAATGTTGCCGACTTTGTTAATTCCGGAGAGAATGGTCGAACCACCGCCGGCTCCGTCATTTTCAAGCCATTTATTAACGCCGGTTTTATTATTGTTCACCGTTTCTTCCATTTGTTCCATATATTTCTTTTCCTGCTCACTGCAGTTACCGGCATTACATTTTTTCGTTAACTTATCAAGCGTTTCCTGAGCTTCGGCCCGAGCCTCGCGCGCCGCATTGGTTGAACCGGCGTCACGAATATTGTTAGACAGATTACCGGCATTGGTCGCAATATTATTGGCCAGAACTTGCCCGGAGTTGACAATTGTACCGGTTGCATTGGCCACAGCGCCGGCCGCATTAATAATACCGTCCAGTCCGCCGCCACCGCTCTTAATCTGAGCAGTCATATTGGAAACCGCAGATTTAACGTTGCTGACCGTCGATTTGGCCGCTTTATACATATCGCTGGCATTGCGGACCGCATCTAAACCGGCCGTAATCGAGCCTTTCAAATCTTTTAGTGACCACTTCTGCTTTTTCCCGGTAACCGTGACTTCCGGCAAAATCTGATTACAGGAAGTGCTGTTTTTATCCAAATCCTCATCGCAGTCGGTTACCTGACCGTCACTGCCCTGAATATCAGAGAAACCGGCCGGCAGATATTTACCAAAACGCAGGGTATTATCTTTGCCGGTGGTAAAATACTCGATAAACGGCGTCATCATCGATAAGAGGAACAAACCGATACCGATGTTGGCCAAGTGTTTCCAGTTCATTTTTCCGAAAATAGCGGCATAAGCAAGCGCAACCATACCGAAACCGGAAATAATGTAAGCGATGACCCGCAAATCGGCCAAGGTGGTGGTGGCTTTGCAGGCAATCAACAGAAAGACGTTACCGCCGATTTCATCCGCGCTGCACATTTTCGGCGCATTGGACTGAGCTTCGGCCAAATCTTCCTTGGCCTGCTCAATGATGCCGTCGGCATCATCCGCAGCGGCAATAGAGGCTTCCTGCGCATCTCGTTCCGCCATATATTCGGCAGCCGCTTCATCTTCGTCCTGAGCATAAAAAGCATTGGCTTTCTGGTTGGCCGCATCTAAAGCCGTTTGAGCAGATTCCGCACTGGCTCGGGCAGCAGCCAAATCGGCCAGATCTTCATCGTCGCATTTGCCTTTGGCGCATTTTTCTTCTTTCTTAGCTTCTTTTTTGGCGGCTTTATTGTCTTTCTTAACGTCTTTCTTAACGTCTTTCTCGACTTCTTTCTGATTTTTTTCAGCTGTTTTTAAATCTTGCTGAGCCTGCTTCAACGCTTCATTGGCCGCCTTCATTTCTTCCGGCGTGCTAGCGTTTTTCAAGCGTTCCTGAGCCGCCGCAACACCCTGCTGGGCCTGCTCGGTCAGCGCTTCCATATTTCTGATACGTTCATCCCCGGCATTCAAGGTGTCGGCATATTTTTCTTTGGAGGCGTCACGCTGGTCATATCGCTGCTGCTGTGCATCATAAATTGCCCGGGCTTCGTCACTTTGTCCGGCGGCGGCATTACGTGCCTGATTTTTGGCAATTGTTTCTTGTGTTTTTTTATCCAGTGTGCTCCAGCCGCCGATTTCTTCTTCATCGGGAGCTTCTTCCTCTATAACCGGAGGTACGATTGATTGCGCCATAACCGGCACAACCATATAATTCAGGCCGAAACCAAAACAAAGCAGAAATGATAAATTTTTTATCAATTTAAGTAAGTTTCTCATAGCAGCCTCCTTGTTTAGTTCCGTCTCTTTAATAATTTTTTTCAGCCGATATAATATAAAAGCCTTCAGCTCCGTGTGATTAAATCATCCGTCATTTCTGATTGTCATTCGCACTAATCAAACTGTCCGTTATCATTTCGTCGGTGATGACATCGCTGTCAACCATATAGTTGATGATACCGGCGGTCAGCGCAATAACGACCAAACCTATGATGATCGCAACCAGCCATTTCCAGTTCAGGGTTCCGAAAAAGCCGCCGATAGCAATCGCGACAATACCAAAACCGGACACGGCATAAATAATCTCCCGCATTCCGCCGAAAATTTTAGCTCCGTGATTGGTTAAATCACTGAACAGGGCCTTGTCTTCAGCAAAGGAGTTTGTTGCAAATAAAATTGAAGAAACAGCAAACACCATTACTGAAAAGACCAGGAATTTCTTTAATTTTACGCACAACATCTTCTCACCCTTTTCCCGTAAATAATTTCTGAGCTTAGCCAGCAGATAAGCAAAAGGGAGGGTATATGGCGTATGTCTCGTTAAGTTTTCCATAGTTCCCTCCCTTTAGTTATCATTAAGCAGCTAAGCGCTGATTAAATCTTACCGAAAGTCGTTGCCAAGCCGGCATCGGTAGAACCGGTTGCATATTCAACGATTGAACCGGCAGCAGCCAGAATACCCAGACCAACGGCCAAGCCGGCAAACCAAGTCCATTTTACCTTACCGATAATGGCCTGGAAGGCAATACCGACCAAACCGAAACCACCCAGAATAAAGGTAATGGTTTTTACGTTATCGAATACGTTACGGGTTTTTGTCTGCGCCGTGCTCATCAAGCTGGCACCGTCAGCCCAGGCATCCCCGCACAAACCCATTGCAACCAACAAGGTCAGGCAGCAAAGAGTTAAAATATTTCTCTTTAAAAATTGCATAATCTTTCTCCTTCAATTAATTTAGCAAAACTTCTTATACTCTTTTAGGATAGCTAATTTTTAGCATTTTTACCAGCCTAAAAAGACTTGGATAAAAAGAGATAACTCGTTGTTTTAATGTAATAATTTTTCCTGTAACAAAAAATTCACAGAAGTTAAATAAACCTAAACACCTTATTTCTACCCCTAAAAAGTAAATTTTTCTCTAATAAAGCCGAAATCAGAAAATCACTTTCCGGGAAAGCAAAGCCCCTATATTCCGACAAACGGAAAAATTTTTTTTCAAAGCTTTGTGCATAAAATTATATCTGCTTGCCAAGAGTCGCATATTGAATTATCAAGGCTTTAGAGGGATTTTATTTTATGGGAAAAACGAGTTTAAAAACTTTTGTTTGCAGCTTTGTTTTCTCTTTGTTCACGATTTTGAGCGTAAACAAGGAGTTTTTCAGTGTTCCCAAGCCCTCTGACACTGAAATTAAAATTCCCAACAAAAATATTTCCCTGTTTTTCAAGAGCCTGCCCTCTCCCGCCAAAGCAGCCAAAACCATTCCGGTTAAAAAAATTGCCTTGTCGGTGCCCGTTTCTCCCTCAACGGAAAAACTGTCCGAAGTTTCGGCAGAAGACCCTATCCCTCTGACTTTTGCCGGCAACGACATTGAATTTGATCTGAACGAAAAAACCGCAGAAGCTTCTGTCAAGGCCGCAGAGGCCGTTTCCGCGCCTCAGCCGGCTCCGCAACAGACGGTTTCCAAGGCGGAACCGGCGGCTCCTCCGGCCGAAAAGCCGCAGACCATGGAAGACAAAATTGCGGCAAATTATCAGGATATTATCGGCAGTGCTCCGCCGGTTGACGAAAACGAATTACAGCAGCCGATTGAAGACCCGGTTCCGTTCAGCAATAAAATCGTTCAGGCCAAAGTTCAGATTATCCGCCCCAACGAAGAACGGGTCCGGAAGAAGAAAATGACCACCGTTTCCCAAGAGCCGGAAACGGTTTTGGCGCAAGCGGACATTCCGATTACGCGGGAAGAAAAAGCCGAGCCGGCTCCCAAACCGGAGAACATTCTCGCCCCCGAGATTGCGGAGGAAGAGGAAAGCTTTATTATCGCCCGCGTTCCCGATGAAGACGACAGCGAAGGAAACAACGAAGACAACCTTGTCTCCGACAAACCGCTGCCGCCGACTTTCAAAGTCGCCAAAGCCGCACCGAACCCGGATACGGCGCCTGATTTTCCGTCCAAAGAGCAAATAAAAGTTTCCGCAGGGGAGCCGGAGAACCTGCTTATTCCGCTGGAGAAAGACCAGAGCGCCAAAATCGAGACCGCAGAAGCCAAAATTATCGACACTCCGAATGCCGATAAGCTGGCCATGCTGACAGGGAAAGCAACAATCCGCAGTATGACGGAAAATCAGGCGCCGGCAGAAAAGAAAGAGAAAGACGACACAACTTCCGGCTGGACAACTATGGCGGAAAAGAACAATGAAGACAGCGTCTGGGTTGCGGCCAAAGGCACCGGGCATCAGAGAAACCGCCAAATAACCAAAGAAGCATATTTTAAAAATGCCGACAATGTCGCCGTCAAACAGACAATCGAAGCAGAAAAAAAGCTTAAAAAAGGCGGCAGCGGCGAAGTTAAAGTCGCCTCGGAGGTCGTCAACAACCTGCTGATACCCATTCCCGAGGATATTTTGAACGACCCCAATCTGACGCCGCAGCTGGTTTCCTCTGAAAAAGACAAAGACATCGAGCAGCAAGTCAGCGAACAGGAAGCAGCCGAACAGCCGGCCCCCGCGAAGCAGACGCAAACTTCGTCTTCAGGAAAGGAAAGCGGCGGTCTGTTTAAAAGCATTACGTCAATTTTCAGCAAAAACCAGACCGCAGACGGCAGCGCCAAAGACGAAAACGGCGGCGGCCCCAGCTTTTTTGACCAATTTACCGGAAAATCGCGCCAAAAGGCGACGACCGGAAAAATATTACCGACCGAAATACGCCTTGCTTTCCAACCGAACCGAGCCGAAATTTCCGGGGTTACTCTGAAATGGCTGCAGGCTTTTGCCAACAAGACGATAGAAGAAAAGAACGTCGGACTGGAAATCAGGATTGACGGCAGCAGCTCATATGAGCTCCAGCAAAAGCGGCTCAATCTGCTCAACAACATTTTGGCGTCAAGCGGGGTCGATTACCGCAAAATCAATACGGTTTTCACCACCAGGGAGCCCAATTCATTTATTATTCGGACAGTAAGACTCAACAATTCTAACGGAGGCATAAAGGAAAATAACGAGTGGCAAGACTACTATAAGGCCTGGTAAAGCCTTGGTAATAAGTTATGGCTTACGCTTGATTATTTATTTTTCAATATGTATTATAGGTAAAAATATGACAAAATATAGCTTAGGAAACACAGATATGAGCATAAATTTTCGGTTAGCTGCCGGATTACTGGGGGTATTTGTCCTTACCGCCTGCATGGGAACTTTGAGCCACCCGGTCGAAATTCCGCCGGAAGAAGTCGAATGTGACGAAAACGGCAACAAAGTCTGCACCCAAACCAATGCTGCGGCTCAACCGGCCGGCGGCATGCAGGACAGCGAATTTGTCAACTATACGAAAGTTGCGGCGGATTACCGCGAATACGGCGAAAGAACGCCGCGCGACCAGAATATTGTTGACGGCGGTGCCGGAAGCAACATGTCTGCGGCTATCCCCCCGTCTATCGAGAGTGAAGTTGTCGATTATGAAGAAGAAATCAAGGAAAACGATACCGGAATGTCTAACGGCAGCGGCGAATATAACGCCGAAGACCCGGTAGAAGACTGGCTGGCCGAAGAAGGGCAGACCCTGAAAGACCTGCTGACTGAATGGAGCGAAAGAGCCGGCTGGAGATTAATCTGGAATTCTAACCGCAATTACACGCTCACGGCCGGTGCGATGTTCCGCGGCCGTTTTGCCGATGTCAGCTCCGCGTTAATCAGAGCTTTTGCCAGAGCCCGGCCGGCGCCGATTGCCACTTTTTACAAAGGAAACCGCGTCTTAGTTGTTGAGACCATGGAGGATGAAAATGCTTATGAATAAGATTACCAAGTACAGCCTGGGCGCTTTAATGGTCGCAATTGCGGGTTCCTGTTCGCTTTCAACCAAAATGGATGCGACCATTGACCGCGAGGTTGAAGCAACGACGCAGCTGAAAGAGACGGCCAAAATTCCGGACAAAGCTCTTAACGACGACGTGGTTCGCGTCAAAAACGACATCTGGCTCGGCGATTCAAGCCAAATAGAATATGAAGGCCAGCCTATTCCGTCATATCTGGAAGGGAAAGACGGCATTACCTTAATCAGTAACCGTCCGATTACGCTGTATGAAATCGGCGATATGATTAACAAAATTACCGGAATGCGCGTCAGTTACGCAACACATTTGGAAAAAGAAGTTTTAAGCAACGGCGCCAAAAACAAGCCGACGGCACAAGCTATCAACGCGGACTGGACCGATCCCAGCAAGATGCTAGTTTCCTATCAGGGGCCGCTGAGCGGGCTGTTGAACGAAATCGGTTCCCGTTTCGGCATTTGGTGGAAATATGACCGTAAAGAAATTTATTTTTACAAATTCGTTACCAGGACTTTCGTTTTATATACGCTGCCGAGCACGCCGTCCTTTTCGGTTAATGTCGGCGGTTCTTCACAGGGCAGCGGCGGTTCGTCTTCCATCTCACTGCAAAGCAGTACCAAGATGGATTTCTGGAAGAACATTGAAACAGCCATAAAGAACATGCTGGACAAAGATTCAAAGTACACGATGGATCCGTCCAACGGTACGATTACCGTCAGCGCAACACCGAACGACATTAAAAAGGTGGCTAAATACATTAACGAGCAAAATACCCGCTTGTCACGTCAGGTGGCCATCAGCGTTAAAGTTCTGCAGGTCAGCATTGACGACAGCGATCAATATGGTTTGGACTTGTCTGCCGTTTGGAAAAGTCCGCAGGGCGAAAGCATCGGCGTTTCCAGTATTGCCGGCGGTTTGGGGCAAGACGTCACCAAGAACCTGACAATGACCCTGCTGCCCGGAAACGTTACCGTTAACGGTGCACTGCAGGCTTTGTCAACTCAGGGAACGACCAACCTGATTACCAGCGGTACGGTTACCACGCTAAACAATAAACCTGCCCCGATTCAGGTTGTTAAAAAGCAGAACTATATTTCGGAAATTACCAAAACCAACAGCGGCGGCGATGCCAGCTACTATGACGTTTCGACAGAGACCGAAGAAATCGAAACCGGTTTTACCATGGACGTTTTGCCGCGTATTCTGGAACACGGACGGTTAATGCTGATGTTTAACCTAACCCTTTCGGATTTGATTTCGTTGGAAAAAGTCAGTCTGGATGACCGTACCGACGGCGAAACCAGCGAAGGCGGCGGACAATATATTCAGAACCCGATTATCGAATCCCGCGGGTTTACGCAGGAAGTTGCGATGAAATCAGGGCAGTCTTTGGTACTGACCGGTTATGAACGGGTTGAAAATACCAGTGAAAAATCCGGTGTCGGTTCGGCCAACAACTCACTGCTCGGCGGTACGGCCACAGCCAGCAAAACCAGAAGCATTCTGGTCATTATCCTGACGCCGGTGGTTCTGGATTCTCCGTTATCTCCGGAATCAAGAATGAAAGATTAATATAGGAAAAAAACAAATGGTGCTGGAAGACGCTAAGTTTCAAGATCAAGACTTTGATTCGAATGTTAACCGTTCCTGGGGGACGGAGATTAACATCGAAGGAACGTCTTACGCCACCAGTTTGTTCTGGCAGCCCTTGCAGAACAAAGACGATCCGTATGCGGAAGTGGAAGAAGCTTCCGCAGGCGTTTTGGAAGGGGCTGACCTTTTCTGTATCAAACCGGGCAAAGCGCCGCAGTTCGGTATTTGCGTCTCGCATGAAGGATATAAGTCGGGAACACCGGCTGCGGCGGTTTCTCTGGCTACAGCATTAAGCGACCGCTCTTCTTTCGTCGGCGTATTCAAAGTCAAAAACGGCTGGTGGTACACCTGCGTCCGTAACGATATTATCCTGTCTGACGGCGATATGCTCTTTCTTAACGAGGAAGACGCCAAAAACCAGTTTCTGTCGATGTTGGCCGTGCCGGACTGGGGCCGCAAAATTGCTCCGCCGGAATGGGAAATTGAAGAGACCGAATATCCGGAATTAGGAAAACTTTTACAACGCGGTGCCAAAGGCAAACTGCAAAAGATTAAAGCGTTGCGGGGAACCAAGCTGATTGCGGTTATTGCCGTTTCCGGCATTATCGGTTTCTGGCTGCTGTCCAGCATTATCAGCAGTTTGTTTTTCAGTCCGCCGAAACGGCCGATTATCGCCCCGGTTCAGCCCAAAATCGTTAAACCGGTGGAGGAACCGCCCGAGATAAAGCCGTGGGAGCGTTTAAATAACCCGACAGATATTATGTTGCAATGTCGTGACGGCATCAATGCATTAATTCGAATTATGCCTCCGGGCTGGAAAATCGGCGGTTTATCCTGCGGACCCAGCGGTGTAACCACGTTCTGGACTCGAGAAGTCGGCCGTATCAGTTGGATTGACAAGGCTTTAAACGTGTCCGGCATTAATTTTTCGGGCAAATCGGTTTCCGATGACGGAAATACGATGATGGTTTCTGTTCCTTTAAATAAGGTTGATATTATCTCGTCGCCGCCGCAATATATGGACGTGGATTTGAAAAACGTACTGAACAATATGTTTCAGGCTATCGGGCAGGAGATTTCTCTGACAAGTTTTTCTTATACTTCGCCGCGCAATAATATATATCGTTCAGTCAAATTCAGTTTTGACTCGATGCAAAATCCGTCGGTCTGGAATGATTTATTAACAAAATTTTCAGGACTTGAGATTAATAATATAAAATATGACGTTACCAGCAAGAAGTGGCATTATGAGGGAGCAATCTATGTATTATAATATCAGAAACAGTTTAGGCATTACAGCTCTGGCGCTGATTATTGCAGCCGCAGCCGGGCAGCCGGCTTATGCCCAACTTCCGAATTCAGGTGCAGCCAATGCCCTTCCGAGCGAAATAACGCTGAACGATACCGACGACGACAGCGGCTTGCTGGTTCCGCCTTCGTTAAATGATGATGCTCCGACAGAACTTCCGGCACCGCAGTCTGACGATGAAGCGATTATTCCTCTGACCGGGCCGGATCAGAATGCATCAAATGACTTAAATCTGCCGAATTTGAACGGTGACAGCGGTTTATTGCCGCCGGATAACAATGCGCCCAACAATACGGCCCCGATACAACCTATGACTGCAGCCAATCAGGCTCCGTCAGCAGGGTTGTCTGCCGCCGCGCCGCAAGTGCAGCCGGCTAATCCGACATTGTCCCCGCTGTCCAGACCGCAGCCGATGACACCGGAAAGCAGCAACTTCGGCGAAGGAATTCTATCGCAGGTTGACAATGAATTATTTAACCAGATGTCTGATTTGGAAAAACAAACCAGCCTGCTGACTTTGGAACTGCGCCGGGAAAAAGTTAAAAACGAGATTGCCGCAATTAAAGCCGCCCGGCAAAAGGCCGTTGATGAAATTAATGAGAAAAAAGCGGAAAAAGAACGGCAGCGGATCGAATGGGAAAAAGAGCAGGAACGCAAACTGCTGGTAGAAGAGCAGAAGCTGAGAGAGCTTAACATTGCCTATGAAAAGCTGAGACAGGAAAATATTGTCAACGCATATAAAGAGCAAATGCTGGATACCAACCAGAAATGGATTGAAAACAATGCCCGTTTGTACGGAGAAATCGTTAAGACCGAGGAAGACAGAGAAAAACTGGTCAAGAACTTTAAAATGAAGCTTAACCACTTGGCTCAGTTAGCTTCCAAGGCAGCCGACGCCGCAGAAACGGCAAAAAAGAATTACAGCCGCGAATTGGCCAATCTGCAAACGCAGATTTCCATCCTGAAATCACGACTGGAGGCGGAAAAGCTGGCCAGAGAAGAAGAAAATACGGCAAAGCACAAAGACAAGACCAATCCTTTTGCCTCGGCCTCGGAAGAAAATGCCGAAGAGAAAAAGAATCAGAAATTGTCTGACGAATACGCGATTATGGAAATCAGCGGAAAAGGCAACGAACTGGCGGCCAAATTAATCAACAAGAGCGGTTCTTCCTTTATGGTTCAGAAAGGAACGGTTCTGCAGAGCGGTCATACGGTTGACGAGATTTCGCAGACTTATCTGCGGGCTGACAAAAACGGTACCAAAGATTATTTATACTTTGCCGCCGGCGGCGTACTTGACCGTGAACCGGTCAGATCTTCCGCAGCCAGAGCCGGAATTACCCCGCTGCCGCAAAGAGGCGGAAACGGCGACAATGATTTGGAACCCCTGCCAAGCTTGAATTCAAGTCAGGGATTGCCCAGCCTTCGTGAAGGGATGTTTATCAGGTAAGTAAAAAAATGGCCGACGAATCAGAAATTCAAGAAGCTGCTTCCGACGCCGGAAAGACTTCAGGTCAGGTTATCGGCGCCTCAGAAGCAGGCGGAGGAAAGAAATATAATCTGATTGATGACCTTTTCAGCGGCGGGAACAAGCTTCTGACGCTTCCGGGTTCTTCGCTGGTTATCAATGACGATACCCGGCGTTTGCTGGCTTTGTTTGCCGATGGGCGTTTTCTGGTTGTCGAATCTCATAAATTTGACGGGCGCGTTTTAAGTTTCGAAGTTCTGGCCCGCAAAAAACATCTGAACATCAGCAAACCGACCTATGTCAGCCAAAACGAAATCAATGCCGTTTACGCTTACGGCGAACGCGCACAGCCGATGTCGGACATTGAGGGCGATGAAGACCTTGACCAACTGCAAATGCAGAAAGACTTCGTCAACGTAATTGCCCGGGCGGCCGCGGTAAAGGTGTCAGACGTTCACGTTGTGGTGGCCGACAGCACGCAGATTATGTTTCGCGTCAACGGTATGATGCAAACGGTGATGGAGTATAACAAAGACTGGGGCGAATCTTTTGTCCGCGCCGCTTTCGCTTCGGCAGACATTTCCGACTCAAACTATGCGCAAAACGAGTTTCAGGGCGCTCAGAAACTGGGATCAACACCGTTGCGCGGCTCCAAAGGCAAATTGATGCTGCCGCATAACGTTCTGGCTATCCGTTTGCAGTTTAACCCGATTGCGTTCGGTTCGCAATATTTGGTCATGCGTCTGCTGTATGCCGATGAAAATCCTGACGGCAGCGGCGATTTGCAGGCTCTGGGTTTCGGCGAATATGAAGAAAACCTGTTTTACCGGCTGCGGGCGGTTCCGACCGGATTGAGCGTTATTGCCGGGCCGACCGGTTCGGGAAAATCAACAACCCTGCAGCGCAACATGATTAAACTGTTGCAGGAAAAAAATTACGAAATTAACCTGATTACGGTGGAAGACCCGCCGGAATATCCTATTCCCGGCGCCCGGCAGATGCCGGTTACCAATGCCAATACCGAAGAAGAAAAGGCCGAAATGTTTACCAAAGCATTGTCGGCGGCACTGCGTTCAGACCCGGACGTTATGATGGTGGGCGAAACTCGTGCTTTGGCTACGGCAGAATTAACTTTTAAGGGGGCATTATCCGGACACGGCGTATGGACGACCCTGCACGCCAACAGCGCCCCGGCGATTATCACCCGACTGCGAGACATGGGGATTCAGCCATATATGCTGGCGGATCCTGAATTGGTTAAGGGGTTGATTTCACAACGTTTATTCCGCAAATTATGTCCGCATTGCCGGGTCTCTGTCAAAGAGAGACTTAACGACCCGGCGGTCAAGCGGCTGAAGATTGCCCTGGGTGATTTCGGTATTGAAAATACCTATGTGCGCGGACCGGGGTGCAAATTTTGCGACAACAAGGGAATTAAAGGGCGTATGAGCGTGCCGGAAATTATTTTGCCGGATGCGGTTTTTCTGGAGCTGATGATTGCCGGCGAAACCCGCAAAGCAATTGATTACTGGACCAGCGATTTGAACGGGCGGCCGTTGAAAGACGCCGCAATCGAACGTATGCTCAAGGGCTATATTGATTTGGACGAGGTTGAGCGCTGGTGCGGCCTGCTTGACCAACGTCCGGCTTACTAGGAGGATTTTATGGCACAAGACGATAAAAAACGTTCCGAGACATTGACCCGCGCAATGAAAAGCGTCGGCGCGGTTGAAATACAGTATGCCAAACTTGTTACAAAAATGTCTAACAAGACAAGACTGAAGATGTATCGGAAAATCGCCTCACTGATGTCTAACCGCTTTTCGCTGATGGATGCGCTTGACTTGCTGTACGATGGCGCCAGCAACGGCGGCAAGAGCCCAGGCGAGCCGATTGCAATCGCCATTGCAGCGTGGTCCAAGTCTTTGCAAAACGGTTTGACGTTTGCCGACGCCCTGAAAGGCTGGGCTCCGGCGCGTGAAAGACTGATGCTTTCCACCGGTGACGTCTCTAACCTTGAAAGCGCGTTATTAAACCTGATTAAAGTAACGGAAGGAACAACCAAAATGGTGCGCCCGATTGTGGGGGCTATCGTTTATCCGGCATTCCTGATGTTTATGTCGGTATTGATTTTGTACGGTATCGGCGCCTACATGGTGCCGCCGATGCAGGAAGCCGCCCCGAATGTGCGCTGGCGCGGATCGGCGAAAACACTGGTTGACGTTTCCGACTGGATCAGAACCTACTGGACGGTTGCTTTTGCGGCTCTGCCGACAGTGATGGCGATTATTTATCTGACTATCGGCATTTGGCGGGGTTTAATCCGTTCATTTTTCGACAATTTGCCGCCATGGTCGTTGTATAAAGTCTTTTCAGGCATCAGCTGGCTGCTGGCGATGTCTGCTCTGGTCAAAAGCGGTACGCCGGTTTCAACCGCATTACAGGCACTGCGGCGTGATGCAAACCCTTATCTGCGGGAAAGAATCGATAAGACGCTCATCTTCGTCAATAACGGTGACAACCTCGGCCAGGCTCTGGAAAAAACCGGGCTGGATTTCCCGGACAGGGAGATTATTGCCGACCTGAAGATTTATTCCGAACTGGACAATTTTGAAGAGGCAATGGACAAGCTGGCCAATGACTGGCTGGAAGAATCGGTCTATGTTATTGAGCAAAAAGCCAGCGTTCTGAACATGGTTGCTCTGCTGTCCGTCGGCGGCGTTATTGCCTGGGCGGTTATGGGCGTTTTCGATATGCAAGACCAAATCACCAGCGGAATGGGATAAGACAATGAAAAAAATAAAAGATTATCTGCTTTTTCTGAAACAGCGTTTTTATGCTTACCGTCGTGCGGTTAAGCTGGATCAGAAAATTATTATTGCCATTACGGTTATGACGGCGGCGATTATTATTGTTTTGGCCTGGATTATCCGGCCGAATCCCAAAATTGAAATCGCGGCAACCCAACTGGCACAAACAGCCAACAACATCCGGCTGTTTTATCAGACCAAACCGGGATATTGGGGGCTCAACACCGAAACGGTCATCAAAAACAATTTGGAAGCCGGCGGCATGCTGATTGACGGCAAACTGCAAAACGCTTTCGGCAAACCGGTTATTATCGGTGAAGATGAACAAGGCAGCATTATCATGCCGGGAACGCGTCATTTTACGGTTACGTTTCCCGAACTCAACAAAAGCGAATGTACGGTTATGGCCGCTTTTCGGCTGAACGAAAGGGAGAGCCTGAGCCTGTTGCAGATGATTATCAGCAACGGCGAACAGCGCTATGAATTTAACTGGGGCGGAAGTAATCCGCTGCCGATTACCAAACAAGACGCAGCCAAATATTGCGGCAAAAACAATATTGTTTCCTGGCGGTTTGAATAAAGTTTTATTTTTTATGACTAAAGTTATAAATAAAGAGCAAAAGATATAGCTAAAGCCAGAATTGTAACAAAATTTTAACCTGTTATAATTATGATAGAATGCAGTTGAACTAAGGAGAAAGAAAATGGTTAACTTACTTGAAAAAAATGAACAGACCGGCCGTTCCATGGTGGAAATGCTCGGCGTGCTCGCAATTATCGGCGTTCTGTCTGTCGGCGGTATCGCAGGTTATTCAAAAGCAATGACAAAATTTAAAATTACCAAAACAATGGATCAGGTTTCCATGATGGTAGCCAATATCCGTACTTTGTATTCCGGCCAGCGCAATTATTCCGGTTTGGCGACAGGAAATGCATTAGATATGGGTGTCGTTCCGGCTGAAATGGAAGGGGCTGACTCTGCTGTAGGTGCTAATACTTTGGTTAATGCTTTCCAAGGTGAAGTTACCATCGGAACAGTTAATTACAATCAGCAAACAGCCTCTGCGTTCAGAGTTTCGTATGAAAACATGGGGCAGGAAGCTTGCGTCCAGCTTATTACGTCTGACTGGGGTTCCGGCGCATCTTCCGGTTTTATCGGTATTCAAGTCAGTGATGCAGCGCCGCAAGGTCAGAATGCTCCACAGTTTGGTAATGCCGCGGCTAAAGGTGCAGCTGCATGGGATAATATGCACTTACCGGTTACACCGTCAGACGCAGCCACGACTTGCGCTACAGATAGTGGTTATACAACAATCACCTGGTATTACATGTAGTTGTATAAATACTCAAGAAAACCCCGGTTATGCCGGGGTTTTTTATATCCTGCGGCAGAAAAAAGAGCGTTTAATTTGCGGTTTGAGCTTAAAAATGTCATAAAAGATTAAATAAATATTATTCTTTTTAATGTTAAACTGACCCCATGTTTGGTTGAGGGCGATAATTATTTGTGACAGAGTCTGACAAAGGATAAATTTCCGCAGAGATTCAACAAAACGCCGCAGAAAATGCTCCTTTGCCTTAAATTATAAAAAACTAAAGAGGAAAACATGGTTAAACTAAATGAAGTTTTGTTCTCGGATATCTACATTACGCCGGACAAAATTGCCTACATCCCCGACAACGTTACGCCTAACGGACTGGAGGTTTTGGAAGCCGAAGATTTTGACGATTTTTTTGACTTGATAGAACAGTCATGGGACGGCAACAACCCCAGTTATTCGGTTATGTTTGACGAGATTTTTTATCGCGTGGAACGAACGGTTTCCATTTACGGCATTCAATACTGCGCCCGTAAAATGCCAAAACAAGTGCCGCCGTTCAACAGTCTGGGATATCCGGTTGAACTTTCACAATACCTGCTTTCCCTCAGCAATGCTTCGGGGCTGATTCTCTGCGCCGGTCCGACCGGTGCCGGTAAAACAACCACTATTTCCAGCCTGATGAAAGAATATCTGACGATGGAAGGCGGCTTTGCCTACACAATCGAAGACCCGACCGAAATGCCGCTGGACGGCGTTTATCATTCGGTTGCGGGAGGTCTGGGCCTGTGCAAGCAAACGCTGCCGCCGAACGGCAACTGGGGCGAGGGCTTAAAATCGGCTTTGCGCTCCAAACCGCGCTTTATTATGGTCGGCGAAATCCGTACCCCGGATACGGCAAGTGAAGTTTTGCGCGCCGCCACTTCGGGACACCTGGTTTTGTCAACCATTCACGCCAACAACATTACCGATGCGATTAACTCGGTGGTTAAATACGCCTCCTCCACAGCGATGAGCGAAGAACTGGCTTATGACCTGTTTTCCCGCGGTATGCTGGGCGTGTTTCACCAAACACTGCACGGCGTAAAAAACAAAACGCCGCTGGTCAGCTATTTGTTTACCAATCCGGATTCAACCCGGGGCGATCAGGTTCGCGGCATTATTAAAGGCGGCAAACTGAATCTGGCAACTTCTATCGAAACCCAGATGACCCGTATGAGCCGCGGCAAAAATATTTTTCCGGAAATATAGAACTGTTGTTTTGAACAAAAATCCCCGGACATTCCGGGGATTTTTTATGGCTGATGCTCCGGTCATGCCTCTCCCGGCGGGCGAGACAACAGATGACAGAGAAAATGATATTCTGCGGCATGGATTATCCGGTCAAGCCGGATAATGACAGAGAGAAAAGCCGTAGATGCCAGAAGATAAACTGTTGGATTGCCCGATCAAGTCGGGCAATGACTGAAAGAGAAGAGCGTCGGGCAATGACACAAACAAGAAAGTAATGGCCTTTGTTGTTGTCATACTCCGGCTTGACCGGAGTATCCTAAAACGAGACAACCGCAGCCGCAGACAGATTGCCCGATCAAGTCGGGCAATGACATAAATAAAAAAGAAGTCGGGCAATGACATAAATAAAAAAGAAGTCGGGCAATGACGTTAAGGGGTGCGGGCAATGACTGAAAGAGAAGAGCGTCGGGAAATGACATAAATAAGAAAAACCGGACAATGACATAAACAAGAAAAGCCGGGCAGTGGCATAAAAAGAAAACCAAGATAATTGTAAAAAAAGCCGAATGACGGTAAAGAGATACCTCATACCTGTGTTCTACGCAAACATCCGCAAGCATAACGTATAGTAGAGCTTGTTTAATCCCAAGGGAAAACCAGCCAAACGTCGGGAATATCCCTGACATAGACATCCACCGCGGCGGTTCCCTGCCGTTTTGCATAGACGCTGACAAAAGCGGCCCGGGGAAATCTGGGACGCAGAAGATTAAAGGTTTTGCCGGTATCGGAAATATCATCGACAATCAGGGTTTGCTCATCCACCGTGCCGATATCTGCCTTGACGGTAATATCCTTATCCTGACGTTGGGTTTCACCGTCATAACTGCTCATATTGATAACTTCGACATTGCGAATGTTCAGCTCATAGGCGAGAATTCCGGCCGGGAGCAGTCCGCCGCGGCTGACGGCAACGATTTTGCTGTAATTATTGGCTTTAAGCTTTTGGGCTAATTCACGGGTGTGCCGGTGGAATTCATCCCAGCTGATATATAGTTTTTCAGGCATAGTCGGTCCTTTTACTGGTTGTTTTGCGCTTTTATTTTATAAATATATTCAATAACCTCGTCATCGTCCCATTCGACGGAGCCGCGGATACGGCCGATTTCCTTACCGTGGCGGTTTATCAGAACCGTGTTCGGCGAGGTAAAAATTCCCAGGTCGGCGGAAAGGTCACCTTTCTTGTCAACGTAAAAGTCCAAATCCGGCGCACCGTATTTCTGCAAAAACTTCTGCTGTTCTTCAAGACTGTGCCATTCACTTGCAGGAGAAATAATAACAACCTTAATGCCGTTATCGGCAACCTTTTTGCTGAAGTTATTCAGATTATCAAGCTCCCGCAGGCAGGGCGAACAATAACGCGACCAAAAATTGGCAATGACAAACTGATCTTTGAAATCATTCAGTTTATAAGCCTCTCCGTTTTCGGCAAAACGAAACATCTCCCGCCGGGGCAACGCCCGGGGTTCGGCATAAATATTGACCGGATCCGGCTTGAAAAGGCCGCCCCAGCCGCCAAGGACAAAAACCGCCAATGCTATGTTTAGATATTTTTTTATCATCTGCCTATTAATAACTGACTTTTAGTTTTTGTATTTCGGTTGCTTTGAGAGTATATATTTATATAATTGCTTATCAGACAACAAAAAGGTTAAGAAATGAAAAACTTTTTTAAATTAGTGTCTCTTGTCTTAATTTCCCTGATGGTGCTGGAAGTCAGCGGCTGCGGCAAAGTGTCCAATCCGGAACCGATTGAGGGAAGCGGCTATCCGCATAAATATCCGCGCTATTAAAGGAGTGAGTGATGTCCGGCGACGATAAATTTGTTGATGAAATGATTCCCTATGTGGAATTTGCCGATAATGCCAATGAGCGCACGCCCTGCGTTTTGGTTCTGGACTGTTCCGGCTCCATGCGCGGCGAACCGATTAAACAGCTTAATGCAGGCCTGAAAGCCCTGGAGAAAGAGCTGAAAGAAGATATTGACGCCAGTTCGCGGGTACAGCTGCTGATTATTAAGGCTTTCGGCAAAGACGAAGCGGTTATTTCGTCTGACTGGATTGACGCAATGAACTTTACCGCGCCGACAATGGAAGCCGGCGGTTTGACGCCGCTGGGCAAAGCCATGGAACTGGCGCTGCAGAAGATTGAAGAGCAGAAATGTTTGTATGACAGCTGCGGCATTACCTCCAAACGGCCTTGGATTTTTCTTATCAGCGACGGTGAACCGACGGATTATGACTGGGAAATCATTGCCGAAAAGTGCCGTTATGCACAGAAGAACAAAAAAGTGGTGGTTCATGCCGTGGGAACGCAGGGAGCCAATTTGGAAAAGCTGGCAAAATTTTCGCTGATGGCGCCGAAACGGCTGACCGGTTTGAAATTCACCGAATTTTTCCTCTGGCTGAGCCGCAGTGTCTCCTGTATCTCCAAAGCAGCGCCGAACATTCCCGATTTGTTAGAGGATACCGGGGACTGGGATGAAAACAAACAATATTAAAGTGTTGGCCGCCAGTCTGGCCGGGCCTTTGCACAATTCCAAAAATCTGCCGTGCCAGGATTACTGCAAATTCAGCACCGAGGGCAAGAATTTTGTGGCCGTGGTGTCTGACGGAGCCGGATCTTCCAAATACGGCAAAATCGGCGCCCGGGTTGTCTGCAACACTCTGACTGATTTGCTGCCGAATGCCGATTTTCGCAATGCGCGGGAAGCCGTAGTCAAAGCGATTATGATTGCCCGCAACAAACTGATGCGCCACCGTCTGAACAAAACCAAAAACGAAGAAAGCCTGGTCGATTTTGCGGCAACGGTGGTCGGCGTTATCTATCACCGGAACAAGGGGCTGTTTTTTCATATCGGCGACGGGGCGGCGCTGGCTTTTCATCAGGAGAATTTTGAGCATTTTACCGCCTCGCGCCCGGAGAACGGCGCTTTCTCCTGTGAGACTTATTTTTACACCATGGACGACTGGCGCGACAGCCTGCGCTTTACCAGCTTTGACAAAGCACACACCATTTTTCTGATGAGCGACGGGCTGACTAATTTCACTTTTTCTTCCGATTTCCGACAGATTGAGAAAAACTTTCTGGTTCCGATTGACAATTTTCTCAGTCAGGCGACAAACCGGCGCAAAGCCCGGCGGGCGTTGGAAAATACGCTTAACACCGCCAAGGCACGCAAGCTTAACTCCGATGACAAAACTTTATTATGGGTTAAGCTATGACAGAAAATATTGACGTTTCCCCTCTTTACAACGCCATTTACGGTGACGGGCATTTTGAGCAGGTTCGTCTCGGCAGTCTGATCAACAAAGGCGGCGCTGCGGGCAAAATTTATCTGGACGCCTCTCACCCCAACAGTGTGGCAAAGATTTTTCACAATCGCGGCAAAAGCGCAACCAACCGCAAAAAGCTGGAAGCCATGCTGCTTAACCGCCCGAATTTTCCCAAAACGGTCAAAGACGGGGTCGAATGCGTGCAAATTGCCTGGCCGGACGCCATTCTGGAAGATGAAAACGGTTTTTGCGTCGGCTATCTGATGCCGATGATTAACATGGACGAGGCCGTTTCGCTTGACCACCTGATGCAGAAAGCCATCCGTACCAAGCTCGGCCTGCCGGAAAAATACGCCTATCGCGTTTTTGCCGCCTATAATGTGACTTCAATGGTGGCAGCCATGCATAAATGCGGCCATTATATCGTTGATTTGAAGCCGTCAAACGTTTCCGTTTATAAAGATACGATGATGGTGGCAATGGTTGACTGCGACGGCTTTTCGATTAAAGGTGAAAATGATAACCGTTATCCGGCAGAATTCGTCAGTGAAGAATATATTTATCCGGAAGGCATGGACCTCGGCTGTGACGAAATGGGCGAAGAACAGGACAAATTTGCGCTGGCGGTGATGATTTTCAAACTGCTGAACAACGGCATTCATCCGTTTTCGGGCGTTCCGCGCAAAAATGACGGAGAAATGCTGACCATTCAAAACCGAATCGAAGAATATCACTATGCATACGGGCTTTGGCCGGACAGTTATCAGGCGCCGCATCCTTACAGCATTCACGAATATTTTGACAAGAAAACGCTGGAACTGTTTGAGCGGGCATTTGTCAAAGGGCTGGAGCGTCCGAGCGCCAAGGAATGGCAGGAACATTTGTGGACGCTGATGCACAACCTGAAACCGTGCAAGAAAAACCCCAACCATGTTTATTTCACTTCCAAAGGCTGCGGCCTGTGTGCGGCGGAAGAACGTTTTCGCGGCACGCTGAAAGACATCAAAAAACAGGCGGAAACACCGCAGATGGTGCGGGGAATGGAAATCTCCACCCTGTCGGTGGAACATCTGGAAAAAGACAAAGCGGAGAAACAACACCAAAACCACCGTCTGAACCGAATTGCTGCGGCAGGAATTGCAGCCTATCTGCTGTTTTTCGCCTTTCTTTATCCGATGCTGCGGCCTTTGGCGGCAGATATTCGTCAGGCGGGGCTCGGGCTGCAGGCGATTATGACCACGTTTGTCATGCTCGGCATAAACAGCGGGCTGCATTTGCTGCTGCCGAAATTTCCGCTGCTGCAAAACAAGGCCATCACCCAAATGCTGCAGGTTTATGCCTTTATCTGCATTATTATCGTGCTGGTCTCCTTGAACCACCTTCCCGGCGGATTATTTGATTTAACGTTATAGGCCCGCCTGTAACAAAAATGTAACAATTATCAGATTTTGCTCCACAAACTAAATTTTTTATGTTATAAGCGGAGTTGAAATATAATTTATTAAGGAATAAAAGGTTGATTAAGTTAAATCCCATTATGATTTCCGGCAAAGAAGTTCTGCCTTTGATTGAAGGCGGAAAAGGAATTAACGCCAGTGACGGACGCAGCAGCGGTGCCTGGGCACATGAAAACTGCGTCGGTACTTTTTCCGGCGTGAGCCCGGATTTTTATGATGAAAACGGAAACGTCATTATTGAACATTTCTATAAGAAAAAGCGCGCCGACCGCCATGAAGAAATGGTTGAATACGCAATTAAGGGCGGCGTCGCACAGGCTCAGGTAGCGCATGAGGTTTCCGGCGGAAACGGACGAATCCACATGAATATGCTGTGGGAACTGGCAGATTCCGAAAGAATTCTGACCGGTGTTCTGGAACGGGCAAAAGGCCTGATTCACGGCGTAACCTGCGGAGCCGGACTTCCTTATCATCTGGGAGAGCTGGCTTCCAAATTCGGCGTTTACTATTATCCGATTGTTTCGTCGGCACGGGCGTTTCAGGTGCTTTGGAAACGCGCTTATTCCAATTTCAGGGAATTTTTGGGCGGCGTGGTTTATGAAGATCCCTGGCTGGCCGGCGGACATAACGGCCTGTCGAATGCAGAAGATCCCCTGAAACCGCAAAAACCATACGAACGTTTGGTCGAACTGCGCAAAACCCTGCGCAATCTGGGGCTGGAAGAGACCCCGATCATTCTGGCCGGAGGTATTTGGTCACTGAAAGAATGGGAAGATTATATCGACAATCCGGACATCGGCAAAATTGCTTTCCAATTTGGCACCCGCCCGATGATTACCAAAGAAAGCCCGATCAGTGACGCCTGGAAAAAGCTGATGATGCAGGTTAAGAAAGGCGATGTCATTTTACAGAAATTCAGCCCGACCGGATTCTTCTCTTCGGCGATCAAAAATACGTTTCTGGAGCGCCTGATTGAGCGCAAACAGGGCGAAGTTGCCTTTAAGGGCGAAGCAGACGGCGAATTTTCGCATCCTCTGGAAATGACGGAGACCAGAACAATTTACATTAAACCGGAAGATGTCAGCAAAGCCGAGCAGCAAATCAGTGCCGGTTTTACCGAAATCAAGGAAACACCTGACAGCACTGTCGTGTTCCTGAAACCGGAAGAATGGAAACAAATGCAGAAAGACCGTGCCGAATGCGTCGGCTGTCTGTCGCAGTGCCAGTTCTCAACCTGGTCAAAAGCCAACGGTACGACCGGAAAACTGCCGGATCCGCGTTCTTACTGCATTCATAAAACCTTGTATGAAGTCGGCCATAACGGCAGCATCAAAGATAATCTGCTGTTTGCAGGACATCAGGTTTACCGTTTTGCTACCGATCCGCTTTATCGCAACGGCGTGCCCACGGTTCGGGAACTGATTGAAAAAATTAAATCAGGCGAATAAAAAAAACCCCGCTGCGGCGGGGTTTTTTATGTTTATCTGCCGGACAGGCGCGGCGGAATGATTTCTATCCAATAGCCGTCAGGGTCTTCAATAAAATAAATGCCCATTTCTTCATTAACGTAGCAAATGCATCCCATTGCCTCATGTTTGGCTTTGGCGGCGGCAAAATCTTCGGTTACCATTGCCAGGTGAAACTCACATTCGCCCAAATCATATTTTTGGGGATGAGAGGGCAGACAGGTCAGTTCCAGTTCAAACGAATCACTTCCGTCGCTCAAATAGACTATCGTATAGCTGCCGTCTTCGGCCTGCAGGCGGCGCTTTTCTTTAAGCCCGAGAGCCTCTTCATAAAACTTCAGGCTGCGGGCCAAGTCGGTAATATTAAAATTAAAATGCGCAAATTTGAATGTCATATTTTTCTCCTTGTCTGATTTCTAAACTCTCTATTGTCCTGTTGCCGATACAGACAAGATAATACACCATACAGCAAAAGAAAAAATATAAATCAAAATAAACACTATAACTTTTAAAATGATAGATGCAGGCAAGAAATACTTTTTCAAAACGTAATAAAGTAAGCAAGCCACAATGAACACAAAACGGGCATTATTAAGCAATACTCGAAAATCCAAGGAAGCCATTTGAATAACCAGCAAGGAAAACAAATAAGGAAAAAAAGCCCAAAGCAGAACAAATACGGCTATTTTTTTAATCTGCTTATTACATTTTTTTCATTTTAATCTCTTATCGGTTTACCGGTTTCATCATACTTCCGGTGCCCAGGATATCTTCTTTTAAAATACTCCTGAACCTTTTCTTGAGTCTTTTTATCATATTTATATTCAGGTGTCCACATCACTTCTCGCAGGTATTTACTCAAACAGCCCCACAGAGGGGGCTGTTTGAGTAAATGGCGTCCCCGAGAGGACTTCGCTGAGTTCCGTTTGTAACGCCTGCTTTATTTGCCTTCGCAAAGCCGCAGCCTAACAAACTCTCACCTGTCGTTAAAATCGCTCATTACTTTGAGCGATTTTTGCCTCCAGCCTCCCGGTTCGTGTCCCTCGGACTACATATTTACTCAAACAGCCCCACAGAGGGGGCTGTTTGAGTAAATGGCGTCCCCGAGAGGACTCGAACCTCCTGCCCACAGTTTAGGAAACTGTTGCTCTATCCTGATGAGCTACGGGGACGTTGCCTTGTTTATAGCCCGGTGAAGGTTATTTTTCAAGAGCTAATTTATCAAGGAATTTGGTTTGAATTTGTGCCAGTTTTTTAACCGAATCAATTTCAACATATTCTCCGTTGGCATGCATACCTTCGCCGGTACCGGAATTCATGATAACCGTTGAGCCGCGGACGGCAAAAGCCCGGGAATCGGTTGCACCGCCGATTTGCTCAAAGAACATTTTTTCACCCAGAACTTCCTCGGCCAGTTTTTTATAGGCCTGAATATATTTGTTGTCAGGATCCATTACGACCGGCGTTGAAGACGAAACAATCTTATAAGTAACGCCGCTTTCCATACATTTGTTCAGATTTTCTTCCAAATGTTCAACCGTCGAATTTTCGGTCAGGCGGAAATCAAGCAGCGCTTCGGCATAGTTGGAAATAACGTTGGAGACCTGTCCGCCCTCGATTTTAGCAAAATGCACCGTGTCAATCCAGGTGTCTTTCGGCATTTTCTTTTCTTTGGAAAAATAAGGATAAATTTTGCGGATGTTGCACCAGGTCTGCATCAGTTTTTCATTGGCATCAATACCGTCCCACGGGGTTGAGCCGTGAGCTTCTTTGCCTTCGGCAATAATTTTAACAAAGACGGGATTTTTGCATTTGTTGACAATGCTCAGGATATTGCCCCCGACATCATTATCAAGCACGATTGCCGCCTTCATTTCTTTATGGGCTTCCATAAAAGCTTCGGTACCCTTGCTGCCCTTTTCTTCATCGCTGGAGAGGATAATGCCGAACTTCAGCGGCAGTCTGTTTTCCAAAACGTGGAACATCGAATTAAACGCCACCGCCGCAAAAGACTTCATATCCAGCGTTCCGCGGCCATACATTCTGCCGTCGTGAATTTCCGGCGTAAACATATTATCCGGTGCGGGAACAACGTCCAAATGCCCAAGGCAGAGAACGTCAAAGTCTTCGCTGTCGGTGTTACGGATAAACAAAACCGGCGCAACGCCCTCTTTCTCAAAGATTTCGACTTTGGCATCGGTTTGGGCAAAAAGAATTTTGCAATATTCAAAGCACTGCATAATTTCGGCGGTATTGCCGGTTTCGGTGCGGAACTTGACCAAGTCGGTGATGATGTTTATCAAATCCATGTTTTTATCCTTTCGGGAAATGAAATTTTACGTTTTATTCACTTTATTTAATTATGATTATTCCAAAAGTCATAAAAAATAATTAAAAAAGAAGGAATATCAATGAAAGCGCTCTTTTTCAGTCTGCTGACGGCGATGATGCTGGCTCATCCGGTTCTGGCCCAGGAAACCCCTGACGAAAGCGAAAGCGGCTTGGCTCTGCCGCGAATGGTTTCGCTGCGTTCCAATCTGATTAATGCCCGCTCCGGCCCCGGTGCACGCTATCCGATTGAATGGGTTTACATGCAGAAAGGCGCTCCGGTTGAAATTGTTGCCGAATTTGAGCTCTGGCGCAAAATCAAAGACTGGCAGGGTTCGGAATCATGGGTTCACAAGTCCATGCTCTCCGGCCGCCGTTCAATCAAGATGAGCACACCGGGCGAGAGCAATATCTATGACAAGCCGGACTTTACTTCTCCGGTTATCGCCAAAGCGGAGGACGAAGTTATCGGTTCCGTCAAAAAGTGTCCGGCCAACAGCCAATTCTGTCTGATTAATTTCGGTACGGTGGAAGGCTGGGTGCCGCGCAGCAATTTCTATGGCGTTTATCCCAAAGAAGAAATCAAATAAATATTCCGCAAACCCTCTGTTAACAAGACAGAGGGTTTTAATTTTTTTGCCTAAAACGGATTATTCGATGAAAAGCCGGTCAATTTCCGCCGCTATTTCAGAGGCGGGGAACAGAACTTTTCCCTGTTTAAATTCTTCGCAGCCCGGCTGCAAAGGCACGGCGTAGCCATTATCATAGAGAGACTGAACAAAACGGCAGTGTTTCGGCGTGAGCCAGTCATGCCCGCAAAAGACGAAGACAGGCTTGCCGGCACCGCAGGATTCACAGGCCATGGAAACGGAATCGCCGGTGACAACAATATTGTCAGCCAGAGCCCAATAGCCCATAATCGGATTTTCATCCTGGCTGCCCCAGAGATAAGTATGGGCGGGAATTCCCTTTAACTCTTCCATAATCAGCGCTTCCGCCCGGCTGCCGGTGCGTTTGGAATCGGTTATCAGCACCGAACCGCCTATCCGCTCTTTCAGAGCGCGGATTTGTCTGCCCAATTCGCGTGCATTGTCCAAAGCGAACGCTTTGCCTTTGATGGAACCGCCGACGATAACCGCGGTCAAAGGCCGCGGCAAGGAAGCAAAAGCTTTCTGCCATTTTTTTTCGGCGGTGGCCAAAGCGGCGGCACTGACACGGTGCGGCGAGCCGATGGTATAGAAACAATTGCCGGCGGCATTTTTATGGCGGTCGTGTTCGGGCATAAAAATCCGGTCAAACCGGCGCATATTGGCAGGGCTGACGTCAGGATGAAGCAACTGGACGATTTTGACGGCCGGCGACTGCTTTTTTATCCAGAGGGCAACGGTGGCCGTCCGGCGGCTGGCAGAAATGACCAAGTCGGGAAAATCACGGCTGATTTGTTTCCGGCTGTCCGGGGTTACGCCGACAAGCGTGCGCCCTTTCAAAATATTCGGCAGAGCAGCCAGGCGGTTATAGGCAATCTGCTTTTCTTCAATTTTGTAGTGCGCGGGGTTCAATGCCGCGGCCACGCCGCGAATTTGCCCCACGCTGCCCATGCGGTTGTCCAATAATGCCCATACCCGTTTTTTCATGTGTAATAACTCTTAAAATGCAATAGTCAAAAGATTAAATATTATGTTAGTATAAATGAAAATAAAATCAACAAACTTCAGGAGGTTGTTATGCGTTTATTTATTCCCGTTCTGGCCTTGGGTCTGCTTGCCGGCGTTCAGGAGGCATCGGCACAGTTCAGTGCCCAAAAAGACGCGCAGTATATTGCCACGCTCAAAGCCGTCGTCAATTACAAAATCAACGACGAAGAAAACCTGAAAGACATTGAAAGCCTGCGCCAAAATCAGGCCTTTAACCAGAAGCTGCAGCGGATGCTCAACAAATTGCAGAACACCCGTACCAAAAACACCACTAACCGTCGAGTGCAGCAAATTCTCGAAAAAGCCGGACAGGACATCTACCGCCTGCTGGATTAACAAAGCTTTAAGACAAAAGTGCTAAACTCGGTTTATCTGGAAAAACATACCGCGGGTGAACGCCATGGAAGAGACATTAACCTTTGACAACGCTTATTTTCGCAACAAGATTATGAATTTGCGGCAGAAACTGCATGCTCTGGAAGGCTTTTCCCCGGTTGAAAAAATTTCGGAAAACGTTCCCGTGCCGGAAGAAAAAGACGTTCACCCTTTAATCAAAAACAACGAAAAAGTAAACTCATGAAAAACGGATTTTCCATTGCCGCTCTGGCAGTCTTTCTTTTGTCCGGCTGCGTTTCCGACCGTCCACAGGAAGCGAAGAACGCTTACGAATCAGATTATGAGCGTTTTTTTCAGAATGTGATCGTCAAAGAAAAGACCCCGCATTACGTAACTTATGAATACAAAGACGTGCGGATAGACGAGATTGCTTTTCTCGCCTCGCGCTACTGTCAGGAACAGGGCGGAAAGACCGCTTATCTCCACGATACGGTGCTCTACCGCAATTTTACGCGGCGGGCAACTTTTGACTGTTTGGAGTTGCAAAACTAGCCGGCTCTTCCTATATAAAATTTAAAAGAGAGTTGTGCGGAGAATAACAGATTATGAATAAAAACTTATATCACGTTTTAGGGATATCCAAGGATGCGAGCGAAGCCGAAATCAAATCGGCCTATCGGAAACTGGCCCGCAAATATCACCCTGATTTAAATAAAGACGATAAATCCGCAGCCGAAAAATTTAAGGAAGTTTCCTGCGCTTACGATATTTTGGGCGATAAAGAAAAACGCAAAAAATATGACAACGGCGAAATCGACTGCGACGGCAAGCCAACCGGCTACGGTGCCGGATTCGGCGGAGCCGGCGGCAATTATCAGAGTTACAGCTACGGCGGCGGCAATCCTTTCGGCGCCGGCGGGTTCGGCGGCAGCGCAGGAGGGTTTGACTTTTCCTCCATTTTCGGTGATGATATTTTTTCTCAGTTCGGCGGAGCTGCACAAGGCGGCTTTTCCGGACGGGGCAGACGTCCGCGTAAAGGCGAAGACATCAATTACACCATGCAGATTGATTTTCTGACAGCAGCTCAGGGAGCCGAAAAAACCGTCAACCTGAACGGGAAAAGCATTAACGTTAAAATTCCGGCAGGAACGCAAAACGGACAGACACTGCGTTTGAAAGGTTTGGGGCAGCCCTCTCTTTCAGGCGGGGAAGCCGGCGACGTCCTGATTACGATGAATGTGGGCGGACATCCGTATTTTTCTGCCGACGGACTGAATATTCTGCTGGAACTGCCGATAACAATGAAAGAAGCCGTTTTAGGCGCCAAAGTCACCATTCCGACCATTTCCGGCAAAGTAGCGGTTAACGTGCCGCCCTACTCTACCAGCGGTGAAAAACTGCGCTTAAAAGGCAAAGGAATCAAAAGCAAATCTGGTCAGGGTGATGAAATCGTTACGCTGAAAATAGTGGCTCCGAAAATCAAAAATGCCGAACTGGAAAAAGCTTTGGCCGGTCTGCCGGACGAAAATGTCAGGACTTTTTAATGCTGTTGGATGCACTGCGCGACTTTGAATGGCTTAACGAACCGCTGGACGTCAATTTTGAAGAAGCCGGCATGCGGGTGCTGACGCATAATAAAACAGACTTCTGGCAGTCGGTGCACCACCGTTTCGGCAAAGACAACGGGCATTTTTTCTATGCCCGGCGTGAAGGCGATTTTACTTTCGGGGTAACCTGGCGGTTTGAAAACAGCGGGCAGTTTGACCAATGCGGCATTATGCTGCGGGTTGATGAAAAGAACTGGTTTAAAGCGTCGGTTATGTCTGACAACGAAGCACAGCCGCGTCTGGCTTCCTGCGTGACCAACTGCGGCTATTCCGATTTGGCACCGATAGAAATTCCGGCGGGAATAACGGAAGTTTCCTACAAAATCAAACGTTTCAAAGGAGATTACATTCTCTATTATTCACTGGACGGCATAAACTTCAAACAGCTGAGAATGCTGCACCTGCTGAACGATCAGCCGGAAGTCAAGGTCGGCGCTTATATCTGCTCGCCGCAGCGGGAAGCTTTTGAAGGCGTTTTGACCCAGATTGAGTTTATTTAAAAACCGGTGTAGCCTGCCGGCTCCTCTTCTTCATACATTTTCGGGCGCTTGACCGCCACCACCTTCTGATACATACCGCCGAAATAACGCGTGCGGTGCCAGATATAATCAATGTTGTCACGGGCAAAAGTATCGATGGTGCGATCCCACAATTTTTCGGCAAACGGCTGGTAAAGCCGGTTAAAGAGTTTGACAAACCAGCGCAGCGGATGCCAGTAATCCGGCTGCGAATAGTCAATGAATATGACTTTGCCGTTCTCGTTAATGCTGTGCAGGGCATTTTCCACCACTTTGATTTTGCTGGCTATCGGCAGTTCATGCAGCAGCATGTAGCAGACAACCGTATCATATTCGGCACCAATCGGATTTTCGGCATTCTGCTGAATGAAATGCATTTGCGGGTAAAGGGTTTCATATTTTCCCTCCAGGCGGCTGATTTGGGTGCGATTGATGTCTATCACATCCAAACGGCCGTAAAAACCGACCTTGTCTGCCAGTTCCGGCAATTGATTGCCGAAAGTTCCGCCCAGCTGCAAAACCTTGCTGTGGGTGTCAACCTCATTCACACAGGCTTCAATCAGCCGGTTATGGGTTCCGAAAGTCAGCAGATTCAGCAGCCAGTTCCGGTCAAGCAGGGCGCTCCATTTCAGGCTGTTGTAGAGTTTGCCGTAAAAAAGGCGCTGATAAAGCGGCGTCAGCACTTCCCGCGGCGGCTGAAACGCCGGCTCCTGTGCAATGACATCTTCTTCTCCGACTTCATCAATATCGCTGATCAGTTTAATCATTTCTTTTCTCCGCTAAGCGGCGGTCAACAGACGACGCTTCTTCTTCAAACAAATTCTGCAATTCCAGCAGGCGTGAGGTCAGCAAGGCTATCTGACCGCCGGCCAGCAGGTGTTCTTCCAGCTTTCGGCAGGCTGACGTCCATGCCGCCATTCGGAAACCGGTTCCTCCGTCCTGGCGGGAATGGAAAAAATTGCGCAGCAAATCCCGGTTTTCCTGCAAAATCCAATTCGGTACGCTTTGGCGCAGGAGCGCTTCCGTCTCCCGCCGATAAAGCCGCCACATTTTCAAAACCCGGGACTTTGGCATACCGGCAAAAACATCTGCCGTTTCAGTATTTTTCATGGCGGATGACTCCCAGACGTTCGGCTTCCCTGACGGCACCGGTGCGGTTGTTAACGTTCAGCAGTTTTAAAATTGCGGTTACATGCAATTTAACGGTTCCTTCGCTTAAACCCAATTCATAAGCAATCTGTTTATTGGACTTGCCCTCGGCCACGGCCTGAATAACTTCAATCTGACGCGGCGTCAAAATATGATTTGGAGCAGGCTCATCTTCCAGCAGGGAGGCAAATTCCGGCTTCAGCCGATTGTCCAGCAATTCCGGCGGAATATAAACGCCGCCCGACATAATCAGGTTTACAGCACTGATAATCACCGCATTGGCCGAAGTTTTCGGAATATAGCCGGAGACACCGATATCAATGGTTTTTTGCACGATTTCCTTGTCAAAAACAGCGGAAAGCACGGCTATCGGCGTTTCCGGCAACAAGGCATGGATTTTTTCAAAAGCTTCAGACCAACGGCCGCCGGGCATAGCCAAATCAGTCATAATCAGATTAAAATCCGTTTCTTTTTCAATAATTTTGAAAATCTCGGGATAGTTATGGGCAAAGACCAGTTCAACGCCGGGGAAATTATCCCGCAGAATAAACTCCAGCCCTTTCAGAAACAGTTCATGATCATCCGCTACCAAAATCCGCATTATCTGTCCTCCGAATAATCTGCCCAGTCGCCGCTCAGGGACTGCCAACAGCTCAGTGCCGCGGCGACGGCCGTTTCCGCCCGCAAAATCCGCGGTCCGAGGGTTACGCCTTGAGCAAACTCAAGTCCGCGCAGCCGTTGCAATTCCTCTGTACTGAAACCGCCTTCGGGTCCGACCAAAATTGCGGCCGGCGCCGCAGTGGCGGCAAAAGCGCGGCACACCGGCAGGCCGTGTCCGGTTTCATCCATAAAAAACAAACGGCGGCTTTTATCCCAGTTTTGCAGAACTTTTTCCAGACTTTGCGCCTCATTGATTTCAGGAACATCCAATCGGCGGCACTGTTCGGCCGCTTCAATGCCCTGAGCCCGGAAACGCTCGCGCCTGACTTTGTCTGTGATGGTGCGTCGGGTAATGACCGGCTGAAGCCGCCGGGCCCCCAATTCCACCGCTTTCTGGATAATAAAGTCCGTCTGGTCTTTTTTTACCGGGGCAAACAACAGCCATATATCCGGCACGGGTTGAAATTCTCTGAGCTGCTCGCCGACGATAACCCGGCAATGTTTTTTGGAAACGGCGGCAATCTGCATTTCAAATTCGCCGGACCGGCCGTCAAAACCGAGAAAAGCATCTCCCGCAGCCAATTTCATGACATTGGAAAGGTAATGGCTCCGGCTCTCGTCCAAATCCAGTTCCCGTCCGCCGTACAGCGGCGTTTCAATATATAAACGTACCCGCGCCGCCAACTATTATTCTACCTTTACTGAAATTAATTTGGTTTCCAAAACCTTGACATTCAAGGGATCGCCGACATCAAGACAATCAAAATAAACCGTTTCGCGGCCGGGTTCTTTGGCTTTGAACACCGCGTGAACGAAACCGTCCTCCGTACGTTCGGAAATAAATTCCAAAGACTTATATTCTTTATCAAAATTCCATTTTAAATTGGAACCGGCGCGCAGTTTGATGTCAATGGTATGCCCCATGCCGAGCACGGTTTTGGAAGTCGGCTCAACCAGCGTCATAATGATGTCTTCATAGACTTTCGGGGCTTCTTTGACGCCGGCTTTGCCTTTTTGATCAGTCCGGGTGCCGCCGGAAGAGAAAATGGCGTCGGCAATGCTGCCGTAGTCAACCGTGCTGCCCTGAGGCATCGGTGCCAGAATGGTGTTGCTTTCGGCTTTGGCCGCTGCGGCGGCTGCTTCTATCGCATCCTGTTCGCGTTCAACCTGTTCGCCGTAGGTTTCGCCAAAACCGTCAACCGAGCCGGTTCCGCCGGCTGCCGCAGCCTCTTTCATCGTTTCCATCTCTGCGGCCGTCACCTCGGGAGATTCCTGGCGGGGCGGCTGCTGTGCCAATGCTCCGCCGGAGACAAGCCCCATTCCCACTATAAGAGCCCAAAGTTGTTTGTTTTGCATGGCAGCCTCCTAAATATTACGTAAAATTAAAAATTCTGTATAATCTTATTTACCTCTTATCAATTTATAATAGATATGTTAATGAATAGATAAAATTTTGCAAATAGTTTATTCGGACAGGGATGATGATTATTACGATAGACGGGCCGGCCGCCGCCGGAAAGGGAACACTTGCCGCCATTCTGGCAGACAAATACCATTTGGCTTATTTTGACACCGGAATGGTTTATCGCGCCGTCGGGCTGGAGATGCGCCGGAAAGGACTTGACCGCCATGATGAAAACGCTGCGGAAGCAATCGCCCGCGAACTGACTTTTCCCAAAATGATTGAACTCTCCAAAGACCCCGAATTCCGCAGTTCCGAAGGCGGGGTTGCCGCTTCCGTCGTCTCTGCACATCCCAAAGTCCGGGCCGCTCTGCTTAAGATGCAGCAGGATTTTGCCCTGACGCCGGTATTTGCCGACGGAACCCCGGCGAACGGCGCCGTTTATGACGGCAGAGACACCGGAACAGTAGTTTGTCCGCAGGCCGACGTCAAATTTTTTATTACCGCATCAACGGAAATCCGCGCCAAACGGCGGTTTGACGAATTGAAGGCCAAAGGCAGCGACATTTCTTTTGCCAAAGTTCTGGAAGATATGGAAGCCCGCGACGCCCGCGATGCCAACCGAGCTGCCGCACCGATGAAACCTGCCGATGATGCGGTGATTTTCGATACTTCGGCTCTCAATATTGCAGAAGTGGCCGTTAAAGCCGAAGAAATTATCGAAGCCAAGCTGAAAAAAACGCTTTAAGCGCAAGAAAATACTTGAAAATTTAATATTTAACTGTATAAAGAACCTAGCTTTAGACGGCAGGGTGCGCTGCGTCTATCGGAATATTCAACCCCGCACAAGTCCGTTTCCTCTTGGAAATCAGGCATTTTTTTGAAATAACTTAATTTATGACAAATACAGAATTCCAAATTCCCGAAACCAACGAAAACTTTGAAGCCCTGCTGAACGAACAGTTCGGCGACAACGGCATCACCGGTTCCGTGGTTAAAGGTACGATTGTCCGCGTAACTCCCGATTTTGCCATCGTTGATGTCGGGCTCAAATCCGAAGGCCGCATCCCGTTGCGCGAATTCGGCCAAAACGCCGAACTCAAAGCCGGCGACAAAGTTGAAGTTTATGTTGACCGTTACGAAGACAAAGACGGACAGATTGTTCTGTCCCGTGAAAAAGCACGCCGTGAAGAAGTCTGGCAGGATCTGGAGAAATCCCTCAATGCCGGCGAAAGAGTCAACGGCGTTATCTTCGGCCGCGTTAAAGGCGGTTTCACCGTTGACCTCAACGGTGCGATTGCTTTCCTGCCGGGTTCTCAGATCGATATTCGTCCGATCCGCGACATTACTCCGCTGATGGGCATTTCTCAGCCGTTCCAGATTTTGAAAATGGACAAGGTCAGAGGCAACATTGTTGTTTCCCGCCGCGTTGTTCTGGAAGAAACCCGCGCCGAAGCCCGTGCCGAACTGATTGACACCCTGAAAGAAGGTTCAATCCTCGAGGGCGTTGTCAAAAACATCACCGATTACGGCGCATTCATTGATTTGGGCGGTGTTGACGGCTTGCTGCACGTTACCGACATTTCTTGGAAACGCATTAATCACCCGAGCGAAGTTCTGTCCGTCGGTCAGACCGTTAAAGTTCAGGTTATTAAGTTCAATGAAGACAACCAGCGTATTTCTCTGGGCATGAAACAGCTCGAGAATGACCCGTGGCAGGCTGTTGCCGACAAGTTCAAAGTCGGTGAAACCTACAAGGGTAAAGTTACCAACATCACCGATTACGGCGCATTCGTCGAACTCGAAGACGGTATTGAAGGACTGGTTCACGTTTCCGAAATGAGCTGGACCCGCAAGAACGTTCACCCGGGCAAAATTGTCTCCACTTCTCAGGAAGTTGAAGTCAAAGTTCTGGAAGTTGATCCGGAGAAGAGACGTATCAGCCTCGGCATCAAACAGTGCATGCCTAATCCTTGGGCTGCCTATGTTGAAGAACATCCGGTTGGCTCGGTTATCGAAGGCAAAATCAAGAACATTACCGAATTCGGTCTGTTCGTCGGTTTGTCTGACGAAATCGACGGTATGATTCACCTGTCCGACATTTCTTGGGACAAATCCGGTGAAGAAGCCGTTAAAGACTATGTCAAAGGTCAGGACATTCAGGCCAAAATCATCGATGTTGATGTTGAAAAAGAACGCATCAGCCTGGGTATCAAACAGTTGTCTGAAAATACGCTGGCTACCGCTCTGGACGGCATCAAAAAAGGTGATGTTGTTAAAGCAACCGTCGTCAGCACCGAAGACAAAGGCGTTAACGTTGAAGTCAACGGCGTTGCCGCGATGATCAAAAAAGCCGACCTGTCCAAAGAAAAAGCCAATCAGAACCCCGACAACTTCAAAGAAGGCGATGTTCTGGAAGCTAAAGTAACTTCAGTTGACAAGAAAAACAACAAGCTCGGCTTGTCGGTTAAAGCTTTGGAAATTGAAGAAGAAAAGAAAGCTTTGGAAGAATACTCCAACACATCTACCGGTTCAACCCTCGGTGATGCTTTGGGCGAAGCTCTGAAGAAAAACGCTTAATACGGTTATGCCGTTTTTAAGCCGAGATTAAATAATCTCAAAAAAGGATCCTTTTGCAAGGGTCCTTTTTTTATGCCGAAAATGCGATTCGGACGAAGTCTGTGCGATTCGGAAAAAAATTAACCTTTTATTCCGGCGAATCGAAAAAATATTTTTTGCCTGACTCAATCCGAATCCCAGCAACAGTTTGCGCGAATCGAAGAATCTCTCCGGCGAATCGTCATAATATTTTGTTAATAATTCAAAAGATAGAATCGGGACAAATCGATTTATCATGAACGCTGCTTTCCAGAAGGAAGGCAAAAATGATTACAAAGGCCGGAAAAGTCATGACCAAAAAATTTCTTTTCATCTCATCCTTTTTCTATCTGGCAGCAGCCGCTTTGCCGATGACGGAAGCACGGGCAGCCGATCCCGATACGGATCCGGTCAACATTACCTGTCCCGGCGGCAGCTGTGACAATCAGACGATTGACAACAATGGCGAAATGACAGTCAATGCTGAAGGCGTTGCCAAAGAAAACACAATCGGCGACACCGGAAAAATGACAGTTAACGACGGCGGCATTGCCCAAAAAACTACCGTTAACTCCGGCGGCTCCGTTCAGATAAACGAAGGCGGTTCGGCCATTGAAACAACCATTAACGGCGGATTGATGAATGTGGCCGAAACCGGTACGGCCGAGGGGGTTACCATTGATTCCGGCGCCCTGCTGTCCGGCGGTTATGTCTCAGAAGCGGTTGTCAACTCCGGCGGTGCAACAATTGATTCCAATTCATATAAAGGTTTTGAAGTTTACGGAAACGGCGTTTCGGATGATGCAACCGTCAATACCGGAGGTTATATGCTGATCAGAGACGGCGGTACGGCCAACGGAACCGTGATTGAGGGCGGTACGGTTGAGGTTCGATTTGACCAGCCGGAAGAAGAAAATCCCGATGACGGCACGACGGCAGACGGCGGCAGTGCCCCTGACGCCGGGATAACCGGAGACGGAAGCGTCAGCGGCGACGACGGCAGTGACAGCGGCGAAGGGAACACCGGCGGAGACGGCAGCGGAGATACCGGAGATTCCGGCGGCAGTGAAACCACTCCGACATCTTCAACCGTCAATAACACGGTGATTAACAACGGCGGCACCCTTAATGTGGAAACCGGCGGTATCGCTAACATGACCGAAGTCAACGAAGGCGGCGTTATGAACGTTAACAAAGGTGGCGAAGCGAACTCCAGCACCGTTAACACCGGCGGCACAGCCAACATTAACGACGGAGGCAACGCTTATTCGACTACGGTTGACGGCGGTACGATGAATGTCAAAGATTCCGGCAGCGCCGCGTCTTCAACGATTACCAAGGGCGGAAAAATTATCGCTTCGGGGACATCTATGGTCTCCGAAACCGCGGTTCTGGACGGAACGCTTGAAGTCAAAGACAATGCAACAGCCCTGAATACAACCGTCAGCGGAAACGGCATGCTGGAGGCTTCACAGGCCCAAGAGGCCATTACCGGCCTGACGGTAACCGATACCGGTTCTTATCACTTAACCACCAACAACAATGTTCAAAATGCCGACTTATACGGTAAACATTATGACACCTTATTCAGTAACGGTGCGGGCACCGGCATTATCGTAGGCGGCAGCAGCCAGCTGGATGTTATGAGCGGCGGAAAACTGGCAGATACGGTTTTGCAACACAAAGGTACGGTCAATGTTCAGAACGGCGGCTCCATCAATAATACGGTTGCCAATGATTCTTCCAATATTACCATTGCCGCCGGGGCTTCGGCTGTCGGAACAACGTTGAACGGCACCAGCTCAATGACCGTCAGCGGAACGGCCGCCGATACGATTGTTAATTCCTCCGGTTCAACTGCGGCAAAAGGTTTAGAGGTTAATAACGGAGCCAGCGTCAGCAATACCAGCATCAACGGCAGCGGTACGGTTCTGCTTAAAAACGGATCAACGGCAAACGATACCGTTATGAACGGCGGTGTACTTACGGCGGAAAACGGGGCCAAGCTTGAGAATTTGGAAATCAAAGGCAAAGCCGAAACGGCCATTGACAACGGAGCTTCACTCTCCGGCGCCGTAACGGTTTCAGGCAGCGCAACTTTGGGCGGCAGCTATGATTACGGCAAAATATTCAGTGACGCAGCTATCAATTCACTGACCGTGACCGAAGGTGTCAACGCCAAATTCGGCAATTCTCTTAATGCCACCACGGCGGGCAAGAGCCTGACCTTTGCCGACGGCTCTTATCATATTTCATCTAACGGCGACAACGGTTCTACCGCGGTCAAAGGCTGGGAAATCGTTAATATCGGCGGCAAAGACGGGACGGCAGACGTCAGCCTGGCCGGCGACCTGAATTTGGGCAGCGACGATAAAACCATTCAAATCGGCAACGGGTCAACTCTGGATACCTCCGAAGTTGAAAATATTGCCATCACCGGTTCTCTCGTCAATGCCGGCGACTTGAATTTGGTCAGCGCCGGAAACCTGGCTGACGACAAAGACAATACGACAACCATTTCCGGCAATTACACCGGACAGGCGAATTCCAGCATTACGCTGAAAGTCGATACGTTAAACGGAACAACCGACAAACTGGTTGTCAACGGCGATGTTTCCGGCACCAGCGAGCTGAATGTCAACATTACCTCGGCAGCCAAACCGACGGAAAAAATCCTTTTCCTCGAAGCTCCGAACGACAATTCGGCCACAGGCGCTCATTTCACAATCTGGCGCGTCAATACCAGCCCGTATTTGTGGGATACGTCCAATGAAGGGCATAACTGGTATATGGACATGGTAAATGTCGGCGGCAAAATCGGCGTTTATTCCGAAACACTGGCCTATATGGGGCTGCAAAGTGCCGGTTTGGAACAGACGCGAAGCATGGTTTATAACGTTATCAACAAAATTAATCTCCGCAACAACAATCTGGTGGACAACCGGCTGATGCATTCGCCGCAATACCGCTATTACAGCAAAGGTATTGAAAACTACTACAATAACTACAATTTCTGGGCCATGCCGATTTATCACACCATTACCAATGACAGCGGCGTCAACTATGAAGCAGACATTGTAGGCGGGGAAGCCGGAATTGACCTTTATAACAATAACAACAATAAAGCAGGCGTTTTTGTCTCCTACCGTCAGGGTAATTATAAATTTGACGGCAAGGCAGATAAATTCTTTGCCCGCTACGGCAGCGAAATTGACATTGACAGCTACAGCGGCGGCGTTTATTACCGCCATAACTGGCAGGATGCCTGGGCGCTGGCCATGGTTTACGGCGGCATACAGGAAGCAGACATCAAAACCAAAGACAATGTCAGCTCCGACAGCGACGCAACCGAATTCGGCGCCAGTATTGCCGCAGGTTACGTTTATAACATGAATTACAGTTTCAACATTGAGCCCAGTGCCGTTATCAGCTTCCGTTCGCTCAGCTATGACGATGCGAAAGACATTTACGGCAAAACGGCGGAATTTGATACCCTGACTCTTCTGGAGGCGGATTTAGGCGTTAAATTCGAAAACACCTGGAATCTGGATAGCGGCTATGCCAAGGCCTATATCAGACCGAGCCTTCTGTTTAATTCGGTCTCCGGCGATGAAGTCACCATAACCAACTTCCTTGACAAATCTCCCGAAATTGACGACGGCGCTTATGCACGGCTGGAAATTGGTGGAAGTGCTGATCTCAGTAAATTCTTCAGCATGTATTCGACCGTTCGCGCAACGGCGGGCAGCGATTATCAGGATTTGGCGGTTACCGCAGGGCTTAACTATGTTTTCTGAGGCGCAGAAGCAAATCGGAAGCATAAACGGCAGCGACAGAATGACGCAGCCTGATATTAAATAAGATATTATTGTCTCCCCATCCCCGTATTACCAATGTTTATTTTTAGATTTTTATGATTAAGATATTACGCAAAAGATTATTAAAACCCCACAAAACAAAGGAGATATACATGTATATAAAAACATTAATGGCTGCCGCAGTCGTGTCCGTTCTAGCAGTTTCGGGCGCCAGAGCTGAACTTGTCACTCAGTCTCTGCCGAAACCGGATATGGTTGGCGGCAAAACGCTTATGCAAAGCCTGCAGGAGCGAAAGTCGGTACGCGAATTCGGCCGACGGGCCGTTAATGACCAAACTTTGGCTGATATGCTGTGGGCAGCGGTTGGTGTCAATCGCCAGGACGGCAAACGAACCATCCCGACCGCCCTCAACAGCCAGGATTTGACGGTTTATGTGCTCAAATTCGACGGCGTTTGGCAATATGATGCCCGGGGACATAAGCTGATTCAAGTCTCCGACAAAGATTTACGCCCGCTTCTGGGTACGCAGGATTATGCCAAGGACGCTGCACTTGACCTGGTTTATGTTTCAACCAGCGATGTGGCAACCAACGGCGCCATGCATGCCGGTTCGGCTTATCAAAACGTGGGCCTGTATTGCGCAGACAAAGGTCTGAACAATGTCGTCCGCGGCTATTTTGAAAAAGCGGATCTCGAAAAAGAGCTGAAGCTGAACGAAAATCAGTGGATTGTTGTTTCTCAGGCTGTCGGCTGGCCGAAAGAATAAACAAATCCGCCGTTTTTGCCGGTTCGCTTAAATATTTTGACTTTAAGCGAAAAAAAGACTTGTCAAATATAAGATTTATTATTATGAATAGTAACGCCGACGGATAGATGGCCGAGTGGTCGAAGGCGCACGATTGGAAATCGTGTATACCCCTAAAGGGTATCCAGGGTTCGAATCCCTGTCTATCCGCCATTTATACAAAACCCTGCCCAGCGCGGGGTTTTGTCGTATCTGCGGCGGATGCAAAATTTTACAGAAGGAAACCGGGTCAATCCCATTTTTTAAAAACAAAAAAGGCCGCTAACAAAATAAACAAAAAGCCGACAATTTCATTCCATTTCAGCCCTTCTTTAAGGTAAAAAGCCGAAAAAAACGCGAAAACGACAAGAGTGATAATTTCCTGCATAATTTTCAACTGGGGAGCACTGTAATAGTCGTGACCGATACGGTTGGCGGGAACTTGCAGGCAATATTCAAAAAAGGCAATTCCCCAACTGACCAGAATAACAATCCACAGAGCCGTTGACTTATACTTGAGATGTCCATACCAGGCAAAAGTCATAAAAATGTTCGAAAAGACAAGCAAAATAATCGGGTAAAACGGTCTCATTCTCTATCCCCTGAAAAAATTATTGTCCTGTTTCGGATAATACGAATGCCGCGGCCGAATTTCAAGGTATTTTTACTTCGTATAAATTCGGGCTTTATGCTTTTTCCCTGTTGTTTGAACAGGAATTGTCAAAAAAAATTAATAAATCTTCAAGAAAAATATCGTATAATAAAGTGTTGTTGAGAGATTTAGGAGGCTTGATTATGAACCTGTTTGACAAAAGCACACCAAACGCGCCAGGAGGAGCTGAGCGCCCCGCAGCAGAAACCCCGAATGTATCTCCGCGAATCCGGGAGCATTCGAGTGAAGAGCTATTGAAAAAATTATCCATCAAAGCTCCGGTGCAGATGCATGCCCCGGCAGCCGCTTCGCCGGCGGCCCCCGGTCAGGAAGCTCCTGCCTCCGCTGCTCCGGCACAGAACAAACCGCAAGCTGCCGGCCCGACCGTTATTCAGGCGTCTCACGGGGCAAAGATCAATCCGGATGTCGATTTGTCCTGCAAAGTCAGTTCCGGACTGATTAATGAGGTCAAGTTTTCAGACGTTTATGTCACTCCCGACAAAAGATGTTATATTTGGAGCGGTCGCACCAACTGCGGCTTAAAAATTGTTACTTTTGATGATTTTGACGAGTTTTTTGTTCAGCTTGAAGGTGCTTATGACGGTGAAAACCGCAGTTATCTGCTGAACTACAAGGGACGCAACTATCGTGTTGAACGAACCATTGCACTGGAAGGCGTTAACTATTGTGCCCGCAAAATGCCGACTACGGTTCCGAATCTGAAAGATTTGGGGCTGCCTTACCGCGTTTACGAACATTTGCTCTCCATTGCCGGTGGCAGCGGCTTGATTCTGCTGGCCGGTGCAACTGGTTCCGGTAAAAGTACAACGGTTTCCGCTCTGTTAAAAGAATATTTACAGAAAAAAGGCGGCTATGCCTTTACGATTGAAGACCCGATTGAAATGCCGCTGGACGGCGTATATATCACCCCGGAAGCGGAATTAGGCCTCTGCAAACAGACAACTCCGCCGGACGGCAAATGGGAAGAAGGTATTAAATCAGCTCTGCGCTCGAAACCGCGTTATATTTATCTGGGCGAGATTCGTTCACCTGACGTAGCAAGTGAAGCTTTGCGCGCGGCAACTTCCGGCCACTTGGTTTTGTCAACCATTCACGCCAACAACGTATCCGATGCCATTAACGCTCTGGTTAAATATGCGGCCTCCAGCGGCATCAGCGAAGACATGGCTTATGAATTGGTAGCTAACGGTTTTCTCGGCTGTATTCACCAGATTTTGGAAGGGGCGCCGAAAAAAGCGAAAGTCACTTATCTGTTCGCCAATCCGGATACAAACGCCGCCTGTCAGGTTCGCGGAATGCTGCGCAGCGGAAAACTGAACATGGGTACTCTGCTCGAGCAGCAGCGTGTTAAAATTGAAAGAGGGTTATCGCTGTTTTAGGCAATACTCATCATTTTGATACGGAGAAAGAAAACTTTCTCCGTATTTTATATTGAAGAGAAGGAAAACGAATGAAAAAAATCTTTTATGCCATTTGCGGTTTGCTTGCAGCCGGAAAAGTCAATGCCATGGATTTTAACCAAGATCTGACCGGGCAAATCGACATGATTCGCCTGTCGGACGAATTTATCAGCAAGATGCAGAGCTGCACACCGTTTATTGAGCATAAAAATGCCGGCGCCGAAGGGCATTCCTTTAACTATGAATATAAAATCCAAGGCCCGGTTGACGGCAAATGCCGCTGCACTTTTTCTTCTTCTTCGCAAATCGGAAATTTTGTAAACGAATGTGCTTTCAGCCCGCAAAATCTGAAAGACTATACTGACGCGCTTATTCGCTACAATCAAAAAGACAAGCATACGATTGAAGATATGGCCGATATGGATTATCTGACGGCAATGGGCATTATTTTTGATTCGGACGTCTGCCAAATGAGCAGCCAAACCGACTATACCGCAGATTTGAGAAAAAATCTGCAAAGCTGTACGCCGTATGAAAAGACTCTGAATTTTTCCAATTCAGACAATATTATGAAAATCTACGGACCGGAAAACGGAAACTGCCACTACGCCTATACGGTGAAAAACAAACCGGTTGACTTAAGCAAAATCTATCCGGACGGCGTACCCGAATTTATGAAAGATCTGCCGCAGACCGGCAGCACCATGGTTTTTGACTGCCGATTGTCCGAGACAGACAGTGCAGATTATATTAAAAGTTTGGAGCAATCAGTCATAACGTTTGACAACAATCTGGACTGGAACAGCGGAGACGCCGAGGCGGCCGCCCGGAAACTGCAGGAATTTACCGAAAAAGGCGTTTGCAAAGTCAGCGGCAATTTCGGTAATTTTAAATTAGAATAGATTTGGCAAATAATACTTTAAAATCAAGCAATAAGCTTTTTACCTTCAGCCTCCTCCACAATGTCCGGCGAATAAGAATTGAAACTTTTTATTCATAATGCTAAAATATACTGCAACAAAGGAGAAGGCCTATGAAAAAATATTTACCCGTTCTTCTGGCTGTTGCTTGTATTTCTCCGGCACAAGCCGACACCATTAATCTTGACCTGGCCGGCCAGGTTGACATGTTTCATTTTTCCGACCGATTTATCAAGAATTTGCAAGACTGCACACTGTTTACGGAACAGAGCAGCTGTGACGAAACAGGGATGAAATTCGATTATGAATATCAAATTCAGGGCTGGTCCGGCGATAAATGCCAATGCGAATTTATTTCATCTTCACAAGTCGGACATTTTGTAAACCGCTGCACTTTCGACCAGGAAAAACTTAAGGCCTATGTTGACGCCTTGCAGGACTTTTTGAAAAAAGAAAAATCTTCTCCAGATGAAAGCGAAAACAAAAATGAAAGCCTGGCAGCGGCCAATAAAATCATTTCCGAGGCCTGCCAGATGAAAGTCATTAATGTTGATTACACTCAGGAACTGCGAAATAATCTGAAAACCTGCACGCCTTATGAAAAAACGCTGAATTTCTCCAATATGGACAACATTATGAAAGTTGAGGGTCCCGACGGCGACAGGTGCCATTATGTTTATATGATTAAAAACAAACCGGTCGCCTTGAACAAGATTTATCCCGAGGGAGTTCCCGAAAGCCTGAAAAATCTTCCCCAGGAAGGCAGCGTCACGACGATAGACTGTTTATTTACCAAAGAAGAAGTCACGCGTTATGTTGATAGCCTAGAAAAGAGTATGGTGAAATTTGACGACAATCTGGATTGGAACAGCGGAGATTCCGAAATTACCAATCGGACTTTGCAGCCTTTTATTGCCTCGGGAAGCTGCGTTTATCTGACAGATTTTGATAAGTTCAAGCTTTATCCGCCTCAGGGGCTGCCGGGGCATGACCAGTAAACCATCCTGTTTTACGGCGCGGGTAAAGTCAGAAATTTAGCCCAGGTTGTTTAATTAAGCTGTTGACTTTTTGTTTCAAATTGGTTAATCCATTGTGCAGAGAGATATGGGGCTGTAGCTCAGTTGGGAGAGCGATTGGTTCGCAATCAATAGGTCGAGGGTTCGATCCCCTTCAGCTCCACCATAAAAAAGCCGTCTTTGAAGACGGTTTTTTTATGACCCAATTAACCCCGGAAGGGCACAGGTCGGGAGGAAATACTGCTCTGCCGTATTTTGCCATACGCAAAGTTACCGGCAAAGGCTGTTGTGATTGCTTTTGAAACAAAAACTCCCGAGAAACCGTTACGTTTCAAGGGAGTTCTTTGTCTGAGGAAGCCGTTTGCTTATTCAGCAATTTCCGGTTTTTCCTTTTTTAAAAGTCTTTTCACATCAGCGATAATATCGTTTTTCGCTTCTCTGATTGCGTCTCGCTTAATGTAAGCCACAACTGCACCGGCAACCAAAACTGTTCCGCCGATAATTCCTAACACTACATTTCTTTTCATAAGGCAAAAAGTTTAAATGTAAAAAACTAAATTAATTAACACTGTCGTATTATCCTGACAGCCAATGCTGAAGTGATGCAAATCCAATAACATCCAGAATAATACTTTTTCTGTTATTATCTTTAGCATATTTGTTTTTATTGTAAAGGCGGCGGCAGAAAAAAATATAAAACTGTGCTTAATCTTCCCTGCCGCTGATTTTGGCTTTCTGCGCAGCCGCCTCAGTCTCGAACTCAACTCTTTTATTAAGTTGTGAGTTCTCACCGGCCTAATGCAAGCCATAAAAAAACCCTCCGCAAGGGAGGGATTTTATATGGCGCACTCGGCGGGGTTCGAACTCACAACCTTCTGATCCGTAGTCAGATGCTCTATCCAATTGAGCTACGAGTGCATCGTTTCACTTAACAGAAGACTTAATAACCCGATTCAAAAAATTTTGCAAGCAAAAAATTCATTCAATTTAAAAGAATTTTAATCTATTTTACTTATGCTGTTCTTAATTTGAAGAATATATTGTGCTTTAGGCTCTAATTTTTCGCATTTTTTTTGTGAATCTTCTTTACAAAACGAGATATTAGTGTCAAAAACGAATATGTTATAACACAGGTTTCATATAAGGTATTTTGACAGATGAAAAAAACAGTTCTTACTTTGTCGTTAATTTCCGGCTCATTAATTTTGGGCGGCTGTGCATTCAGTTCGGATGCTCTGTTTCCGTCTCTGGTCGGTTCCAGCTCTCAGGAAGCGTATAATGCTGACAAAAATGCTCCCGAAAGCGCTGATCTGCCGATGCTCGGTTCCAGCAATTTTGAACCGCTTGAAGTTTCCGAGGGCGGAGATACCGGCACTTTTGTCGGGCAGAAAGTTATCGCTTTCCGGAATGAACTGAGCCAGCTGCAAAATGCCATTCGCACCAATAATTCCGAATTGCAGAAAATCAGAGCTTCCGTTATCAGCAATGCCAGCCAATACCATAAAACCATCGGAGCAATTGAAGCCAAACTGCAAGTCGGCACCACGCCGGGCAACCCGCAGATGTATGCCATGTTGCAGAGCGCACAAAACAATGTTCAGTTGATGACGGTCAACAGCAATGCTTTACAGCAGCTTTCCGCCCGTGTTACCTCTGATGCTTCTGTCGTTAATAACCTGTTAGATTCCATTCGGGCTACTTTTGCCATTTCCGGCGCGGTTGACGAAGACCACCGCCAGTTAAGAATTCTGCAAAACGAAACCAACCAGACGGCTATTTTAATCGGCAGCCTGCTTAATGAAGTCAACAGCGATGTTGTCCGTCAGATTCAGTATAACGAAACGGCCAACAGCAACATTGTTCAGTTAGATTCGGCAATCAAACGCGGCAACTACGGTGTCAGCAATGTTCCTCTGGGATCTTCGGTTCCGGTTCTGAATCTCGGCAACAAACCTGCAGCAATGGGTTATGCTCCGGCCAACGGAAGCCTGAGCGGGGCCGTTGCCGGCAAGCCGCTGTTCGTTGCCAAATTCAACAAAAGCAACGTTAATTATAAAGACGGTTTACGCAGAGCCGTTAATGCGGCCAAATCAAAGAAACCCAATGTTGTGTTTGAAGTTGTGGCCGTTACGCCGATCAGCGGCGGAGCATCTGCCCGGACAAATGCCCAGAACAGCGCAACGACAATTTTTCAGGAAATCGTAAATATGGGGGTTAATGCCGAGAGAATTACTCTTTCTTCCCGCAGCAGTGCGGATGCAACTTCTCCCGAAGTTCAGATTTTCGTTAAATAGACGTTTTTGAAAAAGCCGATGTTAAATCGGCTTTTTTATTTATTTTATGCAAAAAAAGATTTGACAATCGTTTTTTGATTATCTATATTCAGCTTGTTCCGAGAGGAACAGATATTTTTATGGGGTTGTAGCTCAGTTGGGAGAGCGCTTGAATGGCATTCAAGAGGTCAGGGGTTCGATTCCCCTCAGCTCCACCATAAAAAAGCCGTCTTTGAGGACGGTTTTTTTATGGCTAAACTTATTTTGGCATTGAACCCGAGAGGGTGCGAGCCGATAGAAAACACCAGAGCAGCGGTGTTTTCGTTGCGAGCGGTAAGCGTTTGTTAATGAGCAAACAAGCGACAGCAATGAGAGCGAATGTTACAAACCGAACTCCCGAATTCCCCTCAGTTCCGCCAGTTTCAAACCCGCCATCAGGCGGTTTTTTTATGGACAAACTCTGACACAGGGAATCGCCCGAAAAAAGAGCAAAGCAACCGCTCCATTTGTTTAGACAACGCCATATAAAAAGGCCTGCTTTGAGGCAAGCCTTTGACTTGACGAATCTTTAATTGCCAAACAGGCTTTCCCGCAATTTGCTGAACTGCGGTGCGGCAGACACCTTATCCAGACTTCCGACTTTGACGGCTTCCGTATAAAGGCTGATTTTATAATCAATTTTAGCCATATTCTTTTGCAATTCCGCCAGTTGTTCTTCCAGTTTTACTTTTTGACGTTTAAACATTTCCAAGCGCTGTTCCAAAGTCGAATCGCCTTCAATATACCAGTCGATATATTGTTTAATGCCTTTCAGGGTCATTCCGGTTCCTTTCAGGCACTCAATCATTCCCAGCCAGCCGATGTCACTGTCGGAATAAATCCGCAGGCCGGAACCGCTTTTACGGACAAAAGGCAGCAGTCCTTCTTTTTCATAGTAACGCAGCGTATGGACGCCCAAACCGGTTTTTTTGGCGACCTGGCCAATCGAGTATCCCATTTATCTCTCCTTTTCTAAGCCTGCGGCAATCGGGTTAATTTGACTTTTTCGGCGATTATCTCCGTTAATTCAGCCGCATCTTCGGGACTGACAATTTCATAGAGAGGAATCGAAAACGGCGTAAAGTCTCCGTTATGCCGCTGCAAAAAATTATAGCGGTAATTTATGCCTTTTTTGGGGTGAAGAACAATTATCCTCAGACGGCGGAAGCCGCAACGGACAATCTTTTCTTCGGCATTTTTAATGTCTTTCCAGGCCAACGGACGGCAATGGTCAATCGTGATGGTTTTATCATCAACAACGGCCAGTCTTTGCGGCAAAAGATATTTATAACTCCAAACCAGCCAGGAAAAAACGGTTACGCCCCATAAAACCTGCGTCTGCCACCAAAAGAGCAGACAATAGCATTTAATGCTGACATAAAGCATGGTAATCAGCAGCGCCGCATTAAAAACAAACCAGGCGTTGATTTTATCAAAGCGATAGTAAAATGTTTTTGCTTCTTTCATAAGCCCTCCTTGTTATTATTTACAGTGTAACATTTAGAGCTTACTCTAAGTCAACAAAAAAAATGGCGGGATTTTACTCCCGCCGATTTTTATTTCATTCATTCCGCGGCGACATATTCGTCAGGGAAGAGCCCCAGAGCATCTTTTTCGGTTAAATTAAGCGCATAGATGCAGCAGTTATCATTGTCATCATAATAACCGGGGAGCACGGCCTGCAATTTGAACCCGCATTTGTTATAGAATCTGCGGGTTGGCGCATATTGATCTTTACTGTCGGTTTTGACATAAATCTTTTTAGCGCCTTTTTTACGCAGTTTGGTAATCAATTTATTAATCAAATTGCGCCCTATACCCAGACCGCGGTATTCATTTAAGGTTGAGAGCCAATAAATTTCATAAGTTCCTTCTTTGGCATCGGGAACCTCACCGTAGCAGACATAGGCAACGGTTTTATCCATATAATCGGCAAATAAAAACTTATGCTCAGAATCTTTCTGATTAAGCAAATTTTCGGCAATTTCAACGTTGATTTGAACATCCTGCCGGTCAAAGAAGCCGGTCGAAGCGGCGATTTGACGAATGACCTCAGGATCGGTTTTTACCAGTTTGTTTCTAAAGGAAAGCATAATTACACCTCCTTCAGAACTGATAAGCCCTCACAAAAAACTGTATAAGAAGAATCAGTGGTTAAACATTTTGAATAATTATATTTTGACGAAGAGGACGTACATCGGTCTCCTTCATTACTGTTACCTGACGCGATAACCGGCGTTGCAGTACACATAAATACTCCATAGTTGTTAATCCGAATGCACAAAATACTTTGTACATTATTCAGTATATTATTGATTTTGCTTTTTGACAAGGGGGGATAAAAAGAAAACCGTCGGCCGGGATAATCGGGCGACGGTTTTAACTTAAAATACGCAAAGGCAAAAGCCTTGAGAACAGACTGCGGAAACAAAGTTCGGCAATCTCAAACTACGGCTGGAACGGGTTGTCATAGATGTCGTTTGCCGGATCGTGGGGACCTTCAACGCCGCAAAGCTTGCACATGCCCCAAGCGAAACCGCCGACAACTAACCCTGCTATCAAAAACATAATACTCAGGTTTTAAAAGTTAATAATCAGGTTAATAATCGCTCATTGAGGATTATTTAATCATCATTACCAAACAAATCAAGCAAAATCTGTCGATTAACCACCCGATTGCAAAATCAGGATTCTCCCGGACGGCGGCTGATGCCCCGGAAGGAACCGCAGGCTCGCGCCATCAGCAATTCCGGCTGACCGGAGGAAATATCGGTTTGTTCCATAATGATTTTAAAACCGTTTCGGCGGTAAAAATCAACGGCCGGCCGATTGGCGGCATAAACATGCAGCGAAGCCGCAGAACGCCGGCGGAGAATATAGTTCAGCAATTTGGTACCGATACGGCGGGAGCGAAATTTTTCATCAACAAACAAGGCTCCGATAAAATTTTCCGGCAGCAGACTGACAAAACCTTTAATCCGGTGCTTGTCAGCAAAGACATAAGTTTCCGCCTGCCGAGTCAGCATATCTTTCACCAAACCGGTATTTTCGTCCCAATAGCCGGGAGCAATAAACGGATGCGCCTGTTTGGTGCTGCGGAGCCACAGTTCCAAAACAGCCGGGATATCCGAGGGAATCAGGCGACGTATCATAAAAATCCGTTTCCAATAAAGTTGTAAGCGGTTTATTAATAGCCGCAAAGCGGTTAATTTTTTCTTGCCACGGATAAAAAAACCGCCTCCGAAGAGGCGGTGCGCTTAAATATCCAAATCATCAACGAACTTGGCGCGTTCGATAATGAATTTAAAGCGGGTTTCAGGGTTTTTACCCATCAAACGCTCGACCTGGCGGCGGGTTTCAAAACACTCTTCTTTGCCCTCCTCGGTATTCGGGGTCGGAATAACCACGCGCAGAAGGGTGCGTTTATTCTTGTCCATGGTGGTTTCCTTCAGCTGAAGCGCGCTCATTTCACCCAATCCTTTGAAACGGCTGATATCCGGACGGGTATTGCCTTTGACTTCCCGTTTGAGAATCCGGTCTTTGTCTTCATCGTCAATCGCATAAAAGTTTTTATTGCCGACAACGATTTTGTAAAGCGGCGGAGTAGCGATATAAAGATGTCCGTTTTCAATCAGTTTCGGCATCTGCTGATAGAAAAAGGTCATCAGCAGAGAAGCGATATGCGCACCGTCAACATCCGCATCGGTCATAATGATGATCTTTTCGTAACGGAGATTTTCTTCCTTATAATTATCTTTAATCCCGCAGCCCAGAGCTTCAATCATATCTTTGATTTCCTGGTTCTGGGTGATTTTATCCAGCGAAGCGCTGGCAACGTTCAAAATTTTGCCTCGCAGCGGGAGAATCGCCTGCGTAAAACGGTCGCGCCCCTGTTTGGCCGAGCCGCCGGCAGAATCGCCCTCGACGATAAAGATTTCCGTATTCTCCGCCGAAGCCTGCGAACAGTCGGCCAGCTTGCCGGGGAGACGCAGTTTTTTGGTCGGGGTTTTACGGTTTTGAATTTTTTCTTCTTTCTTCTTTTTGCGGCTTTCGGCGCGTTCAATCACATATTCCAGCAATGCGGTCGCATTTTCCTTATCGGAGCTCAGCCAGTGGTCAAAAGAATCTTTGACTGCCTGTTCGACCAAACGAATCGCCTTGACGGAGGTCAGCTTATCTTTCGTCTGCCCTTGAAACTGCGGGTCGCGGATAAAGACCGAGAGCATAACGCAGGCGTCGCTCAACAGATCTTCGGCAGTAACGGAAGCGGCTTTTTTGACATTGGCCATTTCGCCGTATTCTTTCAGACTGCGAATCAATGCCGCCCGGAATCCCATCTCATGGGTGCCGCCTTCAGGGGTGATAACCGTGTTGCAGTAAGAATAACAAAAGCCGTTTTCATCTTCCGGCCAGGTAATCGACCATTCGACCCGTCCTTCGTCATTGGCCAAATCGGCATCGCCGGAAAAAGGCATACGATTGACGGTCGCACGGGCACCAAGCTGATAATTTAAGAAATCAAGCAGACCGTTGGGATAGTGCAATTCGGCTTCCAGCGGCGTTTGCTCGCCTTCGCTTAACACTTCCGGCGCACATTTCCAATTAATAAAAATACCCTTAAACAGAAAAGCTTTGGAACGGGCCATGCGGTAAACCCGGTTAGGGTTCAGCTGAGAATTGGAACCGAAAATCTCCGGATCAGGCAGAAAAGTAATCGAAGTGCCGCGACGGTTGGGCGCATTGCCGACCAACTCCAAAGCAGAAGTCGGTTTGCCCTTGGCATAAGTTTGGCGATAAAGCTTTTTATCGCGGGCGATTTCAACCACCAGAGAGGAAGACAGAGCATTGACGACCGACAGGCCAACACCGTGCAAACCGCCGGAAACCTTGTAAGCACCGCCGCCGAACTTGCCGCCGGAGTGCAACATGGTCAGAATGACTTCCAGCGCCGACATGTCGGGATACTTCGGATGCGGGTCAACCGGGATACCGCGGCCGTTATCGGTGATGGTGACGGAATAATCGGCATTCATCTTAACTTCGATACGGTTGGCATAGCCGGCAACGGCTTCATCCATGGAGTTATCCAGAATTTCGGCAACAAGATGGTGAAGTGCTTGAGCATCCGTTCCGCCAATATACATACCGGGGCGGGCACGAACGGCCTCAAGCCCTTCCAAGACCTGAATGTCCTGTGCCGAATAAGTTTCCTGTTTCGGTGCTGTGCTTTCAAATAAATCTGACATTTCTTACCTTTTAGCTAAAATTTATGCTGTAAAATAAGCTAAAACATCAAGATTTACAAGCCTTAAAAGCGAATCTGTCACAAAAAATCACCATGACTGAAATTCCACAGCCCAAAAGCAAAGCCGACGAATGCGGCCAAAATGAAAAAAAATGCTTGCAAATTAGGGAAACAGGGATTAAAAGGAGCATGGAATTAATGGTAATTCCAATGTTTTAACAATAACACACACGCAGACATGGCGGGGAATCGCCTGATTTTTCGCTCCGGTGTCTTTAAGTTTGAAGACCGATAAGTCTGCGGAGGTTTAACCGGAAAAAGGATATAAAATATGACTCTTCCTACATTTACACTGCGCCAGATGGTAGAAGCCGGCGTTCACTTCGGTCACCACGCCCGTCGTTGGAATCCGAGCATGGCTCCGTATATTTACGGCAAAAAAGACAACATTCACATTATCGACCTGCAGAAAACTTATCCGATGCTGTACACTGCTTTGAATGCAGCGCGCGAAGTTGCTGCCCAGGGCGGTAAAATTCTGTTTGTCGGCACCAAAAGACAAGCTCAGGACCTGATCAAGGAAAATGCCGAACGCTGCGGCCAGTATTATGTAAATCACCGTTGGTTAGGCGGTATGCTGACTAACTGGAAAACCGTTTACAAATCAATTTCCCGTCTCGTTAAACTGAATGAGATGTTTGAGAAAAACGCATTTGACGGTTACACCAAAAAAGAAATGCAGAACATCAAAAAAGAACAGGAAAAATTAAATAAGGAACTGGGCGGCATCATGAACATGGGCGGCCAGCCGGATATGCTGTTCGTTATTGATACGCCGAAAGAAGACCTGGCCATCAAAGAAGCCAAAAAACTGGGTATCCCGGTTATCGGCATCTGCGATACCAACGCTAACCCCAATGAAGTTGACTTCCCGGTTCCGGGCAACGATGACGCTATCCGCGCTATTCAATTCTACTGCGAATTAGTGTCTTCCGCCGTTTTGGACGGTATGCAGGCTGAAATTGCAGCTCAGGGCGTTAAAGTCGAAGAAGCTGTTGAAAATATTGAAGCCAAACCGGCTAAAAAAAGAACTGCCAAAAAAGCTAAAGAGGAAGTTGAAGCCGTAGCCGAATAATTTTTTTAGCTTAGCTTCAAGCAAACTTTCGCGGCGGTACTTTATTCGTAAAGATATCGCCGCATTGGTTTAAAAATTTCACAAGAGGAAAAATTAAATGACAAATGTTACTGCCGCTATGGTCAAAGAACTGAGAGAAACAACAAGTGCCGGCATGCTGGACTGCAAAAAAGCCCTGACCGAAACTAACGGGGATATGGAACAGGCCATTGACTGGCTGCGCAAAAAAGGTTTGGCCAGCGCAGCTAAAAAAGCCAGCCGTATCGCTGCCGAAGGCTTGGTTGCCGTTGCGGTTGACGGAAACAAGGGCGCGGTTGTCGAAGTAAACTCCGAAACCGACTTTGTTGCCAAAAACGAAATCTTTCAGGAATATGTTGAAGATGCCGCTCAGGTTGCTTTGATGTATAAAGGCGAAGTCTGCGACATGAAAACTTTCCAGTGCCCGAAAGTTCACAAGTCTTTTGAAGAACGTCTGACCGACATGATTGCCAAAATCGGTGAAAATATGAATCTGCGCCGCGCTAAAATGATTGAAGTCAAAGACGGCGTCGTTGCATCTTATATTCACAATGCGGCTCGTCCGAATGTCGGCAAAATCGGTGTTCTGGTTGCGTTGGAATCAACCGGCGACAAAACCAAACTGGCCGAACTGGGCAAACATATTGCCATGCATGTTGCCGCTTCCGCTCCGCAATTTCTGGATATTGCCAGTGTTGATCCGGCAGCGGTTGAACATGAAAAATCAATCTTTGCCGAACAGGCCAAAGCTTCCGGCAAACCGGCAAACATCATTGAAAAAATGGTTGAAGGCCGCGTTAAAAAATATTATGATGAAGTTGTTCTGGAAGAACAGGCTTATATTATGGATCCGGACAAGAAAGTTAAAGACGTTATTGCCGAAGCCGCCAAAGAGCTTGGCACAGACATCAAACTGAAAGAATTTGTCTGCTTCCGTTTGGGTGAAGGCCTGCAGAAAAAAGAAGAAGATTTTGCCGCCGAGGTTGCTGCTCAGCTGAGCAAATAATCTTTGTAATTGCTAAAAAAAACCGTCCGGAAGGGCGGTTTTTTTGTTTATTAAATATCTAAACCCCGGATTGCCGGGGTTTGAGGATTAAAAATCAGGCGACGGATTTAAACAGGTCTTTAATCCGGTCAAGAAAACCTTTGGATTCCGGCTGGCAGCTATCGTCTTTGCTGATGGCGCGGAATTCTTCCAGCAGTTCCTTTTGGCGGGCTGACAGATTAACCGGCGTCTCAACCCGGAATTTGACAAACAAATCGCCGCGGCGTTTGGAGCGCAGGATTGTCATTCCTTCGTCCTGAATTTTAATCTGCTGGTCAGACTGGGTACCGGCTTTGATTTCAAGTTCGATTTTTTCACCGTCGATACTCGGAATCTCTATTTTTCCGCCCAGGGCGGCACAAGCCATAGAAACCGGAACCCGGGTATAAAGATTGGCTCCTTCGCGGCTGTAGAGTTTATGCGGTTTTACGGTAATAAAGACATACAAATCGCCGTTTTGTCCGCCATGAAGTCCCGGCTCTCCTTCCCCGGCAATTCGCATCCGGGTATCACTTTCCACGCCGGCGGGAATTTTGACTTTCAAAACCTTTTCTTTATGCAGGACACCCTCGCCGCCGCATTTTTTGCATTTGTCTTTAACTATCCGACCGCGGCCTTTGCAATTCGGGCAGGTCTGTTCAACAATAAAAAAGCCGCCCTGGCGCATCTGCACTTTGCCATGGCCGTGGCAAGTCGGGCATACCGGCGGTTCTTTGCCGTCTGCCGTACCGAAACCGCGGCAGTCTTCGCAAACAACCGACGAAGGGATGGAAATCTCTTTTTCGACGCCGCTGAAAGCTTCTTCCAGCGTGATTTCCAGATTATAGCGGACATCCGCCCCGTGCCGGGCATAAGACCCACTGCTGCCGCGCTGCTGACCGCCGCCCATAAATTCGGAAAAAATATCAGAGAAAATATCGGAGAAACCGCCGCTGCCGAAATTAAACTCAAAGCCGCCGAACGGATTGCCGCCGCCCATGCCGGAGGCAAAAGCCTGATGCCCGTACCGGTCATAAGCCGCACGTTTCTGCTCGTCTTTCAAAACATCATAAGCTTCATTAATTTCCTTGAATTTGGCTTCAGCTTCCTTATTGCCCGGGTTCCGGTCAGGATGATATTTCATGGCCAGGCGGCGATATGATTTTTTAATTTCATCGCCGTTGGCGTCACGGCTGACTTCCAGTAATTCGTAATAGTCTTTTTCGGTCATTTTTCTTCTGCCGTTTTTTTTGTGAACGTAATGTTTTTTACTTATTTAGAGGCTTTATAAAGAAAAAGCAAGCCTTTGACAAGCCAGTAAATAAAAATTAAACATTTTTCCCTACAATTACAATATGTTTCACCTGTTTTAGACAAAATTATATTGCAAAGAGACAAAAAATGTGTTATTTTTTTATAAAATAACCTTTCGGGAGAAAAATGATGGCTGAGAACAAAACATCCAAGAACATGGAAATATTTGCCAAATATCTGGAAGACAATCAGGAGGTTGCTCAGAGATATGCGGCAATGACCCCGGCAGAAAAGAAAGAATTTGAAGAAAACTTTTTTAAACAGGCACGCGTTGAACGCTTAAATCAGCTTAACCGCGGACGCAATTCCGACGAATGGCAGCTGACGCTTGACAATATCAACATGAACGTTTTGACGGCCATGAACAAAGCACCGGCCAATCTGGCAAAAATGCCGCCGCAGAAACGCCGGGACACCATAGATACGATTTTAGACAGCTTTACTCCCGAAGAAAACAGCCAGTTTCTCACGCTCAGCAATCAGGCCAAAAAACAGCTTTTGGAAAACTTTCCGCCCAAAAAACTGGTTGCCACGGCACAAAAACTGGAAGAACTTATCAGCCAGACCGATAATGCCGCTACCAAGCAGGCTCTGACTTCTCAATTTAATATGGTCAATGAAGAAATTGCTCTGACCATCAATGAAATAGCTTCAGGCAAAATCGTTATAGACCAGACCAACATTGCCGACGTTTATGACGGTGTCAATCTCATGCTTGATTATGCCGATAAAAAGGCACCCAACGGCCAGCCGACACCTCTTACCGCCGGAATCCGCAGAGATATTCTGGAACCGCAAATCGCCATTTATGACGAGGCTCACGGCCTGAAAGACTTAACACCGGCAGATTTAGCCAAAGTCGAGCTGAATTACAAAAAAGCATCAAAAATGGCGGATAAACTGCCGTTAGACCCCAATATCGCCACCGTATTGGGCAATTTGGAATTTATGGATGCCGACGGCAAACCGGAAAAAGACCAAAAAGCCCAGCAGGCTCTGCTGGTTGAAACAATCAAAGCCGAAGCCGCCCGTAATTTGGCGGGCAGCAAAGCCGACATCACCGAAGACATGGTCAGCGCCGAAGTTGCCAAAGTGGCCGCCACGCGCATCGGCGCCTTGGTTATGGGCAGCGAATTTGCCATGGCGCAAAATCAGGCTCAGGCACAGGCTGCGTTAACCGGACTGCTGAACGGTCAGAAATATCAGGTTTCCAACAGCGGTTTTATCGGCTATAACGCCGAATATACCAACAGCTCAATGGGCTATATGGATCGTTTGGCTAAGAAAATCGGCAATACCGCTCCGGTTTTGGGACAGATGTATAAACGGGTGAAAAAATTTGATAAGGCCTGTATCGAGCGTTTTGACCCGGCCTATTCCCAGACGAAAAAATTAACCAAAGTTATGCGCAGCAACTGTTTGCGCTCGGCACCGATGGCAGCGTTGGGTATGACGCTGACCCATGTTCAGCCTTACGGCGCCATGGTGATGGCCGGCGTTTGTGCCGGCTATGCGGCAGTCCGCCTGATCAAAAGTTACAGAAAAGCCAGCAAAGAGGCTAAAGCCCGGGGTGAAAAATTCGGCTTTATGGGCTTTATGAAGAAACACGGCATCGACGTTGCCATTACCGCCATTTCCGCAACCGGAACGGCTTTGGGCATGCCTTGGCTGGGCAAAGCGGCAATGGGACTGAATGCCGGACGCACCGCCGTGAAAACCTTTATGGAAAAGCGCAAGGAAGGCGACAAATTCTGGAAAGCGGCAGGGAAAGCCGCCGCGGCCGCTTCGGTAACCGCGGTTACGACTTACGCCGCCGCCTCGATTACCAGCCACGCTTTGCAGGCGACCGGGTTCGGTTCTTGGCTGGATAACCAGTTCGGCCGCACTATTGAAACCGGCGAATGGGTACAGGATAAGGAAGCGCATAAATCTTTCAGTTACAGCGAGAAAGACATTCAAAGCGCCGAAAAATTCAACGAAACGCCCAGCCGCCATTTTGAATATGTCGGCAAAGGACATACCGTTGCTGATTACAACAATCCGGACAATTACGAAAACCGTGCCTGGTACAGCGAAGAACAGCATGAAGCGGCAACCCGTTCTATCCGAGAGCAAATGACCAAACAGGGCTGGGAAGAAGGCAGCGAAGAAGTTATGCTGAAAAAACTGGCTTCTTTCACCCGTGAATATGCCAATCCGGATCATCCGCTCAATGACGGTTCGGGACGCACGGTAGGCGAGGCATTTACCTGCAAGGACGGCAACTATTCGGTTAATCCGCAGCAGCTGCTGGACAAAGTTCTGGCCGGCGAGCCGATGAACGCCACCGACGGCCGCCTGCTGCATAATCTGCAATTTGCCTCCAGCCCGCAGGGGCATGCCCTGGTTGACGTCGGGATTAAACCGGAAGAGCTTTATTCTTACGATACCGGCAAACCGCACGGCGTCATTATTGACGAAAAAGCCGGCAGCGGCCATTGGGAAACCAAAGAAGTGACCATTCCTGCCGAACCGGGCGTGTTTGTTCCGGCTATTCCTTATGACGAACAGTATCAGGCGCAGATGCTGAAACTGAACGAACGCGTCGGCGCCCGCGGCCATTTCTGGGCAACGGTGAACAAAGTAATTGTTCCGCCGCAGGATAAACTTCCTTCTCAGGGTAAAGTTTCGGGCGGAACCGATTTGCCGCCGCAAGACAAAACACCGGGTCGGACCGTACCGCCGCAGCAAGGTCAGGTTCCGCCGACGACATCACTTGGCGAGCGTCTCGGCAACGGCATTTATGAACCGGTTATCGACGGTGTCAATCCGGAAGCATCCAAAGATGCCCTGGCGGTCGAATTCGGGCCGAACTACGAAAACAAGCCCGGCAAAAAACCGGTTAAAGGCATTTTCTCAAAAATGATCGAACGCTTTAAAGGCGGACACAACAAATAAAGAAAAAACCGGAGGTTCTGTCTCCGGTTTTTTTTGCGTTTTAACCAAACATAAACTACAATGGCCTTATATTAAAAAAATAATCTGTTTTTTAATAAAGGGTATGGCATGCTGAGCTTAAAACATCTTCCGGTCAGTTCTTTTAATGAAAATCTGGCTTATCTGCACAAAGACTGTGTCGCTTACAAAGTGGATGACATCAATGCCCTGACAAAAATAGAAATTCACGGAGGGGTTAAAACCGTTTATGCCTTTTTGCAGGTGGTTGACGACGCCAAGCTGGTCAAACCGACCGAGATTGCCCTGAATAACGAGGCTTTTGAACAAATCAACCTGCCGGAGGGTGCCAATATCTCCATTTCGCTGTCAACTCCGCCGCCGAGCCTGGCTTCGGTCAAACGTAAAATTGCCGGCAATATTTTAAGCTCCGGCGAATACAGTTCAATCATCAACGATATTACCGCACGGCGCTATTCCAATATGGACATCGCTTCTTTTCTGGTAGCCAGCGGCTCGTTCATGAGTGCGCCGGAAGTTTTGGCTCTGACGGAAGCTCTGGTCGGCGACAACGTCTTTCACTGGGACAATGAGGGAATTGTGGTTGACCACCATTGTCTGGGCGGAGTCCCCGGCAACAAAACCGATATTATCATTACGGCGATTGTCGGCGCTTACGGTCTGCCGATGCCCAAAACATCCGCCCGTTCGCTGACCTCCTGTGCCGGCGTGGCCGACACGATGAGCGTGCTGGCCAACGTTGATCTGGACGACCGGACTTTTCGCAGCCTGGTGAAAGAAAACCGGGCGGCAATCGCCTGTTATGACGGATTGAACATCGCCGAAGCCAGCAAGCTGATTTCTTCGGTTGAGCGGCAAATCGGCCTGATTCAGCAGGAGCATATCGCTTCCTCGATTTTGGCAATCAAGCTGGCAGCCGGTGTGACCCACCTGCTGATTGACATTCCGGTCGGCCCGAAATCACGCATTAAGAGCACCAATGAAGCCATGCGCCTGCGGAAACTGATTGAATATGTGGGCGATATGCTGTCAATGGAAATTGACGTGGTGATTACCGACGGCAGCGAGCCGATCGGCAATGGCGTCGGGGCGGTGCTGGAAGCGCGGGACGTAATGAAAGTTCTGCGCAACAAAGAAGACGCGCCGCAGGATTTGCTGGAAAAATCTCTTTTTCTGGCCGGGCGCCTGCTGGAATTTGACCCTAAACTGCGCGGCGGACAAGGATATCACGTTGCCAAAGAGATTCTGACTTCCGGCCGCGCGCTGGAAGTGATGAACCGGATTATTCATGCTCAAGGAAAAGCTCCGCAGCCGCAGCTCGGACATCTGACCCGGGACATCATCTCCAACGTAAGCGGCGTGGTGGAAGCAATTGACAATTCCCGCATCAACAAAATCGGCGTTTGGGCCGGTGCCGGGCAATATCCGGGGGCCGGGCTGGATTTGCTCAAAAAAGTGGGCGATCCGGTGGAACAGGGTGAAACCCTTTACCGCATTCATTCCTGCAACTCAACCGATTTTGCTTTTGCCAACTCGGTAGTGGACGGTTATACCGGCTACGAAATTTCCGGCCGGCAGAGCAATTATTAAGCTCTTTTTCCGAGGGTAAAAATTTTTCAAAAAAGTTATTTCAAGTCTTGCTTATGTGAAGACGGCTTCCTATATAAGTTGTTAGAAAGATTTTGAGAAAGTTTTTTATACAACAATAAGGATGAAAAATATGAGCAATAAAGTAATTGGTATTGACTTAGGTACGACCAACTCCTGCTTTGCAGTGATGGAAGGCGGCGAAGCCAAGGTTCTTGAAAACTCTGAAGGCGCCCGCACCACGCCGTCCATGGTCGCGTTTACCGATACCGAACGTTTGGTCGGCTTTCCGGCAAAACGTCAGGCTGTTACCAACCCGGAAAACACCCTGTTTGCAATTAAGCGTTTGATCGGCCGCCGGTTTAATTCTCCCGAAGTCGAAAAAGACAAGAAGCTTGTTCCGTTTAAAATCGTTGAAGGCGACAACGGCGATGCCTGGGTTGAAGTCAAAGGCCAGAAATATGCTCCGTCACAGATTTCCGCAATCGTTCTGCAGAAAATCAAGGAATATGCCGAAAGTTATTTAGGCGAAAAGATTGAAAAAGCTGTTATTACCGTTCCGGCTTACTTTAACGACTCTCAGCGGCAGGCCACCAAAGACGCCGGTAAAATTGCCGGTCTTGATGTTCTGCGTATCATCAACGAACCGACGGCGGCAGCTTTGGCTTACGGCATGGATAAAAAAGCCAACGGAACAATTGCCGTTTATGACCTGGGCGGCGGTACGTTCGATATTTCCATTTTGGAAATCGGCGACGGCGTGTTTGAAGTTAAATCTACCAACGGCGATACTTTCCTCGGCGGTGAAGACTTTGACCAGCGCCTGGTCAGCTATCTGACAGACGAATTCAAGAAAGAATCCGGCATTGATTTGAAAAATGACCGCCTGGCTTTGCAACGTCTGAAAGAAGCTGCCGAAAAAGCCAAGATTGAACTTTCTTCAACCACCCAGACCGAAATCAACCTGCCGTTCATTACCGCAGACGCAACCGGGCCAAAACACCTGAACATCAAACTGACCCGCGCAAAATTAGAATCTTTGGTTGAAGACCTGATTGACCGCACGGTTGCCCCCTGCCAGAAAGCTTTGGCCGATGCCGGACTGAAAGCCAACGAAATCAGCGAAGTTATTCTGGTCGGCGGTATGACTCGTATGCCGAAAGTTCAGGAAAAAGTTAAGGAAATCTTCGGCAAAGAGCCGCATAAAGGCGTTAACCCGGATGAGGTTGTTGCCGTCGGCGCGGCTATTCAGGGCGGCGTATTGATGGGTGATGTCAAAGACGTTCTGCTGCTGGACGTTACCCCGTTGTCTTTGGGTATTGAAACTCTGGGCGGCGTGTTCACCCGCTTGATTGACCGCAACACCACCATTCCGACCCGCAAATCGCAGGTCTTCTCTACGGCGGAAGACGGTCAGACCGCGGTTACCATTCGCGTCTTCCAAGGCGAGCGCGAAATGGCTGCCGACAACAAACTGCTCGGCCAGTTTGATTTGGTCGGTATTCCACCGGCACCGCGCGGCATGCCGCAGATTGAAGTTACGTTTGACATTGATGCCAACGGTATCGTAAACGTTTCCGCCAAAGACAAAGCCACCAACAAAGAACAGGCCATCCGTATTCAGGCCAGCGGCGGTTTGTCTGACGCCGATATCGAAAAGATGGTTAAAGATGCCGAGGCCAACGCTCAAGCCGATAAGCAGAAAAAAGAGCTGGTCGAAGCCAAGAATCAGGCCGAAGGTTTGGTTCACGCCACCGAAAAAACATTAAAAGAACACGGCGACAAGATTTCTGCGGCTGACAAAACGAAGATTGAAGATGAAATCAAAGCTCTGAAGACCGCGATTGAAGCTGACGATTTGTCGGTTATCAAAGAAAAGACCGAAAGCTTAATGCAGGCTTCCCTGAAACTGGGCGAAGCCATGTATAAGCAGCCGGAGGCCGGAACCGGCGCTGCCGGAACGGAAGCCGGTGCCGATGCAGGTCAGGCTCAGTCCGGCAACGGCGATGAGAAAGTCGTTGATGCTGATTTTGAAGAAGTTAAATAATCCTTAGTTTAACTGCAAAAAAACCACCCTTAATCGGGTGGTTTTTTGTTTTTAAATACTTCTGAGAGGTAAAAGTGAGTGTTTTATTTAATAGACAAGATATTCCCGATAAGTTATGCTGGCATGGAGGAATGTTTAAGATAAGAGGGAAAATGACAAGCTTATACCGGGTTGTTTGCGGCATATCGCAGGAAAAAAACGAAATTTATGCGGCAATTCACAAAGCGGAAAAAGGTCTGCATCAGAATATGTTTTGGAGTTTGCAGATGGAACATCCCGAAGTTAAGGATATGCGGCAAATCGGCGGTTCAATGTATTTGGATGATCTGGATTCAGGCCCGCGTTTTACCATTGCGGCAGAGGTTCTCAAAAATTCCGCAACAGATTTGAAAGCCCTGCTGACAGACAAAGTTTTGCAGGTTTTTGCTCAAATGAAAGCTCAAGGCAAAGACTCATCTTTGCAGATGTATCTGACTGATGTTGAGCACTATGCCAAACTTGACCCCTCTTCGGCAATTGCGGCCCGGGTCAGCCAAGAAGCAAAGGAAGAACTTGAGCGACGACGGCGCAAAGAGGAACGGGTAATGCTGGAACGCCATGCGGAAGCAACGCTGCCGGCATGGAAACGTTTTCAAAGCCGTTACAGCGGCGATTAGAGTTATTTAACGCAGACGTCCGGCGCCCGGAGATAAAGCGGTTTAGGATAATCGGTCGTTTTACGATTGAACTTGCGCAGGCCGCAACGCGCCAGGTCTTCAACATCCAGATGCGGTTTCATTACTATTGCGTGGATGCTTAAACCGGTCGGCGAAGCAAGAAAACGCTCGACACCGTCACCAACAAAAGTCACTTTTTTATCACGCAAAGCGGCTATGATGTCATCACGCACGGCGGCAGAGGGATCACTGATTTTATTTAAGTGCTCATCAAACAACTGATAGTAAAAATCTTCGCGTTTGGTTTCGATAATAACCGCATTAACCGGAGCTATTTCCTCAGGATTCCACGACAAAGCATAAGCATAGGCATCAAAAGACGAAACGCCGCCGACAACCATTTGCGGGCAGGCCAAGCCAAAGGCGCGGGCGGCAGAAATGCTGGAACGGACACCGGTGAAAGACCCCGGCCCGACGCAGACAACCATTAATCCCAAATCACGAACCTCCAGATTGTGTTTGGCCAACAAGTCCCGAATGGCAGGAATCAGGACTTCCGCCTGGCCGAAATCCATTTCTTCAACAAAGCTGTCGAGCAGTTTGTCATCTTTTATCAAAGCGACCGAGCAGCTGGTGGCGGTCGTATCAAAAGCTATCGTGTACATCTTAGGTTTTGCCTGTCAGTTTTTTGTTCAATTAACCGTTTTTAGGGTTTTATTATTTTGTTTTATATTATAGATTCAGAGCAGATACAATAATTTTATGGTTAAATCGCGTGAAAAATGAACGAAGCTCTGCTGATTGACATGTTTTATGCCGCCCCCGAACTCTGGTACACACTGGGGCTGGGTTTGGCCGTGCTGCTGTTTTTGATGGGAGCGCAGGGCATTAACATTTTGAAACTGCGGCAAAAAAATTATTTTCTGAACCGGGATCGCGAACGTTATGCCGAAACACTCTATGCGTCCAAAGACGGTTATTTTGCTTTTATTTATCCCGACGAGAAAGTCAATGACCCCTGCAAAACGGTTAAAGAACGCTGCTCGCGCCGTTTAGCCGTTCTGATGAATCTTCCGGGAGGAACGGCATCCGTCTTTGAGGATATTCTTAATCGTTTTACCCGCGAGGACGCCGGAAAAATCAGAAAATATGTCGCTTGTCTGAAAGAAGACGGCATATCTTTTGAAGATGAATTTGTATTAAAAAACAGCAACCGGCATTTGAATTTGTCAGGTTCACGCATTAACGGTCAGGACGGCAACGTTTACTGCGACATGATTTGGTTTCGGGACGTGAGCCGCGAAACCAATAAAATTGACTATCTGGAAGAAGAGAAAAAGCAGGCTTTTGATAAAATCCGGCAGCTGGAGGACCTGATTGACAATCTTGCCTATCCCGTCTGGCTGAGGGACGAAAAATTGCGGCTGGTGCTGGTTAACAAAAAATATCAGGAATTTACCCGGGAAAGCAGTAAAGAAGACATTATTGCCAAACAGGCTGAAATTATGAGCGTCAACAATGAAAGCGTTTCCGGCAATCTGGCATTGCAGGCACAGGCAGCCAACCGGACAAGGAAACAAACCGTCCGGGTGATTAAAGACGGTGAAAGACGGAGTTATGAGGCAATCGAAGCGCCTTTTCACGCCGAACAGAGTTTGGATAAAATTTGTCTGGCCGGCGCATTGATAGACGTGACCGAATTGGATGAACTGAAAAGAAACTTTAAGCTGCATCAAGACGCCCATTTGGAAATTCTCGGGACGCTGGGGACGGCATTTGCCGTTTTTAACAATAATTTTAAACTGGCTTTTTACAACAAATCTTTCGCCTCGTTCTGGGGACTGGAAGACATATGGCTGGAGAGCCAGCCCAGCTATGCCGCTTTTCTCGACGTTATCCGGGAAAAGAGAATGCTGCCCGAAGTTCCCGATTTCAGGCTGTATAAGGCAGACGAACAAAAAGACTTTTCAACAATTATCGAACCTAAAGAAGACTTGTTGCATCTTCCGAACGGCAATACCATCCGCCGGGTGCGCGCTCCGCATCCGATGGGCGGGCTGATTTTTGCCTTTGAGGACGTTTCCGACCGTTTGGCCACCCGGCGGGCTTATAACTCTTTGTTAGCCGTGCAGCAGGAAGTGTTAGACAATTTGTTTGACGGAGTGGTTATCTTTGGTTCTAACGGGCGTTTAAAATTTTATAATCAGGCTTATCTGAAACTTTGGTCGTTACCGGAGATCTTTTTGCAAAAAGAGCCCAGTATCGCCGAATTATGGGATGCCCATCAGCGATATTTCGGCAATGTCGAAGACTGGCAGGCGCTGAAAAACGACATCATTACTCATTTGATGAATGCAACGACCAAGACCTTTCGCCTGGTTCGCAGCGACAATTCGTCGGTCGAAGTTTTATCATCGCTGTTATCAGACGGTTCAATTATGGTCACCTGCCAAAAAACAGCCGACAACCGATAATTACATTTACTGGACAAAATCATAAATCGCTAGAAAATCCCTGATTTTCCGTAAAATTACCGACAATAATTGACAAAACGGCGATTTTATGGCACAGTGTAAGAGTTCGTTAGAAACACGATATTTATTATGGAGCAGAAAATGGAAGACAATTCTTCTAATCCTAATATTGAATGGAAGAAACCAGGGTTTGGCAGCAGCGAGAAACTTTCTCTGAAGGTAAACACCAAAGAGGCGGTTCTTTATGACGCCAAAAAGAAAAACGGCCTTCAGAAAAGCAATCCGCTGACACCGGCAGACCTTCCCGCCGGTTTAAAGAAAATCCGCAAAAAAATAAAAGATGTCTTTGACGAAGACGAAGAGGATGAAAACGATTCCGTTTTCGTTTCTTCGCAAAGTCTGCAGGAAGCCAATTCTCTGTTTAATGCCCTGAATGAAGACGAAAAAAGAATTTTCAAACAGCAGCAGACACTGCATCAGATTAAAATGCAAAATGACGCCGGCAAGCTGGAGGCTTTGGCAATGGCCAACAAAACGGCACAGGAAGCCGGACTGAAAGGACTGCAAAAGGAAACGGTTAATCGGAATATGCTTAACCCGACACTGGATGCCCAAGGCATGGAAAACATCATTAAGCAGGATTTGGCCAAAGGGTTAAAAATTAAAAACGGCCAATTTACCGAGGGGCGCTATATTCAGGTTCTGCGCGGTATCAACAACATTCGCAAAGTCAGCGGTATCAAAGCCGTCGAAGGGCTGAACCTGCAACAGGTGGCGCAGGCTGCCGACGAAAAGAAAGTGGCAAAAATTCTGCTGGAGAAAACCGGCCGCAAAGACCCGAAGCAACAAAAGGCAATTAAGAAAAAAGCGGCAAAACAGAAAGTTCTTAACGGCAAAAGCGCCGCTCCGAAAAGAAATCTTTCGCTGCACCTGCTGGGAGAAAAGCACCCGCAGCAAAGAAGCTGATCTAAAACAAAGCCCCGGAAATCCGGGGCTTTGTTAAAATCAGGCATATCCGTTTCGCGTTGAGTTGCCGGAAAGCAGGCGGGCAATCGTCGTTTCCAGATCATTTTGCTGGCGGGATTCGATAATTTCGATGATTTCGATTTCTTTTTTATCCAAGCGGCGGTTAATGCCGATCGAATCATAAAACTGCTTGCTTTGATTATAAAGTTTGGCGGCCTGCAGGCTGTTTCCCTGCGCATAGTAATATTGTGAGAGGATTTTATTGGCATTGGCAATCTGCTGCGGGCTCAATTCTTCGTCTGCCATCTCCAAAACCTGCTGATAAGCCCACATGGCTTTTTGATGAGATTCCAGAAGGTGATACATATCGGCCAGCCGACTCCAGGCATTAACATTCTGCGGAGACAACTCCACCGCCAATTCAAAAGAACCGGTTGCCAGATGCGGATCGGACATGGCTGCCAGAGTTCCGAAAACAGAGGCATAGCCAGAGGTTTCGGCAAAAAGGGCGTCTCTTTTGTCGCCGACGGGCAAAGCTGCCGAATACTCAATGTTTTTATCCATCAGCGCTTCCAGCAAAGCCAGCGCCAGCGAGGCATCGCCTTTTGCCAAATGAAAAAGCGCTTCATCTTCGGCCGGCAGATTTTTTTCCGCGGAAAGCCCTTTAAATTTGCCGCTGACACAGAGTGCGACAAATTCCTTTATGGCTTCAACCGTCTGGATAATATCTTCTTCCGAATTTTCTCCCTGATTGCGGAACATGATGGTTTGGGCAATTTTAAGTTCATCGACGCCGCGGCCGATCATATCAATAATCAGTCCGATTAAATCTTCAAGAGACTTGCGGCTTTGTTTGTATTGCAGAGCGGCGGGATCTATCGGCGGAACGGCAGCATCGGCCTCAGGGCGCTTGCCCTTTTTCCAGTCCAGATCAAGCATGTTGTTTTTATTGTTTTCTTTCGCAGCTGCGACCCGGGGTTCGGGCGGCATTTTTTCTTTTTCCTGCTGTTCCTGTTCCCGCTGTTTTTGCTCTTCGGCATCGCTGCGGAATTTGGCGGCGCGGGAAAGCTCAAGCTCGCGTTCAAGCTCCCTTTCCAATTCGCGCTCCAGTTCAAGTTCATCGTCAAGCGCGGCAGCGGCTTCATCTTCTTCAGAAACGGTTTCATAGGGCGCGGGAGTCTTTTTGTTCTCGCTTTTCAAAAAAGAAATAATCGATTTGACATATAAGATGATAATCAAAAATAAGAAAAGGATAAAAGCCAGCAGCATCAGTATGATAGAGACAATCCGAAGATTGTCGGCGCCGGACAGATAACGCTCAAACATTCCGGCCAGAGCATTAATGTCATTGGCGACAATACTCATATAATCCGTTGCGGAGAGCATAGTTATTATCTGTTCATACATATTTTCAACGGCACCATTTACAAATTAGATTTTAATGTTAGAATGTGTCAATCTAAAGGCTATTATCGTTTGATATTTGCCAAAAAACAATTAAAAAATCTTTAGCAGAAATAGTTTAATAATGGGTTACCTCAGTCAGAAAAAAAAGCATGCAAGAATAAATTTCCTGCTTAACACCTCGCTCGGCATCATCAGCATTACCTCTTTTCTGGCTTTGTTTGACCGCAGTTCGGGGTTCAGCGCTTTTATCAACCAATGGCAGTTTCAGATATATATATATCTGCTGTTTGTTTTTTTCTATGCGCTGGCCAACCGGTTTTTTATTCAAGCCCTGTTTGCCTGCCTGCTGATTGTGGTCAACTACATGTCGATTGCCTCCAGCGCCAATTTATTTAAAAACATCGAAAACGACGGGCAGCAGCGTTTAGTCATCCTTTACCAAAACCACACCCGAAACGGCGAAGCCTTATTACAGCAGGCCCGGGCGGAACGCGCCGACGTTATTGCGGTCAACCGTTCCCGGCTGCCGGGGTTTGATTTGAGCAATTATCCCGGATATTATCTGTTTAACGAAGACAACGACTGGAAAAACAGTTTTATGGTCAGCCGCCACATGCCGCTTAAATCGGGCAAACTTCGCCTGTCCCCGCGTTTTACGGCTTCTTACATGAGTTTTATTGCCGAAGAGCAGCCTTTGGTCTTGATTAACATTGATCTGTCAGGCCTGTCACATCGGGATGAAAAAACGGTTTATCACAATCTGGCCGAATTTGTTACCGCTCAGGACAATCCGGTTATCATTATCGGAGAGTTCGGCATTCCGGCCTGGTCCGACACTTTCAAAAAGTTTTTGAACAAAACCGGTCTGGAAGTCAAAAACCGCGTTATCCTGAGCAACGGTTCCTGTTGGTTTAACCCTTTCGGAGTGCCGAGCCTGAATGTTTTGGCCTATAAGAACTTCGGCGTCAAAGACGTTTCTTTGCTGAACAAAGACGGCAATGCCCGGCATCCGCTGCTGGTTGAATTAAGCTTTTAGTTTTTCCAATTCCCGTTTCAGAAAATCGGCCATTTCCCGATTGTCCAGATTTAAGGCCAGTTCAAGCGCGGCATTCAAATGGGTTTCGGCCTGTTCCTTTCGGCCGCAGCGCAGTTCCAGCAAACCGATATTGGCATAGTCGCAGGCCTGTCCGCTCCAGCGATCGTTTTTCTGTTCCTGCTCCAGCGACTGCTGAAACAGCCCTTTAGCCCGCTGCAGTTCACCCCGACGCATAAAAACCAAACCCAGCAGGCTGTAAGCATTGGCTATGTGAAAACTGGTCGAATGACCGCCGGCTTCTTGAATTATCCGGCGCAGAACCGTTTCGGCTTTTTTATCTTTTTTACCGGCATACCAGGCCTCTGCCTGAAGATACAGGCTTTCGAGACGAGCTGATTCATTGCCTATCCGCCGGTAAAGTTCTTCGGCTTTTTCGGCATAGCGGCGGGAAAGGACATGGCGGTTTCGGGCGGCTTCCAAGTAGCTGAACAGTTCGGCATTCAGAGCCAATCCGGGCAGAGAATCTGCCTGTTCATGTCCTTGAGCGGCAGTTTGAAGATATTTTTCCGCACGGGAAAAATTCCGGCGCAGGATTTCCAGAAGGCCAAGCTGGTTATCTATTTCCGCCCGACCGCGGACGGCATTTATACCGTCATATAATTCCCGGGCCTGTTCAAAATATCCCTGCGCCTCATCAAAATGTTCCGTCAACGCGTTGAGCATGCCGAGGTTGCCGAAAGCTGCCGCCCGGCCTTGCGGACAATGCAGCTGCTCAAAGATTTTAAGCGCCCCGCGAAACATAAAAGAAGCCACATCTTCCACAAAACAGACACGGTAAACGGTTCCCATCAGCAAACGGCAGCGGGCCGCGGCATAAAAAGCCTTTTCGCGGAGAAAATATTTTTCAGCCCTTACACAGGCCTGCGATGCGGCCAGCATATCCCCTTCGCGAAGATAAAACGAGGTTTGATAATACCAGTAAATTCCCAGCACATAACGCGGAGCGCGTTTCAAACTGATATTATCCAGAGCGGCCTGGCCATGTCCGGCATCGCCGGCAACAAAGCATAATTCAGCCAATGCGGCCAGGGCAAACCGGTTTTGCGGATTTTTTCTTACATATTTTTTTAACCCCGGCAGTGCCCGTTGCGGCGAAACATGCGCCCGAAGCAGCAATGCCTCCAGCTCACGGCCGCGGGAACGCAGATATTTTTCGGCCGGCGTGTGACGGCCAAGCGTCAGAGCAAGCAGCGGACGGAGGGCTTTTTTTCCATCGCGAAGCAGCAAAACAACAATGCGTCGCAGCAACGGCTCACAGAAAAAAGCATTTTCACCGCCGGAAGCCTGCCGGCGCAGAAACGCCCGTTCGACAAGCTTGGAAAAATGGTCACGCCTGAGACGGCGGAAAAAATGCCAGACGTAAGCACCAGAACCGGCAAAGAGCAAAAAAAATACGACATATTCGAGCTTAATCATAAAATCTTTACGCTAAATTAGTTTTTTCATTATTATATTCAACCATAGCATCATAAATTTACATGTATAGGGATTTTTTCAAGATGACAATCTCCAAATTAAAAAGAGAAGAGCTTTACCGGGTATGCGACCCCAAAAAATTTGACTTTACCAGTACCGCAGACCTTGAAGAACGCCTGTCGGCTCTCGGACAGGACCGTGCTATCAGCGCCGTAGAGCTGGGCATTAACATCAAGTCTAAAGGATATAATCTGTTCTGTCTGGGGCCGGAAGGCACCGGAAAGACAAGTCTGGTCAAGCGTATTCTCGAAAAAGAGGCCAAAAGCCGCCCAACTCCGGACGACTGGGCTTATGTTTACAATTTTGAAGAACCCTATAAACCGATTGCAATTAATTTTCCTGCCGGAGAAGCGAGCGAATTTGCCAAAGACATCGATAAACTGATTGAAGAACTGAGCACTTCAATCAACGCCATCCTTGACAGCGATGAATATAAAGCGGCCGAAACCATTATTAAGGAAAAATACAAGCAGAAAAAAGAAGAATATATCCGCCTGTTGCAGAAAAAGGCCAAAGGCAAAAGCGTTTCTCTGCTGCATATGCCGGTCGGCCTTGTGGTTGCCCCGGTTAAGAACGGCGAAGTTTTGAGTCCGGACGCTTTCGACGAACTTCCCGAAGAAGAAAAGAAGTCGCTGATTGAAGACCTTAACTATATGCAGGAGGAAATCGAAAACACCGCGCAGGATCTGCCGAGCTGGGAAGACAAACAGCGCAAAGAATCCCAGCAGCTGCGTGAGAAGTTCATTAAAGCGGCGGTAAAAAATCCGATCGACGCTTTGCGCCATAAGCACAAAAGCCATAAAGGGGCGGTTGAATTTCTTAAAAACATTCAAAAACACATTATCGACAATATTGACGATTTTCTGCCCGCTTCCGAACAGCCGGCCGCTTCCGAAGAAGGCGATCCGTTGTCGGCTTTGCTGAATCGGATGAACAAGTCTGAAGACGACAAGTTCTCCAAACTGAAAGTCAATGTAATTGTCAAAAACGAAAAAGATGCCGGTGCGCCGATCGTTCTGCTTGACCACCCGACCCAGGCCAATCTGGTCGGTCGCGTGGAACGAATCCAACAATACGGCGCTTTGGTCACCGACTTTACTCTGATTAAGGCCGGCGCCCTGCATCGCGCCAACGGCGGCTTTCTGTTAATGGATGCCCGTAAGCTTCTGTTGCAGCCTTATTCCTGGGATTCTCTGAAACGCGCTTTGGCCTCCAAAACGGTAAAAATTGAAACCCCGAGCGACGAAACCTGCTTTACCACGATTTCGCTCGATCCCTGCCCTATTCCGCTGGACGTCAAGGTTATTCTGACCGGCGACGAAGAACTTTATGAAATGCTGACAGAGCGTGACCCGGATTTCTGCGATTATTTCAAAGTTGAAGCCGACTTCGGCGTGCTGATGGACAGAACCTTTGAAAACGAGGTTGAATATGCCAAATTAATCGGTTCACTTTCCAAAAAGAAAAAAATCCGTTCACTCAACAAACAGGCCGTCGCCAAAGTTATTGAATATTCTTCGCGGCTGGCCGAAGATTCCGAAAAGCTGACCGCGCATATCGCGTCCATCGGCGATTTGCTGCGGGAGGCCGATTTCTGGGCCCGCAAATCAAAAGCCAATCAGATCGGCAAAAATCACATTGAGCAAGCTATTTCCGAACAAATTTACCGCAGTGACCGCATTAAGCAGGCCATGCTGGAACAGATTGACAAAGGAACTATTCTGATTGACGTGGAAGGTGCCAAAGTCGGTCAGATTAACGGTCTGGTCGTTTATAACTTTTCGCGCAATTCTTTCGGCAAGCCCTCGCGCATTACCACCCAGGTACGGATGGGCAAAGGCGAATTCATCGACATTGAGCGGGAAATTCAGATGAGCGGTCCGATTCATACCAAAGGCGTGTTAATTTTATCGTCTCTGATTGCCAACCGGTTTGCCAAAGAATCGCCGTTGTCTTTGTCGGCTTCGATTGTTTTTGAACAGTCTTACGGCGGCGTTGACGGCGACAGCGCTTCCTCAACCGAATATTACTGCCTGTTGTCGGCCATTTCCAATATTCCGATTAAGCAGAATATTGCCGTAACCGGTTCGATTAACCAGTTTGGCGAGATTCAGCCGATCGGCGGCGCCAATGAAAAAATCGAAGGTTTCTTTGACGTGTGCAAACATCGCGGCCTGACCGGGGACCAAGGCGTTATTATTCCGCGAACCAATGTCAGCTCTCTGATGCTGCGGGAAGACGTTCTGCAAGCCGTTGAGGAAGGACAGTTCCATATCTGGGCGGTCGATACGGTTGACGACGGCATTGAAATTCTGACCGGCATGCCGGCGGGCAAGCCGAACAAGAACGGCGAATATCCAAAAGGAACCGTCAATTATGCGGTTCAGAAAGGGTTGGAACATTATTACAAATGTTATGTTCGTTATGCCAGAGAGACCCACGGCTGTCTGGGCAAATAAATTTCGTTTTGCCTTAAGCATAAAACCGCCGCCCAACCGCGGCGGTTTTATATTTCATATAAAATATTTGCTTGTATTTAAGCCGGCGGCGTATAAAATCAACGTCAGGAGACAACAGCGGCAACGGGGGAATGAGATGAAAAGAATCGGTATCATCGGAACAGGAATTTTCGGAACGGCATTGGCCCTGACGGCGGCGCGCGCCGGCTGCAGCGTTCTTTGCTGGGCTCGAAATCAGGAAATTTCCGATGATATTAACCTGAGACATCTTAATTCCAAATATCTGCCGAATATCCCTTTGCCCGATGCCATTCGGGCAACATCTTCCCTGTCGGACGTTTTTGATTTTACCGATACGGTTTTACTGACGACTTCGGCCCAATCGACCAGAAGCGTGCTTCAGGCGATGAAACCGTTTGTCAAAGAGAACGGCATTATTGTTCTTTGTGCCAAAGGAATCGAGGAAAACAGCGGCAAAATGCTGTCGGAAGTTGCGCGGGAAGAAGTGCCTGCGGCAGTGATTGCTGTGTTATCGGGGCCGGGTTTTGCCATTGATATTGCCCGGCAGAAACTGGCCTGCGTTACGATTGCCTGCGACAGACCGGGAATCGCGGCCAAATTGACCGAACTGCTGGCAACGCCTTATTTTCGTCCCTATACGACAGCAGATATGATTTCTCCGCAAATCGGCGGGAGCGTTAAAAACGTAATTGCAATTGCCTCGGGCGTGATTGAAGGGGCCGCTTTCGGCGACGGTGCCCGGGCTGCACTGATTACCCGGGGACTGAATGAAATGGGTCGGTTGTCCAAAGCTTTGGGCGGCCTGCCGACCACAATGATGGGCATGAGCGGACTGGGTGATTTGGTTTTAACGGCCAATTGTTCTCAATCGCGCAATTTCAGTTTCGGTTATGCCGTCGGCACCTGCGGAGAAGCGCAAAAAGTAATTGCGGAAAACACCCGGACCGTCGAAGGCCTGCACACCGCCAAAGCCGTGTTGAAACTGGCACGCAAGCTGGGGGTTGAAATGCCGATTTGCGAAATGGTCAACAAAGTCCTGTTTGAAAACTTTCCGCTCAAAGCGGCCATGGAAGAGCTGATGAACCGTCCTTACAAAGAAGAAGGATTTTAAAATCAGGAAAGTTTGGCCAACAGCAGACTGTATGCATTCGTGAGCTGTTTGAATTTTTCTTCGGCGTCTTTGTCGCCCTGATTGGTATCCGGGTGATATTTTTTTGCCAGTTTTTTATATTGGCGCTTCAGGCTCTCCAAACTGACTTCGGATATTTTAAGCTCCATGATTTCAAGGCATTTGCGTTCTTCCGCATTATACATAATTTCATCGTCGATGGCGCTGTAATCCGTTGCATATTCGCCAAAGAAGCCAAAATCATCCTTAAAACTGTAGCCGTGCTTATAGCGTACTTTGGAACGGAAGCCTTTAAAATGCATACGGGCTTTCGGGCCTTCGTCCTCTTCGGGAATTTCGCCGGCATAATAATTCCACTGCGCGTTATATTCCTGAACATGCTCCAGACAAAACCAATAATAATCTTTTAATTTACGGTCTTTGGGCGCACGGTATTCGCCCGCCTTTTCACAGCCGGGATGATCGCATTTGCGCTCCGTACCTTCATTCTGGGGCGCAAAATATTTACGCGGGCGTTTTATCTTTTTCATTTGTTGTCAGTTTATTTTATTTGCTCTCTTTAATTGTATATTAAGTTTTGTCGCTTTATTATTAGCGCAATGTGATTTTAATGGCAACCTCTTAAAATCTATTTTGAAAGAATAGACTGAGCAAAAAATGACCAAATTACTCAAACGCATTATTATTATCAACCAAAGGCGAACCAGCATGCGCCTCTGCCAAGAGGAATGGAATGCCCTGGATGACATCTGCCGCACCGAAAAAACCAATCGGAACACGCTTATCGGGCTGCTGGAAAATATTCCCGACCGCAAACTCGGCCTGACTTATCTGACGCGGCTGTTTATGCTGATGTATTACCGTGATGCGGCAGAAAAAGCCCGACAGAACGGTTTGCCGGTTTCAAATTCCCGCATCAGCCAGATTTTGCTGCGGATAGAAAAACTCCCCCATGATTCTCAGAAATAATAATAAAGAGCATAAGCTGCCAACAGAAGCGGCCCCCAGTAATAGAAAGAGGCTTTTCTGAACGAAGACTCGCGCAAACGGCGTTTGGAATCCAGCAAATAGGCAATTTCCTGCGGCGAAGTTTCTGCCGGCGAATCGATATGACCGGCAGACATTCCCAGCTGTTGCAGACGTTTCAGCGTCTGTGCGCCGCGGCGAAGATCATCCGTGGTAAATTCCGGCAGCGGGCAACAGCTGATTTCTTCGGCCATGGCCGTCAAATCAACCTGCGGACAATAAACCGTCAGCAAATCCAATGCCCGTTTCAGGTCATGTTCCGCCGGGGTCCGGGGTTTGCTGCGTCGGTGCAGATAATCAAGCGCCCGAGCCCGCAAAGACGAATCGACATCTTTCAACAACGAAAAATCAAGCCAGGCCACCTTTCCTTCCGCATCACAGGCGATTGCCGGCCAATCAAGCACCAGCAGCGATTTCCAATAGAAAAGACGGAAGAAAATTTCCGCCAGGTTTTGCTGGGCCTTTTCTTTCAGACACATTGTATATTCTGTCGGTGCCGAAAAATCCAAAACCAGCCTTTCCTGCGAGGTTTCGGGCCAGTTGACGGCGAATTTCAGGCAACCGGGATATTCGGCGGCAGCACCCGACAAACGTTCAAGTTCCGCAGCCAGCAGGCGCATATCAAGATTTAAATCCAAATTTTTCTGCAGATCGCCGAAATCAAAATCCGGCCAGTCACGGGCAGCCAGTTCGGCCAGCAGTTTTTCCCGGCTGCGCCGGTCTTTGGCTGTCAGTGCCGTTTTGAAAATCTCTCCTCCGCGCAGAATTCTTTCCGGCAGGCGGGGCGGACAGGTTTTATAGTTGAGCGCCAGTCTGACTGCCAGCACCGCAGCCATCGACTGCGGATTTTTCTGCAAATAATCAATCACGCGCCGAACCGGCGGGCGAGCGGAAGGTCGGCGCAGGAGGGAGGCCAGCGGCAAATTGGCCCGGAACGTCTGCAGCGGGCGCAGCAAAAACAGCAAATCATGACGGGCAAAGTGATTTGCTAACTTTTGCTTTTTTAAGAATTGTAAAAATTCATTTATCATTTATAATACTTTCGCAAAAGCGGCCGCAACCGTGCGGCGGCAATATCTGTTTGAGGACGCAATGCCTGAATTACCTGAAGTCGAAACGATTAAGTCCGCCATCCAAAAAGGAATCGGTGACTCCAATATAACCAGAGTCAGCGTAAACAACAATCGCTTTCGCGAAATTATTCCGGAAGATTTTGCGGCGAAAATTACCGGCGCCCGCATTACAGGTTACCGGCGAATCGCCAAATATATTGTCATTTCGCTGGATAACGGCTTGAGCATCGTCTGGCATTTGGGTATGAGCGGTAGAGTCAAAATCAGCGACAGTCTGCCCGACAAACTCGACAAGCATGACCATGTGGTGATTGAAACGAGCGGCGGCGTTCTTATTTATAACGATGCCCGACGGTTCGGCATGATGACTTACTGCATTTCTGACAAGCTGGCCGAATTTCCCGCTTTCAAACACACGGGAATCGACCCTTTTGACCAACGGCTGACGGCAGAATATCTGTACGAGAAGCTGAAAAACAAAAAAACGGCCATCAAAATTGCCCTGCTGGATCAGGAGATTATCTGCGGAATCGGCAATATATATGCCTCCGAAGCTTTGTTCGGCGCCTCCATTCTGCCGACACGAGAGGCCGGCAGCCTCAGCCGGACGGAATGCGGCAAACTGCTGAAAGCGGTACGCGAAGTTTTGGAAAAAGCAATCAAGGCCGGCGGTTCGACACTGCGCGATTACCGCAAGCCGGACGGCAGTCTCGGTTATTTTCAGAACCAGCACTGCGTTTACAACAAAACCGGACAGCCCTGCCCGGGCTGCACCTGCTCTCCGGCCCGCACCGGGGGAATCAGGAAAATCGTTCAGGGCGGACGTTCAACCTTTTACTGTCCCACCAAACAAAAGTGAAAAGCCATGACAAAAAACATTTATAAATATGCAATCATTTTAGGGGTTCTCTTTTCCGGCATTGCCGCAACGGCACGGGCCACTACATTTATTGAGGGATTTGAAGACGTTCCTCTGATGGACGGCATGACTCAGATTCAGAAAGACACCATCAGTTTCGGCAATGAAGAATCGCGCTTTGTCGAAGCTTATCTGACCAGCACAAGGGTCGGCTTTAAGGCCGTGGAAAAGTTTTATGTCAACACTTTGCCGCAGCTGGGCTGGACTTATCAGGGCCGGCGCGACAATACGCTTATTTTTTACCGCGAGGCGGAAATGCTTGAAATCGTTCAGGAAATAGCACGCCCGCTGGAAGTCAGAATTACCGTTAAAAGCAAGATGTAGAGGTTGTTATGGAATTAAATACCGTTGTCAGCGAGATTAAAGGAAAAGTCGGCATTATTACCCTGAACCGTCCGAAAGCGCTTAATGCCGTCAGCGAAGAAATGCTGCGGGAACTGACCAGCCAAACCAAAGCTTTTGACGAAGACCCGTGGGTCAGGGCGATTATCATCCGCGGCAGCGACAAAGCCTTCGCCGCCGGAATTGACGTCAGAGACCTGATCGAAAAAGTCAACAGCAGGGATACCGAACTGCTGAAAATGCACAAATATATGGAAACTTTTGCCGCCACGCGCAAACCGCTGATTGCCGCCGTCGCCGGTTTTGCATTGGGAATCGGGTGCGAAATCGCGCTGAACTGCGACATCATTCTGGCCGCGGACAACGCCAAATTCGGCCAGCCGGAACTGAGCCTGGCCTCCATTCCCTGTTTCGGTGCCACTCAGCTGCTGACCAAAGCAATAGGAAAGGCCAAAGCAATGGAAGTGATTCTCAGCGGACGGGCAATCAACGCGGAAGAGGCCGAACGGACGGGACTCGTCAGCCGGATTATTCCTCTGACGGATTTATACGACGAATGCTACAAAGTCGCCGCCAAAATCGCCGAACAATCGGATTTGGCGGTCAGCACCGCCAAACAGGCCATTAAACAGGCAGCCGCCAACACGCCGCTGGCGACAGGAATCGCCCTTGAGAATCAGAGCAGCCGGATGTGCCTGAACAGCGAAGATTTTCGGGAATCGCTGGCCGATTTCATCAGGAAGCATTCCTAACGGCTTAAAAAAGCTTAAAAACGGGTAAGTTTGTGCAAATTAAGTATTGACTTAAGCCCTGCATAGAGTTTATAAAGCATATCAGAATTAAATATCGTTTAACTATTTAAATACAGGATTAAAAGAAATGGCCAATCATAAATCGGCAAAGACCAGAATTAAAAGAAACAACAAAAGAGCCGTTATCAACGGTGCACGCAGAAGCCGCGTCCGCACTTTTGTAAAGAAAGTCATCGCTGCGGTTATGGAAAACAATAAAGAAGCTGCCCAGGCCGCTTTTGCTGTTGCTGAATCCGAATTGATGAGAGCCGCCCAGAAGGGTGTCGTTGAAAAACACAATGCTTCTCGTACGGTTTCCCGTCTTTCCAAAAAAATTAAAGCTTTGTAATTTTCACTTTTCAGTGACATTTTTAAACACAAACCGACTTATCCTTTCAAGCTTAAAGGAGATTTTGGTTTGTGTTTTTTTGTGCGCAAAATGACAGAATCTGGGCGACTCTGCAAAAAAGCGCTGTCAAGAAATTTAATTGCAATGTTCTTGAAATGTTCTGTTGTAATTATTTTTTCGGGGCGATAGTATCCAAATCACTTTAGAGAAGTACCTCGCAAATTTTGATTTTCGAATCTTCCGAATATTATTAAACTTCCTCTTCGGAAAATTGGCATGACGAAGAGAAAACCCACCGGCAGAAAAACCGAACCGGGACTTGCGGAAAAGGCGCCTTAATGACAAAGAGGAACCCCGGAGGCAAGAGCGGGACAGTTTTTCGGAATGCGGATGCCGCGGCGAAATTTGCCGAAAGTATCGTCAGAGATATTTAAGGGCAAAAACCAAAGCACCCCGAAAAGCAGACGGGCGAAGTTTGATAAAGGCAGGAAGGCAGATTTCAACAGGCAGAAGCCGAAACAAAAAACTTGTCAGGCAAATGCTCCGCGAAAGCTGACAGAAAATTAAAATTTAATTTTGTTCGAACCCGGGCAGTAAAAACTTTGGGGAAAGTTAAACCGGGAAAGAGCGAGATTTATTAGTTTGAAACATAATTTTTAGATGGGGAGATAAAATGGCTGAAGAAGCAACAACAATCAACAATTCTGTTCAAGATCAATGGGGACAGATTTGCAGCCAATTGAAAACTGAAGTAGGGGACACCGCCTTTGACAGCTGGCTTAAACCGCTGACTCCGGGTTCCTTTAATGACGGTGTCATGAATATCTGCGTGCCGACCCGTTTTATGCGCAACTGGGTTATTACCCACTATTCCGACCGAATCCACAAAATCTGGGAGAAGAAGAATCCCGAAATCAAAAGCGTTAATTTTGTGGTTCAGGCGGTTCAGGACGAAGCCAAAGGACTGTATAACCCCTCCTGCCGTTCTTTGCTGAAGAAAATTTCCTCCAGCCCGTCACCGTCCAATATCTATCAAAGCGGCATTAACTCCGTTCTGGCCAACAGCAATGATTTTCAGGCCGGAAACGACTCCCAGCAGTCGCTGTCGGTTCCCCTGAATCCGCAATATACTTTTGATAATTTTGTCGTCGGCAAGACCAACGAGTTTGCCTATGCCGCCGCCCGCAAGGTTGCCGAATCCCGCAACGTTTCTTTTAACCCCCTCTTTTTATATTCCGGCGTCGGTTTGGGCAAGACGCACCTGATGCATGCAATTGCCTGGCACATTAAGCAGCAGGATCCGACCCGCAACATTGTTTATCTTTCTGCCGAAAAGTTTATGTATAAGTTTGTTCGCGCTCTGCGTTACAAAGACACGACAGCTTTCAAGGAACAGTTCCGTTCGGTTGACGTTCTGATGGTTGACGACGTTCAGTTCATGGGCGGCAAAGACACCACGCAGGAAGAGTTTTTCTACACATTCAATTCCCTGATTGAAGAAGGACGCCAGATTATCATCTCCGCGGACAAATCTCCGGCAGATCTGGAAGGCATTGAGACCCGTTTGAAATCCCGTTTGGGCTGCGGTTTGGTTGCGGATATTCATCCGACCGACTTTGACCTGAGAATCGGCATTTTGGAAAACAAAGCGCGTCAGCTGGGTATTGAGCTGCCGCAGAAAGTGGCTGAATTTCTGGCACAGAAAATTACTTCCAACATCCGCGAACTGGAAGGCGCTCTGCGTCGCGTTATTGCCCATTCGCAGCTGCTGTCCGACAAGGAAATCACACTGGACATGACTCAGGACGTTCTGAAAGACATGCTGCGTTCGTATGACAAGCGTACGACCATTGATGAAATTCAGAAAAAAGTTGCCGAACATTTCAATATTTCGGTTAAGGAAATGCAGTCTTCCCGCCGGGCCCGCACCGTTGCCCGCCCCCGCCAGATTGCGATGTATCTGGCCAAACAGCTGACTTCACGTTCGCTGCCGGAAATCGGACGCAAATTTGACCGTGACCACACGACGGTTATGCATGCTGTTCGCAAGGTTGAAGAACTGATTTTGGAAGATGCTTCTCTGGCCGAAAACGTTGACGCATTGAGACGCACGCTGGAAAGCTGATTTTCGACAACAACAAAAAAACCCTGCCTAACCGGCAGGGTTTTGTCGTTTGAAAGCGAAACATCCACACCTTTCCCAGCTCAAAGTTCCGATTCCAAAAGGCTTGGCGAATCGGCCGTAAAAAGCTGTTGATAAGCGGTGAAATTATTTATGCTTTTAAAGCAATGTGCTAAAATTGCGGTAATTAAAACTAAAATTTTGGTGAAGAAAATGAAATTTACAATTGAACGCGCAAATCTGCTGAAATCTTTAAGCCACGTCCAGAGCATCGTGGAAAAACGCAATACCATTCCGGTTCTGTCCAATGTGCGAATCGAAGCAATGGAAGACGGCATCAGTTTTAAAGCGACGGATATGGATACCGAAATAACCGAAATCGTCGATGCCAAGACGATTGAAACCGGTGCGACGACGGCGCCGGCTCATATGCTGTATGACATCGTCCGCAAATTGTCCGACGGTTCCGACGTTGAGCTGACGTTTCCCGATGACAAAGGTCAGCTGACAATTGCTTCCGGCAAGTCAAAATTCTCCCTTTCCTGCATCGGCGTTGAAGATTTTCCGGTCATTTCCGGCGATAAACTGCCGACTAATTTCGTTATGGCAAAAGAAGAATTGAAAGACGTTATTGACCGGACGAAGTTTGCCGTTTCAACCGAAGAAACCCGTTACTATCTGAACGGCGTTTATATGCATGCCAAGAACGAAGGCGAAGCCAAAGTTCTGCGCGTGGTTGCAACCGACGGCCACCGTTTGGCCTGCGTTGAATCTCCGCTTCCGAAAGGTGCCGAGAATATGGTCGGCGTGATTATTCCGCGCAAGACCGTCGGTGAAATTCGCAAGCTGCTGGATGATACTGGCGCAGACGAGATTACAATTGCCATGTCTGAAAACAAAATCCGTTTCACAATGGAAGACATTACTTTAACATCCAAACTGATTGACGGAACTTATCCTGATTATGAGCGGGTTATTCCGACGGATAACGACAAGGTTTTGGAATTGGGCGTTAAAGACCTGGCTTCCGCGGTTGACCGTGTTTCCGTCGTTGCCGAGAGAACCCGGGCAATCAAAATGCTGACGGCAAAGAACCATGTAACAATCACCACTTCCAGCCCGGATTTGGGCAGCGCACAAGAAGAAGTCGAAGCCAAGTATGACAGCGAAGCGCTGGAAATCGGCTATAACTTCCGTTATCTGCTGGATATTCTTGCCGAAGTCAAAGGCGACAGTGTCCGTATCAGCTTTGCCGACGGTTCTTCACCTTCGGTGATTCATGATACGTCGGACTCCAGCGCGATTTACGTTCTGATGCCGATGAGAGTATAGCGTGGACAACACAGCTGAAATATTAAGCATAAACAACGGTATAAAGTCAGGCGTAACCCGCCTGACTTTAACTGATTTCAGGAACTATGCGCATTTGCGGTTAAATGCCGAACTGGCGCCGATTGTGATTACCGGCGAAAACGGTTCCGGCAAAACCAATATTCTGGAAGCAATTTCTTTTCTGACGCCGGGACGCGGGCTGCGCAGTGCCAAATTGTCAGATATCCGGCGCATTACGCCGTGTCTGGTGGATTGTGAATATGCCCCGACCGAAATAAGCAATACCAGCTGGGCGGTTTCGGCAACCGTCTGCAATAATGATGACGAAATTGATATCGGAACGGCAGTGGAAAAATCGGTTCGCGACGATGAAGAAGAAAGCCGCAGCTTTGACCGGCGAATCGTTAAAATAGACGGAATTAAAACAAATTCGCAAGGTGATTTGGGCCGTTATATCTCGGCTATCTGGCTGACGCCGCAAATGGACCGGCTGTTTCGCGGCGGTTCGCAGCCGCGGCGCAGTTTTCTGGACCGATTGGTTTATGCGTTTGACGTGGAACACGCCAAACGGACATCAAATTTTGAACATCTTTACAAACAATGGTATCAACTGCTGAAAAGCGGACAAACCGATAATTTTTGGCTGACGTCACTGGAAGAGGAAATGGCCGGTTTGGGCGTAGCCATTGCCGCGGCGCGACGTGAACAAATTGCCAAACTGAACACTTTTATTGACCATGAGCCGGATGACGTCTTCCCTAATGTTAAGCTGGAGCTGGACGGCACGGTTGAAAAAATGCTTGATAATATGCCGGCGCTGGACGTGGAAGAGGCTTATGCCGCCAAATTAAAAAGCCAGCGGCGCAATGTGCTGTATAATGACAATGTTGACGGAGTCAACCGTACAGACTTCAAAGTCTATTACAAGAAAAAAAGAATGCCGGCCGAACTCTGTTCAACCGGTGAACAAAAATCTCTGCTTATCAGCATTATTCTCGCGCAGACAAAATGCCAGACGCTGGATAAAGGTTTTGCGCCGATATTGCTGCTGGACGAAGTGGTTGCGCATTTGGATGACATCAAGCGCGAAGCCTTACTGACAAAAATCCGCGATTTAAAAGTTCAGGCCTGGATTACGTCGACCGACCCGGAGCTGTTTCGTTCGCTGTCCGGCGAAGCGCAATTCTGGGAAGTTAAAAACAATACCGTCAGCGAGAGATAATAAAGAGCGGCAAGCTTTATATTTTATTTTTTTTACACCCGCCATTCAGAACAGCTGTCTTAATCTTTAAAGCAGTTAAGAATTTTTTGCTTCATTAACTCAAAATTGACAGTTTCGGGTTATTGTAATAATATGTTTGCAATATGGGCTTTAACCGCCGGAGGGGCTTTGGCGCCCGGCATTTCTTGACAGGACTTAAAGAAAATGGAAAATCAATATTATACTTTGATTGAGAAGCAGGACTTTTATGAGATCATCGAAAACAAGTTCGGCGAACTGGCAATTTTTATTGACGCGCGCGAAGGCGCTCCGGTTAATCCGGTGCTGGAATTTGACGGTAAAAAGACCGCTCTGCTGAAGCGGGACGGACGGCTGGCCGTCAAGCTGGACAATATTGACGATGAAACCAAAGGCCCGTTGGCCGAAGCCGAGTTTGTCATGATTGTCGAGCTGCAGGGCAAAATGGTTGAACGGACTTACGGCGTGCCGGTCGAAAATGTAGAAGAAATTGTTTTCAAAGGCAAGCAGACCCGGGCTGACGAATTGGTCAGAGCCAAGAGCCGCGAAGACGTGATTAACTCTTTCGGCGCGGTAAAAATCTGGTCCTGCGGGGACAAAAACAACTAAGGAAAAAAGATGATCGGTTTAGTTTTAGTGACACACGGAAATCTGGCGCTGGAATTTATTTCGGCCATGCAGCATGTGGTCGGCAAGCAGGAACAGGTTGAAGCCGTCTGCATCGGCCCGGAAGATGATATGGAAATGCGCCGGGAAGAAATTTTGAAAAAAGCCGGCGAAGTCAACAGCGGCAGCGGCACAATCGTTTTAACCGACATGTTCGGAGGAACGCCTTCCAATCTGGCAATTTCCATTATGGACAGAGCCCCGGTGGAGATTATTGCCGGAATTAATCTGCCGATGTTAATCAAACTGGCTTCACTGCGCAAAGACAAAAGCCTGAAAGAAGCCGTCGAAGGCGCTCAGGAGGCCGGAAAGAAATACATCAATATCGCTTCGCAATTATTGGGGGCCTGAGGTTAAAAATGAGTGACGAATCCTATTCCGCAACATTGGAAATTCAAAACCGCAAGGGACTGCATGCCCGGGCAGCAGCAGCTTTTGTCAAAGCGATTGAGGACCTGAATGCCGAAGTGAGCGTCGAGCGTATCGGACAAACCGTCAGCGGCTGTTCGATTATGGGGCTGATGATGCTGGCCGCAGCCAAGGGAACGACAATCCAGGTAACCTGCAAAGGCCCTCAGGCCAAAGAAGCGATGGATGCCCTGACATTATTGGTCAACAGCAAATTCGGCGAAGATTAAGTTCTGATGAAGGCGAAAGCTCCCCGCAACAAAACCTTGGAATTAAATACGACGCAGACCAACAGTTATGCGGCGCAGGCGGTTAAGCTCAAAACAAATGCCGAATTAAGCGAAATTCAAGACCGGATTATCTGGCAGGATGCGTTAAAAGCCATTGATTTTCTGCCGGAAAAATCGGTGGATTTGATGATTGTCGATCCGCCGTACAATCTGACCAAAAACTTTGGCAAATCAACATTTAAAGAGAGAGAAAACAGCGTCTATCAGCAATGGTTCGACGAATGGCTGAGCAAAACGGTGCGGCTGTTGAAAGACAATGCCAGCATTTATATCTGTGCCGACTGGAAAACTTCCATTGCCATTCCCGAAATTGCCGGTAAATATTTTCTGCTGCAAAACCGCATTTCCTGGGAGCGGGAAAAAGGGCGCGGCGCTTCCAACAACTGGAAAAACTGTTTGGAAGACATTTGGTTTTTTACCAAAAGCAAAGATTACACTTTCAATCTGGAGGCGGTTAAAGTTCAGCGGCGGGTTATTGCCCCTTACCGCGACAAGTCCGGCCTGCCGAAAGACTGGGTGCAGAACGATGACGAACGTTACCGCCTGACTGCCCCGTCAAACATTTGGACCGACATTTCCATTCCTTTCTGGTCGATGCCGGAAAACACTCCTCATCCGACCCAGAAACCGGAAAAGCTTATCGCCAAGCTTATTTTGGCGTCCAGCAACCCGGGCGATCTGATTTTTGACCCGTTTGTAGGGTCGGGAACAACCGCGGTTACCGCCAAAAAACTGGGGCGGCATTATGTGGGCATCGAGAGAGAAAAAGAATATGTCGCTTTAGCTCTCAAACGTTTGGAACTGGCTGAAGAAAACCGTGAAATCCAAGGTTATGAAAACGGTATTTTCCGAGCCAGAAACGGCTGAAATATTTTTGTAAAATCTCTTGTTTTCAAAAAAATACACCCTAAATAAGAATCAGGTGCTTATGGTCATAAGCACAGTTTTTTACAGGAGAACAACAATGTCTCACAAATCAAAGAAAAACACCACGAACAATTCCTCTGCCGAAACGACGGCCACATCCGCCAAAGAGAGCTGCAAGAGCAGTTCCGGCAAAAAATGCAGCAAATAAAACAAACCCGTTTTAAAGGTTGGACGCCCCGGTTTCAGATCGGGGCGTTTTTTGTTCCGGCAAAGCCCAAATGCCTAGCAAACAGTCTATAAACCTTGTTTTGACGGCAGATAAAGATTAACTCCTTCTGTGCAGCAGGGGAAACCCCGCGCTAATTTAATAAAACAAGGAGATATATTATGGATAACACCAATGAAACCGAAGAAAAGAAAGCTTCCGGCTTTCAGGATTCTTCGACGTCTCATCAGAAATCCTCAGAAATGAGTTCTAAATCCTATTCTTCGCCGACCGACAATGCGGACGAAGAAGAAGAATTGGAAATTGACGAAGTTTCTTTTTCCGGCGGTTGTCCGTGCGGTCAATCTTCCAACTCTAAGTCTTTCTAGCCGTTTTATTTAATTATTGAAAACAATCAACTTTCATTTTTTTATTTAAGGAGAAATATCATGGCTTGTGGTAACAACAGCAAAATGTCAAAATCTGCTTCCGGAAGTTCTAACTCTTCAAGTTCTTCCCGTTCTTCAAAATCTGCTTCCGAAAAGAAAGAAAGCAGCAAATAAGCTGACAGTCTCTTCATAGCATGGATAGATCCCTCTTGCGGTTTTTATCGGAAGGGGGATTTTTTTATTAGACTATTTGAAATTATGGACTATATTATTTTGAGTTAATTCTTTTGCAAAGGTGATAAAATGAAAAAATCAGTTTGGACAATTTGTTTTGCCTTGTTTTGGACGGTTCTGACCCCGGCTCAGGCTCAACAGAAAGAGAACCTGAAACAAATTGAAGATTACCTGAACAACATTAAAACCATGCAGGCTTCTTTCGTGCAGACGGCCAGCAACGGCAATACGGCCGAAGGAATGCTCTATATTGCCAAACCCAACAAAATACGCATGGAATACAATGCTCCGACCAATGTTTTGATTGTCGGCGACGGCGATTACATCATTTATCACGATAAAGAGCTGGACCAGGTTACCAACATTGATTACGATGATATTCCGGCCAGTTTGATTTTGGCCAATGACGTTAAACTTGACGGAAAAAAATTCAAAGTGACCAATTATTATCAGGACGCCGGCATTACCACCGCCACCATTCAATACAAAGACAACGACATCGGCCCGATTACGCTGACTTTTAACAACAATCCCTTTGAGCTGAAACAGTGGAGCATTGTTGACCCGCAAAGCGTGGAAGTGACCGTTTCGCTGTATAATGCGCAGAAGGATCTTGATTTGGACAATTCATTATTTAAATTCAGGAAAAACAAATCCGGACCGAAAAACTACAATAAAGGGCGCCGTTAAACGATGGACAAGACGACGTTTAAACTGGCAACCTGGAATGTCAATTCCATCCGCATCCGGCTGGATCTGCTGAAAAAGCTGGCGGAAACGGAACAGCCAGACATTATCTGCCTGCAGGAAGTGAAAGCCAAAAAAGAAGATTTTCCCTTTGCGGAAATTGAGGCGCTCGGCTATCCGCACATTGCCTTATACAGCATGCCCGGTTATAACGGCGTGGCAATTTTGTCACGGACAAATCTGAGCGCCGTCGAGCAAAAAGACTGGGTCGGCAAGCATGATGCACGACATATTGCGGCCCGGGTTCTTGACGATTTGGAAATCAACAATATTTATATTCCGGCCGGCGGAGATATTCCCGATCCGATTGCCAACTTGTCATTCGCACATAAGCTGACTTTTATGGACGATATTGCCGAATACTGGGAACTGCATAAAGACGACTACGGCCGGCGTAAAATGATTGTCTGCGGCGACTTCAACGTTGCTCCGCTCGAAAATGACGTGTGGAGCCACAAGCAGATGCTGAAAATTGTTTCGCATACGCCGGTGGAAGTTGAACGGCTGACCCGGCTGCGGCAGGCGCTTGACCTGGTAGACGTTACGCGGCGGTTTTATCCCGAGCCGGAAAAAGTCTATTCCTGGTGGAGCTACCGCAATCCCAACTGGCAAACAAACAACAAAGGGCGGCGGTTGGATCATATCTGGGTCAGTCCGAATATTGCCGAGCGGGTTACGGCGGTTAAAATCTGCACTTATATGCGGGCAGAAGAACGCCCGTCCGACCATGTTCCGGTTATTATGGAAATGAAAAAATAAGGTTTGAGGCCCATGAAATTAAAAACGCTTTTATTTTCTCTGGCTTGTTTTTTTCCGGCTTTGGCGCAGGCATCGGAAGTTGAGTTTATTTACAGCGGAAGAATTGACTCCCTATACGGATATAACGTGCCGGCCGGGCGTTACAAGCATAACGACCACCGTGACCACTGGATTAATCTGTTTTCGCTTAACCTGGGACTGGAAAAGGAATTTAACGCCGATTACCGCGCCGGATTATACGCCGATTTGAATGCCGGCATCAACAAAAGGCAGGATAATTTTAACAACGGCGACTGGGGACAGGAGATTTACGGCATTATCGACAGTCCTTACGGGCGGATTATGCTGGGCGAGACTTATAATACCGCCTATCAGTTTCAGGTCGGGGCTCCGCGAGCCGGCGCCATCGGATTAAACGATTCCGACATTGTCAATTTCATGGCGAATCCCAACTGGGTTAAAACCAAACACGCCACCGCTTACCGGACATTAAATTCAACCTCGATGAACACTGACGGCGTGGCACCGAAAATCTCATACATAACGCCGGAAATTTACGGTACCATGTTCGGTTTTTCTTATGCGCCGGACAGTTACGACCGCCGGGGATTAGTTAATAAATTTGCCAGATATGCAGACGATTCCGCTTATGTTTTCTCTCTTTATACTGAGCAGGATTTAGGTTTTGCCGATATGTCGGCCGCCTTGGGCTACGGTATCTTTAACCAGGACGACAAAGACTTTACGGCCGGCATCAGTTTTTACAAAGGCGGCTGGACTTTGGGAGCCAGTTACCGCAAGACTTATGTTGACGGCGGCGATTTTGCGGTTACCGGACAATCAGACAATCCGCGGCTGCCGGACTGGTTTGACAATTACCGCGAAGGACAGGCCTGGGACATCGGGCTGGGGTATGAAATCGGTCCGTATCAGGCGGCGCTCTCTTATTTGCACAGCGAAGCGGAAAATACCGACAATCAGGATGACATCATTATGCTGTCAAACCAATATCAGCTGAACAAATACGTTGATTTATACCTGATTGGCGCCCAAGTCAATTTCCGCGGCGCAACCAAAGCCGTCAGCGACAACAACAAGGGCTATACGGTGGTTACCGGTATCGGCCTGCATTTCTAAAAGGAGCGGTTTATGCCCAATGTTTTACTTCTTTCCGACAATCAGAGCTTTGCCGAGGATTTGGCCGGGCAAATTAAACTTTACGCACCGGAATTTACGGTTTATTTTGATGAAAAGGAAGCAGAACCGGTTGACGTTTATGTTTTGGACGACAAAAGCGAAAAGGTTGCCGGCCTGAGGCAAAATCATCTGAAAGCGCCGATTATCCTGCTGGAAAAGGCGGAAAAAGAAAATGACGGCAATGCCGAGAGAGAAGCGGTCATCAGCAAACCGTTCAGCCTGAACGACTTTTTGAACAAACTGCGTTCCTGCATCAATGTTTTTGAAAACAGCAGCGACGCTTACCTTGCTTTCAATAATTACGAGCTGCACCCGGCGGCAAAGGAAATCCTGAACCGGCGCAATAACGAATTAATCAAGCTGACGGAAAAAGAAGTGGCGGTCATTAAATACCTGTATAAGTCAAAAGATAAAATCGTTTCCAAAAACGATTTTCTGCAAGACGTTTGGGACTATAACGCCGAAGTAACAACCCATACGATTGAAACGCACATCTACCGCCTGCGGCAGAAAGTGGAACACGACAATCCCGAAGCCCAGCTGATTTTGACCGAAGACGGCGGTTATAAACTCAAATTTTAAGATCTGCCGCCGGACTGACGACCCGACGTATAACGCCGGTTTCCCGAACCGGGACGGTGCGGCGGACGGTTTGGCCGGGGTTGCGGCGTGTTTCCGTTGCCGTGCTGCCGATTTCCGGTCAGAGCTTTTTGCAGGCGGGCTTTGGTTTTGGGGTCAATATTTTTCAAAAAAGCAGGAGTTATATTCGGCGCCTTGTTGGTTTTCATCCGCGGCGAAGCTTCAAGGCAGGCAATCAGCAGACGGGCTTTAAATTCGTCATCCCGGATGGAAGCAAATTCAATCACGCTGTTATCCGCCGCCGCTTTGGCAACAACATCGGCAAAATCTTTAATCGCGGGAATATCGTCTTTGCCGTCGGCTGTCTGCGCCCCCAGAGACAGATTATATTCGTTATTGGCTTCAATGTTCAGTTTGGAACCGTCATTCCGGGTTATTTCGGCAACAAAATTAGGATTTTTGACATCTTCATGATAAGTAAATTTATCACGGGCAGCAACGGCTCGGTAATGCGTGCGCCAGCCGTTTTTCCAGTTATCGTCATTATGGGGCAGAACCGGCAGGGCATTGGCATGGGAAACGGCAACGGCTTTGGTCAGACCGGGCATATTTTCCAGTTTTTCCCGCATGGCGGCAATACATTCGTCACAGAAAGGCGGACGGTTTTTCCGTTTGCGTTCCAGCCTTTCCCGGGTGAGGTCATGATAATTGCTTTCGCCCATAATGCATTTGTCATTGGTGCAGTGCACACCCAAAGCCGGGTCGTCTTTGGTATGGGGACGCCGTTCATGGGTAGCGTTGAGAATATGGCCGAATTCGTGCATAAAAATGGTGATAAAAAATTCTTTGTCATTACAGTTTGGCGTTGAAATGACGGCATTCAGCCCATCAATGCCGTAGCCGTAGAAAGCCGGCTGAATATCGCTTCCAAGCAGAGAAACAACGATATCCTGCGATTTGCGGTGCAGCATTCCCTCGGCTTTAAGCTTGCCGTATTTTTCCATATCGGCGGCATCAATGCCGTTAGCCCGGTTTTCGGCGGAAGACTGCGCCAAATACCATGCCTCCGATGCATAAGGAACCAGATATTTGCCGTTGGAAAGCCGGACAAATTTCCGTTTAAATTCATCATCGGGCAGCCTGTCAAAGGCGGCCTGATCAATTTCAGTCTGCCCATGGCGGCAAAGCTCGTCAAACTCTATTTGAAAAGAGGACTTGTATTCGGGAAACAGCGAAAGCATTTCCCCTGCGGCTTCCCTCGCCCAAAGTTTATATTTGGGGTCAAGACCGGACGGAGCTTCGATTATCAGTTTTTTCATCGTCAATCCCTCCGGCTTTTGGTTTTGAATATTTTCAGCAGCGTTTTTTCGACCGGGCGCTCAAGCTGAACTTTGCGCTTCATTTCTTCGGCATAGCGTTCGCCGAGACGGGTGGAGGGCTTTTTGAAATCATTCAGTTTGAAGATTTCGCCCACCAGATTGCCGGAAATCATACGGCGGTTGCGCTGATCGTAAATTCCGTTCAGTTTTTCGATTTCGAAATCGATTTCATCGCTGCCGCGCCCGCTGCGTTCCAAGCGGCGGCGCAGATTTTCGCCGACCTGACGGCAAGCCTGTTTGGAAGCCTGAAACAGCTTAAAAATGTTGTTGCGCTGACGTTTGATCAAAATATTGTTGGCATCAAAGAAATAATCCTGCGCCTGAACATGTTTGAAATAAGCGTCAAAGCCCTTGCGATTAAAGCCGGTTTCGGCGGAATTGGTGAGCTCGGCAAACAGCGCCACCTGTTTGAACCAGGGCGATTTATGGTCACCGCACTGGTGTTCGAAATCGCGGTCTTTCAGCAGATTGGTGCATTTTTTGTCGCACCAGAACATTAAATCGACCATCTGCGGCGAAATTCCGATTTTCTGCGTTTCAATGTTTTGAATGATTTTGTTGTTCAGCACTTCCATAAAACGGCCAAAGGCGGCGGTGTCGGTATAGCCCTCGAGCAAAAAACGCTGAGACAGCCCGTCAAGCTCGGGATCATTGACCAAAGGCGGTTTGGCGTTGTTTTTCCGAACATTGTCGGCCACAATCTGCAAAGCTTCAATGGCGGTCAGCCCGCTGTCCCGGTCAATAACGCGCTCATAACGGGATATATCAAGATAACCGGAGGCAAAATCTTCGGACTGGCAGCTGCGCAAATCGCTCTTAATTTTGTCGGCGGCGGTTTGGGCGGCATTATTGTTCCCGCCTTTGAAAGCATGGTAATATTCCAGCATGTGCCCGACCAGCTCGCTGACGCCGATGGTCTCGCTGTGCAGAAAGTCGCGCAGGCCGCTAAACTCGGCTTCTTCAAGCTGAATGGCCTTGGTGCGGATGGTCTCCCTTTTGACCATATCGGGCGTGGGAACCTCTTTCAAAATGCCGATAGCTTCGTTGAGACTGCGCGGGGTCCACTGCGAAGTAAGAACCTTGTTGGTGTAGCCGATCAGCCCGTATTCGCCGTAAGAACAGTCATGCTCGGCGGAAAGGGTGGCAAAATCGGGAATTTCGTTAACAACGGGAATAACATATTTTTCAAATCCTCTGGCCATTACCGGAGTAATGTCGCCTTCGTTTTGATAGATATTGTCGATTTCTTCGCAGACTTTGCCGAGGTTTTTCCGGTCTGTCAAACCGTCAACGGCTTTGCCGATCATGCCCAGACGGTTAAAAAAAGCGGCGGGATTGTCCTGGTAGAGATTGGTGAATACCGACATGGCCAGAGAATATTTTTCGCCGCGGGTCAGCCTGTTGCCGTTATCGGCAATTTTTTGCGCGGCGGAAGCCATCAGAAAGTGCAGTTTTTTGTCCCGCAGGCGGTCAGGAGCATAAAGCACCATTGCCCGGGCCGACATGGCAAAAACCGCCCGCAGCATGGCATCTTCGGTTTCATTGGCGGCACAGGGCATCACCTTGTCGGCATAGATTTCCGAATAAGCGACAAGCGCTTCCAGCTGTTCGGGCTGCAAACGGTTAAGGGCGCGGAACTGGTTGTTCCAGTTGCGGCTGACGCTGCCTTCCCTGATTTCGGGATTAAAATAAGCGTCCATATCGAGATTGTAAGCGAGTTCGGCCAGATTTTGAGCGGCGGCGGCAGCCTGCCGGGCACTGAGATCGGGGTGCAGGCGTTTAACCTCCTGAACGGCGGATTTAGCGGGCTGGGTTTTGATAAAAACGCGGTATAATTCTTCAAAATCGCTCATGATTACTTCCTCAAACTCTTCTAAGGCTTAATCTATCATATCATGAAAATTTTGTCTATAACTAAAACGCCGGAAAACGGGCAAAAAATCTGTGCAAAAAGGGCGCCAAACGTTGATATCTTTAATTTATTGCTTGGTGATTGCAAGTTTTTGCGCTATGATTCGGTCAGCTTAAAATATACGAAATTAAGGATGTTGTAATGAGTGAAATGACCACAGAAGAAATTCAGAAAGAAGAAGCCGAATATAACGCTGATTCCATTAAGGTTTTGAAGGGATTGGACGCGGTTCGCAAACGCCCGGGCATGTACATCGGCGACACCGACGACGGTTCGGGTCTGCACCACATGATTTATGAAGTGCTCGACAACGCGATTGACGAAGCTCTGGCCGGTTACTGCGACAAGACCGAAGTTATCCTGAACCCGGACGGTTCGGCCACCATCCGCGACAACGGCCGCGGCATTCCGGTGGGCATGCACAAGGAAGAAGGCGTTTCGGCGGCTGAAGTCATTATGACCGAGCTGCACTCCGGCGGCAAATTCGACAACAACTCCTATAAGGTTTCCGGCGGTTTGCACGGCGTGGGCGTTTCAGTGGTCAATGCGCTGTCTGACTGGCTGAATCTGCGGATTTGGCGCGAGGGCAAAGAGCATCTGGTTAAATTTGCCCGCGGCAACGTGACCCAGCACCTGGAAGTTGTCGGCGATTCAAACGGCCGGCACGGCACCGAAGTAACGTTTCTGCCGTCCAAAGAAACTTTTTCAACCATTGAATTCAGCTTTGAAACGCTGGAAAGAGCCATTCGCGAAAAGGCTTTTCTGAACTCCGGCGTCTATCTGAAACTGATTGACAACCGCGGCGCCGAACCGAGAGAAGTTGATTTTCATTATGAAGGCGGGCTGATGGCTTTCGTTACGCATCTGAACAAGTCCAAAGCTCCGCTGCACGAAACGGTTATCGCTTTCGGCGGCGAGAAAGACGACATTCAGGTTGACGTTGCCCTGCAATGGACCAATGCCTATAACGAGAGCATGCTCTGCTTTACCAACAATATTCCGCAGAAAGACGGCGGCACGCACCTGGCCGGTTTCCGCGGCGCACTGACCCGCACGATTAACAACTACATTGCCGAAAACGGCCTGCTGAAAAAAGACAAAAACGTGATTACCGGCGAAGACATGCGCGAGGGGCTGACCTGCGTGCTTTCGGTTAAAGCGCCGGATCCGAAGTTTTCGTCGCAGACCAAAGACAAGCTGGTTTCCTCAGAGGTGCGCCCGGTGGTTGAAAGCGTGGTGGGTGACAAGCTGAAAGAATGGCTGGATGAACACCCGGCCGACGCGCGGATTATCGTGGGCAAAATCGTGGAAGCGGCAACAGCCCGCGAAGCGGCCCGCAAAGCCCGCGACCTGACCCGCCGCAAAGGCGCAATGGATATTTCTTCCCTGCCCGGCAAACTGGCCGACTGCCAGGAAAAAGACCCCGCCCTGTCCGAAGTCTTCATTGTGGAGGGAGATTCCGCGGGCGGCTCGGCCAAACAGGGACGCCACCGCCGCAATCAGGCTATTCTGCCGCTGCGCGGTAAAATTCTGAACGTTGAACGCGCCCGTTTTGACAAGATGCTGAACTCCGCCGAAATCGGCACCATTATCACCGCGCTGGGCACCGGCATCGGCCGCGACGACTTTAACGCCGACAAATGCCGCTATCATAAGATTGTGATTATGACCGATGCGGATGTTGACGGTTCGCACATCAGAACCCTGCTGCTGACCTTTTTCTACCGCCAGATGCCGGAACTGATTGAACGCGGCTACGTTTATATTGCCCAGCCGCCTCTGTATAAGGCCAAACGCGGCAACTCCATTCTCTATTTGAAAGACGACCGCGAAATGGAAGATTATCTTATCCGCGGCGGCTGCGAAGACGCTTTTCTGCAAAAGCAGAACGGCGAGCAAATTGCCGGCTCTGACCTGATTACGCTGGTTGAAAACACCCGCAAAGTCCGCAGCCTGATTGCCACGCTGGGCAAAAAAGCACCGGAAAAAATTATTGAACAAATGGCTATTCACGGCCTGTTTGACAAGAATTTGACCGCCGACCGCGACGCTTTCAAAAAAGCGCTGGACAATCTGGCCGTCTGCCTGGATTCACATGAAGCCGAATATGACAAAGGCTGGCTGGCCGATTTGAACGAAGACAATTCTTTCACAATTCACCGCACCCTGCGCGGCGTGAAAGAAGAGCACGTTATCGGCAGCACGGTTATGGACAGTCCGGAGGCGGTTATTCTTAACGAAATGCGCACCATGCTGCTGGAAAACTTCGCCCAGGCGTCGGTTTTGGTTTCCAAAAACGGTGTTGAAATCCGCATTCCGGGTCCGGTTGCCTTTGTTGATGCGGTTATGGCCGCCGGCAAAAAAGGCATTACCATTCAGCGCTATAAAGGTTTGGGCGAAATGAACCCCGAACAGCTGTGGGAAACCACGCTTGACCCGGAAGCCCGCTCGCTCCTGCAAGTTAAGATGGAACATCTCGACGAGGCTGACGAAACCTTTGCTACCTTGATGGGCGATGTGGTTGAGCCGCGTAAGGAATTCATTCAGGACAATGCCCTGAATGTGGTAAACCTGGATATTTAATTCAGGAATATCTGACAAACGAAGCCGCTTCACCTGGTGAGGCGGCTTTTTTATGGGCTGAAAGCCCCTGCTCCGGCACACGGTGCCGGCGTTAACGTCTTTTTAGCGGTTTGTTAACCGACAAACTGTTATATTGCATTTCGACTCTCATGGTCGGGATGAGTATCAGGTTTTGCCTGATACTAGTGTTTCTTAGTGAGCATTTTTCCTAGCGTCCCGACCGCCTAAGAAATTTTCGGAGGGGTGGGACGAATATAAGCGTTTCCTTTCATGGGGAGCCGAATAAGTCCGACATGGCTATCTGTGTTTTGAGCCCCCTCCGCCTTTTGTTTTTAGCGGTTTGATAAAAAATTTATGTGATTAGATTTTTGCAGTTGCAAAAATTCTAATTTACGTTATTATGATTTCTGCAAGCGGGGTGGTATCTGCTTGCGGAGACTCAAAAGCTCATAAAAACATACATTTACCTATAGCCTCCTATATCAGGACGGCTGTTAAACCTCTCTTTTGAGGGGTGCGACGAATATAAGTGCTTCCTTTTATAGGAGGTCGAATAAGTCCGGCCATGTATGTTTGGTCTTTTGAGCCCCTCACCTTTACCAAAATTAAAGGTGATTTTTTATACCCGAATGTCGTATGACATTTGAGACTTATTTCCGTTAAAGAAATAAGGCTGTAATTCATAATGAATTGGGAAATTTTGAAATGTTTCCTTAATCACTAAGAGGATGGCGTTAATGTTGCATAAACACGGTGCCTGCATTAACGTCGTCTTAGTGGTTTGTTAACCGACAAACTGCTATATTACATTTCGACTCTTATGGTCGGGGTGGGTATCAGGTTATGCCTGATGCAGTGCTTCTCTTAGTGGCATCATTTCAAACATCCCGACCGCCCTTTGCCTGTTTTAAGGGATTTGGCAAAAAAATCCGCGCCTTTAAGGCGGAAAGAATTATGCGGATTGACGTTTGTGAGGAGTCAGTTTTATGTCTGAAAAAAATTCATCATCATGGCAGGAAAAAGTTATGGATCCGGTTGCCGCTCATATCGGGAAACGCATTCGTGAACGGCGCGAGGTGTTAGGACTGACGAGTGACGATGTGGCGCGGCGGGTCGGTATGAGCTTGCAGCAGGCGGAAAAGTGCGAAAAAGGGCTGCGTACCGTTAGCGGGCAGGATTTGTGGCGGTTCTGTCAGGTTTTGGAGGTGGAACCGAACTATTTTTTCCTCGGTTTGCAGAAAAAAATTATTCTGCTCAGCGCAGAAATGCGGCAAGAGCGCCTCAGGGAAGAATTATACGGCATACCGCTGAGCCGGGAACAGGAAAAGCGTGAGACAGCCGAGCTGACGTCTTATTATTACAGTCTGCCGCCGCGCGAACGTCATTTATTCTTTTATCTGATGAAAGAGACAATGTATTTTGTTTTGAAAGAACGGGAAATTTAACTCGGCCGATTGTGAGAGAGACAGCCGGATTGCCCGGTCAAGCCGGGCAATGACATAAATAAAAAAGAAGTCGGGCAATGACATAAAATAGAAAGCCGAACAATGACATAAAAAATAAAAGACCGGGCAATGGCAGGAAAGGGCCTGTCGGGTGATGACGTTTTTTGTTGTCATACTCCGGCTTGACCGGAGTATCCGGAAAATCAGACGGCGGCGATAAACAGATTGCCCGATCAAGTCGGGCAATGACATTAAAAAATAAAAAAAACCGGGCGGTGACAGAAAAGGACACCGGCGGGTTATGACATTAAAAAATAAAAAACCGGGCGGTGAAGGGAGAACGGGAAAAAAAGCCAATCCTGTTAATGCGCCTGTGCCCAATTGTCGCCGATGCCGACTTCGGCAATAAACGGCACATCGTAGTGAACAACGTTCTGCATTGATTCCCTGATTAACGCGGCAACTTCTTCAACCTCGTTTTCCGGCGCCTCAAACACCAATTCATCGTGAACCTGCAACAGCATGCGGGTTTGGTAATTTCCCTTTTTCAGGGCTTTAAATACGCTGTTCATTGCCATTTTGATAATATCGGCGGCACCGCCCTGTATCGGGGCGTTTATGGCGGCACGCTCGGCATTCATGGCCAGGCGTTTGTTTTTGTCGTTAATGCCGTTCACGGTGCATTTGCGGCCAAACGGGGTAAGAACATAGCCGTTTTTGCGGGCAAACTGAATGGTGTCGTCCATATATTTTTTAATCTCGGGCATTTCGCGGAAATAGGCATCAATATAAGCTTTGGCCTCTTCATTGCTGACATCGATTTGTTTGGCAAGGCCGTATTGGGAAATGCCGTAAACAATGCCGAAGTTTATTGCCTTGGCATGGCGGCGCTGGTTCGGGGTCACCTTGTCCAGCGGCACGCCGAACACACGGGAAGCCGTGGCGGCGTGAATATCCTGATTTTCGGCAAAGGAGTGTTTCAGGCCTTTTACATCAGCCACCACCGCCAGCAGCCGCAGTTCTACCTGCGAATAGTCAGAGGCAATCAGTTTGCAGCCGGGACGGGCGATAAAACATTCACGGATTTTTTTGCCCTCTTCGCTGCGAATCGGAATATTTTGCAGATTGGGGTTATTGGAGGCCAGGCGCCCGGTTGAAGTATTTATCTGGTTATAGGTGGTATGCACCCGCTCGTTTTTATCAAGCAGAGCCAGCAAAGCGTCGGTATATGTCGATTTCAGTTTGCTCAGGGCGCGCCAGTCCAAAATTCGCGCCGAAAGTTCGTTGCCCTCGGCGGCAAGGTCTTCCAGAATGTCGGCGCCGGTCTGCCAGGCTCCGGTCGGGGTCTTTTTGCCCTTGGCGCCGAGTTTGCCAAAGAGAATATCTCCGATTTGTTTCGGCGAGCCGATGTTAAACTCCTCGCCCGCCAATTGGTAAATCTGCTGTTCATAGTCGCGCATTTTCAGCTCAAAGTCGGCACTTAAAGCCCGCAGGGTGGCGGTGTTGACTTTTATGCCGCTGTCTTCCATTTCTTTCAGAATATTTATCAGCGGACGGTCCAAATCCTCATAAACCGAAACCTGATGCTCGGCAAACAGGCGCGGCCGGAAAAGCTGATAAAGGCGCAGCGTATAGTCGGCGTCTTCTGCGGCGTAGTTCAGCGCCTGGTCAAGTTCTACCCGGTCAAAGGTGATTTTATTTTTGCCGCTGCCGCAGACTTCTTCATAGGCAATCATTTTATGGTCAAGGTAAAGTTTGGCCAGTTCGTCGAGCCCGTGACCGTGTTCGGTGCCGTTCAGCACATATGAGAGCACCGCGGTGTCTTCCAGCGGTTCAACCAGTGTTTCTTCGCCCCAGACCTGCTCCATAAAATGCAGGTCAAATTTGATGTTATGGCCGATTTTCAAAATCGATTTGCTGGTGAACAGCGGTTTGAGAATTTTGCAGACCTGCTCAAACTTAAGCTGCGACACAGCCGGTGTCTGCGGCTCGCTGAACAAATCCAAATTGCTGCCGGAACCGCCGGCGGCATGCGCCAACGGCACATAGCAGGCCTCTCCCGGCGCCACGGCCAGCGAAAAGCCGACAATTTTATCAAACTGAGGATTAAGCCCGTTGGTTTCGGTGTCGAAAGCGACAAAGCCCGTTTGGCGGATTTTGTCGGCCCAGCGTTTCAGCCCGGCCTCGTCCTGAACAAGTTCATAATGCGTTTCAACCGCCGCGACCGGTTTAAATACGGTGTTTTCAGAATTATCGGAACATTGTTCAGCCACCCATTTTTCGACCCGGGGACGAATGGAGTTAAAGCCGTAGCGGCTGACGAACTCGAGGATTGTCGGCAAATCGGGTTTTTGGCAGGCATATTCTTCAATCTTATGGGTTACCGGCACGTCCGGCTTTAAGGTTACCAGCTGCAGGGAAATTTTGGCCTTGTCGATGTTTTCAAGCAGGGTTTCGCGGCGTTTGTTCTGTTTGATTTCGCCCGCGCGGTTCAAAACCTCTTCCAGCGAGCCGAACTGGTTAACCAATTCCGCCGCGGTTTTCAGCCCAATGCCGGGAACACCGGGAATATTGTCGGTGCTGTCGCCTGCAAGCGCCTGCACGTCAACTACCCGGTCAGGGTAAACGCCGAACTTTTCCCGGACGTCTTCGGGAGTAAAATATTTGTCTTTCATCGGATCGTAAAATTCGACGCCGGGGCGAATCAGCTGCATCAAGTCTTTATCCGCCGAAATGACGGTTACGTCGCAGCCGGCTTTCAAGGCCATGTCGGCATAAGTGGCAATCAGGTCGTCCGCCTCGTAGCCCTCCATGTCAAGGTAATGCAGGTTCAGCGCCTTTACCGCCTGATGAATAATGTCAAACTGGGGAATCAGGTCTTCGGGGATTTCCTTGCGGGTGCCCTTATAATCGGGAAAAATTTCATTGCGGAAATTCTGCCGTTTGGCGTCAAACAGCACCAGCGAATAGTCGCATTTTATTTTCTGAGTCAGGCGCATGAACATATTGGTGAAACCGTAAACGGCATTAACCGGAATGCCGTCGGGGCTGGTCAGCGGCGGCAGCGCGTAAAAAGCGCGGAAGATGTAGCCGGAACCGTCAATTAAACATACTCTTTTGTTCATGGTGTCTCACTCTTTCGGATTAATTTGTTGATGAAATCAATATAACCTACAAATAATAAAATACCAATATTTTCCCTTTTATGCTGGGGGAAAAATCAAATATAACCATAGCATTATCTTTTGTAGTCAAATAAAAATTTCGCACTTATTATATATTGACACTTCGCAGGCGCTGTGATATTCTGTCTTCAGGCTATGATTCAGTTATATGTGAGGTGTATGATGAAAAAACTCAGCAAAACTCTG
>MNTU01000014.1 GCA_001917125.1 Azospirillum sp. 47_25
TTTGGTGCTGGCATCAACGCCCTGAATGGTCAGGTTCGATGAGCGGTCTTCGTTGAAAATAACCGTTAAAGACTGGTCGGTGCCGCCTAGCAGGTTGACACCTTTATAACCGGAATCTTTCGCCAATTGGTCAATCTGGTCGAGAATGTCGTTAAACTGAGAAATAGCCTTAACACGGTTGGCATTACCGGCCGAGGCATCCATTTTAGCTCCGCCGACTTCAAAAGAAATTTTAATTTCTTCGCCATTGGCAGAATTAACCTTGAAAGCACCGTCTTCAAAAGTAACGGTATAATTTGTTCCCAAAGCCGTACTGTCAGCGCCGAACTCCATTGCCTGCAAGACATCTTGAATCTCAGAAGCAGCATCAGCTCCTGAAGTTTTGGCATCTGTTAAAGTGACTTGTTCACTTTTAGTTTCGCCATTGTAGGTTACCGTAATATTGAACTCTGTATCTGCTTCAATTTTTTCCGCATCATAGTTTCCCGTAGAACCGGCAACCTTATTGGCTTCGTCGCGCGCCTGATTGGCAACAGATTTGGCCTGCTGTACAAACTCGGTAATCGACTCAATGCCTTCGTTGGCGGCCTTAATAGTTTGAATACCCTGTCCCATCGAATCCAACAGAGCGCTTAAGTCACTGGCCCGGTTGGTCAGAGACTGAGACGTGTAATAAGATGTCGGGTTGTCAAGAGCCGAGTTTACTTTTTTACCCGTGGACAGACGTTCCTGTGTCATATCCATTAAACTCTGGGTATTTTGTAAAGACAGCAAATTTGAGCGCATGCTTGCAGTTAATGAAATATCAGCCATATTAATCTCCGCTTTGAGAACGGACAAGCCCCGAAAATCAAATGATATTATCGGACTTGCCCCGCTAAATATTATAAATTTCTATTTTCAGATTTAACCATTTTTTAACAATTAACAAGGAGAAAAATAAACTTAATAACAACTTCATAGACTAAAAAAGCATCTTTCTGCCCTAAAATACCCAAAAAAAACGGACTGTTTGCCTCAACAGTCCGTCAGGATAAAATTACACTCCCGCTTTTAGAACAGTTTCAGAACCGACTGAGCCGCCTGAGAAGCCAGAGACAAAGAGTTAATCGCCAGCTGCTGTCTGGTTTGCAGCGCAAGCATATTGGCAGACTCTTCGTTCATGTCAGCCAGAGTCAGTTTATCCGAACCTTCCTCCAGAACGTTAATCAGGTTCTCGGTGAATTCTTCACGGGTCTGGACAACCGAGTAGTTGTTACCGAACTCGGAAGACATTGAACGCAGTTTTGTAATGGCGGCATCGACTTCATCAAGAGAGGTTTCGATGCTGGCTAGATTTCCCCAGCTGGTTGCCTGAGCCAACCCCAAGCCGGCGGTTGAGCCGTCAACGCCTTTAATGGTAATTGAAGAAGAACGGTCTTCGTTAAAGACAACGGTCAAGGACTGATCGGTGCCGCCCAGCAGGTTAACGCCCTTATAACCGGCATCTTTAGACAGCTGGTCAATCTGAGTTAAAATATCGTTATAGCGCTCCTGATATTGAGCCCGCTCGGCACCGCCCGTTGTACCACTGAATGTCAGCCCCCACAAAGATCCATCTCCACCTTGAGTGACCTTAGCTTCAGCACCATTACCCGAAACAATATTGAATGTTTGACCATCAGCACTGATTTCATAACCAAAACCACCGATGGCTTTACCATCAGCGCCGGCTGCTTTATTTAACTCTTCAACAATTTTCCCCGCTACTTGGTCAATTGTAAAAGTTTCAGCTTCTGTTTTATTAAAATTAACTGTTACTTTGTTGGTCGCACCTTTGACTTCAAACTCCATAGAAACAGCAATATTCATATGCCTAAATCCACCGGAAGAAGTTATTTTATCAACGGAGACATCACGGGCCTGATTGGCAACGGCTTTTGCCTGCTGGACCAATGCCGTAATCGAGGTAATTGCTTCATCGGCCGCTTTAATGGTTTGCACGCCCTGCCCCATTGAATCAAGCAGAGAGCTCAAATCGTTGGCACGGTTGGTCAAAGACTGTGCGGTATAGAATGAAGACGGGTTATCCAAAGCCGAATTGACTTTTTTACCGGTGGACAGACGCTCCTGGGTTACGTCCATAAGGCTTTGCGTTTGTTGGAGAGACAGCAGGTTGGAACGCATGCTGGCAGTTAAGGATATATCTGACATTGTTTTTCTCCATATACTGGAATGTTTAAGCCCCTACTGGCTACAATATAAGCAATATAATCGGTTTGCAACCGAATTATAAAATCATTATACCATAAATCTACAAAAAATTATAGAAAAAAAGGTTAACAAACAAAAGAAAAGGCCGAAAAAATCCGGCCTTTTTTGTTTTTATTCCTTGCCTGAAAATCAGAACAACTTCAGAACTGACTGTGAAGCCTGAGAGGCCAAAGACAGAGAGTTAATCGCCAGCTGCTGTCTGGTTTGCAGGGCAAGCATATTGGCGGACTCTTCGTTCATGTCAGCCAGGGTCAGTTTATCCGAACCTTCTTCCAGAACGTTAATCAGGTTCTCGGTGAATTCTTCGCGGGTTTGGACTACCGAG
>MNTU01000020.1 GCA_001917125.1 Azospirillum sp. 47_25
CCCCAATCCCGTCTCAACTCCGTACGGCTGTGAAACTTATTATGCCGCTCCTTGCGGAAGCGTCTGCAAGAAAGCCTATGCCGACAACTGCCGCAACCGAACCGCGGTTCAAACCCCGTATGGCTGCGAGAAATCTTTTGACGACTGTTCCTCCAAATGCGAAAAGGCTTATTCCGATAATTGCAGAAATCGAAATGCGGTCTCCGCGCCTTACGGCTGCCAGCAGGTTTACGGCGACTGCCAGTCAAAGTGCGAAGTGGCCTATCCGGACAACTGTCATAACCGGACCGCGGCAATCGCCTCCTGTCCGGCAAACGCAACCTGCTCTTATTTTGCCGACTGTGCTGCCAAAATTCAATCCTGGAGCTGTAACTCGGGCTATAAAAAATCAGGGAATGGCTGTATTCCGGCTTGCTCGGATGTTTGTCCTTCCGGTTATCAATTATCGGCTTGTAATTCAAGTCAAGTACAAGCCGATGAGACTAAGACGGAATGCGGCACTTCCTGTTATAAATGCCGTGCGCCGGTATGCTCGGACAAGGGGTATGCTTATTATTCATATAAACCAGCCGGAACAGTAGGAAAAGGATGCGGCGGATACAGCTATAACTCGTGCAGTTCAACTTCCGTTACGATTAAAAATCAACGTTTGAACTGTTATTATTGTCCGAGTAATCCGTACGGTTCCGGACGTTCTAAAATTCTTTCTTGTCCTTCAGGGCAGATGTGCTGCGGCCGCGATGCGCAGGCTCCCAGAGATTGTTCGGGAACCGGAGGCTGCATTCCATACAGTTAGTGAAAAAAAGCTACGAAATTTTTCGTAGCTTTTTTACTGTTTGCTGCCGTAAAGTCTATTTGCCGGAAGAACCGAAACCGTTTTCTCCGCGGGAGGTGGTCAGTTTATCGAATTCTTCGTTGCTGATTTCTTTGAAATCCGCTTTATAGGGAAACGGGAATTCTCCCTGGGCAATTTTATCGCCGGGGTGGATGGTATAGCTTTCTTTGCCGGCCGGATTGGTGTTCAGCAGAATGACCATAATTTCGCCGCGGTAATCAGTGTCGATAATGCCGCCGACGGGGATAATGCCATGATTGGCGGCCAGGCCGCTGCGGCCGTTAATGCGGCACCAGAACGGATTTTCCGGGGCAATTTTTATGCCGGTGGGGCATTTGATGCGTTCACCGGGATGAAGAGTTACCGGCTGTTCCAAAGCGGCGCAGATGTCAAAGCAGGCTGCGTCGGGCGTGGCATAAGTCAGATTGCAGGCAACGTCTTTATAGTGGGGAAGTTTGGTGTAGTAAACCGGGAATTTTTCAATATTGACCGTCATTGTTTTTTCTCTTTCAGGTTGATTTGTCTGGTCAGATTTTAGAGAAGAGGCGAAAAAATTTCCAGTGCAGAATTTTTGCAGGGGATAATCTTTAACCTTATGGCTTTGCGATTATATAGAAAAGGTAGATATTTTTTGTTAGGGAGAGAAGAATGAAAAGCGTTAAGTTAAACACGGATTATGATATGCCGATGATTGGTTTGGGAACCTGGCGTTCAGGTCCGGGAGAGGTGTATCAGACCGTTCGCTGGGCAATAAAGCTTGGTTACCGACATATTGACTGTGCGCCGATTTACGGCAATGAAAAGGAAATCGGACAGGCGCTGCATGATGCGGTTGCCGAAGGAGACATAAAGCGGGAAGAACTGTTCATTGCTTCTAAATTATGGAACGATATGCATGCGCCGGAAGATGTTTTGCCTGCTTTGAAACAGACGTTGGCCGATTTGCAGCAGGATTATCTTGATTTGTATATGATTCATTGGCCGGTGGCACAGAAAAAAGGAGTACCGATGCCGCATCGTGCCGAAGATATGGTTTCGTTAAAAGATATGCCGCTTGACTTGACCTGGGCGGAGATTGAAAAGGCGCAGCAGCAGGGACTGATCCGCACTGCCGGAGTTTCCAATTTCGGAGCAAAACGTTTGGGCGAGCTGATTGAAAAAGCGGAAATAACGCCGGCGGTCAATCAGGTTGAGAGTCATCCGCTGTTGCAGCAAAACGATTTAATTGAATTCTGCCGGAAGAATATGATTGCGGTTACGGCTTATTCGCCGCTGGGCTCGCAGCATGACGGAGATGAGACCGATTTGTTCCGCAATGAGATTATTATGGAAATTGCCGGACGTTTGAACTGCACGTCGGCGCAGGTGCTGCTGGCTTGGCAGCTGGCTCGCGGCGTTTCGGTTATTCCCAAGACGGTTCATGAAATGCGTCTGAAAGAAAACTTTGCCGCTTCGGCCGTTGAGCTCGACGATGAGGATATGAAGAAAATTGCTTCGCTTGACAGGGGGCAGCGTTTTATTGACGGCAGCAGTTTTGCTTTCGGCGACTATACGGCTGACTCCATCTTTGCGTGAAGAAAATTGCCGAAGGCATTTTGTGTCTGAAGATTGACGGAGTGACTGATGGATAGATCTTATGCCAAGATAAAAGTGACTGCGAACGGACCTTATGAAGTCAGTAATGTTCAAGACATCAGGCTGTATGCAATTAAGCCTGACGAGGCTGGGGCTTCGGAAGAATATGTTCCGGGACAGAAGTTTACTGCCGATGAAACTCCGTTGCATCTTTGCCGCTGCGGGCGTTCGGGGCATGCGCCTTTTTGTGACGGCAGTCACGAAAAGGCGGATTGGGACGGAGAGGAAACAGCTTCTTTTGAGCCGATATTGAACGGTGCCGAGGCTATAGAGGGGCCGAATCTGACTTTGGCAGACAATCAGGATTATTGTGCTTATGCCCGTTTCTGCGATGCCAAAGGCCGGATTTGGAACCTGGTGCAGGAAGGAACGCCGGCAGCAGACAAGCAGGCCGTTAAGGAGGCATGCAACTGTCCGTCCGGTCGTTTGATAATGTTTGACAATCGTACGGGTAAGCCGATTGAACCGGAATTACAGCCGGAAATAGGCGTTTTGGAAGATCCGGCAATGGGATGCAGCGGGCCGTTGTGGGTGAAAGGCGGCATACAGGTTGAAAGCGAGAGCGGAAAACTTTATGAACGACGCAACCGTCAGACGCTATGCCGCTGCGGGCATTCCCGCAATAAGCCGTTTTGCGACGGTTCACATGCGGCAGTGAAATATCAGGACAGTGTTTTCAGGGCAGACGGTGCAGAATAAAACCGGCCAAAGCGTCTTCGTCTTCCCAGCGGACTTCTATTTCCAAAACCTTGAAAAAACTGCGGCGTTGGGACGGAATTTTTACCAGATCTTTAGCCGTTGTGATTAAGGTGCAGGAATTTTTCTCCGCCTTGTCGATTAATTGGTCAAGTTCGGTATCGGTGTAAAAATGGTGATCGGGAAAATTGACGGTTTCGACCAGTTCAAAGTTCAGTTCACGCAACGACTGATAAAACTTCTCCGGCCGTCCGATGCCTGCAAAAGCAATGACTCTGCGCTCGGAAAAGTTCGGCCTGACCGGGACTATCTGGCCGCGGAAAACGGGAAGGGCAATCTGTTCGGCAAGGCGATGCCTGTCTTCACCGATTATCAGGACGGCATCGGCTCTTTTCATTCCGGCAGGCAGGCTTTCCCGCAAGGGCCCGGCCGGAATGCACAGACCGTTGCCGTAACCGAAACCGCCGTCAAAAACAAGAAATGACAAATCCTTATGCAGGCCGGGATTTTGAAAACCGTCATCCATAATGACCATTTCCGCTCCGGCGGCCGCAGCCGTTTGTGCTGCGGCAAAACGGTCAGGATTGACAACCGTCGGTGCCTGTCGGGCCAGCAGCAGCGGTTCGTCGCCGACCTGCTGCGGTGTATGGTGCTGAGGGTCGACCAAAACGTTATGCAAGTTGCCGCCATAACCGCGGGAAACAAAAAATGGTTTGCGTTTTGCCTGTTGCATGAGTTTGGCAATGGAAACGGCCGTCGGCGTTTTTCCGGTTCCCCCGGCGGTCAGATTGCCGATACAGACGACGGGAACGGCAGCCTTTTGGGGTTTGTGCAGGCTCATGTTCAGACGGGTGCCCAAGTTATAAAGCAGGCCCAGCGGAGAGAGCAAAAGGGACAGCGGATTAAGATCAGACCAGTAGCCGGGAGTTTTCATTATTCGATGTATCCTTTGACTTTTTCCAGAATGCCGTCAAGCACTTTGGCCTCGCTGTTGGCCCAGTTGTAAGCCAGGCTGCGTTTGGCTTCCAGCAGTTCTTTGTTGGTGAGCAGCGAAGTGACGGTTTCTTCCAATTCGAGAACATCGTTTACCTGAATAACCGCATCGGCTTTTTTGGCACGGTTCATCGCTTCGGTGAAGTTATGCATATGGGGGCCCACAATGGCGGCATCACGCATGCGGGACGGCTCCATAAAGTTTTGGCCGCCGTGAGGAATCAGCGAACCGCCGACAAAAACCAGCGGACACAGGTCGTACCACAGGCCGGTTTCGCCGATGGTATCCGCCACGTAAACTTCGGTTTCCGGCGTGATTTTTTCACCGGCGGAACGCAGGGAGACCTTTAAGCCGTAGCTTTCTTCCAGTTTTTGTTTGATGTCGGCGCCGCGGTTAGGGTGGCGCGGGGCGATGATAGTCAGCAGGCCAGGAACGGTCTGGCCCAGTTTTTTTAGAAAACGCCCGATTTTAAATTCTTCGTCTTCATGGGTGGAACTGACGCACCAGACCGGGCGTTTGCCTATCTGGCCGACGATTTCGGCTTTCTTTTGGGCGTCAATGGGAATGGGCAGGCCGGCGAATTTGATATTGCCGAGACACATCGAATCTTTGGCTCCGAGAACCCGCAGGCGATAGGCGTCTTCTTCCGACTGGCCGAGGCAGAAAGTGAAACAGGAAAGCAGTTCTTTGCTGATGAAGTCAAACTGCTGCCAACGTTTGAATGATTTGTTGGAAATGCGGCCGTTGACCAGAATCAAGGGGATGTTTCTGCGTTTAATGGAGGAAAGCATGGCGGGCCAGAATTCCGATTCAAACCACAGAACCAAATCTGGGTGCCAGTGGCGGACGAAGCGCGTGGTAAAGAAGGGGTTGTCTATCGGCAGATATTGGTGAAAAGCCCGCTCGGGCAGGCGTTTGCTCATCAGTTCGGCGGAGGTGGTAGTGCCGGTGGTTACCATGATGTGCATGTCGGGATAAGCTTCCAGCAGTTTGTTAATCAGCGGCAGCATGGAGAGAGATTCACCGACCGATGCCCCGTGAAACCAGATAAAACGTCCTTCCGGGCGTTTGAGCAGGGGACGGCCGACGCGTTCGTTGAAACGTTTGACGTCTTCTTTGCCGCGCTCCTGGCGTTTTTTGATATAGCGTTTGATGACCAGGGGATAGAGTATGCTGATTAGGGTATTGTAAATCCGGATAAACATCTTTAAGCCTTTTCTGATTTCGGAGCGGGGGCAGGGTAGCGTTTGCGGGCAACGGTTCCTTTTTCGATGTGTTTGATGCCCATGGCTTTGTCAGCTTCCCAGGTGAGCTGATTCAGACGGTTTTCGATTGTCCGGCGATATTCTTCAAGCCTGGTTTCGTCTGCGTCGGCGGGAATATAGAAAGCCTCGGTGGCATAATAGCAACCGCGGGAGAAAGGTTTGGGGAGCATCATCTTGTCCCAGCTCTTTTCGACGATTTTGGAGCCGGCAATACTGTATGTGGCACCGATAATCGGTTTTCCCGATTTTTGCGCAAAGTAGACGGCGGAACGGCTCAGTGTCATGCTCGGGCCTTTGGGGCCGTCGGGAATGATGGCGATGGCTTCGCCTTTTTGCAGCGAGCGCATCAGTTCAAGCGCCGCGTTTTTGCCGTTTTCGGTGCTGGAGCCGCCGATGGTTCCCATGCCGAATTTTTCAAGCAGGCCGGCAATCATACGGCCGTCATGGTGAAGGGAAACCAAGGCATTCAGCGGGTGGGAGCGGTTCCAAAAATAGGGAAGCATCATAGCGCGCCCGTGCCAGCCGATGAAGATGAAACTGCCTTCTTTTTCCCAAACGCGGTAGAGTTCGTCAACGCCCTGCGTCTGCCATTCGGTGGTTCGTCCGACCAGGCGGGCATACCAGTAAATCAGCGTGCTGATGGCAGCCAGTACGAGCCGCGACTGCAGCAGAGATTTGAAAAACTTTTTACATCTTTTGCGTAAAGGCATGAATTTATCTTTTTGATTTTTTGACAATATCGGTGACGGAAATGCCTATGGTCTCATTTTCGGTAATGACGACTTCGCCGTGGCCGATAAGGATGTTGTTGGCGTAAATGTCAACATAGTCGTTGACGTTGCGGTCCAGTTCGACAACGGCGCCTCGGCCGAGCTTCAGCAGTTGCTGTACCCGGAGATCGGCAGTACCGAGCGTTACCGAGATGTCAACGGTAATTTCATCTCCGGATAAACTTTGTTTTTTTAAAGCAGCCATTAAAAATTTTCTCCAAGCATATTTATTTGGTGAGACTTATAATTGTCTCTATCATATAGCAAAGTTTTTAATTTTAAATACAAGATTATAAATTCCCCACAATATTGGCGCCGTTTATCAGCAGTTTCTCATATCGTTGTGGATTAAAGCGTTTAACCGTTGCCGAGCCGTTCGAAATATGCCACAAAAGTCTTAAATATGTGGGTGTGTCTATTGTAGTTCACAAAAAGTTTTCCTATATAAAAGGATAACAGGAAATATGTGAGGATTAAGATAAAATGGCAAAAAAGAATATTTATCCCGTGCTTCCGCTTCGCGACATCGTGGTCTATCCGAAAATGATTGTTCCTCTGTTTGTCGGGCGCGAAAAATCCATTCGGGCGCTGCAGGAGGTCGTTGATCAGGATCAGAACATTATTTTACTGACGCAGAAAGAGGCCGCGATTGAAGATCCGACCGAAAACGACGTCTATCACGTCGGGACGGTCGGAACGGTTTTGCAGATGCTGAAACTGCCGGACGGAACAGTGAAAGTTCTGATTGAGGGCATGGAACGGGTTAAAATTTCCAAGTTTATCGACAATCCCGATTATATGGAAGTGGAAGCCGAAATTCTGCCGGATGCCGAGGACAACAGTACCGAACTTGAAGCTTTGGTGCGGGCCGTTCTTTCTCAGTTTGAAGAATATGTCAAACTTTCGAAAAAAACGCCGCCGGAGGTTTTGGTTTCGGTCAATCAGATTGAAGACAACAGCAAACTGGCCGATACGATAGCTTCGCATCTGGCTTTGAAAATTGCCGACAAGCAGGCTTTGCTGGAAGGGCGGACGCTGAAGGAACGCTTTGAAAAGATTCTTGGCTTTATGGATGCGGAAATTACTTTACTGGAAGTGGAAAACAAAATCAAAACCCGCGTCAAAAAGCAAATGGAAAAAAGCCAGAAGGAATATTATCTGAATGAGCAGATGAAAGCCATTCAGAAAGAGCTCGGCGATAATGACGAGGAAGGCGAAATCAGCGATTATATGGCTAAAATCGAAAAGGCCAAATTATCCAAAGAGGCAAAAGAAAAAGCTTTGGCCGAAGTCAAAAAGCTGAAAAATATGAGCGGCATGTCTTCCGAAGCAACGGTTATCCGCAACTATCTGGACTGGCTGCTGGACATTCCCTGGAAGAAGCGTTCCAAGGTTAACAAAGACATTTCCAAGGCAATGGAAGTGCTGGAAAAAGACCATTACGGGCTGGAAAAGGTCAAGGAACGCATTGTCGAATATTTGGCGGTGCAGTCGCGTGCCGATAAAATCAAAGGTCCGATTTTGTGTTTGGTCGGTCCTCCGGGCGTGGGCAAAACTTCTTTGGGCAAATCCATCGCCAAGGCAACCGGGCGCAGTTTTGTGCGGGCTTCATTGGGCGGTATGCGCGATGAAGCGGAAATCCGCGGACATCGGCGGACGTATATCGGTTCCATGCCGGGCAAAATTATTAAAGGCATGAAAAAGGCCGGAACGTCCAATCCGCTGTTTTTGCTTGATGAAATTGACAAGCTTGGCAATGACTGGCGCGGCGATCCGAGTTCGGCTTTGCTGGAGGTGTTGGATCCGGAGCAAAATGCGGCATTTAACGACCATTATCTGGAAGTCGATTACGATTTGTCGGACGTTATGTTTGTGACAACCGCAAACTCGCTGGATATGCCGCGGCCGCTGCTGGACCGTATGGAAATTATTCGTTTGTCGGGTTATACCGAAGACGAAAAAATCGAAATTGCCAAGCGTCATCTGATTCCGAAGATTTTTTCCGAAAATGCGGTTAAGGAATCCGAACTGACGATTACCGAAGATGCTATCCGCGATATTATCCGCTATTATACCCGTGAAGCCGGGGTGCGGAATCTGGAGCGTGAACTGGCGACGATTGCCCGCAAGGCGGTGAAAGAAATTCTGCTGGCGAAAGGCAAGAAGAAAAAGCTGGAGGTCAGTTCCAAAAATCTGGACAAGTATCTCGGTGTCAGACGTTACAGCTACGGCGAAGCCGAACAGCAGGACCATATCGGTGTAACGACCGGGCTGGCCTGGACGGAAGTCGGCGGCGATATTCTGTTTATCGAAGCGGTGGATATGCCTGGCAAAGGCAAGATTACGCAGACCGGCAAGCTGGGCGAAGTGATGAAGGAATCGATTGAGACGGCTTATTCCGTGGTGCGTTCTCATTCAAAAGATTTGGGAATCGATCCGGAAGTCTTTGACAAAACGGATATTCACATTCACGTTCCGGAGGGAGCAACCCCGAAAGACGGTCCGTCCGCCGGTATTGCCATGTACACAACTCTGGTGTCGGTGCTGACAAAAACACCGGTGCGCAAAGATGTGGCGATGACCGGTGAAATTACGCTGCAAGGGCGGGTTTTGCCTATCGGCGGTTTGAAGGAAAAACTGCTGTCAGCTCTGCGCGGCGGAATTAAGACGGTTATTATTCCGAAAGAGAATGAGAAAGATCTGGCTGAAATTCCCGATAATGTTAAGAAGGGAATGAAGATTATTCCGGTGTCGGAGGTGTCCGAAGTGCTGAAAATTGCGCTGGCAGGCAAGCCCAAAACACAGAAGGGAAAAGCCGGAAAGAGTTCTCAAAAGCAGTCTTAGTTATATATAAGGCGTTAAAGCCCGGCCGGACAGCCGGGCTTTTTGCTGTTTAAACGGACTCGCAACAGGCGGATTCAGAATCGCGGCAAATTATTGCTGGGTATGGATTAGCTGTGAATAAGTCGGTCAAAAAAGCGTTATTTGAGGTTTAAAAAGCAAAAATTGGGGATAAATAGCGGTTTTTTTGAGGGTAAGGCCTTGTTTTCGTTTGACTTCGGTCAAAATTCAGGCTTAAATTTTCTTGTAAACAGCGGTTCTGCTGTTGACATTGGTTTATAACTTATAATTAGAGGGAGTCCTCACCGTGAATAAAAATGAACTTATTTCTAGCATTGCTAGCGAAACCGGCTTGACCAAAACTGATGCAGCTAAAGCTGTTGATGCATTTGTATCTTCTATTTCTTCTGCATTGAAATCTGGTGACGAAGTTCGCCTGGTTGGCTTTGGTACTTTTGCTGTTTCTAAACGTTCTGCTACTACCGGCCGCAATCCGCGTACCGGCCAGAGCATCAAAATTCCGGCTCGCAATCAACCGAAATTCAGAGCTGGTAAAGTATTGGTTGACTCTGTTAACTAATTATAAGAAAGGGCCGGGTTTCCAGCCCTTTTTCCTTAATTAGTCCAATATTATTGAGATAGTGAGCCGGGTTTCGGCTCACTTTTTTGTTATGGAGGAGGTTCTCGGCAAACAGAGGGAAAGTATGCGGTGGATAGCGGGGTGTTCTCACTTTTCGTTTCATCAATTAAAAAAAACCGCCTTTATGGCGGAATTAGCGGATAGGGAGTTGTTCGGCTGGCGTTCCGCCGCTTCGTCGTCGCAAGAGCGGCGATACTCCCGTCTCGCCTGCTCCTCCTTGTCGAACTCCCTTTTCCGGGTGTTCTCACTTTTCATTTCACCAATTAAAAAAACCGCCATAAAGGCGGTTTTTTTAATTGGTGGGAGTTGAGAGGTTCGAACTCCCGACCCTCTCGGTGTAAACGAGATGCTCTTCCAGCTGAGCTAAACTCCCATCGTGTTTACGAAAGAGTTTATACACTTCTAAAAATAATTAATCAAGCAAAAAATTGCACAATTTTTATTTTTTTGCTAAAATTATTTTATATCAAATGATTATCCTGCCGTATTTGTTGTACGAACGGTGCATTAATAAAAAAGGTTCCGAAAATGATTCGGAACCTTTTTTATCAGATGTTGTTTCAGGCCAGTCTTTTCCAAACTTTGCGTTTGTTCCAGAAACCGCTGACGCCGATCCTTTTGCAGAAATCCGGCTTGTAGATGACGGGGCGGTTTTCTTTGAAGAAAGGAATAAAACGTTCCCAGCGTTCCGGGGTGGCAAAATGGTCGTACAATTCTTCATAAGTGAAGTATTTGCCGGCTGTTTCCCATGCCCAGGAGAAAACCGTTTGGGTGTCGGTGTGGAAATGTCCGTATTTCAGCATATAGCCGTTCAGTTCATTTCCCTGTTCGTCCAAGTGATCAATCAGGCCAAAGATGATTTTTTGGGCGTGTTCTCTGGTCAGTTTGGCCTTCAGGCAGGTTACAATCTGCTTTTGCAGAAAATTGAAGCAGGCGTCGCTCATTAAACCCGGCTGGTCACACATTGCGGAATATTTCCAATATGCTTCGGGCAGAATTTTGTAACTGCTGGCTTCGTGAAGAACTGCACCGCAGGAAATGCGCTGGAGGGCAATTTCAAGGAGAATTTCTCCGGTAAAAGCGTCCTGTTGCCAGCAATATTCTCCGAATTCGGCCATCAATGACATATAGTCGTCTCCGATGCGCCAGCCGCGGATATCTTGTCCGGTCGGTTGAACAATTATCGGCAGGATAACCTTGTTAACAACTTCGCTTTGCGACATACCTACCAGTTCATTCACATTTTTGCCGGACATTGCGGCAACTTTGTTTAAAAAATTTGTTCTCATTGTTTATTTATATTGAAGTTAGTAAATTATTTTCGGAACAAATTATTATGGAAAGGCAAGCCGCCTGATTTATAAATGTATCCCATAATAATGATTGAATGGAAATTTTATAACATAATTTTAGGCGAAAAACAATCATTATTTGACAAAAGGACAAAAATAAATTATAAGACAGTGATTAAAGGCTGTACTTTTTGCTTTTTTTGAGTATAATATTTTCCGATTTGCTAATAAGGAAAGTAAGAAACATTGAAGAAAATTATTTCAGCCACGGAAGCGGGCCGACTTATCGGAAACAATGCTTCGGTTATGATCGGCGGCTTTTTGAAATGCGGAACGCCGACAAAAGTGATTGAGGAAATTTTGAAAAACGGCGTCAGCGGTTTGACTTTAATCGCCAATGACACTTGTTTTCCCGACAGTGACCGCGGCAAGCTGATTGCCAATAAAAGAGTCAAAAAGGCGATTGTCGCACATATCGGAACCAATCCCGAAACGGGAAAGCAGATGAACGCCGGGGAACTGGAGGTCGAATTGACCCCGATGGGAACGCTGGTGGAGAAGATTCGTGCGGCAGGTTCCGGTTTGGGCGGCTTTTTGACGCCTACGGGGGTGGGAACTCCGGTTGAGGAAGGCAAACAGACAATGGAAGTTGACGGCAAAAAATATTTGTTTGAAAAGCCGCTGAAAGCTGATTTTGCCCTGATATACGGAACCAAGGCCGACAAATTCGGGAATGTTTATCTGGAAGGGACGACCCGTAATTTTAATGTGGTGATGGCTTCTGCGGCGGATACGGTCATTGTTGAAGCCGATGAGCTGGTGGACGACAGTCTTGATCCGAATATGGTAACTATTCCCGGCATTTTTGTTGATTACATTGTTGTATAGGTGAAAAATGGAACTGACCAAAGAACAAATCAGAGAAACGATTGCCCGTCGTGTGGCACAGGAGCTGAAAGAAGGCGATTACGTTACGCTGGGAATCGGCCTGCCGACAGAAGTGGCAAATTATATTCCCGAGAACGTTCATGTGATGATTCAGTCGGAAAACGGCTTGATCGGCGTCGGAAAAAAGCCGGCTCCCGACAAAGTTGATCCGAAAATTACCAATGCGGGCGGTATTCCGGTAACGACAAAGCAGGGGGCGGCCTTTTTTGACAGTCAGATGTCGTTTGCGATGATTCGCGGCGGACACATTGATGCGACGGTTTTAGGGGCTTTGCAGGTTGACCAGGAAGGAAATATTGCCAACTGGCTGGTTCCCGGCGTGTTTGCTCCGGGCATGGGCGGCGCCATGGATTTGGTCGTCGGTGCCAAGAAAGTAATTGTGGCGATGGAGCACTTGGCAAAAGACCAGATTAAAATTTTGAAAAGATGTACGCTGCCTTTGACTGCTGCGCATGAAGTCGATTTGATTGTGACCGAGCGCTGCGTGTTGCGGGTAGAACCGGAGGGGCTGGTTCTGCAGGAGATTAATCCTTTGTTCAGCCTGGAAGATATTACTTCGACAATTACGGCCGATTTAATTATTCCGGATGATTTGCTGCAAGAAGCAGTTTAGACAGATAGAAAACGGAAACCCCGTCTTGAGGAAAGGACGGGGTTTTTTATTTTTAAATTAAGATATTTTAAACCGGGGAGAGGTATGCTGGTTACAGATTAACCGGGCAGGGTTTTGTTTTGGCTGTGTATCATTCTTAATTTAAGGATATACAGATGCTGAAACAAATAATGGCTCTGCTTTTTGTTTTATCGGCGGCGGGGTGTTCGCCGGTTTTGCAGATGACGCGGGAAGAATGCCGCGAACAAAAGGAAATCATCGGGAGCGTTCGGATTATTCGGGCGGAGATGCGCGCCTTGGCGGCGGCTTATCGGCCGATCCGGCGGGAGCGGATGCCGGGAATGCCTTTCGGATTTAACCATCCGTGGACGGTGGGCGAAGACCCTCAAATGTGTTATGTGGAAGTTTATCAGCTTTCCGAGGCGTTATGTTCGGCTTTGGCAGATGCCGAGGCGGGAGCGGCCAAAGTGCTGGTTAACGGCAGCATGTGGGGAATTTGCACGGAAAATGCGCGTATTCGCTGGCTTTTTACCAAATTTCCGGCATACAGCCGGGAAGAATATCGGCTTGACATTCGCAAAGCGGCGCAATAATCTGAGCGCAAAGAAACATTAGCGAAAGACTGAAAGACCATGAAAACTGAACTTCTGGCGCCGGCGGGCGATATTGAAGCCGGGTATGCGGCGCTGTTTTACGGGGCAGATGCCGTTTATCTGGGGCTGCAGCAATTTTCGGCGCGGGCAACGGCAACCAATTTCAGCGAAGAAAACCTTAATGAATTTGTCGGTTATGCGCATCACCTGGGACGCAAGGTGTATGCGGCGGTCAATACGCTGGTGCAGGAAAAAGAACTTTCCGATTTGCTGAAAAGTCTGGATATTTGTTCGCGCTGCAAAGTGGATGCGGTTATTTTGCAGGACTTGGGCGTGGCGCGGATTATTCGGGAGAGTTATCCGGAACTGGAAATGCATGCCAGTACGCAGATGGCGGTTCATAATAAAGAAGGGGCGCTGGCGCTGCAAAAGGAAGGGTTCAGCCGGGTGGTGGTAGCCCGTGAACTGACGCAGGGAGAAATTAAAGAAATTGCCGCTGTTCCGGGGTTGGAAACCGAGGCCTTTATTCATGGGGCACTTTGCTATTCTTACAGCGGTCTCTGTCTGTTTTCGTCGGTGGAAACCGGACGCAGCGCCAACCGCGGCAAATGTTTATATCCCTGCCGGGCGAATTTTACCGGCGAAGCCGGGGAAAAGCATTATTTTTCGATGAAAGACATGGCTTTGCAGGAAGATGTTCTGAAAATGCCGGTAACGTCGCTGAAGATTGAGGGGCGTAAAAAGACGGCGCTTTATGTGGCCGCGGTTACCGATTATTACCGCCGGATATTGGACGGCAAAGGGGCTGATGAAAACCGGGCCGAACATATCAAACAGATTTTTTCGCGGCCGTGGTGCAAATTTCATTTCAAAGGCAAAGATAAAAATGTGATTGAACGTGAATTTGTCGGGCATCGGGGGCTGCTGATCGGCAAAGTGGAGCAGGCAGGTAAAGGGCGTCTGACTTTTCACAGCAAACATAAGGTAGCGCGCTATGACGGGATACAGATTGAAATTCCCGGCATGGAAAAGCCGTTCGGTTTTTCGGTCCAGCGGCTGCGTCTGAGAGGGCAAAGCGTGTTTGAAGTGCCGGCAGGGGAAGAAATTACCATGGATTTGCCGCCGCAGACGCCGCGTTTGGAAAAAGGGTGTAACATTTATCTGGCCTCGGCCTCCGAAGTTAAGGGCGCTTATGATTATGGCAAGCCCAAGCCGGGTGAATTTCGGCAGAAAGCGGCGGTTGACATTGTCGTCGAGATTGCCGGCGGAGAAATTGTTGCTCGCAGCGGCGATGTTGAGTGCCGGATAACAGGTGATTTTGCTGTGGCAGAACATCCTGAGAAAACGGTTGAAGCCGCCCGCAAAGCTTTTGCCAAAAGCGGCGATGCCGCGGTGGAGCCGGGACGGTTTGAGGTGCGCAATCCGGATGGTTTGTTTGTTCCGGTGTCTTTGTTCAATGAGCTGCGGCGGCAGCTTTATGCGCAAATAAGTGTTGAAAACAAGAAGGGAAATCTGCCGGAGACGGACGCTCCGCACCGGATTCAAACCGCCAAATGGGTTATAAAAACCGACAGTTTGGCTAAAATTGCCGCCATTGCGCCGGACGAAACCGATGAAATTATTTATCTGCTGAATGAACAAAGTGATGTCAACAAGTTGAAAAAACTGCCTAAAAACAAACTCCGTCTGGCGCTGCCGACGGTCTGCCGACGGGTTGACAAGTTTAAGCCGCTGATAGAGACTTTGCTGGCGCAGGGATATAAAAAATGGGAAATCGGCAATTACTGGGGATTGTCGGTGCTGCCGAAAAACGGAATTGATTTAAGCTTTGACGCGCCTTTATATATGCTGAATACCCAAGCCATGCAGATGGCTAAAGAGATGAATGCCGGACGGGTGACGCTTTCGGTGGAAGACCAGCTTGACAACCTCAGCCTGATTGCCGCGCAGGCGCCTTTACCGGTGACAATGGTGGTTTATCAGGATGCGGCATTGTTTACCAGTGCCGCCTGTATTCGCAGTAATGCCTGCAAAGATTGTCCGCGCGGTGAAAAATGGCTGAAATTGGAGAAAGACGGACAGAAATATCAGGCTTTGTCGAAGGACTGCCAGACGATGCTGTTTGCCGAACAGCCGTTGTGTTTTGCGGCGGAGGCGGTAGAAATTAAGGTGGATTACTATCGGGTTGATTTTGTTTATAAATCATATGAAGCAGCCAAGGCTGCGCAAGTCTGGAATAAAGTCCGCCGCTTTGAAGATGTTGCCAACTGTCGAAAAGCTAATCTTTACCGTTGTTTATAGAATTGATAAAAGGATTTTCCGCCCCGGCCGGAAGACGGTTCGGTTCCGGCCGGGAAGAAACGGCAGTGTTCGGAGCGCCTGCCTTAATTGCGGAAATATTTTTTTTGATAGTTTTGCGGCAAGCCGGGAAAAAAACCTTTGCTCAAACCCAGTTTTATCCGATAAAAATCCAATAATTGCGCGATGATATGGAAATCTATGTCCGCCGACATAACTTCCTGAGCGTCTATCCGAACCGGCGGAATGCCTGTGGCCCGGCTGACTTCCTCCAGGCTGAGTTTTTTCTGCCGCCGGGCGGAATAAAGTTCTTCCGCCAGGTAATAAGCACCGTCAAAAGGGAGCTCTTTCCAGTGAAAAATATATCTGTCGTCCATTAGTCGTCTCCGAGGCTGAGGCGGAACTTTTCGCCGTAAAGTGCGAGATAACGGATTAAGATGTCCAGATTGACTTGAGGACTGTCAAATTGTCCGCTTTCAATCTTATCAATCACGTCAACGGAAACATTGAGTTTTTGGGCGCAGATATCAATCGGCTCCTGCTGTTCGGCACGCAGCCAGTGAAATCTCCAGCCGAGATTTTGCTTATCTTCAATGATAAAATGGGACAAATCAGCTTGCATAACAACCTATCCTTTCAAAAGGCGGGAGGAGCTAAAAACCTGCTTCAACAAAAGTAAAAAGAGCAGACACGCTTATTGCCAGATTACACCGGTTTCATAATGAAACCGGTGTTTTCCGGGTATTAGGCGTACTCCTCCCATATCTTTTACAAGTATGGTTGGATACTTTTGTTGAATATAGCATCAAAATCAAGTGTTTTTAGTCCTTCGATTTCGACTTTTATTCGTTTATATCACATGGAAAACGGCTTGCCAATACCAAAAACCGCTCCACATTAAATACACTTATTTTTTTACTTGTTTTATTGTGTCGGATAAAACAAAACCCTCAGACCTGAAAGGTGCGAGGGTGAAAGCAATACTGTACCAAAGCGTACAGTCCCCTTATTCGTGCGGAAGCCGCCTTAGATCGGTGGCACCCTCACATAGAGAGTTCTGTGCTTTGGTTTGAAGGATTGCTTCTTCCCGCCCGCTCTCACGGTTAATCAGGTTTGGGGTTCGGACGAAACCGGACTTACCTTGCCTGAAAGCTGGTTCTACTGTAAATGAGAGCCGGCTAAATTGCAAGGGGAAATTTATGTAAGGCCAAGAGATGATTTTAAGTTTGATTGATATATCCGGCTGTTTTTTTATTATGTTCCGGTTTGAGCGGAATGTTCGGATAAAACCGGAAAGGCGTATAAATTCAGATTACCCGGTCAAGCCGGGTAATGACAGAAGAGGGAGCACTGATAATCCGGTCAAGCCGGGTAATGGCACGGAGAAAAGACATGAATTATATGGTTATCAGAGCAATGGCGGAGGGAGGACAGCGGGTGAGGAACGGGAAGGAAAACGCGGGATTAAAAAATATTTTGAACAAAAAAGAAAAAACGTTCGTTTTAAGAAGTGTCAGACTTAAAAAAACAGGGAGTTTTATTTATGAAAAAATTTTTGATGCTGTTGGCTGCGGTAACGATGTTAAGCACGGGGACGGTTCAGGCTTTTCCCGGCCACGGCGGAGCGCATTTTCATCCGGGGCCTGTTTATTCGTATCATCGGCCGGGAGCTGTCAGGCACAAGCATCACCGCAGCGGGACGGCTCTGGCCGTGGCGGGGACGATTGTGGGAATGGCGGCATTAGCCAATTTGCTGACGCCGCAGCAGACGGTTCAGACCTATGTGCCGGTACAAGCCGCCGTTGTGCCGCAGCCGGTTGCGACTTCCAACTGCACAACTACCGTTAACAACGGTGTAACGGTTCAGCAGTGTGTGACGACCGGATATTAATTAAATATCAAATAAAATGAACTTTAATGACAACAGTCTCGTTCTAATAAGGGTAAGGAGTTTGAAACATGGATGACATTTCTCGTTTGTTACAGGAGGCCAAGCCGCTGTATTTTGCCCGAAAGCGCCGCAACAACCGGATTAAAGCAACACTCGGAATGCTGGTGTGCGTGGTGATGATGAGCAGCTTGTGGCCGCAGAAATACAACACCTATACCCTGCTGCCGGATACGGAGTTTGAAAATCAGGTGGCGCAGATAGAAGAAGGTTCGGTTATTGAAGATATGGGCTTGCCGGTTGACGAATACGGCTTGTTGATGGTCGGCTAAATGAAAGAAATTATTGCAGCGCATCAGGGCCGGATTAAGGCAATTATCAAAAAATTGACCGGCTCGTATAATGAAGACATCGAACAAGAGGTTTATATCAAGACCTGGCGGAATCTGGACCGCTATCATGAAGAAGGGAAGTTTGTTCAGTGGATAAGCGCTTTGGCTGCCAATGTCTGCCGCGATTATCTGAAATCCAGTCAGCACCGGGCCGAGCTGCGCAAAGCAGGTGACGAATCGATTTTGGAAAAAGTGGCCGTCGGCGGAAAAATCGAAGAGCGGTTTGATGCCAGAGAGCGCCAGAAAATTATTCTGAAGGCCGTGGACACTCTGCCGAAAAAGCTGCGCCAGGTGATTATTCTGTTTGAGTTTGAAGAGATGAGTTATGAGCAGATTGCCAAAAAGACCGGCGATCCGGTCGGAACCATCAAATCCAGACTCTTTAATGCTCGGAAACTTTTGAGCGAAGTGTTACAACCGTTAAAAGGAGAATGATAATGAAGAAAGTTTTATTAACTGCCGTTTGTTTCAGCGTTATGGCTTTGGGCGCCCTGAATGTTCAGGCTGCCGATGATATGCCGCTGCCGCCTCCGCCGCCGCATCACGGAGATGAAATGCTGCCTCCTCCTCCGCCGCCGGGTGCCGATAAAGCGATGGAGAAGAAAATGGAAAAGATGGAGAAAAAGATGTCTAAAAAACTGGCAGACGATTTGGGACTGACAAAAGAGCAGCAGGAGCAGGCCGAGAAAATCCGCAAAGAAGGCCGTGAAAAGCTTAAACCGCTGTTTGAGGAGATGAAAGACATTCGTGAGAAGATGGATAAGCTGCGTGAAGACAATATGCTGGAGTTTGAAAAAATTCTGACTCCGGAGCAGAAAGAAAAGCTTAAAGACATCAAAGCCCGGCATCATGAAGAAATGAAAAAGCGCCATGAAGCCAGGAAAGCCCGTCATGACATGCGCCGTGACCGCCATGAGAAGAAGCTTCATGACGTTCATGACAAAGACTGATTTTTCAATCAGTAAATATCCCGCCGTTAAGGTGGGATATTTTTTTGTTGGCAATTTAAAATTAACCGATATATGCTTAATTTATTACAGATGTTTGTCAGCGAGGGAAAAATGCCGATAGCCGGGTTGATTGTGATTTTATATGTGGTGATTGCCGAATGGCGGATTGCCAAGATGAAAAAACGCTGGATCAGTTGTGTGTCCTGCTTGGCCAAAATGCAAAAAGACAAAACGCTCTGGTATTCCGGCGTTCTGCCGCAGGCTGATGCGCTTTGCCTGTTTGAGGATGCAGACGGAAAGTATTTGATTTCGACGCTGAACGGCACGCCTTCCGCCGATTTTTCCAAGATTAAGCGCTGGATTTATCTTAAAGATTTAGAAAATTTGTAAAAATTAATTTGCACGGCAGTCAAAAAGTGTTAAACAAGTTTCCGTGAAAATAGGAATTTTGTTTATATTGTTGTCTTAAAATTATTTTTTTATGAAAAGAAAAGATTTTTATCTGTTCCGCCACGGCGAAACCGAGTATAACCGCCTCGGGCTGCGTCAGGGGCAGGGAATTGACGCCGGGTTAAATGAAACCGGGCGTTTGCAGGCTCAAAAACTGGCGGTTTATCTGGAAGAAAAGGAGATAGAGGTGATTTATACTTCTCCTTTGCGGCGGGCAAGGCAAACGGCAGAGATTGCGGCCGTACGGCTCTGTATTGCGGTTATCAGTGACGAACGCTTGCTGGAAGGCAATTTCGGTGCGGCGGAAGGGCTGTCCAAAGAGGAAGTGAAACGCCGGTGGCCGGAGATTATTGACAACTGGTACAAGCCGGGTTTGGCGATGGCACAGGGATTTCCGGGCGGGGAGAGCAAAGCAGCCATTCAACGGCGGATGCAGCAGGCTCTGGCCGATTTGCTGGAGAAGCCCGAAAGTGTTATCGGTATTTCTTCGCACAGCGCCGCTTTGCGCTTTTTGCTGATGACAATGGGCGGCAACGGCGAAAAACTGCCGAATGCCGAAGCCATACACGTTGTTTGGGACGGAAACTGGCGGATAGAAGAATGACTTGAGGATAAAAACCGGGTGTGCAGCCCGGTTTTTTTGTGTCATAAAATTTTGTTGCGAAAATGTAAATTTTGTCTATAATGTTGTCAAGTTATGAAAGTTTGAGAAGGAAGAAAAATGCCCCGTTCCAAAACAATTCAATCCGGCAGGCCTGTCCGCAGCTGGGAACAGCCGTTTCGGGTGGCCGATTTGTTTCAGACTTATCTGCCGATGCTGGTCCTGATTGTCATTATGGCTCTGTTTATTTATAATCTGGGATATTTTTACGGGTTGGACTGGCGCTATATGAGTCTGCTGCGGACAAGGGACTATTACAGCGGAACGCTGCCGGGGCTTGTTCTGGGGCTGATTTTATACACTTCTCTGATAGTACAGATTTTAGACAGTTCTTCCGGGCCGTATCAGAAACTGCTGCATAAGCTTCGCTTTTGGTGGGCAAAATATGACGGGCCGGCAGACAGTCTGCAGCAAATTGCGCGTTTGAAAACCGAGCTGTGGAACAGTGCCTTGGAGCAGTGGCTCTTGCGGTTGCAATTGGCAAAAGCTTACGGCAAAAATACTTACCGCAAATTATCGCGGCGGCGGGGGCGGAAGGTTTCGGTAGAGCGTTTGCAGCGTTTTCTGGCTGCCGAAAAAGGCCAATATGACAAGCTGGTTTATAAATATGAGCTTTCGCGGAAGAAAATGTGGCCCGAGTTAAAAGTGCTGGGCGGAATTGCTCTTCGTATCGGCGGATGGAGCCTGCTGGGAGCAGCGGCGGTTGCGGCAGTTTATTTTTTGTTTTTGATTCCGGTGTACGGGAAAGTCTGGGCAGCGGCTCCGGCTTATTTCTTCGGCGGATTCTTTGTTACGGTTATTGTGCTGCTGGCGGATCTGGCGTTGCGGATTGTTCACCACAATCGCAGCGTTTTGCTGCTGACGGCGGCAGTGTGGGGAAGTTTTTATTGCGGCATGCTCGGCTGCCGGCAGGATTTGCAACAGCGGGAAGTGCGTGTTATTGACGACGAAAACCGGGAACATTATCTGACCCGGGCGGTCAATCGCGGTTATTTTGTCCGCAGCGGCAGCGAAGTTCTTTTTATTCCCAAACTCAAAGCCGTCCGTTTGGAACAGGATTTATAGCGGAAGTCCGTTCTCAGGGTGGGATTCTCTGATGAGATTATCGACGAACGGGGGCAGGGTTTGTCCGGCCGGGCCGTAGATATGGTGGTCGAAGTAATAGTTGTTGGCGGTTGGTTCGAGTGTAAATTCCCAGGTGTCGGCGCCATGGTATTTGGCTGTCTGCACAAAGGCTGCGGCGGGAAAAACGACGCCGGAAGTTCCGACGGAAATAAATAAGTCGCAGTTTTGCAGCAGTTGTTCGACCTTGTCCATACAGAGCAGATTTTCTCCGAAGAAGACAATATTCGGTTTCATCATGCCGCTGATACCGCATTGAGGGCAGGTTGTTTCAGTATCGACATCGCCGAAAGTTTCCAAGATATGGCCGCAGTTAAGGCAGACGGCCTGGTTGATTTGTCCGTGAATATGGCAGATATTTGTATTTCCGGCTTTTTCGTGCAAGGTGTCAACGTTTTGGGTGATAACGCTGACGGTGCCCGGGTATTCTTTTTGCAGTTTAGTGATGGCGAGATGTGCCGGGTTTGGTTTGGCCTTTTGAATTTCAATTTTCAGTTCATTGTAAAAATCGTGCACGAGGGCAGGATTGCGCTGAAAGCCTTCGACGGTGGCAACGTCTTCAACGCGATGGTTGTTCCATAAACCGTTGGAACTGCGGAAGGTTGCCAGGCCGGACTCTGCGGAAATTCCGGCTCCGGTCAGAATGACGATATTTTTATAAAGGCGTGACATTGTTCATCTCCTTGTGTGGCATTTGCCTTTAATATAGCGCTTTTTTTGTTTCTGTCTGCATTTTTTTATAGAAATCTTTACCATAATGTGGTATTTTATAGACAAATAAACGACAAAAAAGAGAATGTTATGGGAAAAAGACCTCGAATCAGCCGATCGGATTTGCCTAATCAGGAACGGGTTGCGCTTTTGAACAAGTTTGATGCAGCGTTTGGTGCATTTCAACGTTTGCAAGAGCGGCGCCGGGCCTGTTCCGACGAGGCGGAAAAGCGGCGGATTAACACGCTGCTGAACGGCTATCGTTCAGAATTTCAGCAGTTGTTTGCACAACTGAAGCTGGTTGACCTCGGCTGTAAAAATAACATGGAAGCTTTGTTTAACAATTACTGTGAGAGCTATAATGTTTATTTTGGCCGCAAGCTGGGAAATTATGTTCGGGATGTGTTGCAGTCCGAGGAAATTAAAAAGATTACCCATTTGATTCATACGGTCAAAAATGACGAAGAACGGGCTAAGCTTCAGGAATATATCGACAATAAGCCGCAAAGCGAACTGAATGCGCTGATTAAGCTGGCCGTGCGCAATTATCAACAGAATCGCAGTGACTATAACCGGGCGAAGACGAATGACTTTCTGGCTTATTTTCATAAAAAAATCGAGTGTAAACCATATACGAAAGCAAGCGAAGACGAAATAAAAGCGACCCGGGCTGATTTTAACGGATTTTTTCAGATTCCCGGGGTTGAACAGCTGAAACGTTATAATCCTTATTCGGAAGCATACAGAGATTTCAGCCGTCGTCCGTCCCGGTCACGGATTGATATTTCGCCGTTCAGCTATGATTTCAGCCGAAGCAAGGCATGGCAGGCCTGCTGCCGGACGACGATGCTGTCGTCAATTGAAATGCCGTTGCGTGAGGCAATGGCCCGACAGGGCGTTCCGCCTGAATTGTTGCCGAAAATGAAAGTGGCGGATTTTGGGCGCATTTTGTTCAATGAGTATGGCAAGGAGCCGTATCATCCGGGAAGAGGAAATATTCTTGTGCTGGAAGACGTGGTTCCCGGGCTGGACAGCCGTCATAAAGCGTTTTTTTGGAAATATAATGCCATTCCGACGCCGGAAGCTCAGAAAAAATTTTGCGACTCTTTGCTGAAACACGGCGTTTCTCAGGAATATATTGACGTGCTGCTGCCGAGCATTTTAAACGAAGGCCGGCCGAATCCCAAAGTTGACCGAAAGAAGTTTAAAGGGGTTATTCCGTTTTTTTCCCTGCATCATAAATGGGCGATTCAATATCTGGGCGGCAAGGCAAACAGTCAGAAGAATTATGTTGGAATTGCCGAATTCAAATCAGTCGACGATTGGTCCAACGATACGCCGCAGCATGACATTTGGCACGAGGCCGATGCCGTTATCCGCAAGGCGCATGGCGAACTTGGCAACGGCGACCAGCTTTATGAAAATGTTTTGGCCGGCGATGAGCAAGATTCCGATTTTATTGAATATCTGGTCGATACGAGATATGACAACCAAAATGACGGGAAGTACTGGACCGTCAGTATGGGGTATAAGGCGGAAGACAATATCCGCGGAGAGATAAAAGATTTTGCAATAACCAATGAAAAAGCAAAATCCCCGGCTAAAAAGGAGAAAAACATTGATAAAAGATATCGCCCGGCAGCTTATGCAAGATGAGGACGTTTGGTGCGGAGAGGCGGTTAATCCCCGTTATCTGGATGATTGCAAGAAGTATTTGGCCGCAGAAGAGCGTTGTGCGCTGCCGCCGGATTATGTTGCCTTGCTGCGATATGTGAACGGTGCTTTTTCCGATCGGGCTTTGTTGTTCGGAGTGATGCCGGAATCCTGGCCGGGGCTGGAGGATGTTGTAACGCAGAACGAACGTTATAATTCGGATGTCTTCGGCGAGATGATTTTGCTGGGAACAAATGATTTTGATTGGCTGGTCTATGATGCCGCGCAGGAGGAATATCAGATACGTGAGCGGCAGGGAATGACAGTTATTGAGAATTTTGCCGATTTGGAGCAAGCTTTGCATTATTGGTTTTTTTAGAAAGTCGTTGATAAAAAAATATTTTGTATTAATTATTTCAAGGAGCCGTGTTAATTTTAGTCTAAAGGAGAATTTTCTTATGACTAAAATTGATTTGGTTTATTTGTGGTGTGATTCTACTGATGAAGAGTGGAGTGCCAAGCGAAAAAGATTTCAGCAATATGATTGTATTGAAAAAACAGCGGCAGCTGATTGCAGATTTATTAATAATAATGAATTGCTGTTTTCTATGCGTTCGGTTGCAAAGTTTGTTCCTTGGGTTAATCATATTTATCTGATTACTGATCATCAAATTCCTTCATGGTTAAATGTTGAACATCCTAAAATTACGTTGGTTAATCATGATGATATTTTGCCCCGAGAGGTTTTACCTACTTTTAATTCTATGGCTATTGAAACCGGGATACATAATATCAGGGGATTGTCAGAACATTTTTTGTTGGCCAATGATGATACTTTTTTCGGACGTAAAGTTGATCCGGATTTCTTTTTTTCTAAAAATTTTCCGATTTCTCGTATGAGTGTGCCTTTTGTGAATCAGGGCGACAGGTATAGTCTTTTGATACAAAAATGTTTTGAACTTGTTGGGCAAAAGTGTAGAATCGGCTTTGAAGCCAAACCTTATCATAATATTGATGCTTATCGTAAAAGTGTATATAGAGAGGTTTATGATATTTTTTCTCAAGAAACAACCCGAACAAGGCGAAACCGTTTTCGTTGTTCTGATGATATTATGCGGTGGTGTGTTTCTTTGTACGAAGTATGGCATAATAAAGCGCCATTCATTGTAATTGATAACAGGGAGCTTTCCGGGAGTGTCTGTTTTTCCGGTGTGAAAAAATGGCTGAATAGGATCAGATATCGTTTTTTTCCGCGGCAGGCTGCTTATTATTCTTGCTTGCGCAAAATAGATGTTGATCGTTTTTTCAAAAATCCTAAGCCATGTGTTTTTTGTATTAATGACGATATGATGACTACAGATGAACATCGGGAAAGAGCGTATGAGTTGCTAAGCAGAATGTTTCCGGATAAATGTGAGTTTGAAAAATAGCTAACAATCCGCTTCGGACAGGTTCCCTTTGGATTTCCGGCTCAGAAGGAAGTCACGGTTAAAAAAAACCTCCCAGAGGGAGGTTTTTTTATTGGCTCCGGCTCTAGCTTAGTAAGTTCGTGCGGGAGCACTCACTAACTGCGCGTCGGTCACTTGCTTTGCAGCGGATATATCGTGCTGCGAGAGCACTTATATCCTGGCAAAGCTACGTCTCTTGCGGTAAAAACAACCGGAGCAGCGGTTGTTTTTATCCTCGAGCCTGATACGAACAGGCAGTCGTTGTTCTAGGCAAGGCAGTCATAACCAATAAAAAAACCTCCCAGAGGGAGGTTTTTTTATTGGCTCCGGCTGCCTGATTCGAACAGGCGACCAATCGGTTAACAGCCGATTGCTCTACCGCTGAGCTAAGCCGGAATAATAAATGCGGTAACGAATGAATTTTGGAGGCCGGTACCGGAATTGAACCGATGTACAAGGATTTGCAGTCCTCTGCATGAGCCACTCTGCCAACCGGCCAATCGGGATACCTCAACTTGAGTTCCTCATTCACTCAACGTCCTCTATATATACAAACTTTTTAGTTCTCGTCAATAACTTTTTTATATTATTTTGCACTTTTTTTTAATTTGTTTAAAAATCAGATTCTTACGGCTTTCATCCCGCGCTTTTGTGCATGGAAATAATTTAACATTGCAAAACTGCGCTTATCTTTTATGATAAGGAAAATTTTGCAAAGGAGGGCAGAATGAAGATTGCAATTGCTTCCGACCACGGCGGATTTGATTTAAAGGAACAGCTGAAAGAATATTATGCCGGAAAAGGGACTAAACTGGATGATTTGGGGACATATTCGTCCGAGTCTTGCGATTATCCCGATATTGCGAAGGCGATGTGTGACCGGATATTGTCCGGTGAGGCGGAGACCGGTATTCTGATTTGCGGAACGGGTATTGGCATTTCAATTGCTGCCAATCGCTGCCGGGGTATTCGTGCGGCAATTCTGTACAGTGATGAGGCTGCGGCTTTGGCTCGGCAGCATAACAATGCGAACATTGCCGTTTTCGGCGGCCGGACCATGACTTTTGCCGAGGCTGCCCGGCGGATGGATATCTTTTTGCAGACGGCTTTTGACGGCGGCCGGCATGAACGCCGCATCTCTAAGTTGGACGAATAGGGAGGACTATATGGATTTTGAAGAAAATTTGCAAAGCGAAGACAAAGCGGTTTTTGATGCAATTGAATGTGAGCTGAAACGCCAACAGAATCAGATTGAACTGATTGCCTCGGAGAATATTGTTTCCAATGCAGTGTTGGAAGCGCAGGGATCGATTATGACCAACAAATATGCGGAAGGTTATCCCGCGCACCGTTATTACGGCGGCTGTGAATGTGTTGACGTGGTGGAAAATCTGGCGATTGAACGGGCTAAAAAGTTGTTTAACGCGCAGTTTGCCAATGTTCAGCCGCATTCGGGAAGTCAGGCCAATACGGCTGTTTATGTTGCGCTGCTGAAACCATGCGACGTGATTATGGGTATGTCGCTGGATGCGGGCGGACATCTGACGCACGGTTCAAAGGTTTCTTTTTCGGGAAAATGGCTGCAGGCGGTTCAATACGGCGTTTGTAAAGAGACCGGGCTGATTGATTATGACGAGGTTGAGCGCCTGGCTTTGGAAAACAAGCCCAAATTGATTATCGCGGGCGGGTCGGCTTATCCGCGGCGGATTGATTTTAAGCGTTTTCGGGAAATTGCCGATAAAGTCGGAGCTTATCTGATGGTGGATATGGCGCATTTTGCCGGTCTGGTTGCCGGTGGCGTTTACCCGAATCCGCTGGAATATGCCGATGTGGTAACAACAACGACGCACAAGACTTTGCGCGGTCCCCGCGGCGGCATGATTTTGACTAACAATGAAGATATTGCAAAAAAAATCAATTCGGCGATTTTCCCGGGAACTCAGGGCGGCCCGCTGATGCATGTGATTGCCGCCAAGGCAGTTTGTTTCGGAGAAGATCTCACGCCGCAGTTTAAGGACTATGCGGCACAGGTGGTTAAAAATGCGCAGAAAATGGGCGAGGTCTTGCAGGCTCGCGGTCTGGATTTGGTTTCCGGCGGCACGGATACGCATTTGCTGTTGGTTGATCTGCGGCCGAAAAAACTGACCGGCGATGTGATTGCCGCCGCTCTGGAGCGCGCCAACATTACCTGCAATAAAAACGCCATTCCGTTTGATCCGATGCCGCCGAAGGTGACTTCGGGCATTCGTGTCGGAACACCGGCCGGAACGACACGCGGTTTCAAAGAGACAGAGTTTGAGGTTATTGCCAATTGGATCGGCGATATTATTGATGCCTTGGCTGCCGGTGATGCGGAAGAAGTGATTGCCGATATCCGCCAAAAGGTTATTGCCTTATGTGAACTGTTTCCGATTTACGGTTAAAAAACTTGTATATCGGGTTTTGCTGTCTGAAACGGACAAACAAAAACACCTCCGGCCGGAGAGGCGGGAGGTGTTTTTTCAGAGCGTTTTGAAGCCGTCTATTTTTTGGCTTCAAAAATTTTTTTGGCTTGCGGCGCGGTGAGCTTTTTCACCAGCTTGCCGTCAGCGTCAAAAACGGCGGCTTCAGCCAGGTACCAGTTGAAGCGTTTGGTTCTGGCGTCAAAATACGGCCGCTTGTCGTTTTTGTTTTTGGCCGCATTGTAGTTTTTGCCGTCCCATAGAATTAATTCATATTCGCCGGGAATGACAATTTCGCCTTTTTTGTTCAGAACGCCGTATTTGCCGTTTTTCACGAAAGAAATGTTGCCGGCGGCGTCAATTTCAAATTTGTTGTAAACGCCGGAGACGGTGCTCTTTTCCTTGATGAAATAAAAGCCTTTGGTGTCGCCTTTGGTAAATTCGAAATAGCCTTCTTTGGCGCTGATTTGTTCTTGGGCGGGAATGACGCATTTGCCGTCTTTGTCGAAAAGCTGAACGCCGGTGTTGTCCTTAGCGGTAAAAAATCCGCTGTAGTAGTAACCGATGTTGTCGAAGCTTTGGGGAAGGATTTCCCGGCCGGAAACAACGTCCTTGACGCCGTATTTGCCTGAACCCTCCACCGTTACCGTGGCAAAGTTTGTTTTTTCAAACTTCTTTTCAATCACTTTCGGGCCGCAGGCGGCCAAACTCAAAACCAGGGCTGCAAGAGCCAGAAAATAAAACTTTTTCATAATTTGTAAGTTTTAAAGGGTTTAACAATAAGGAAAATAATAGCATTTGTTTTCAGTCGTATCATATTTTTTTCAAAAGCGCAATAGACAAAATTCCCGCAAAGTCTGTTTCTTTTTAAAAAGAGTGAAAATAAGCTATTGCAAAATAAGCACATTATCCTTATAAAGAGACAAGATGTTATTAATCCCGGGAGGTTTAGCATGAAATGTCCTTTTTGCGGGTGTGACGATACGCAGGTTAAAGATTCCCGAAATGCCGAGGACAACACCGCTATCCGCCGCCGCCGCGAGTGTCCGGAATGCGGGTCGCGTTTTACCACGTTTGAACGAATCCAACTGCGGGATTTGATTGTGGTTAAAAAAAACGGCGAAAAGGTGATGTTTGACCGCGATAAGCTGGAACATTCCATTTTGCTGGCCGTGCGCAAGCGTCCGGTGGATATTGAGCGGGTGGAAAAAATCGTCAATTCGATTCAGCGGCGGCTGGAGAGTTCCGGCGAAACGGAAATTCCTTCGGTGCTCATCGGCGAATATGTGATGGAAGCGCTGTCAAAGCTTGATCATATCGCTTATATCCGGTTTGCGTCGGTATATAAGGATTTCCGGGAAGTCAAAGATTTTGAGGAATTTGTGGAAACAATAGATAAACTGGCGAATTCGGAAGCCGGTGCGGTTAAAAAGGAAGACTAAAATGGCAAAAAAATATATTTCTGAAAAAATCAGAATGAAAACCGAAGCGCGTTTGGCTGCCGTTCAGGCAACTTATGTCATCGCGGTGACGGAAAACCCGGTTGAGGAAGTTATCAAAGACTTTGTTGACGGGAAGGTCGGACGTTATGTGATTGCCGAAAAATCAATGGACAAGGAAGAGATGGTTCCGGTTCATGAAATGGACAGCGCTTATTTTGCCGATTTGGTTAAAGGCGTGCATGCCCGCAAGGAAGATATTGAAAAATCGCTGAGTTCCTATTTGGCAAAAGGCTGGACGCTGGAACGCATGGACGAGACACTGCGCGCTTTGCTCCTCTGCGCAATTTATGAAATTACAACGACTTTAGACATTGATGCTAAAGTTATTATTAAAGAATATGTTGATTTGGCCTATGCCTTTTTTACCAAGCAGGAGCCAAAAATGGTCAATGCTTTGCTGGATCAGGTGGCACATGCCGTGCGCGATGACGTCAATAAGGATGCAGAGGCAAAAGACGCCTCCGTGTAGTTAAGTTGAAAGCTGGATAAGATGGCAAAGTTAAAAGTATATGAGTATCCGCATTCGATATTAAAGCAAAAAGCCGCCAAAGTCGAAAAAGTTGACGATGAGCTGCGCCGTTTTCTTGATGATATGCTGGAGACAATGTATGAAGCCGTGGGCGTCGGTTTGGCGGCGCCGCAGGTCGGTGTGTCCAAACGCGTTGTGGTGATTGATGCCGAGCAGGAAGATGACGGCGCCGGACACCGGACGGGCAAGCCGATGTATCTGATTAATCCTGAAATTACCTGGCGGTCAGAGGAAAAGGTTTGCGGCGAGGAGGGCTGTCTGTCGGTTCCCGATCAGCGGGCAGAGGTCGAGCGCCATGCGCAGGTGCGGGTACATTATCTTGATTATGAGGGCAAAGAACAGGAAATTCTGGCCGATGACTTTTTAGCCATTGTTATTCAGCATGAACTGGATCATTTGGACGGTATTCTTTATATTGACCGTATCAGCCGGCTGAAACGCAATATGCTGCTGAAAAAGCTGAAAAAACATCGTGAAGAAAGTTGAAAATGAAAATAGTTTTTATGGGAACGCCTGATTTTGCGGTAAAAGCGCTGGAGGCTTTGGCTGCCAGGCATGAAGTGGTATGCGTTTATACGCGGGAACCGCAGGAAGCCGGTCGCGGCAAAAAGCTGACCAAGTCACCGGTGCATGAATTTGCCGAGGCGCACGGAATTTTGGTACGGACGCCGAAAACGCTGCGCAGTGCCGAAGCTCAGGCTGAATTGAAGGCTTTGCAGGCAGACATTTCGGTGGTGGCTGCTTACGGGCTGATTTTGCCGCAAGCCGTGATTGAGGCTTTTCCTCTGGGCTGCATCAATATTCACGGCTCTTTGCTGCCGCGGTGGCGCGGTGCGGCGCCGATTCAGCGGGCGATTGAAGCCGGAGACAATGAAAGCGGCATTACGATTATGAAGGTGGTTGAAAAGTTGGATGCCGGCGATATGCTGCTTAAAGGCTCGGTTCCGATTACGGCGGAAACCACCGGGGAGACGCTGCATGACGCGATGGCCGGACTGGGAGCCGAGTTGATTGTGAAAGCTTTGGATAATTGGCAAAATCTTCATGCGGAACCGCAAGACGAACGTTTAGTGACTTATGCCGCCAAAATTGACAAGGCGGAGAGCAGACTGGATTTTTCGATGCCGGCAGAGGTTCTGGAGCGTAAAATACGGGCTTTTAATCCGTATCCGGCGGTTTATTTTGAATACGGTGGTGAACGTTATAAGATTCTGCGTGCTAAAGTAGTTGACGAGAGCGGTGAGGCCGGTGCAATTTTGGACGGAGCCGGGCGGTTGGTCATTGCCTGCGGAGACAAGGCGCTGGAAGTAACGGAAATCCAACGTCAGGGAAAGAAAAAAATGCCGACGGAGGAGCTTTTGCGCGGAATGAATTTCTGCGGCAGAGTTGAGTAAAGAACTTTCAAAAAATCCCCTCAAAAGAGGGGATTTTTTTATGCTTCAATAACCGACGGCAAACCAGCTGACATAACCTGTGCGCATTCCTGTTGTATCTGTATCAAAATATCTTATTTTGAACGATGATGTTCCGATACTGCTTGTTGCCACTCCATAGTTTACGTCATTTGAAGTATTATTTGGTCTGTTATACGGTGTAACCACAACGGTCATCGGTGTTGTGCTGAATGATTTGGGATAATAAACCGTCTGTCCGTCCTGAGAGGTTGTCGTAACGTTTACTTTTCCGCCCTGAAAGATTAAGCCGGTACCTTTGTCTTTGTACCACCAGTTACTGCTGTTTTTGGAATATTCGGAAAGATTGAACTGGGTTATGCAGTTGTATTTATTTTCAAACGGGCATTTAACGGCCGTTCCCAAACAGCCCGACGTTGAAGACAGGTTATACCCGAGGCTTGAGCATGAAGGCTGAACGGCACATTGGGCTTTGGCATAGAGGGGAGCGAGAGAGGTCCAAAGAGCGGCGGCAAAAAAGATGATAGGTTTCATAGATATTCTCCATAATAACGGTTAGATAACAAAATCAGAGTTTGATCCAGCA
>MNTU01000021.1 GCA_001917125.1 Azospirillum sp. 47_25
AGGCAGCAGAGCCGCGGCGAGAGCAACAGAACAAGGAAGACGTCTCATGATACACCTCTATAACTAATTCAAAGCCTGTTCTCAGATTAGCATAGATGATATACGATGTCAATATACAATAAGACGCAAACTTTGTTCGCGCTAAAGAAATTAAAACTAAAGCTTATTTCAGGCGATAAGCCGAGCGAATGGCCGTTTCTAAACAACAGGGGTAATTTTTCATTGTCCAGTCGCCGCAGATTTGCAGATTGAGCCAGCGGGTTTGCGCTGTGTCGGGACGGCGGCTGTTATTGAGGCGGTCTTGTTTGATGGTTGCTCTTTTATGACGCAGAACTTTATAATCCGGCATAAAAGCGGCTTCCCTTTCCCGAATCCGGCAAATTTCTCCCCAAACCTGCCGTGCCAGCATATCGTCATTGATACGGATATGGTCTGCATTGCTGATGGTAACGGCCAGCAGTCCCGGCGATGAAAACAGCCACTGCGCTGTTCCTCCGATCAGACCGAGCATGTTGTTTCCGCCGGGAAGAGTTATCTGCATACTGGTGCGGAAATAGATGTTAATAATGGTATGATAATCAAACCGGAAACTATCGAATAGCTGTCCGTAGTGATAGCTGTCCAAGGCGGAAACAACTCTGTCTTGAGGCTTTACGTTAACTTTTCGCCTGCCGAACCAAAGTTCGCAGAGCTGTTTGTCTTTTTCTTTGAAACCGGTAAGCCTCCAGCCGCAGCGAATGTCTTTGAGGGAAGCGGACATTTTTTCAATCAGCCGGCCGGATAAGTCGCCGCACGAAAAGCCGGCCTTGAATTTTCCCGGTGTAAAAGGAAACAGCTGTCGGGCAATATTCAGCCATTGCCTGCCGCTGATGTCGGCAAAAGCGGTGTTAAAGACCGCTTCGGCAATTTCTTCGCGGCAGTGCAGCCAATGCCGCAGGGTTTTGTTTTGGTTGATATCCCGGAAAGTAATGTCGGAACGGAAAAAATCTTTGCCTGCAAAGCGACGGCAGCAGGTATTGGCGCTCAAAATAACATGTGTGGCATTGTCCAGCGACATTTGCCAGTCGGCGGCAACAAAAGAATAGGCGCGCCCGCCGGGGTGTCCTGCCGCTTCATAAACGGTAATGTGATAATCCGGATGTCTCCGGGCCAGATACAGCGCCGCGCTCAACCCGGCCGCTCCGCCGCCGATAATGTGATATGTCGGCCGCATTTTCGGCATTATTTTCCGAAATAAGCGCGCAGCGCCAAAGTCAGCTTTTTCATTTTGCTGAGCTGCGGTTTGGGTGAAATGACTTCCCAGCCGCGGTTTTGCATGATGTCAAAATATTTGCGGTAGATGGCGGCAATCATTTTGACCGGGCGGGCGGTCTTTTTGTCAAGTTTCTGAATCAAAACATCCGCCTTTTTAAAATCGGCGTCAGCCAGTTTAGCCAGCTCTTCGCGGGCAACGGCCAAATTCTTGTCAACCACCACGCTGCGCGGATCTTTTGATGAGATATTGGCTTTTTGCAAAAATTCCCGCGGAATATAAAGGCGATTGCTCATTGCGTCTTCTTTCACGTCGCGCAGAATATTGGTAATCTGTAACGCATTGCCCAGCGTGGTGGCCAAGTCGTTGATAATTTTCTCATCGGCACAGCCGAAAATACGCAGCGATAAATTTCCGGGAACTCCGGCAACCCCGCGGCAGTAGGCATAAAATTCGTTGAGCGAAGGGGCCTGCAGCGGCTGGGGAATATCCATCGAAATGCTGTCAATCAGCTTCATGAATTCTTCTTTCGGCAGTTTGAAACGCATACAGTTTTTATAAATACGGCGGCCGATTTCGGTAGCAGGAACCTTCTTGTCGTAAATATTGTCCAGTTCTTCGCGCCAGGCCTGAAGCAGTTCCTGTTTTTCGTTCATGTCGCTGTTGCCGTCAACAATATCGTCGATATGCCGGCAGAAAGCATAAATGGTATACATTGCCTCGCGCTTGGCCTTCGGCAGCATCCGCATGCTCCAGAAAAATGAAGTTCCTGATTTTTTTACAATCGCTTTAATATCGTTCATTTACAAACCTTTATTAGTCAAAGTTTTGTGCCGGGTGAGCAAACCTCTGCAAATACCGCCAATCGTGGCGCAGAACCAGTCGCGTTTGTTCAGCCTGACTATATCGGCCAAAACATCTCCTTTTAATATTTTTTTTACCATAATATTGGTTAAGGAAAAGATAACGCAGATTTCGAGTCTCAGCCGCAGATTCCGCACAATCGACGGTAAAATCGCCGCATCTTCCATCAGTCCGCGAACACGAAACATTATTTCTTTAACCAGCAGTTTAAGCGCTTTGGAACTTTTGGCTCTGGTCAGTGCAGAGGGAGAAACGTCAAACCGGCGGAATAGTTCATCGGGAATATAAACCCGCTTTAATGTTTTTGCATCATATTTTAAATCCTGCACATGGTTGACGATCTGCAACGCGGCGCACAAGGCATTGGCCGGCAGATAAGTTGACGGGTTTTCATTGTGCAGAGCGAGCAGAAAACGTCCTACCGGCGCCGCGGAATGTTGGCAATAAGCCATCAGCTGCCCCCAGGTTTCATAATGGAAACAGGCAGCGTCCTGCCGAAAAGCAGTCAGCAAATCACTGGCCAGCGAAAAACTCAGATTCTCCGCTATGAAGGCTTTTCGCAGCGGTTCGGCAATTTGATGAGCTTCCGTTTCGCGCTCTGCTTTCCCGTATAAAGCCTGTTCCAGTTGTTCCAGGCGTTTGGTCTTCTCCGCCTCGGACAAGTCCGGATTATCGGCAATGTCATCGCCGTAGCGGGCAAAGTTATAGTAAGCGGTAACAATTTTCCGGTTTTCTTTTCCCAACAAAAAAGAAGCCACCGGAAAATTTTCGTCCTTTTGTTGTTTGTGGCGCATGTCGCTCATTGGCGTTTCTCCAGCCAGACGTCAAGATCGGCCAGCGCCCTTTGACAATAGGCCTGCTTTCGGTCGGCGCCTTTCAGTTTGCGGAATTTGCCGTTGGCGGTCGTTTCTCCCGAGATAGTCGGAAAAATACCGAAATTGATATTCATCGGCTGAAAATTTTCAATATTCGTATCGTCGATTAAATGACTGAGCATTGAACCGAGAGCCGTTGTTCTGGGCGGCGGCAGCGGGTCTGTCCCTAGCTGCTGTCCGGCGGCAAAATAACCGGCCATCAGGCCGACTGCGGCGCTTTCGATATATCCTTCGCAGCCGGTAATCTGTCCGGCAAACCGCAGGTGAGGTTTGCTTTTGAGCCGCAGATAAGCATCAAGCAGCAGCGGGCTTTTGATAAAAGTATTTTTATGAATGCCGCCGAAACGGGCAAACTCCGCCTTTTCCAGCCCGGGAATCATTTGAAAAATTCGTTTTTGTTCACCGTATTTCATCTTGGTTTGAAAACCGACCAGATTGCGCAGCGTGTCTTCCTTGTTGTCCTGCCGCAGCTGAACCACGGCATAAGGTTTTTCCGAACTGTGCGGATTGGTCAGTCCCACCGGTTTCATCGGGCCGAAAACCAAAGTTTCGATGCCTCTTTCCGCCATCACTTCAATCGGCAGGCAGCCGTCAAAATAGTGCACTTCTTCCCAGTCGTGAAATTCGGCCTTTTCCGCTTTCAGCAAAGCATCGACAAACTGATAATATTGTTCTTTGGAGAGCGGGCAGTTGATGTAATCAAGTTTGTCGCCTTTGTCATAGCGGGACTGATACCACGCTTTGCTGAAGTCAATGCTCTCCTTGTAAACCACCGGAGCTATTGCATCGTAAAAGGAGAGGGACTGCCGGTCAACTTCCGTTAAAATGGCGTCTGCCAGTTTTTCGCTGGTCAGTGGTCCGGTGGCAATAATCGATTCGCCCCACGTTTCGGGAGGAAGTTCCGTCAGCTCGCCGGTTTCAAACCGAATAAGCGGATGCCCGTTGAGCTTTTCCGTTACCATGGCGGCAAAACCGTCGCGGTCAACCGCCAGCGCTCCTCCGGCCGGAACTTTGGTGGCGTCGGCACAGGCCATAATCAGGGAACCGCAGCGTCGCATTTCTTCATGCAGCAGGCCGACGGCGTTATGTTCAAAATCATCTGACCGCAGCGAATTGGAGCAAACCAGTTCCGCGCAGTTCGGATTTTTGTGCGCGGCAGAGAATTTCTGCGGCTTCATCTCATGGATAATCGCCGGAATTCCGGCTTCGGCAATCTGCCAGGCGGCTTCCGAACCGGCCAGCCCGGCGCCGATAATATGAATAGCTTGTCGGGTCATTGTCTTTCCTTAATTTTGTTTTTTTATAGCAGTAATTTGCCAAAAGTAAACCCTGAAAAGATTTCTAACTTATTGATAACCTGCGTATAGCGTTTGAATTATATTAAAAAAAAGCTATACTGGGAAAAATCTTAGATGAAGCGATTCTGTGATATGAAGCCAGTTTTAATCATTTGGGCAGCCGGTGCCCTGCTTTTTCCCGCTCTTTGCTTTGCCAGCGAAGAGTATGATCCGTTGTTGTATCCCGAAGCGGCTGCGGCGGAAGCCGATGCCGCGGCGATGCCTTCGTCGGGGAAAACGCTGCTTGCTTCGCCGAAATTGCTTGACGAAGAAGATATGAATTTTGAAAATCTGGACTTTGACGCTTTGGACGGTGAACCTCAGTCCACGCCGATGCCGGCCGCAGCTCCTTCGGCGGTCACGCCTCCTCCGCCGCCAGCCTCATCATCTCTTCCGGCGGCTCCGGCAGAAAAGGAAACCGCCCCGGTCATTGATAAAAATAAAACCCTGACCGATAACCTGCAGGCCAATGCTCCGTCAACGGAAGATTCGGTCATTCCGCTGCCGAAAGTCGAAGAAACCTGGATTTCCAAAATCAAATCGCCGCTCGGAGAGGCCGATTCTGCCAAAGCGGCCGGTGATGAAGAAAAACAAACCGGAAAAGTCAATCTTGAAAATCTGGTTGAAAAGTCCAAAAAAACCGTGCGGCGTTCCAATGCCTCGGTTTTTGATATTTCCGGCGCCATGCTCCGCATGTCTTTCAAACAGATTGATGATATTCTTACCCGCCGCGGTTTCCGCCGCACGGTGCAAAAGCTGGATATTCCGAATTTTATCCGCTGGCGCAATGAAGACAAATGCCGCGCATCCGGCGTCGTCGGCTATGAGCGTTTGGAAAACTGCGTTATCCAAATGGCAAAGAAAAACGGCTATCAGTATGTGGAGCGCACCACTTATTCCAAGTTTGACACCCGTGAGGAAATAGAAGTCTATTTTACCAGCACTTTCACCAATAACAAAGCCTACCGCATTTCATACAAAAGCGAAGCGGCAACCGCAATCACCGGCAACAGCCAGAAGCAGATTTATCTGCGGAATATAAAAGTTTATGATTTTTGGAAAAAAATTAACCAAAAGTATGGTACACCCGACAATAAAGATGACGTCATCTGGGGATTGGGCGGCAACAAGCCTTATCTTCAGGCCGGCACCGGGCGCCTGATTCTGGAAGATCCGATGCTGCGGGAACTGGATTACACCCGGATGTCGCGTGAAGATCAGAAGTTTATGAATACCGATTTGTATAGTTTTTAGAGGATATGATGAACGATATTTTATCAGAAACCGAATTGGCCGAATTGATTTGCACCCGTATCAGCCATGATGTCATCGGCAATGTCGGTGCCGTGTCCAATGCGGTGGAACTTCTTGAAGAAGGAGATATGGACTTTCTGGATGATATCCGTTCGATTCTCAAAGTCAGCTCTTCGGTTCTTTCTGCCCGTCTGAAGTTTTTCCGCCTGGCATTCGGCCTGAGCAACGCCAACCTTGAAGATTTCGGGCAGGTAAAGTCGGCTGCGGAAAATTATCTGAAAACGCTTGGCAGCCGCAATTATCCGCTGTCGCTGGAACTGGAGCTTCACTCGGCAGCTTTTGCCCGGCAGGCGCTGGTCGGAATTATGATTGCGGCGGACATGCTGATTAAAGGCGGCAAAATCGAAGCCCGCGAAGTCGGCGGCCGGCTGGCTGTCATAACCCATTGCGAAACGCCGCCGTCTGCGGAAAAAATCAGAAACATCAAAACGGTTTTGTCGGGCGGCCGCCCGGAAAATATGGCCCAGTATGCTCCGGTGTTCTATCTGAAAAGCCTTATGACTTCGCAGAAACAGGTAATAAGGCTTATTGAAACGCCGGCATTCGGCCTGATGATGGAGCAGGGGGAATAAAATGGCAAAATGTTTGGTCGCCGATGACTCTAAAATAATCAGAATGCTTTTTGCCAAGATTATGGGAAATCTGGGCTTTGACGTGACCGAAGCCGAAGACGGCGAAGAAGTCGTCGAACAATGCCAGCTCAACGAGTTTGATTTGGTGATTATGGATTATCGTCTGCCTGTGCTCGACGGTATTGATGCCATGTATAAAATCCGCAATTCCCGGCTTGAGAAACAGCCTAAAATAATTTTCTGTTCATCGCTGCTGGATATTGAAAAAATAGAAGAGGCTTTGGATGGCGGTGCTGACGACTATGTGCTGAAACCCTTTGACGAAGAAATCATTATCAGCAAATTGTCAATACTCGGCCTGGTTTAGGAAAAAACGATGAAAAAGAGCGATTTTGAATATGTGTTAAGCCTTCTCAGACAATATGCCGGTTGGGATTTGTCCAACGACAAATATTTCATCATCGATAAAAAACTTTATAATTTTATCTGTGAAAAGGGTTATGCTTCGGTTGAAGATTTGATTGCCGAGCTAAAAATCGGTCAGAAAGCCATGCTGTGGCAGGTTGTTGAGGCCTTGACCCTGTCGGACACTTATTTTTACCGTGACTATCCGGTATTTAAAGCTTTTGAGAATTATCTGCTGCCGCAGCTGCGGGAAATCAACCGCAGTTCCAAAAAGCTGCGGATATGGAGCCTCGGCTGTTCGACCGGACAGGAGGCATATTCGATTGCCATGGCGGTTAAGCACAAGCTTCTGGGCGTTAAAGACTGGAATGTAAACATTATCGGCACCGACATTTCCAGTTATTCGATCGGTAAGGCGCAAAAAGGGCTGTTCAGCCAGTTCGATGTCCAGATGGGGCTGAATATGCGCCAGATTCTGGAAAATTTTCATCAGGATCAGGGGCAGTGGCAGCTTAATGACGACATCCTTTCCATGGTGGAATTCCGCCGTTACAATCTGATGGACGAACTGACGCTCAGCGGCAGTTATGACGTAATTTTCTGCCGCTATGTCCTGCAATATTTTTCACCCGAAATTCAGCGAAAAATCGTTGCGAAGATATACAGCCGTCAAAATCCGGCCGGCTTCCTTTATACCGGAATGCATGAAAATATCCGGGGATTGGATGAGTTCTACCAGCCCGTCAGCGGAATGGACTGTCTCTATCAGGCGAAAATGAATGTGCCGCTGCCAAATTTTGATGAAGATGTCAAAAGCGAAGTAATTGCCGGCCCCGCGGACAGCGACGATGACATTCCGAGCTTTGTTCGCCCGCGTAATCTGACTTATCGCGCGCCGCAGTCCGCTCAGGACTTTATGGAAGAACTTAAAAAGAAAAACTGACGGGAAAGCGGTCTAAACCTAAACCGTAAAGTCCGGAAAATCAGCCGCGCTTTCGGGGTTGCTTTATTTCATTTAAATCGGAATAGGTGTTTTTTATCCGGCGCAGCAAATCGTCCAATTTCAGCCGCAGTGCTGACGGCGGGTTTTTGCGCTGGGCATTTTCGGCCTGCCTTTTGGCAATATCGGCGGCACCGATTCGCAGCGAATATTCCGCAGCCGCATATTCGGCATAAGCCGTCTGACCGTTTTGGTCATAAGCCTGAGACAGCAGCAGCCAGCCCATGGCCGAAGGGCGTTGCTGCAAAGAGCGGTTTAAGACCGCAATAATGTTTTTCAATTCTGCCGGCGACGGAGAAACCGCCAAAGCCGCCTGAGCCCAGTCAACCTGCAGCAGTGCGGCGTCGGGACGAAGTTTGAGAACCTTGCCGTAAGCTTCTTTGGCCGCTTTCAGATTGCCCTGTTCCATATAAATTTGCGCTTTCAGTTCATAAAAATAAGGATTGTCCGGTTCTTCGGCCGATAAGGCATCAATCATCCTCAGAGCTTTGCCGAAATTGAGCTGCTTAAAATAAGCAACGGCTTGGGCATAACGGGCGGCGATTGACGTATCGCTCGGCGGATAACGCCTGAATGTTTGTGCCGGTTCTTGCAGAAAGCCGTATAATTTGGCTTTTATGCGTTGAAATTCATTGTCCAGAGAATGATCCTGATGATAGGGTGATTGTTTGACCGCCTGCTCCAGAAAGCGGACACGTTCGCTCGTGACCGGGTGGGTTCTGAAATAGTCGCTTTCTTCAATTCCGTTTAACGCGTTTTGTTTTTGAATTTTTTTCATAAATTGCAGCAGTCCCTGCGGTGATGTCTGCCTTTTGTAAAGAAGTTTCACGGCGGCATCGTCGGCGCTGCGTTCTTCTTCGACCCGGTAAGCCATATAATTGGAGAGCAGGGAGCTCTGTGACCCCAGCATGACGGCGACGGCCACGTCACCCCGGCCGCTGGCTGCGGCCGCAGCTCCGGCCAGAACCAGAGACGCCAGACTGGCTTCCTGCATACTCTGGTTTTTTATTTTCTGACGCAGAATATGCCCGCCGAGAATATGTCCGGTTTCATGCGCCAAAATGCCGCTGATTTGGTCGGTGTTATCTGCTTTCAGCAGCGTCCCCGTATGGATGAACAGATTGTTGCCGTCGCCGACAAAGGCATTCAGGCTGTTGTCATTGACAATATAAATTTTATTGCGGTTAAACGGAATACCGGCAGTTTGAAAAATCGGACGGATAACTTTGGCCAGATATTGTTCGGTCTCTTCATCGGAAATGATGCTCATCTGTCCCAAGGCATCTCTTAACGGCAAAAAGGCTAATATCAGCCAGGAGCCGATGATTAGCCTTGATACGGTGTTCTTTTTGCTGCCGGTCAGCTTTTGATTAATTTTCTCCACCAGGTTGTTTTTCCTTTCTGTTCGGCCTTCTCTGCGGAATTGTCTTCCGCAGCGGCAACATTGGGAGACTTAATATCTTCATGGCTGTTATACAAGATGACCGCTTCCGCTTTTTCTTTTTTGGTTTCGCCGTTGTTTTCGTTTTCACCGTTGTCATTATAGTTGCGGCGATCGCGGCGGCGGTTGTTGCGGCGGTCAAATCTGTTGCGTCGGTCACGCCGACGGTTACTGCGGCGTCCCTCATTTTCCTGCCCGTCTTCGTTCCTGTTTTCTTTGACGCTTTCGGAAGCTTCCGCCGTATCGGCTGCATCTTCCTGAACCGGTGTGTCTTCGGCAGCCGTTTCTTCTTTGATGCGCGGTTTCCGGTCACCTTTGTTCGGCTGACGGCGGCTGTTGCGCGGAGAACTGCTTTCTTCCGTTCCGTTTTCTTCCTTATCTTCTTCCTTATCCTGAGTTTTAACCGCTTTAATGCGTTCAATTCTCAGGTCGGCAATGTTCTTGATTGAGTCGTCGGCGCAGATAATCACTTCCATATTGTAACGCTGTTCCAAATCGCTGACGCATTTGCGCTTCTGATTCAGCAGATAAAGGGCAAACTCGCTGGGCAGATAGAGGTTAATCCGTGAACAGCGGTTTTTAATGCCTTCTTCCTCAATACAGCGCAGCACAAAAACCGCTCCCGATTCGATTGTGCGGACAATTCCTTTGCCGTGGCAGTGCGGGCAAACCTGATAATTGCTTTCAAAGAAAGAGGAATGCATCCGTTGGCGCGATATTTCCAGCAAGCCGAAACAGCTCATCTTGGCAATCTGAATCCGTGCCCGGTCTTTTTTCATGGCCTCTTTCATACGCTTTTCAACCGCCAGATTGTTTTTCTGTTCTTCCATATCAATAAAATCGACCACGACCAACCCGGCCAGATTTCTCATTCTCAGTTGTTTGGCAATTTCGTCGGCTGCTTCCAGATTGGTTTTGAGTGCGGTTTCCTCCAGGTCTTTTTCTTTGGTTGCGCGGCCGGAGTTGACATCAATTGAAACCAGCGCCTCCGTGGGGTTGATAACCAGATAACCGCCCGATTCCAGCTGAACATTGGTGTCATGCAGTTTGTCCAGCTGAGCTTCAACCTGAAATCTCTGGAACAAAGGCAGCTCGCCTTTTTTGTTTTCTTTAATTTTTTTCAGGTTATGTGGGGAAAGGATTTTCACAAAATCACGCGCGGCTTTGTAAGCCTGTTCGCCGTCCACGATAATTTCGGAAATGTCTTTGGTGTACATATCGCGCAGGGCGCGTCTGATCAGGTTGCCTTCCTCGTGAATTAAAGCCGGAGCTTTCTCTTTCAAAGCATCAAGGCGGATTTGATTCCAGCTGCGGATCAGATAATTGTAGTCGCGGACAATGTCTGCTTTGGTTTTTTCTTCGCCGGCGGTGCGGACAATCATAGACATTTCATTGTTGAGCGGCAATTCTTTAACGATGTTTTTCAGCCGTTTGCGGTCTGCAACATTGGTAATTTTGCGGGAAACGCCGCCGCTTTTGATGCGGTTCGGCATTAAAACGCAATAGCGTCCGGCCAGAGAAAGATAAGTCGTTAATGCCGCGCCTTTATTGCCGCGTTCTTCTTTAACCACCTGAACCAGCAAAATCTGTCCTTCTTTGATAACGTCCTGAATTTTGCTGCGGTGGAATAATTTGCGGATTTTCATCAGTTTGCGCTGAATTTCAAAATCGCATTCGCTGTCGTCTTCTTCATCGTCATCTTCTTCAACGACGTCTTCTTCGGCCATATTGTTATAGGTGCTTGACTTCCGGGGCGCGTCAACTTCTTCCTGAACGGTTTCTTCTTCCTCTTTGGTGCTTTCGGCCATAACCGTCAGTTTTTCTTCTTTTTCCGCTTTTTCTTGTTCCGGTGCGGCCGGTTCCGTTTCGACAGCTTCCTCTTTAGGAGCCTGCTGGGCTTTGCGGGCACGCTTTTTCAAAATTCTTTTCTTGCGGGGATGCTTGTGTGAATCTGCCGCCGTTTCTTCCTGCGGAACCGTTTCGGTCGGTGTTTCTTCCGTCAGAGTGCCGTTTTCTGCTGTCGTTTCCGCGGCTTCCGGCAAAGATTCGTTCGGTGCGGAAGTTGTTTCTGCTGCCGGAATTTTTTCTTCCGTTACGGCCTCTTCCTGAACCGGAGTTGAAGTTTCGCTGCCGTTTTCGGCTGCTTCTGCCGCTTTGGCTTCCGCGGCTTCACGGGCTTTGCGCTCTTCTTCGCGGGCGGCGTATTGGGCTGCTTTTTCGGCGCGGTGTCTTTCGCGCTCGGCTTCCCGTTCTTTAATCGCCTGTTTTTTGGCTTCGATAATCTCGTCTACTTCTTTGTCAATTGAGGCCAGCTCTTCTTCCGAAACATTGTAATAGTCCGGGTGAATTTCGCCGAAAGCCAGAAAACCGTGCTTGTTTCCGCCGTAATCGACGAAAGCGGCCTGCAGCGAAGGCTCAACCCGCATGACTTTTGCCAAATAAATGTTGCCTTTGATTTGTTTGCGGCTGGCTGATTCGAATTCGACGTCTTCAACTTTGTTTCCGTTAACGATGACAACGCGGGTTTCTTCCGGACGGGTGTCATCAATCAGCATTCTTTTGGTCATAAATATAATTCTCCGTTTGGGTACCGAAACGCCGGGGCGCGGTACGGGTATTGTCACAAAACTGGAGGGAATCAGGCGAAAGCTATTATGTATCTAAGCACGAAATCTGCCGCTGCCGGTGTTTCGCACTCTATTTTAAGCCAGTCTTCGGGCTGTCAGTCGCAGCCTTACTTATCATATAAAACCTCTCTGTGTCCCCGGCACATTTGTTTACTTTGTTTGTTTATCGGGCCCGGGACGTGAAACCGTCCAGTAAAAATCTTTTGTCTTTCTTGTCTGCAAGCACGCCTCTCGCTGTGAGCCGGCGGCGGTATCAGCGCGGCAGGTCTTGCATTTTATGGTAAACTCGTGTAATAAAGACCTGCTTCCGATACATTAAAAGCATACAATTGCACTCAGAATATACGATTTGATTTAAAACACAATATTATTTTTGAATCAGACGCAAAAAAGTGCGGTCGCCTTTGTCTGCCGTTTGTTTACAGCCGAAAAGACAGCTTGCGCTCCGGATAATTTTATGTTTTTAACCTATTGGTAAGAAGTGTTTATATATAATAACCTATATTGCGTAATTGTGTGGATTGAACGGATGCGAACCTTTTTGCAACAGATTGCCGTCGGTATGAAAGGCCTTGTCAGGCAGGTGCTGGCAACAGCCGTCATTTTCTGCTGCGCGTTTTCTGCTGCCGATTCTGCCGCAGCATCCGGAATTACGTCCATGCGCATCGGGCAGGGGGTCGGAAGCGTTCGCATCGTCTTTGATGCGGACCGGAAGTTTGACTATAAGGTTTTTCTGCTCAATGAGCCCAAGCGTTTGGTTATCGATACCTTTGATGTCAAAGTCAGTCCCGAAATCGAAAAATATGTCGATAAAAACAATCTGGTAACCAAAACCCGTTTGGGGAGCGTCGGGACGGACGGCATTCGTATCGTCTTCGATTTGCAGAAGCCGGCAATCGTCAAAAAAGCCTTTATGCTTGCGCCTCAGAGCAATTTCGGCTGGCGTTTTGTGATTGATGTTTCCATAGCTTCCGAACGGGAGTTTTCCTCCAAGGTCGGCAGCAAATACGCTCTCAGTAACGAAAATTCTTTTGCCGGAAGCTATTCGTCGTCTTCCTCCAAGTCGTCGTCTAAAGCCAAAACCGTCAATAAAAAGAAAATCATCGTCCTTGACCCCGGACACGGCGGCAAAGATCCGGGAGCCATCGGCTATTCCGGCGTTTATGAAAAAAATATCACTCTGGCCATGGCCAAAGAACTGAAAGTGATTTTGGAGAAAGAGGGGTACAAGGTTCATCTGACCCGCAGCACGGATATTTTTATCCCTCTGCGCGACCGGGTAAAGATTGCCCGCAAATATAATGCCGACCTGTTTATGTCCATTCATGCCGACAGCGCCGTCAACCGCAGTGCCAAAGGGCTTTCCGTCTATACATTGTCTGAAACCGCATCAGACAAAGAGGCTGCCGCTCTGGCCGAACGCGAAAATAAGGCCGATGTCGTTGCCGGGCTTAATCTGCTTGAACATTCCAAAGAGGTTTCGGATATTCTGATAAACCTGGCGCAGCGCGAAACCATGAACCGTTCTTCCGAATTTGCATCTTTTATGGTTCAGGAAATGCGCAAATCGGTAAAACTGCGCGACAATACGCACCGTTTCGCCGGTTTTGCGGTTTTGAAAGCGCCTGATGTTCCGTCCGTTCTGCTGGAAATGGGCTACCTTTCCAACCGCACGGAAGAACGTTTGCTCAAACAAAAGGACTATCGCCGCAAGCTGGCTGTTTCGACCAGCAAGGCCGTTGAAAAATATTTTGACAACATGCAGCATGCTTCCGTCTTCTGAAGACGGAAATTGTAAATGCCGGTATTTCTCGAAATAGCGGTATATTTTTGGCGTGGAAAAGGCATTTTTCTTTTGCATTTTTAGTAAATTGTAATAGATTGAACAAAAATAACTTTAAGGTTTTTGAATTTTGGTGGAATTGTAATGCTTAAGACCCTGTCTTCCCTGCTGAGTACGTTTTTTTTCTTTGCCGTCATCGCCGTCGTGCTGGTTATCAGTTCGCTGTGGAAATATGCCGGCGAGCTGCCGGATTACCACCAGCTGGCCAAATATGAACCGGCCGTCACCACGCGGCTTTACGCCGGCGACGGTCAGCTGCTGATGGAATATGCGGTTGAAAAACGTATTTTCGTTCCGGTTGACAAGATTCCCGATCAGGTCAAAAATGCCTTTATCGCTGCAGAAGACAAAAAGTTTTACAGCCATTCGGGGATTGATTACGTCGGTATCATTCGCGCCGTTCTCGGCAATTTGAAAAACATCGGCACCGGACGCCGTCCGGCCGGTGCTTCGACCATTACCCAGCAGGTGGCCAAAAACTTTCTGCTGACTTCCGAATTGTCCTATATCCGCAAAATCAAAGAAGCTATTTTGGCCACGCGAATGGAACAGGCCTTTACCAAAGACCATATTCTGGAACTTTATTTGAATGAGATTTATCTCGGCAATCGTTCTTACGGAGTGGCTGCCGCGGCATTGAACTATTTCGGTAAGTCGCTGAACGAGCTGACGATTGAAAAGGCTGCCTATCTGGCGGCCCTGCCCAAAGGACCGAACAACTATAATCCCAAGACCAAATATGAAGCGGCCGTCGGCCGCCGCAATTGGGTAATCGACCGGATGATCGAAGACGGATACGTCGATCCCGACAGCGGTGAAGCGGCCAAGCAAAAGCCGCTGGTAACGATTGACCGCAGCAGCGCTTTTGTAAAAGATGCCCAATATTTCAGCGAAGAAGTGCGCCGTGAAATCAGTCAGAAATTCGGCAAGGATTCGGTCAACGAAGGCGGACTGATTGTCAGAACCACGCTTGACCCGAAACTGCAGGAAATTGCCAGCAATGTATTTCATCGGGAAATTCAAAATTATGACCGCCGCCACGGTTGGCGCGGTCCCCTCGGAAATATTCCCTTAACTGCGGATTATCGGGAAGCCTTGAAAAAGGCCGAAGTCCCGGCCGGAGCGGACGATGGCTGGGTTAAAGCCGTTGTGTTGCAGGTTTCTCCCGATCATGCCGTTATTGAGACCGAGGACGGCAGTCAGGGAAATATTCCGTTGGCTTTGCTTTCCTGGGCACGAAAATCGCTGGCTAAACAGGATGTCGGCGGAATGCCCAAATCTGTTGCCGAAGTATTGAAAGAAGGCGATATCATTTTCGCCGAACCGGCTTCCGAAAAAACGATTAAATCAAAAAATCTGACTGCCGATGCTTATGAACTGCGGCAGCTTCCCAATGTCGAAGGCGCTTTGATTGTGATGGATCCGCACACCGGAAAAGTGCTGGCTGTCGTCGGCGGCTATTCTTTCCGCAAATCTCAGTTTAATCGGGCCACCCAGGCTTATCGCCAAACCGGCTCTTCCTTTAAGCCGTTTGTTTATCTGACCGCGCTGGAAAACGGTTATTCTCCGACGGATCTGATTCTGGACGCACCGTTTGTGCTTGACCAGGGAGCCGGACAGAAACGCTGGAAACCGGAAAACTATTCCAAAAAGTTTTACGGGTTGATGACGCTGCGCGAGGGAATTGAAAAATCCCGCAACCTGATGACCGTTCGTCTGGCGCAGGACGTCGGCATGGATAAAATTTCCGAAATGTCCCGCCGCATCGGAGTTAATAAAAATCTGCCGGAACTGCTTTCAATGTCGCTCGGTGCCGGCGACACCCGTTTGATTGACATGGCCAGCGCCTATTCGGTTATTGTCAACGGCGGTAAAAAGGTTGAACCTTACTTTATTGAGCGCATACAGGATCGCAACGGCAAAACGATTTACAAACGTGACCGCCGCGATTGCCCTGACTGCAATGCCGCCAAATGGGACAATCAGGATATTCCGCAGCTGGCTGACGGCCGTGAGCAGATAGTTGATCCGATGTCGGCTTACCAGATGACTTCTATTTTGGAGGGGGTGGCCGTTCGCGGCACCGGCGCCCGCCTGCGGGCTCTGAAACGCCATCTGGCCGGCAAAACCGGAACTACCAACGATAACAAGGACGGATGGTTTATGGGCTTTTCGCCTGACCTGGTCGTCGGAACCTATGTCGGCTTTGATGAACCGCGTACGCTGGGCCGCCGGGAAACCGGTGCAGCGGTGGCTCTGCCGATTTTCTATAATTTCATGGAACAGGCGCTGAAAAACCAGCCGGATATTCCTTTCCGCATTCCGAAGGGAATCAAGCTTGTCCGCATTAACAACAAGACCGGCAAACCGGCCACGCCGAATGACACTTCCGTTATTTTTGAGGCTCTCAAGCCGGATTTTGACTTTAATAAAAACAAACAGCGGATTATCGGAGAGGAGGCCAAGCCGGCTCATTCCCTTGAAGATACCGCCAAAGTCTTCGGCGTTGACGAAGATAATGATTTTCAGCTCGGAACCGAATATTAAGGAGAAGATATGCGTGCCGAATTGGTTGAAATAATTGACGAAATCAAGCAGTCCCTTGAGCTGCTGAGGAGGTCTCTTTGACTATGACAATGCCCTTGTCCGTTTGGATGAATTGACGGCTCTCAGTGCCGATCCCGGTTTGTGGAACGATGCCGAAAAAGCGCAAAAGCTGATGAGCGAGAAAACAAATCTCGAAACCTCCCTGAACAACTTTCAGGAAATGCAGACGGCTCTGAACGATTTGTGTGATCTGGCCGAACTGGCCGAGGCCGAAGGCGATGAAACCGTTGTAGCCGACTGTCTGGAACAGTTGGCACAGCTCAGGGAACAGACTAAAAGGGGCGAATTGGAAGCATTGCTTTCCGGTGAAGTCGACGGCAATGATGCTTTCCTTGAGGTGCATTCCGGCAGCGGCGGCACCGAGGCTCAGGACTGGGCGGAAATGCTGCTGCGTATGTACAGCCGCTGGGCCGAAGACCATAAATATAAAGTCGAATATGTAGAAGAAACCGAAGGCGACGTTGCCGGACTGAAGTCGGCCACGATTAAAATCTGCGGTCATAATGCTTATGGCTGGCTGAAGTCGGAAAGCGGCGTTCACCGCCTGGTGCGTATTTCTCCGTTTGACAGCAATGCCCGCCGTCACACCAGCTTTGCCTCGGTTTGGGTCTATCCGGTTATTGACGATGAAATCAATATTGAAATTAATGAATCAGACTGCCGCATTGATACTTATCGCGCTTCCGGCGCCGGCGGACAGCACATTAACAAAACGGATTCCGCGGTGCGGATTACCCATATTCCGACCGGCATTGTCGTGTCTTGCCAGACGCAGCGGTCGCAGTTTCAAAACCGAGATGCCGCCTGGAAAATGCTGAAAGCCCGTCTCTATGACATTGAATTGCAGAAACGTGAAGCCGAGGCTCAGGGAATTCGCGATTCTCAGGGGGACAACGGCTGGGGCAACCAGATTCGCTCTTATGTGCTGCAACCCTATAAAATGGTGAAAGATTTGCGTACGGAAGCTGAAACTTCCGATACCAAAGCCGTATTGGACGGTGATATCGATTTGTTTTTGTCGGCCGCTCTGGCCTCTAAAGTAGGTGCAAAATGAACTTGTCTCAAAAAATAGCAACTTGGGTTGCCTGTGTTTTAGCCGCTATTTACGGTATTTTCTGCGTATTGGTTTTTGTTTATCCGAAACCGTTCTTTTATAATCCGACCACGGTTCGTTCCGATATCAACCATGCTCATAAATATGGATATAAGGCGCGTGAAGTAACTTATAATTCAAAAGACGGAACCCCTCTGTTGGCCTGGTACACCGAACCGCATAACGGGCAGAAGAAAATTGTCGTTTTTATGCACGGAAACTCTTATAATATTGAAGAATTTTATTATAAGCTGAAAACTTTCGCCAATGCCGGATACGGAACTTTTCTGCCCGAATACCGCGGCTATGGCGACGTTGCCGGTGAAATTACCCAGGAAAATCTGGAAGCCGACGCAATTGCCGCCGTGGAATATTTGCATTCTCAGGGTTATAAAAACAAAGACATTTATGTTTACGGCATGTCGCTCGGGTCTCACATGGCCACCAACAGCGTCTATCAGCTGCAGAAAAAGGAAGCTTTTGCCGGTCTGATTCTGGAAGTTCCCTTTGATAATCTGATGAATGTCGTGCGGCTGGTGGTGCCGGTTCCTCTGCCGTTGGAAGTTATTATGCGCGATAAATATGACAATCTGGCCATGATTGAAAATATCAAATCGCCGATTTTGATAATGGGCGGCAGCATTGACACGACGGTTCCCGTCGAATTGGCGCAGAATTTGTATAACTATGCTCCGGAACCCAAAAAAATAATCATCTATGAAAACGGAAAGCACAGCAACCTCTTTAATTTCCGCAATGATTTGGATATTTTGGACTGGATGAAGGCAAATGAAAACGGCTGGTTGAAAAGCGAATGAAAAAAGTTTCCAACAGGCTATATCTTACCCAGAAGATCATCGATTATATCGGTGTGGTCTTTCTCGGGCTGTTGCTCCTTTTTATCTGGCAGCTTTACCGCGGTCCGATTGAACTGCCGTTTTTAAAACCATATATGGTGCGGACCCTCAATCATGACGATGCCGAATATCAGGTTACGGTCGATTCGGTTAATATTGAGCTGGTTCGTTCGATACAGCCGATTAAAATTATTGCCAACAATGTCGTTTACCGCAAAAACGACGGCAGCTTTATCATAAATGCGCCCAAAACGTCCGTTTCTTTCAGCATTAAGGCGCTGCTGCGCGGCGTAATTGCTCCCAGCTCAATGGAAGCGTTGAATCCGACGGTTTATATTTTTAACACTTACGGAGTAGATAAAGAAAATATCAATGACGTAAATAAGAAAAAAATAGCTTATTATTTCGATTCTTTTGAAGATTTTATTGAGCGCTTTAATTCTGACGACAATTTTTATCCCGAGAGTTACATTAACAAGATTTCCGTTAAAAACGCCGAGGTCGAGTTGCATGAAGTGGATCTGGGACGAAAGTGGATTTTTTCTGATTTGAATTATCTGCTGGAGCGGAATTTGACCAATATCTCAATGGATGTCAGCGCCCTGATGAAACTGAACAATCAGGTGGCTTCCGTCGGGGTCGAAGCCGAATACCGCATGCTTAACAATAAGCTGGCTTTTGAGTTTTATTTTTCTGATTTGGTTCCCAATGCGTTGGCAGAAACGTTTCTGGATAAAAATACCGCCGACGGTTTTTATAAGATAAATCTTCCCGTCAGCGGCCGGGTGGCAACGGTTATTGATTTCAATGAGGTAATTAAATATAAAGACGACATAATGAAAAGCGTTGATACCGCTTTTGAAAAAATTGATTTTCAGTTTGAAGGCGGTCGCGGCAATATCATGTTTAATGAGGATGCCGCCTATAATTACAATATTGCCGCGTTTTTGCTGGAAGGAGCGATCAGCGGCGGCTTGAACGAACTCAAAATCAGCAATGCCGACTTCGACCTCGGCAGCCAGAAAGCCAAAATCGATTTGAAAGTTTCCGGCGTCAAATCTTTTCTGCTGGAAAATTCTCTGAAAGATCTTAAAGTCGATTTGTCGGCCGCGGTAAAGGAAATGAATTTCGACGATCTTTATAACTATTGGCCGCGCTATCTTTCCGATGATGCCTGGAGCTGGTGCAAAGACAGTATTCGCGGCGGGCAGATAAAGAATGTCCGTTTTGACTTCAGGTTTGCTTATGACGACAAGAGCAGAAACTTTGGCCTGGCGGATCTTTCCGGCAGCGGCGATATCAGCGACACCAATCTGAATTACCTGAAAGAAATGCCTGATATAACCAATCTTTACGGCCGGGCGCACTTCAGCAAAACCAATATTAAAATCGATGTGGACAAAGGCGTTTCCGAAGGGGTTATTCTGACCGGAGGCTATGTCAATTTATATGATTTGGACAAGTACAACAATTATGCCGATATTGATTTGAAACTGAGCTCTTCGGTAACCGATGCCCTGCGGCTGATTGACAATCCTCCGCTGGGATATACCTCCGAAATGGGACTGAAACCGGACACCCTTCAGGGGCAGGCGGAAACCGAACTGGGGCTGAAATTTGAAATCAAAAACGACCTGACGCCGGAAGAAGTAGAGGTAAAGGTAAAATCCGATTTGACGGAGGTTCGGGTTCCCGATGCGTTTAAAAACAAAACCGTTACCGCCGACGAATTGAAATTGGAAGTAGATAATCAGGGGCTGGCTTTGAGCGGCGATGCCAAACTGGAAAACATTCCGCTGAAATTGTCTTGGAACGAACGCTTTGCCGACAAAAACTATCGCAGCCGCTATAAGCTGTCAGCCAAGTTTAACAATGCCCTTAAAAAGGAGTTGGATTTTGATTCTTCCCTGCTTAATCCGCCCTATGTTGACGGCTATGCATTGGTTGATGCCGAAATAACCGTTTACAATGACCGCAAAACCGTTGTCAATCTGAATGCGCAGATTGATAAAATGGCGGTTGACTTTGCTTTCCTCGGTTTTAAAAAACCGGTAAATGAACGGGGAAATCTGCTCGCGACCCTGAATATTTATGACAACAAGCTGGTTTCTCTGCCCAAATTCAGTCTGTTTAAGGATGATTTTAAAATTGAGGGAAAAATTGATTTGACAGCCGACGGCAATATTAAAACCGTTGACATCACCAATATTTCCGGTCCGCGAACGGCCGCCAAAGCGCGGATAGACATTGCTCACGCACCGAAGAAAAAGGTTAAGATTAACATTAACATCTCCGGAACCAGCTATGACCTGACGCCGTTCTTTGACCGTGACGAAAATAAAATTAAAGTTGATCGGGCAACCCTGATTAAAACGCCGGAAGATGAGGATGACGAACTCGAAGACGTCACCGATACGGATATCTTTATTGCCGTTAACAACCTGTGGACCAATCCTCATGTGCCGGTCACTAACTTTGCCGGCTCGGCCAAACTGCTGAACGGCATCGGCGTGAATGAAATTCATATGGTCGGCAACTATAACAACAATAAAAAGTCTGTTTTAAAATTCGATTATGTTCCGCGCCCCAATAAGGAATTTCTGCTTTCCGTTGACAGTAACGATGCCGGAGCGACGCTGAAAGTGCTGCGGGTTTATAATAATATGAAAGGCGGAAATATCCAGGTTGAAGCGCGCCGCAATGCCCAGAAAGAATTTATCGGTCATGCCAAAATCCGCGATTTCAGCATTTATAATACGCCGGTGATTGCCAAACTGCTGACGGTGGCATCTTTCAGCGGTATGGTCGATTTGCTGATGGGCGAGGGGCTGACTTTCTCTCACTTTGATGCTCCGTTCGAATACAGAAACCGGCAGTTGAGCCTGAAAGAGGCCAAAGCTTTCGGCGATGTTGTCGGCATAACCGCGCAGGGAACCTATGACCGCCGCTTTGACGAAGTCAATTTTCACGGAGTCATTGTGCCGGCATACAGCTTGAATACCATGCTCGGCAAAATTCCCCTGGTCGGAAATCTTCTTGTCGGCAAGGACGGAACCGTTTTTGCTGCCAACTACAGCGCCACCGGTTCGGTTGAAGATGCGGAAATTGACATTAATCCTCTGTCGGCCTTAAGCCCGAGTTCTTTGAAAGACAAATTTAATGCATTGTTTGGAGGAGACGGTAATTAATGGCAGAGAAATTTCTTAAAATAGGGCTAGACTTTCATGGTGTTATCAACACCAACCCCTCATATTTCAAAGATTTTACCGAATATGCCGAAGCGCGGGGACACCGGATTTATATAATAACCGGCGGCCCGGCCGCAAAAATTTCCAGCTTTTTGAATGCCTGGGGCATCAGATATACCGAACTGTTTGCGATCCTTGATTACTATGCCGCCCGCGGAGAAGTAAAGTTTTTCTCTGACGGCAATTTCAAAATGGATGACGGCCTGTGGAACAGTGCCAAGGCCAAATTCTGCCGCCGTCACGGTATTGACATTCATATTGATGATTCGGATGTTTACGGCCTGAGTTTCACAACGCCTTATTGTCTGTACGATTCTGTCAGCCGCACCTGCTGCCTGTCTAAAAACAATACGGTCAGCTTTGCCCTGCCGCCTCGTGACTGTTTGCACCGGATAGAAAAAGCCTTAGCTGCCCTGTAAGGCCCGCTTGGACTGATAAACGTCGTATTTTTCTTCATGCCAGGTAACGCCGCTTTTAACTTTGTGTGCGGGGTTTCCGGCATAAATCGAATGGCTTTCGTTTAAGTCTTTGGTAACAATGGCTCCTGCGGCAATAATAATATCGTCGGCAACGGTGTTGTTTTTGAGAATCATTGCCCGCTCGCCGATCCACACATGATTGCCGACGGTGATGTGGCTTCCGGGATTAATTGCATTGCCGCTTTCCAAATCAACAATGGCATGAAAGTCGGAAACATACATCCTGCTGTCTTTGGCCGCCATAACCTCGTCACCGATTGTCAGTCGGCTTCCTCTTTCCCATAAGCCGCTTTCCAAACCGCGAAATGCACAGTTCTTTCCGATTTTAACCACCGTATCATCGGTATCAATGATAATTTTTAACGACCCCCAGCAGCCTTCGCCGATACTGATATGGTTATTGCTGCCGTTAATAATGAGTTCCAGCTTGTAAAATTGGTTTTCCGGAGCAATTTCGATTCGATTGTTGCTGCCGATGATTTTCACCGGACTGCGGTCGTAAAAACGGTTGCCTTTAATGCGGGGAGAAATAATTTGATTGTTTTCGCCTTTGATTTTGATGTATTTTTTGAACAATTTCATTCCTGCTGACTCTCCAGTTGGGCCATTGCCAGGTCATAAGCTTCGGGAACCCAGTTGATGTCCGTCTTTTTGCAGACGGCAGGATTGCCGGCATACATGGCATAACCGGTGGTTAAATCTTTGGTTACGACTGAACCGATGCCGATAATGACATTATCCGTAACATGGCAGTTTTTCAAAATTTTGACGCCTTCGCCGAGCCAGACGTGATTGCCGATGACAATTTCCTTGCCCTGATTGCACGGACGTCCGGTTTTTAGATCAATAACGGCATGAAAATCCGAGCAATACAGACGGGTTTCTTTGGCAAACATACAATCGTCGCCGATAATTACCCGGCTGCCTTTTTCTTCCAGAATAATATCTGTTCCCATAAAGCCGGTTTTATGCCCGACGGTAACCACGGCATCGGAAGTGCGGATTTCCAGATTTAATTTTCCGTAACATCCCGGCGGCAGAATAAGCGTATTATTGTTGCCGAAGATTTTGATATCGGTAAATTTCAGGTAATTGGGGCCGCCGATATTAATCTTGTTGTTATTTCCGTCAATGCGGACATTCCCGTATTTCAGCAGCTCGTTATGCACATCTTTCGGACAGACAAACTCATTGCCGGTGCCTTTAATGCGCAGATTGGCTTTCTTTATCAGACGCATGATTATTCTCTGCCCGACTGCATTACGGCATAATCGCGGTAAGCGCGCAGCGTCTGTTCCATTTGGCCGCTCGGCAGGTGGTTGGTGCGTTTTTTGGCAATGTCACGCATTTGGTTGTAGCAAAGCTTATTCAAAGAAGTTTTCGGAGCACTCAGACCGGCGCCGCTCGGCATCACGTCAAAGCGCTGTTCCGCTGCGTTAAGAGAGTTGCTGTCTTTCTGTAAATAAGTTTTGCTGATAGTCATGTCACTGCCCCGCCCATAAAATGCGATTAATCAGTTCAATGTCAACAAGATTGACATTCATTTCTTTGCGAGAATCTGCCAAATCGCACAAAACCAGCGTTGACGGTGTGCGGTGAACAAATTCCTTAATCAGAATATCACCATTTTTTAAAATGACAACTATTCTGTCATTTTTTCTGATTTCCGAATTTTTGGCGACGATTATAGCCGAACCGTTTTTGAAAAAAGGTTCAAAATCGGAAACGTCTATGTCTATGGCATACAGATTCGATGACGCATCGGGAAAATGCATTCGTTTCCAGCCGTCGGTAACCAGACGGTTGTCCCTGATTTCTTTTTCGCTGCCGAGACGCGAATAATTGATATAAGGAACCGCATTCATCATCTCCGGCGTCAGGCCTTCGTCAATCAGGCTGTAAAACTGTTCAAAAGTAACGTTGCAGGCATCCAGAATTTTGTTGATGCTGTCCAGCGAAGGCCATCTTTTTTTGCCGTCGGGACGAATTCGTTTGCTTTTGTTAAAGGTTGTTGCGTCAAGGCCGGCTTTTTTAGCCAGCCCGGACGGAGATAAACCATGGGCGCGGGCTAACTTATCAACAGCATCCCAAACTTGTTCATATTTCATTGTTCCTCCTCGTTTTCTGTGATTTTGAAGCCAGTAACTTAACTATACACCTATAAAATTTAGGAATCAATTCTTTTAAAATGTTGAATTTGTTTAATGTGCATGTATAAAACTATATTAACCAATAGGTTATAAAAAACAACAAATCCTTCTGCCGATGTTTCCCGTTAAGGGTATTTTAAGAGTTTCGGATTATGGTCAAAACGGTTAAAAGCTCTTTAACAAAGGATAAACGATGAAAGGTTTAATTACAGAGGAGATTGCTCACATTCGGGGCATCCCCCGGAAATTAATAATCTTTTTGCACGGATATATTGATAACTGTGAATGCCTGAATCACCGCCTTGATTCTTTTGTTGAAAGTTTCGACAATACCGCCGTTCATTTGCCGGAAGCGCCGTTGCTTTGTGAAATTCACGAGGGAAAACGCCAGTGGTTTTCAATGCACCGGTTTGACCCGGACGACGAAAGAAAAACGGTTCCTTCTCTTGATGAATGTCTCGCCTTTTATGAACGGATGACGCCGGGTTTTGAAGAAAGCAGCGGCTATCTGAACCGCTATATTGACAATTGCCTGGATTTATACGGGCTTGCACCGGAAGATTTATATCTCTGCGGCTTTTCGCAGGGAGCCATGCTGGCTATTTATACGGCTTTGCGTCGGGAGGAAAATATCGGCGGCTGCGTCAGTTTCAGCGGCTTGCTGACAACCTCGCGCTTTTTTGAAAAAAGAAAACACGGCACCCCGCCGATGCTGCTCATACACGGTACCGCGGACAATCTGGTGCGTTTCGGCGTGCGGGATGACACAGCGGAAAAACTGCGCCGCTACGGCTGTCCGGTTGAAACCTATACGGTTCCTGAGGGCCAGCACCGTATTACCGAAGACGGCTTAATCAAGGCCCGCGAGTTTATCAACCGCCGCTTTACAGAAAAGGCTGCGAGCTGATAAGCCCCCTGTTCCTGAGCAGATTATTTTCACGGCGTTCCATCATCAGCGGAGAGTCTTTACCGATATTGCGTTCATAAATCTCGCCGTAGTTGCCCAAATCTTCAATTGCTTTTCGCAGCCAATTGGGATTCAGTCCGAATTTGTTCCATAAATGCGGATTGTCGCCAAGCAGATTTTGAACGGAAATGTCTTTGCTGCCGATATAAACGTTAACGTTCTTGGAGTTAATATTATGTTCTTCCGCCAGTTTCAGGGCATTGAATATCCATTTGACGATGATGCGCAGAGTGTTGTTGTCTTTGGCCACAATGGCATAAACCGGTTTAAGGGCGATTGATTCGGGCAGCAGCTCAACGTCTTTGTTGCCGTCAAACCGGGCCGTCAGAATATTTTTCAGATAAATGGCATTTCCGGTCAGCAGCGGACAGCGGTTCAGCAGAAAAGCCTCGGTGGCACGCTGCTGCAGTTTAAACGGAAGCGGAACCAAATCAAGCTTATAGGCACGGCTGTAATTCACCAGATTATGGTAGTCGTCGGTATCGCTGACAACGCAGACTTTTGCGCCTTTATAAGCTTCCATTGAGGTAGCCCCTTCGATTTTGCGGGCCAAAAACATCTGCTGGTCATAATACAAAATATCAACCGGCATACTTTTGTAGGTGATTTCCCTTTCTGCCGAAAATGGTGCCGAACTCAGCATAACGTCGATTTTGTTGGTTGAAAGCGCTCGGGTAATATCTTCCTGACTCACATTTACCATGGTAAAGCGGTCGCTGCGGTTGAAAACGGCCAGCGAAATAGCTTTGCAGATATCGGCGTCAAAACCGTGCCAGAAGCCGTCTTCATCTTTATAGGCATAAAACTTGGAGCGCAAATCGGTTCCGCAGCGAACGGTGCCGCGGGTTTGAATATAACGCAGGCCGGCGTCGGCGGCGGCAAAGGCGTCTGATACGTTTCCCAGACCGAGACATAAAAAACACAGAATTAAACGCGAAAGTTTCATTTTATTAACCAATGTCAGAGTATAATATTCTTAAATTTAAGATTAATATAAGGCAATTTTTATGAAAAGTAACTCTTTTTTGCGACTTATCATATTTAGTTTATGTCTGTTTTCGGCACTGCCGGCACGGGCGGAAGCAATTACGGAAACCGAAGCCAGAGTCTGGACGCAGGATAAAGGACAGCGTCTGTTGAATGCTTTTGCGGAAACGGATTTAAAAAAACGCTATGCCGAATTGGATACTATGTTTCTGAATTTTGTAGATTTGGATTATATTTCCAAGTTTGTTCTTGGCAAATATTGGCGTCGCCTGAACGAAAAGGAAAAGACGGATTATCAGCAGCTTTTTAAACGCTATGCTCTCAGCGTGTATAAAAGTTTTCCGCTGGAATTCGATACTTCTCAAATAGAATATACCATCACCGGCGTTCGTCCCGGCAAAAATTATGCCGATGTAACCGCAAACATCTTCTTTCAGCTCGGCAACAAACCGGAAGACAAACAGAATATTCTGGTCGAGTTCCGCCTTAATAAAACAGGCGGAAAATTGCGCATTATCGATTTAAAAATCGGAGAAAGCAGTTTGATTCTGTCTTATCGGGGCCGCTTTTATGAAATGATTGCCCAAGATGATGAAGATCTTGGCTGGTTTATGGAAGATTTGCAGATGATAACCGAGTCAACCGAAAAACAAAATCAGCTCAAAGTTGATGAACAGCAGCAGATGTAAAAGAAATCCCCTCGCAATGAGGGGATTTCTTTAGTTTCCGTAATATGGAATGAAGACGGCACTGACATCATTGGCATCTATATATAGCGTATCGCCCTTAGAAACATTGGCATAGAAGAAAGTTCTCTGTTTGGCTATACCGGTCAACGAACCGATTTTTCTGCCGTTAATGGTGATAAAAGAGCCGTAATTACCGATATCTTGGCCTTGTCCGATAATAATGCCGTTTTGATAAGCCGTCCAATTAGTTTTTCCAGAAATATTTCCGGCCGCCGACCAGTTTAATTTGAATTGATAAAATGTATCAGCTTTTTTAGTACAGTTAAAGTAGGAAGTATTAAAGGGGCACTTAAGGGCAGGGCTGAGACAATCAGAGGTGCTTCCGGTATAAGTATAACCCAAATCGGCACATGAGGGCTGAGCACCGCAGGTCTGGGCATAAGCATTGCAGGTTAAAACGGAGACACAGGCGGCAGCGCCAAGAAAGACAGAGTATTTCATAATTTTTCTCCCATAGAAAAAAGTTTGTTATTCAGGCCGTTCCGGAGCGACGGAACAGGGTATCCAGTATTTGTACCAGCTGCAGGAGGCATCGGAGATGTCGGTATAACCGGAAGCGCATTTGCCGGTCGGAAAATATTTCCCCGAGCATTGTTCAAACGAGCATTCGATACCGGTCGGACAGCTGGTCAGATAACCGTAATCCCCACAGGTCTTGCAGCTTTTGTAATATTTGATGCCGTTCTGACAAAAGTCATTCGGATTGGTTGGCCCGAATTCCTCACAGACATATTTGTATCCCGACTTGCAGTCGCAGGCGGCATAGACGGTTTCGCCGACGCCCGGACAGGCCTCGCCGACCCCGACA
>MNTU01000022.1 GCA_001917125.1 Azospirillum sp. 47_25
GGAAACAAGGCATAAGGCAATGCCGACGGGAAGTACATTCATAATACACCTCATACATATAACTAGACCAAAGCTTAACTCTTACTTTATCAGATTTGCTAAACTTTGTCAATACAATATGAGCAATGAGGTTTATTGAGACTAACGAAGCTAAATATTTGGATATAAAAAAAAGCCCCTCCAAAGAGGGGCTTTCCGGAAACAAATCCGCTTTGCCGCTAAACCAGCATGGTTTTCAGCAACTCGCAGGTATAAGCCCGCAAATCAGCATCTTCCATTAAACTGAGCTTGATATTGGAACGTTCCAAATCTTTGTTGGTTCCGCAGTCAAAACGCAACACGTCACACAACACGCCGGTCAGCTTCATTCCGCGTTGCGCCGCCAGTTCCATCGCATCGGTTAAATTAATTTCCCCGTTCGTTCCCTTGCGAACTTCCGGCAAAATCTGCATAATTTCATTCGGCAGAATATACGGCCCCATACTGGCATAATTGGAAGGAACGTTTTCCAGAGCCGGCTTCTCAACCAGCCCTTTGGCTCTGACAACGCGTCCGTCGCGAACCGCTCCGACCAAAGCACCATATCGAACCATTTGCTCGCGCGGAAATTCCATGATATTTTCCACCATGCCGCCTTCTTTTTCATAGACATCCAGCAGCTGTTTCAAAACGCCGTCGCCATGCAGATTGATATAAACGTCATCCGGCCACATAACAATAAAATCGCGGTCGCCGACAACATCCTTCGCCATCAGAATAGCATGGCCGTTTCCTTTCGGTTCGGCCTGTTCGGCAAAAGAAAACTTCATCCCTGCGGGAATAACCTCTTGAACCGCTTTCAGCAAATCAAGCTTGTTTTTCTCACGCAGATGATTTTCAAGCCAGGGATAAGGGGAAAAATAAGATTCAAACAAATGCTTGCAGGACTGGTCGCTGTAAATAAAAACCACTTCCTTAATTCCGATTTCGGCACAGGCATTAACCGCATATTGAATAATCGGCAGACTGTGCAAAGTCAGAAACCCTTTGTGCAGAGCCTTGGTTGCCGGCAGATTTCTGGTTGACAAACCGGCCACGGGAAGGATACAGACTTCAGGCTTTCTCATTATCGCTTACTCCAAAAATAATTATTGTTGAAACAATGGCTGAATTGTAGCACAAAAAAACGATTCCACAAGGGTAATCATCCCTCTTCAACAACTATTGTTTTTGGTCCTTTATTGCTTGATAACTACCCCGCTGGCCTTAGAAATCGAGCCGCTGGCTTTGCGTACGATTCCTTCTTTTGTCGGCTTTTCCGCCGCCGGTTTGTTTTCGGTTTTAACGGTTCCACCCGGTTTGGAAATGCCGCTGTAAGATTTCTCTTTAGAAAAGTCCAAAACCTTGACCGGTTCCTCGTTCTTCAGTTTTTCAGACTTCTCGATGTCCTCAATATCGCGGACAATCGTTTTGTTTTTGCCCGTCGAAGCGGAAATCTTGCCGATATTCTCCTGAACCTTTTTCGCCATTTCCGCAGCCTTAACACGCTCCCGGTAAGACTGTTCTTCCAATCCGACGGACTCTGCCGTATAGTCCAGCAGGCGCTTAATGCTCTCGTCCAATGAACCGCTGTCTTTAATAATATCCTCTTTTGTCGTTTTTATCTTTTCGAGGAATTTTTCCAGCTCTTCGGCGTCAGTCGAATTTTGAACCGCAATATATTCCTTGGCCGTATTGCTGTTGGCACCATCAATCGCCAGCAGATAATTTTCAATATCCTGCTTCAACTGGTTCACCAGTTTATCGTCATCGAGATTATAATCAGTTTTGATTTTGGCCAGACGCTTCGGAAACTCCACAAACTTATCGCGATAGGCATTCGACTTTTCCTTTGACTGGTTATAAATATCAATAACCTGATTATACAGATCATTAATCTGATATTTCAGGTCTCCGACATATATTGCCGCCGCCTGCTCTTTCAAAGCCGGAATTTTTTTGCCGTAAACTTCATTCCGTTTGGCCAGTGCCTGAGGCAGGCTTTCATCAAATTCCTGCGTCAGCCCCAGCGTAAAGATTTCTTCTATGCCGCTTGAAGTCTTATCAATTTCGTCTTTCAAAGTCGCATACTGATTTTTGGCTTCCTCGCTCACTGCCGCCGCGCTGCGGACATCATATTCGGCAATAACCTCCTGCTCTAACTGGCTCTTAATTTGCCGCGCCTGCTGCTGCTGAATATCCATCAGATGCCGCAGATGTTCCGCCCGGGCCTGCTCCGCCGCTTGCTTGTCGGCCTCTTCCTTTGCCACCGCCGCATCATAAATATCGGTAATCGGCTTGACATTTACCGACAGCTCCGGCGCCGCCATTCCCCCGTTCAGCGTAAAGTCAAATCCGGGAAGTTTAGGCAGTTCCGGCAACGAAACCTTATAGGTTGAAACCATATCCCATGTCTCCAGATTGCTCTCGTCCTCAACGCTGACTTTCACCTTGGGCGAAACGAATTCCGCATCGCCGAGTGTAATTTTTCCTTTGTTAAAGACGGCTTTGGCCTTAAAGGTATCAAACACGGTTTCGCCGCTTTGCAGGCTCTCCCGCGCCAGATTGGCCAACCCTTCCGAACGGTCGCGCCGGCTCAGGTCATCGGTCAGTTTCAGCCAATCCCAGCCCTTGACAACCGGACGGAAAACATCAAGCGAAACTTCACCTCTGGCGCCGGTAATCATCTCGTCAACCGAAGCGGCCGGCATTTCCAGCTTTCCTCCGGCATTAAACTGCCCCGAACGCAGACCGTAAACTTTGCCGCTCCAGTAACTTCCGTCAACTTCCTGATCCCGCACCGCAAAGTTCAGCGCCAGCTCCGGCTTTTTCAGCAATGCCAGCTCTGCCTGTCCGTTGATGCTGCCGTTATTCAGCCCGGCAGTAAAACTGTTGAGCTTAATTTTGTCATCTTTCACTTCAAGTGCCAGTTCCGCATTTTTGAAAGTATAACTCTTCCAGATCAGATCTCCGACGGTAAACTTCCCGCTCAGCGTAAATGTCTTGTAAAAATCATAGTTGAGCTTCGTTTTATCCCAAAACGGCCGGGCAAGGAAATCGGCCTCATCCGTGCCGCCGCCCTGACGCAAAGCAATGGCGGCATTGGCCGGACCGGCAGCCTTTGTTCCCTTGTTATAGAAAAAACGCTCCGGCTCAAATCTCGTAATCGCCAGCTCAGTCACGATGTTCGGCTTGGCACCGCTCTTGTCAACCCAAAGCGTGCCCTTAAAGTTATTGGCCCCGACAAAAGCATTCATATCCGTCAATTTAAAAATATTGCTGTTTCCGGCCAGCCTGCCGCTCAGGCTGAACAGCCCCAGGGCATAGCTCTTCGGGCTGTAATCCAAATTCAGTGCATTAACAAAAGCAACAAAGTCAGGCGCTTTAAAATCCAGATCGCCGTTCAACAGATAACCGCTTTTGCTGTTGCTTATCTGCCCGCTGTACACAATATCCCAGCTGCCCAGTTTAGAAATAACTTTCATTGCCGCACGGTCCAAATCGCCGGTAACGATTCCCTGCGAACTGAACTGCTGCAAATCTTTCAGATTAATTCCCGGCTTGGTGAATTCAAACTTATTAATGAAAGAATCAAAATTTTTGGTCTCGACACTGTACTTCAGATTTGTCACCTGCGGCTCTTTTCCGAAACCGCGCAGTTCACCTTCCGCCGTCAGACTCGAATTGGCAATGCTGCCGATGGACAGCTTGCCGATATCCATCACTCCCTGAGACAATTTGAAGTTAAACATCGTATTCTCAAAAGGCACGTTCTCATAAATACCCAAATCCAGCGAACCCCTGAAATCGACATCTACGTCATTCAGCAATCCCAAACGGGCAAAACGATAGGCCATCCGTTCTTTCAACGATTTGTCGAGTTCTTCCTTCGGCAGACCCGGCAAATAATTGTCAAAGTTAATGCTGTCGGATGTCAGTGCCAGATAATATTGCGGCCGTTCGCTGCGGATAATGCCGGCCTCGCCTTTGAAAACCGTTTTATCCAAAGTCAGCTCAAACGGAGAAATCTTAACATTATGCAAATTGCCGGCAATGTCGGCTTTTCCGACGGCACGACGATAAGTCGAAGGAGCAACCGGATTAACTTCATATCCCAGCCAGGAAAGAAATTTCTGCAAATCGTTCGTTGAAGCTTCACTTTCCAGATTATAGGTCAGCACCTCGTCATTGGAAAAAACGTCGCCTTTCAGACTGGCTTCGGTTTCGCCGGGAAAGACGCCGCTTAATTCGCGGATATTCAGATTATTGTCGGCATAATCCGCACTCAAAACAAAATCTCGGATATTCTGCCCGTTATATGTCGTCTTAATCGCTTTCAGATCTGCCAAAATGTCAAAATCGAACTGCGGCGCATAAACCGCCTCCGGCTTTGACTGTTCGGTCAGAGCTTCCTTAAGCAAAGCCACCCACGGCGTCAAATCCAAATCGGTCATATTAAACGCCATCTCAATCTCTCGGCGCTCATCCGGTTGGCTTCCGTCAATTACGAACTCGTTTTCAAACAGCGGAATCAAAATATTTCCCGCTCCGGCGGAAGAACCGAACTTAACCACGATGTTCGACATGTTTATCCGCGTTTTGTTGGTATCGAGCTCCAAAGACAAAGCCAGCGGATAGTTAAGATTGGCATTCAGTTCCTGATTAGGCAGCGTACTGTCGAAAAATTCCTTAAATTTTTTGGATTCGACAATAATATTGCCGTTGACCGCATCATTCTTCAACAGCACCGTTCCGTCAAAACGCAGATAAGACTGCGAAGCCGGCTGATTCAAAACAAAATTGACCGAGGTGGCAAAACTTTCCGAAAACTGCCCCAGCGAAATGGCAAACCCCTCCGGATTCTTATCTTTAACGTAACTGCCCTCAATACGATACGGACCGAACACGCTTTCGGCAATCACTTCGCCGTTCAGATTGTCCAGATGCGTATTAATGCCGTGTTTTTCATCTTCAAAGTTAACTTTGGCTTTTTCCAGCGTTACGCTGTCGAGCGAAATTTCCACATTTTCCAGATTGCTTTTCTGAGCTTCGGTCAGCGGCGTCTGCCAGTTAAGCTTTCCGCCCGGCATAACCTTAAACCAGACTTCCGGCTCCTGCAGCGACATCATCTTAACCTCAAAATTGCCTTGCAGCAGCGGCCCCAGTGCCAAATTGGCAATCAGACGCTTAATCGTTGCCAACGGCTTGTCAGATTCCTCTCCCTCGGGATTATACACCTTGATATCGGTCGCCGTCAGATAAGGCGACGGCAGCAGCGAAAAACTCACCGGTCCTTCGAAAACCACGCGCTTGCCGGTAATGTCATTGAATTGTGCGGCAATTTTGTCTTTATGCTGATTCCAGTCAATCGTAGAGATATAAACAAATATCCCGCCGGCGGCAAGAGCCAAGACAACCCCAAAAATCAACAACACTTTCTTCACGCGCGTTCTCCTGCGAAAATGTGAACAGATAAAATAATCTTTGCTAAATCTAAACAATTTTCCTATAGTATAAACCTATAATCATTAATAAAACTTTTAAGGCATATTTGCAAGATGAACACCGTCCGAGATTTACACGCTGCCGCCTGCCAAGCTTTTGAACGGGCTTATGCCCCCTACTCCGGCTTTAAAGTCGGCGCCGCAGTTTTAGACGATTGCGGCCACATCAGCCGCGGCTGTAATGTTGAAAACGTTTCTTACCCCTGCGGCACCTGTGCCGAAGCCGGCGCCATTGCCGCAATGATTGCCGGCGGCGGCAAAAAAATCAGGGAAATTCTGATTGTCGCCGACAGCAGGGAACTGATTAAGCCCTGCGGCGCCTGCCTGCAACGAATTGCCGAATTTGCCGCACCGGAAACGCCGGTTCATCTGGCTGATTCCCAAAACGTCCGCCAAACCTTCAAATTGTCCGACCTGCTGCCGCAGGCCTTCAACGCTGAGGAGCTTTCCGAATGATACAGAAAATCGCCGCCCAAATCCGCAGTCTCATCGGCCGCCGCCGCCCGGAAACTGCGATAATCCTCGGCTCAGGCCTCGGAGCCCTTGCTGATGAAATCACCGATCCCGTAAGCATTTCCTACGCCGACATCGACGGCTTTCCGCAAAGCACCGTTCAAGGGCACGGCGGAAAATTAATCATCGGCCGGCTGGAAAACAAGGAAATTCTCTGCATGCAGGGGCGCTTCCATCTTTACGAAGGACACAAACCCCAGGTAATTAACACGGTTATCAAAGCCTTTCAGCTGCTGGGAATAAAAAATTTAATCGTCACCAATGCCGCCGGCTCGCTCAATCCCGAATTTGCTCCGGGTTCGCTGATGCTGATAAAGGATCATATCAATTTCAGCGGCACAAATCCTCTGATCGGCCCCAACGATGACCGCTACGGACCGCGTTTTCCCGGCATGGCCGACGCCTATACGGCCGAATGGCGCCATAAAATCAAAGAACTGGCTGCCGAACGGAATATTCCGCTCAACGAAGGCGTCTATCTGTGGGCGCTCGGCCCCTGCTTTGAAACCGCGGCCGAAATCAAAATGTTTCGGCTTCTCGGCAGCGACGCCGTCGGTATGTCCACCGTGCCCGAAGTTATCTGCGCCGCCCACTCCGGCATGAAAGTGCTGGGTATTTCCGTCATCACCAACTACGGAACCGGAATGAACCACAGCATGCCCAGCCATGAAGAAACCCTGCGCGAAGGACAGAAAGCCGCTGCCGATTTAACCGCACTCATCAAAGCCTTTATCGGAGAACTGTAAAATGGACGACGTTACCGCTGCCAAAATTCTCATCGGCTGCCTGGATCTCACCTCTTTGGGCGACCACGACACCGAATACCGGATTGAAGACTTGTGTGCCAAAGCCGATACGCCGTACGGGCACGTTGCCGCTGTCTGCATCTGGCCGCAGTTTATTCCGCTGGCCAAAAAGAAACTCAAAAAAACACCTGTCAAAATTGCCACCGTTGTCAACTTTCCCCATGGAGGTTCCGACTTTGCCAAACTGCGCCATGAAATCAGGCAGGCTTTAAAAGCCGGCGCTGATGAAATTGACGCCGTTTTTCCGTATCACGATTTTCTTGAAGGCAATCTTGACGTCTGCGACCGTTTCCTTGATACCGTAACCGAAACCTGCGGCGAAACCACCACCAAAATCATTCTTGAAACCGGAGAATTGGCAAAAGCTTCCCGAATTGCCGAGGCAACCCGCCTGTGCCTTAACAAAGGTGTCGGCTTTATCAAAACTTCAACCGGGAAAACGCCGGTTTCCGCCACACCGGAAGCGGCCAACATCATTCTCGAAACCATTGCCGCCTCCAGACGAAAAGCCGGTTTCAAAGCCAGCGGCGGCATCCGCATGATTGACGAGGCAAAAAAATATCTGACCCTCGCCCAAACCGTTATGGGCAGCGGCTGGATAAGCCCCGAACATCTGCGCATCGGCGCCAGTTCACTGCTCGACAATCTGCTGCAAACCATCAAACAGGGATATTAAAAATGCTGCCACAGGAAATTATTCGCAAAAAACGCAACCGCCAACCTTTGTCTGCCGATGAAATTTCCGAATTCATCAAAGGCATAACCGACGGAAGCATTATGGATGCCCAGACGGCAGCCCTCACCATGGCCGTTTTTCTCAACGGGCTGAATGCCGACGAAACCGTCGCCCTCACCATGGCCATGCGCGATTCCGGCGATGTGCTGGAATGGAAAGGATTTGACGCGCCGATTGTTGACAAACATTCCTCCGGCGGGGTCGGCGACAAAGTCAGCCTGATGCTGGCACCGTTGCTGGCAGCCTGTGGCGTTTATGTGCCGATGATTTCCGGACGCGGGCTCGGCCACACCGGCGGCACACTCGATAAATTCGATTCCATTCCCGGTTACAAAACTATGCCGGACAACGATCTCTTTCGCCGCACGGTTAAAGAAGCCGGCTGTGCCGTCATTGGCCAAACCGGAAATCTGGCACCCGCCGACAAAAGAATCTACGCCATTCGCGATGTCTGCGGTACGGTTGAATCAATTGAACTGATTACCGCCTCAATCCTCTCTAAAAAACTGGCCGCGGGACTGGAATATCTGGTTATGGATTTAAAATGCGGCAACGGCGCTTTTATGGATAACATTGAAGACGCCCGCAAACTTGCCCGCTCCATCGTCAAAGTAGCCAACGGCGCCGGAACCAAAACTTCTGCTCTGATTACCGACATGAACCAGGTTCTCGGCCGCACCGTCGGAAACGCACTGGAAATGAAAGAAGCCGTCGATTTTCTCAAAGGTGAAAATGTCGATTCGCGCCTGGCCGAAATTACCCTGGCCCTATGTGCCGAACTGCTCGTTAACGCCCGACAGGCCGCCACGGAACAGGAAGCACGCACCAAACTGCAAACGGCCTGGCAAAACGGACAAGCGCTCGAACATTTTGCCCGCATGGTCACGCTGCTCGGCGGTCCGGCCGACTTCTGCGACCGCCCGCAGAACTATCTGGCTCGGGCTGCCGTTATTCGCCCCGTTTTTGCCGACGAACCGGGATATGTCTCCGCCATGCAGACCCGAGACATAGGCCTTGCCTTGATAAAACTGAAAGGCGGACGCATCCGCAGCGATCAGAAACTGGATTACGCTACCGGCTTCAGCGAATTTTGCCAACGCGGAGATTATCTGGACGCTCAACACCCGATTGCACTGATTCACGCTCAATCAGAAGACGACTGCCGGCAAGCTGCCGCCGACTTGAAAGCGGCGGTAAAACTGGCATCGGCACAGCCATCGCTTACCAACCCGATAATCGAAAAAATCAGTGCATAATAAAAAGCCGGCATAACCGCCGGCTTTTTATTAACTTTTGACCGTCGTTCTAAAACGATTATACAAAAAAATCAACTGTCTTCATATTTAGTATTTACTTTAAATTTTTATTACGATAGATTGCAAATATTACAAAAAATCAATTTGCGACTTTATCATGACTATCAAAATACCTTTCAAACGACCCGCGGCTTACTGGTCTCTGCTTTTTTTCTATCTTGCCTTTCCGATTCTGGCTTCGGTTATTATAGAAACCGAAACCCATTTGACCAAACGGATAATCTATAACCTGATTTCCGCTTTCGGATTGCTGCTCCCTTTTGCCCTGCTGCCGCGCCGGCACACAATTCTGCTCATCCTCTACATTTTCGTTTATATCATTTACTGGCTCAACATCTGCCATCTGTCCATTTTCCATTGCCCGCTGCTTTCCCAGTCGGTTCAGATTATACTTGATTCCAACATTCGGGAAATGAAAGAATTCGTCATTAACTTCGGCAGCGACAGCGGCTTCGGTTTTTTAATTCTTTACACGGCCGTCATTCTGCTGACTTTTTTCATCCGCAGCAAACTGCATTACGCGCCCGGCTATTCCAAAAAACTGATTTTCTACTGCTCCGTCGCCTTGCTGTTTGCTGTCAGCAAAGGGTTTCACCAACAGCAATACAGTCGTTATCAACTGGTTCCCTACCGGGTAATTGCCAGCACGATCGATTATTATAAAGACATCTACAATCTGATTCGGCTGCGGCAGAAACATCAAATTCCTGTTATAACCGGGCTGAAGTCCCGTTTTCCTCAAAACCGGGCGGAAACCTATATTGTCGTCATTGGTGAATCCGCCGCCAGAGAACATCTGGGCTGCTACGGTTATAACAGGAACACCACACCTTTCAGCTCCGGGATTCTGAAACCCTATATTTTTACCAATGTTACTTCACCGCACGCATCCACCATGCTTTCGCTGCGCGATACATTGACCTTTGCCCGTAAAGACAACGTCTCCGAAGGCCTGCGCCATGGCTCGCTGATAAACATCTTCAATCAGGCAGGATTCAAAACTTTTTGGATTTCCAATCAATTTTCACGCGGTTACCATGACAATATGACCAGCGTTCTCGCTCATGATGCCAAGGTGGTCAACTTTATCAATAACAGCGACAAAAGCTACATTACCGAAAAACTGCGCGACAGCCATTATGACGAAAAGCTCCTCTCCCCGATTCGTCAGGCTCTGCGGGATCAGGCTCACAAAAAAATCATCTTTGTTCATCTCGGCGGCAGCCACACGCCTTACAGTTACCGCTTTCCCGAACAATTCGACTTCTTCCGCGAAAACAATCAAAACGCATTCACCCGCGAGTTCGACGATTACGACAACAGCATCCGTTATACGGACTTTGTTCTCGCCGAAATTATTAAAGAAATTGCCGCCTTGAAAGAGCAGGCCTTTGCCCTTTATTTCAGCGACCACGGCGACGACGTCGGCCTTGAGGCGGAAAGCTGCCATTGCCACACCACCAATCCCGCCCGCCAAACCGAACCGATGTTTGAAATTCCTTTTTTGTTATGGACAAACAAAGCCTACGGAAACGCGAATTCATCTCTGATATCATCGCTTCCGCAATATATTGACAGACCCTTTGTCAACCATAACCTCATTCATTCGCTTCCAACTCTGGCCGGACTGAGTTTTGACCTTCAAGACGACACAAAAAATCTGTTTAGCGATAAATTCATCCCTGAACAGCCTTGACCTGAACTTTTCTCCCGATTAAGATAGCCCAGAAGGAGAAAACAAATGGCACGGGTATTTATATTTATGATGGATTCGTTCGGTATCGGCGGCGCGCCTGATGCCGCCGCTTTCGGCGACGAGGGAGCCGCAACCTTTGAGCATATTGCCGCCGCTTATCCGAATTTAAACATTCCCAATCTTTTAAGCCTCGGCCTGGCAAAAGCCGCCCATGAAGCTTCGGGACTGAACATAAATCTGTCCCCGGTTTCAGCTCAGGCGTTAAACCTGCCGGCAGCTTACGGCCATATGAAAGAAATCAGCCGCGATAAAGATACCGTCTCCGGACACTGGGAAATGGCAGGCCTGCCAAATTTGCAGGGCTGGGGACATTTCAAACCCGACTGCCCGTCTTTTCCGCAAGAACTGATCGAACAAATATGCCGTGACGCCGAACTCGACGGCATCCTCGGCAACAAAGCGGCTTCCGGCACCGTCATCATTCAGGAACTGGGCGAAGAGCACCTGCAAACCGGACGTCCCATCTGCTACACCTCTGCCGACAGCTGTTTTCAGATTGCCGCTCACGAAAAACATTTCGGGCTTGAGAAATTATACCGGCTCTGCGAAATTGCCTATAAACATGTACAGCCCTACCGCATCGGACGTGTCATTGCCCGCCCCTTTATCGGAGAAAAAAGCGGCGAATTCACCCGCACCACCCGCCGTCGCGACTACGCCGCCCAACCTTTCGGCGACACCCTGTTGGATAAAGCTTTGGCTGCCGGACGAAAAGTTTATGCCGTCGGAGCCATTAATGATATCTATGCTCATCGCGGCATCAGCAACCCCGTTCATGCCACCGAACTCCCCGGCTTATGGGACGCCACGCTCAAGGCAATGACCGAAGCCCCGGACGGTTCGCTGGTCTTTACCAATTTTGAAGATTTCGACATGTATTACGGTCACCGCCGCAATGTTGAAGGCTATGCCCGCGCTCTGGAATATTTCGATTCGCGCCTGCCGGACATTCTGCCTTGCCTGAAGCAGGACGACGTTTGTTTCATCACCGCCGACCACGGCAACGATCCCTCTTATAAAGGAACCGACCATACCCGGGAACAGGTTCCGGTTCTGATGTTCGGCCGCGGAATACGGCCGCGCAGCCTCGGCCAAAGAGAAACTTATGCCGACCTCGGACAGACTGCTGCCGACATACTGCAGCTTCCGCCGTTGGCCGCGGGAATCAGCTTCCGATGAGTTACGGCGCTCCCAACCTTCCGGCTGACAAACACTTTTTCTTTGACCGTCACGGCGGTGTTTCCGCCGGCAAATATGCCAGCCTGAACGGCAGCATCAAAAGTGATGACGACAGAGAAAACGTGCTCAAAAACTTTGCTTTGGCCGCCGCACATTATCACTTGCCGTTTGAACGTCTGGCTATCGTTCGCCAGGGAACGACAAACCATGCCGTTTTTATCAGTCAACCCGAACGTTGGCAGCAATTTGCCGACGGCATGGTAACCGATATTCCCGGCATTATTCTCACTCTTCGCACGGCCGACTGCTGCCCGGTTTTGTTTTATGACGCCCGCAACCGGATTATCGGCGCCGCCCATGCCGGCTGGCGCGGCGCCCTGTACGGCATTATTGAAAACACGCTGCAGCTCATGCTGGAACACGGAGCGGAAAAAGCAAACATTGCCGCGGCCCTCGGCCCCTGTCTGCAGCAGCAGTCCTTTGAATGCCGCTCCGATATGCGGAACGAATTTCTCCGGCAGGACACCTCCTTCGAACAGTTTTTCATTCCCGCCTCCAACCACGGCTGCTTCCGGTTTGATTTGGAGGCCTTTGTCATCAGACGGCTGCAAAATTTCGGCCTTACGGATATTTCCGCTTCGTCAATCGACACCTACCGCAGCGAAGACTATTTCAGCTACCGCCGCAACACCCACCGCGGCCTGCTGAACAGCCGTTATGACTACCCTACCCACTTATCAACCATAACCCTTTAATATCTTTCCTTTTCCGCAAAATCCGGCTAAACTGAAAACAGTTTGTAACTTTTGAGATAAATAAATGACCCCTCTCGGAAAATTAACCCTTGCCGTCATCGGCCTCCGCTTGTTCGGCGCCGCCGGTTTCTTATGGGGCATGTTCTTCGGCCATGTCCTGATTGACCGAACCTTGGTAAAAACCATTATCAAGCAGAAGTTCAGCCAACTTGACGACACCATCCGTCTGATGCTTCCTTTCCGTTTTTACCGCTCTTATAACTATCTGATTGAACATGTGCTGGGCAAACTCTGGGGCGTTATTCTCGGCGGACTGACTTTCGGCTGGGTCGGCGTCGCGGTTCTCGGTATTCTCGGACATCTGTTGTTTGACTGCCAAAAATGCAAAAGTTGCAAAGAATGGCGCTACGCTTTTGAAGACTTTTGGAATGTCAACCTCGGCAAAATTTTCGGCGGTTTAATCGGCTTCACCTGCAAAAGCAAACTTCTGCTGTTCATCGGCGTTATTCTCGGTTTCTTTTTTGACTCTTTTCGTTTGGAAGGCGGGCTCCGCACCAAACTCAAACTCGGCCCTGTTCTCAACTTCTGGTCTAAAATCAATCCGCTGAAACTGGCTCTGCGCTCACAGGAAGCCCGCGATGTTTCCTTCGTGCAGTCAATGGCCGGCTTAGCGGCAAAAATATCCAAAGCCGACGGCGCCGTCAGCGAAAACGAAATCCGCACCTTTAAAAAACTGTTCAACACCGACAAAAATCCCAAAATCGCCCGCATTTTTAACGAAGCCAAACAAAGCACCGCCGGTTATCAGGCTTACGCGAAACAGCTGAAAATTCTCTCCCGCGATAATCTGGACATGAAAGAAAGCATTATCGAAAATCTGTTTAAAATTGCCGTGGTGGACGGTGAGATTTTAAGCGATGAGATGGAAATGCTGGAAGATATCGCCAATATCATCGAACTTCCGCAGGGCAACTATACCATCATCAAAGACCGTTTTGTCTTCAAACCCTCAAACGAAACGCTTCAGGATTACTACGAAGTCCTCGGCGTCTTTTACAATGCCAGCGACAAAGAAATCAAACGCCGTTGGAAAGAGTTAATCAACCAATATCATCCTGACCTGGCTCAGGCCAAAGGCGCCTCCGCCCGGGAAATTGAAGCCTGCACTCTGAAAATGGCGGAAATCAACAACGCCTACGAACATATCATTAAAAGCCGCCAGGCCGGATAGGATAATGATAAATGTCACAAACAGCACCTGCAATAATCCTTTCAACGGTTGAAAGAGAAGATTGGAAATTTAACGAGGCAGATAAGGCTCGTTCTGCAGCGCGCAGAAGCGGAGCGTACATATTGGTACATGAGCATTCGAGCACGGGAGAACAACCTTAGATGTCCGTTAAAAGTACAATAATCCTTTCAACCATCAATGCCCGCTACTCGCACACCGCTTTCGGCCTGCGATATCTGAAAGCCAATCTGCATGAATTTGAAAAAGACTGTGAAATAATGGAATTCAGCCATGATCTCACGGTGCAGGAAGTTGCGGAGGCAATTATTTCCCGGCGGCCGGATGTTGTAGGCCTCAGCTGCTATATTTGGAATATTGAAGATCTGCTGCGGGTGGCCGAAATCATCAAAGCCGTTCTGCCGCAAACGCTGTTGATTTTCGGCGGACCGGAAGTTTCCTACGAATATGATGAATTTCTTCCCCGCTGCGACTATCTGATTAAAGGTGAAGGAGAATACGCGCTTTATCACCTGTTACAAGCATGGCAAAAAAACGAACTTCCCGCAACCAAAGTTCTGGAAGAACCGGTTTGCGACGTAAACAGTCTTAAGCTGCCTTATTACCTTTATTCCGACGAAGACATCGCCCACCGCCTGATTTACGTTGAAGCGACCCGAGGCTGTCCCTTTACCTGTGAATTCTGCCTGTCTTCGCTGTCTCGCGGCGTTCGGGAATTTGACCTCGACAAATTTCTGCACGAAATGGATATTTTAATCACCCGCGGCGTTAAACAGTTCAAATTCATTGACCGAACCTTCAATCTTAAATTCGCCAACGTCAAAAAAATCCTCGAATTTTTCAAAGCCCGCTGGCGGGAAGGAATGATTCTGCATTTTGAAATTTTTCCTGACAAACTCAACTCACAAATGCTGGAAGAAATCAAAAACTTCCCCGCCGGCGGATTACACCTGGAAGCCGGCGTGCAAACCTTTTACGAACCCTCATTAAAAGCGATTTCCCGCCGACAAAACGAAGGCCAAACCCTCGCCAACTTAAAATTTATCAGCGAGCAAACCGGTGCTGCCGTCCATGCCGACCTTGTCGCCGGACTGCCGCATTCCACTTTTGCCACGTTTGCCGAAGACTTCGACAAATTATTTGCCTCCCGTCCCGCCGAACTGCAAATAGGCATTTTAAAACGCCTGCGCGGCGCCCCGATTGACCGTCATACACAGAATTTTCAAATGATTTATTCCCAATATCCGCCCTATGAAATTATGCAAACTTCAACCATGAGCTACGCCAAACTTCAGCAAATCAAACGCTTGGCTCGTTATTTTGACATTTTTTACAACGCGGGAAATTTCCGGAAAGAAACCGGCTGCCTGACGACTTTCGCTGACTGGCTGGACTTCAGCAATTACATCTGGACAAACTACCGCCAAACGCATAAAATATCCCTGAAACGTCAAGCTGAAATTTTAAAGGATTACCTTGATGCGCGAAGAGCCGCTGCCCTACTTTAACGAACGGGAAACCCCGATAGATATGATTGTTTTGCATTGCAGCGCTTACGATGTTGAAACAATCATTCATTACATGCATGAATATCAGCTGAGTGCCCATTACATTATTGATGAAAAAGGCGAAATGACCAAATTGGTCGATGAATCCAAACGCGCCTACCATGCCGGAACAGGTTTCTGGCGCGGCGAAGACCGCAGCCCGAACGCCCGCTCCATCGGCATTGAACTGGTCAATTTCAGCCTCGGACAAGAAACCTACGCTCCGCAACAAATTGACACGCTGCTCAACTTTTTGCCGCCCCTCATCGGCAAATATAATATCCGCCCGGAAATGATTGTCGGTCATTCGGACATTGCGCCGCTCCGCAAAGCAGACCCCGGCAGAGCTTTCCCCTGGGAACGGTTGGCCAATGCAGGCATCGGCCTGTGGTATCAACTGAGCAATGCTGAAAAAATCCCCTCAGACGACCTTGAAGAGTTGTTGCGCCTCATCGGTTATGATACCCGCACACCACAGACCGTGTATGCTTCAGCCTATGCCTTTTGCCGTCGCTTTGCCCCGCAGTTTGTAGCGGCGGATCCCGATATCAAACATCTGGTTGACCATATCCTGCCCGAAAACTTTGACTTTATTGATAACGCCAAATTCAGACAAACCCTCAAAGCCGTCGCTTATACCTATTCAGGGAACCAAGAAAGTAATCCGTTATATTGAGATCATCGTTTTAATGGCATCTTTACCCAATAATTCTCCCGCTCTGAACAAAAACAAGGGTGACAATTAACTGTAAGACATTGATTATCACCCTTAAATAATTAAAACTTACAAATCATCTTCCTCCTCATTGGTATTTTTTTCATCCTGCTTCGGAAGAGGAGATTGATAATCTGCCCGAAGATAAGACTTAATTTCCTCCTCTTTGTCTTCTTTCAGATGATTAAAGGCTGATGTCGTTTTTTCGCCAATCTCATTATCTTCTTTCAAAATTTCATAATCAGCCATTTCCTGACCGATTCGGTTGAGGCCTTTCTGCAAAAAAAGCCCGCTGTCTACAGGATGAACAGCCGCCATAGTCTGCTGCAGTTTATCCCGAGTAAAAGGTTTACCTCGGCTATTTTCCAAATTCGTCGCCAAACCGCCATAGCCGATGCTCTGTTTAACCCGTGTCAAACCATAACGGCTCAAAGCCTCTTTCATACGAGAAGCGGTTTTTTGTCCTAACACGCCATCTTCTTTAAGTATCTCACCGTCTTCAAATGAATTCAATCCTTTCTGCAAAGCCGTCACGCCCCACGGAGATGCCTGACGTGCAACTTCGCGATAAGCCTGACTTAAAGAAACATTCCCGCTCAATTGTAACTCACCGGTTTCTTCTGCCGGCTGTCTTTTAGATTGCGGTTCAATTTGTTTTCCAAACTCATCTCTTTTCACTGCTTCAGTTCCGTAATAATTGTCATACCACTTCCTTTGAACCTCATCAGCTTGCTGCTTTCGCCGCATATCCTGATTTTCATACAGAAAATAACGCATACCGTTTTTTAGTTCATTTTCGCTGATATGCTCCACCGGTTTGTAGAGCATATCTTCATACGGATTATTATTTTTCTGCAATTCCTCAAAAATAGATTTTTCCTTCACAGACATCTCTTTCTGTTTCGTTTCCTGTTCGACAAACCGTCCTTTATCAGGCAGAGTTGTTATAAATTCACCTTTAGACACCGGTGTAAGCGCAGCATAATTCCTGTCCGCTTTCTGAGGCAGATTAATCCGGGTACCTTCTCTCAGACTCATATTTTCGTTGATGCCCGAATAAACCGTGTTTATCCTTGCATTACGCTGTAATTCTTCTGCCAAATCTTTTTGCGAGACACCATTCCGCTTGGCAACCCACGCCAGATCCTCGCCGGCTCTGGCCTTCACACTCCGCGTCTCCATATCCTCAAATTTATAGCGCCGCAAAATTTCACGGTTTTCCAGAATTTCCCGCTGCAAATCTTCTTTCGTCAGCTTATCCCCGTATTTCCGATAAAGTTTAATCCCCAAGTCAACCATCGGTTCATCTTGATCATCAAACATAAACTTCTTTTCTTCAATCATTTTTTGTAAATCACGCCCTAAATCATCAATCCGAGCTCCGCCTTTGGTTATCCAATCATTATATCCGGCTGCAGCCAAAGTATATCCATAGGAAATATTTCCCCAGAAATCATGATCATAAAGATACTCCCCATCTCCGGGAAGTTTAACGCCAAACACCACCGGCTGCCGTCCTGACGAACTCACCTCATCCCTGCGGTAATAGCTTGGCAAAATTTCTTTCATCACCGGCTTATGATCCCATACTCCTCTGCGCTCGCCGTCACTGGTGGAATTACGATAAACTTTCACCAAGTTTTTTACATCCTGCGTCATCAGCTCAAAAGGTCTTATGAGAAGATTATTCCAGCTGTTTTCATTATTATCCTCGCGCATTCTTATAATTTCAGGATCATTATGCCGTGACATCATATCCTGATAAACACGCTCTAAGGCTTTTTCATAGTCTTCTGAATCTGTTTCGCCGGCTTTGACAACATTATTTCTCATATTCCTATTCCTCCATAAAAAAATCCGTCATTTATGACGGATAAAAAACACAAACAACAAAACCCCGAATTACTATTCAGGGTTTCAGGCACACTTATAGCAAGTGGCAATTCACATTATAAAAGAAAAATATCCTCGCGTCAAGAATAAATTCCTAAAACTCAGAATAAAAATTTTTAAAGAAATTTTCATTTTCTATTGAATTATCAATTAACTTCTTCTATAATCTTTTTATGACTGATACAAAAATTAAACTCTCCATCCCCGAAATACTGCTGCATTTGGTGCTGCTGGCAGGCGCTTTTTGGTTTTTTACCTCTATTCTGAGATTCGTCATCGGCGATAAAAACGATAAACAAATTTTGATAAACATCATATTTTTCTTAGAAGTGACGCTGGCTTTCTATTTTATACCTCTCAAACACCCGCTGAAAACAAGTAAATTTGGTTTCACATTGACTGTACTGGGCAGCATCTTAAATATATATATCATGATTTTTTCCGCATATCTCACAATAAATCTTGTAAAACCTCGCCCACATTATCCATACTTTGAATTCGTCTACAATTTAATGCCCCTGTTATTATGTCTGCCTCTGCTCACTTACATATCCGGTTTTATTAACAAAAAACTTTTTTATACCCTGACCAAAATCATATTTACCAGTTTTACCATGGCACTTCTTTTCTCTCTGGGATACCTCGTCAAGATATATCTATAATACGCCGCCTTGCAAAACCTTAACCCTCATCCCCGCATATAATTTCTTATTGCACTTTAAATTTTAATCTTTACACTAAACTGATGACTGATACAAAAATTAAACTCTCCATCCCCGAAATACTGATGCATTTAGGGTTGCTGACAGTCGTTTTTTGGCTCTTTGCTTGTTCCCTGAGTTTTTTCATCGAAACGGAAAATCCTCAAAATTTATTAATACTTTCCACCGAAGTAACCCTCACCTTTTATTTTATACCTCTAAAACACACGCTGAAGCCCAATAAATTTTTGTTCGCATTTACTGTGCTATTCAGCACCTTAAATATATTTGTCGTTTTTATCTCCTTATTTCTTGCAATCCATAATATAACACCTTATCCGCATTCTCCATATGAAGAATGCTTATTTAATTCAATACCGCTTCTTTTATGTCTTCCCCTGTTCACTTATTTATCCGGCTTTATTGATAAAAAACATTTTTATACTCTTGCCGCAATTATATTTACCAGTTCTATCTTAGCGTTTGCACTTTTTCTCTCTTTGGATTTCGACTCAGAAACATATGAATACGCCGCCTTGCAAAGCCTTAATCCTCATCCCTGCATATAATTATCGGAATATGTAAGCGCGTTATTTTATCAATAAAAAAACCTTATCACACAAACTTCATCGCATCCAGCACACCCTGCAGAATATAAGCGGCCGCTCCGGCATCCAGCGACTTTTTGCGTCTGGCTCGTGACAAATCCGCCTCTTTAATCATCATGCTTTCAACCGCGGAAGAAGACAGCCTTTCATCCCAAAAAAAATAAGGCAAGCCGGTCGCCTCGGCCACACGCTCCGCAAACTTACGCACTTCCCGTGCCGTTTCGCCCTCTTCGCCGTTCATCTGCAGCGGCAAACCATAGACTATACCGCCGATTTCCTTTTCGGCAATAAGCTTCTTAATTTCCGCCAAATCGGCCGCCATATTGCTGCGACTGATAATTTTATATGGCGTCGCCGTCATTAACAACAAATCGGAAACCGCCGCTCCCAGCCGTTTGGAACCGTAATCAAACCCCAGCAGTGCCCGATACGGCGGCAACCCGGCCTTAAACTCTCGTAATGTCACCATATTTCTCCTTATCCGTTAAAATTTAGCCTAACCTAAAATAAAGATTAGTCAAATTTATTTTTAGAACTATTTATAGTCTTTCTGATAATTGATTATTAATATTCTCTGTTTAATATAATCCCTAACTGAAACCCCCTTTCTAAATGGTGAAAAATAATGAAACTCAAATACTTATTAGCCCTGGCTTTATGTCTGGTCTGGTCGCCTGCCAAAGCCGAACTGCAAATTGACGTCAACGGCGCCATGCGCGACCCGCTGCCGGTGGCTTTCCCTGAAATGATCCACGAAGGATTCTTTCTCGGACAAACCGGCAACAAAATCCGTGACGTCGTTATCGCTGACCTTGAACGCTCCGGTCTGTTCCGGATTATTCCCGAAGGCAGCTACATTCAAACCCTCACCTCAATTAACGAACAACCCAACTTCGTTGATTGGAAGGCAATTAACGCCCACGCCTTGGTTCAAAGCGCCATAACCGAAGTTGACGGCAATCATCTGCGAATTGAATTTCGCCTCTGGGACATTTATGCCCAGAACCAGCTTAAAGGGCAGTCTTTCACCACCACAAAAGACAACTGGCGCCGCGTGGCCCACGTGATTGCCGATGCGATTTATGAACGCCTGACCGGTGAAAAAGGCTACTTTGACACCCGTATTGTCTATGTTTCCGAAACCGGCCCCAAAACCAAACGCACCAAACGTCTGGCCATTATGGATCAGGACGGCGAAAACCATAAATTTCTTACCTCCGGCGCCTCTATGGTACTGACACCGCGCTTCTCGCCGAACCTGCAAAAGGTAACCTACATGTCTTATGCCGGCAACACGCCGCGGGTTTATATTCTTGACATTGAAACCGGACGGCAGGAACTGCTCGGAAACTTCCCCGGCATGACCTTTGCACCGCGTTTCTCGCCGGACAGCAGCAAAGTCGTCCTCAGTTATGCGTCCAACGGCAAGAGCGACATCTATGAAATGGACCTCAAAAATCGCCGCAGCAAACAACTGACTTCCGGCAATTCGATTAACACTTCACCGAGTTATTCTCCCGACGGTTCGCAAATTGTCTTTAACTCCGACCGCGGCGGTAACCAGCAGCTTTATGTCATGAATGCCGACGGCAGCGACGTTCACCGCATCAGTTTCGGCTCCGGACGCTACGCAACCCCGGTCTGGTCTCCGCGCGGCGACTATATCGCCTTTACCAAAATGGCCGGCGGCCAGTTTTACATCGGCGTTATGTACCCTGACGGCTCCGGCGAACGCCTGCTGGCCAGCGGTTTTCTGGTCGAAGGGCCGACCTGGTCGCCGAACGGCCGTGTTCTGATGTACTTCCGCCAGGACAACAGCACCGCTTCTCCGGTTAAGCTCTACTCCATCGACCTGACCGGATATAACGAACGGCAGATTGTTACGCCGGGCGAAGGTTCCGACCCGGCATGGTCGCCGCTCCTGCCCTAAACCAATAAAAAACCTTCCCTTTTTCGGGAAGGTTTTTTATTGCCTTTAACTTGGCGTATGATATTCTCTTGCCAGGGAGAAAATCTATGCCTGTAATCAAATACTGCATCTGGGATGTTGGCAACGTTATCTATAATTACACGCTTGAACCGGTTCACGACTGGTGCGAACGGCGCACTGCCGACCGGGAGACCTTTCTCCGCAACAAGGGAAAATTCAGCTATAACGACTATATGAAAGGTCTGGTTCCTTACGCCGAACTGTGCCGTCAACTCTGTGATTTTTATGCCGTTCCCTACCACAAAGACTATGCAATCGAACTCAACCGGGCTTTCCGCGTCGGCATTAAAGATTATTTTCCTCAAACCCGGCAAACTCAGGAAGAATTGCAACAGCGGGGAATAGCCAACTGCATTCTCTCCAATGCCCTGCCGGTCCTGGCCGGAGACAACAAAGCCGCGGACATAATTCCTCCGGAAAGACAGTTTTGCTCCTTTGACCTGGGACTGCTGAAACCCGATCCGGAAATCTACCGCCGCGTACGCGAAAAACTGGGCTGCCGCTTTGAAGAACTCATCTTTGTCGATGACAAGCCCAAAAATACCAAAGCCGCCGCCGAATTAGGCATACACGCCGTCACCTTCAACCCGCAAACCATTATTGGGGATATACGCAAGATTATCTCTCCGCAAAAAATGCCGCATCAAACAAAATCAAGATAGAACTAACATAAGCTCGTAAAGTCCGGAAAAATAAGGCCGCCGTATCATTAGTGTCACATCATCCGACACTAACTTGTAAAAGCTCGAAGAATGAGGCATATAGTAAGAAATAAAGGCGGAAGTACCGCAGCGTACATAAACGTACATGAGGAAACTTCCGACCTGAAATTTCTGTACTAGATGACCATTATACGAGCTTTTTATTGGTCGCCGATGCGCAACGCCTCAATAAACGCCGACTGCGGCACCTCTACCTTACCGAACTGACGCATCCGCTGCTTGCCTTTTTTCTGCTTATCCAAAAGCTTGCGTTTACGGGTCACGTCACCGCCGTAACATTTTGCCGTAACATCCTTGCGCAGGGCTGAAATCGTTTCGCGGGCGACCACTCGTCCGCCGATAGCCGCCTGTATCGGAATTTTAAACAAATGCCGCGGAATCAAATCCTTGAGACGTTCGCAAATTTGCCGGCCGCGGGATTCCGCTTCGCTGCGGTGGCACAGAAAAGCCAAAGCATCCACCGGCTCTTCGTTAATCAAAATCTGCACTTTAACCAAATCAGAAGGATGATAGCCGACAAGCTCATAGTCAAAGCTGGCATAACCGCTGGTAATTGACTTCAGACGATCGTAAAAATCAAAAACGATTTCATTCAGCGGAATTTTATAAACCACCATCGCCCGATTGCCGACATAAGTCAAATCTTCCTGCTCGCCGCGGCGCTCGGTGCAAAGTTTCAGCACCGCCCCCAAATACTCGTCCGGCACCAGAATTGTCGCCTTAACCCAAGGTTCTTCAATACTGGCAATGGTTGACGGATCCGGCATATCGGCAGGATTATGCAGTGTAATTTGATTGCCGTTGCTCAAATTGATTTTATAGGCAACCGACGGTGCCGTCGTAATCAAATCCAAATCAAACTCGCGCCCCAGACGCTCCTGAATAATTTCCATATGCAGCAAGCCCAAAAAGCCGCAACGGAACCCCAGCCCCAAAGCGGCGGAATTCTCGTTCTGATAGTCAATGCTGGCATCATTCAGTTTCAGCTTTGCCAATGCGTCTTTCAAATTGTCATACTGACTGCTGTCCACCGGAAAAATCGAACAGAACACCACCGGTATGGAAGGTTTAAACCCTTTCAGGGGCTCGGCGCAAGGCTGCCGGTTATCCGTAATCGTATCCCCGACGCTGCAGTCGCTGACACTTTTGATACTTGCGGTAATAAAACCGACTTCACCGGGATACAGAGCCTCAACATCTTGCATCTTCGGCGTAAAAATACCTACCTTGTCAATTGAATAAACAGCATTGTTAGACATCATGCGAATTTGCTGCTTTTTACGCAAAACGCCGTCTTTCACCCGCACCAGAATAATAACGCCCAGATAAGAATCATACCAGCTGTCAATCAGCAAAGCCTGTAAAGGTTTGTCGGCATCACCCTGCGGTGCCGGCAAATACTTGACAATGCTTTCCAGCAGCTCGGGCACGCCTAGCCCCGACTTGCCGGAAGTCTCAACCGCATTGGACGTATCCAGCCCGATAACATCTTCAATCTGTTTCTTAACCCGCTCCGCATCGGCCGACGGCAAATCAATTTTATTCAAAACAGGCAGAATTTCGTGATTATTATCAATCGCCATATAAACATTGGCCAGCGTCTGCGCTTCCACCCCCTGCGTGGCATCCACCACCAGAACCGACCCTTCGCAGGAAGACAGGGAACGCGAAACCTCATAAGAAAAGTCCACATGTCCCGGAGTGTCTATCAGGTTAAGCTGATAGGTTTTGCCGTCCTGCGCCTTATAATTCAAACGCACGGTCTGCGCCTTAATGGTAATGCCCCTTTCCCGTTCTATGTCCATGGAATCCAAAATCTGATCCTGCATTTCGCGTTTCTGCAAACCGCCGCAGTATTCAATAATCCGGTCGGCCAAAGTGGACTTGCCGTGATCAATATGGGCAATAATCGCAAAGTTTCTGATTAAATCCAAATTTGTGGTCATTTTATCTCTGATATCCGTTTAAACTTTAATTTACATACATAGATAGAGGATAAATTTATTTTAAGCAATATAATATTGATTATATCAGAAAAAATGCTTATACTGAAAACAGGATAACAGCGGGAGGGTTGCCATGAGAAAGATGATTGACATAGACTTCGGATCTTCACGTTATGATGAATTGGTCGAACTCCGCTATAAAATTTTGCTTGAACCGCTGGGGCTCAAATTTCTGGACCATCACCGCGCCAAAGAAGCCAACTATCTCCACATCGGCTGCATTGAATGCCTCGATGACAAACTGGTCGGCGGACTGATTCTTGCACCGGTCAATGACGAAGAAATCCGCCTGATGCAGGTGGCTGTTGATACTCGTTATCAGGGAGAAGGCATCGGCCGCGATCTGGTCAAATATGCTGAAAAGCGCGCCCGTGAAGCCGGTTACGGCAAAATTGTCATGCACGCCATGCTTTCCGTCGTCCATTTTTATGAAAAAATGAATTACAAACAGGAAGGCGATATCTTTGAAGAAAACGGTATCACCTTCGCCAAAATGGTCAAAGAGCTTTAATCTGAGGCCTCCGCAACGGAGGCCTCATTTTTTGTCTATTTACCGTCAATTTTTGATTTACATTTAACAATTATCTGTTATGATAAGTCATGCGAATCATTTGAGCGGCAGGATAAAAATGGCTGAAACCGAAAAATCCTTAAGCAAAGAACAAATCTTCAGGCAAGTTAAACAACTCTGCATGAAAGCTGACTTTGCGCCTTCCCGCCGGTTAATCTGCCAAGCCGCAGGTCTCACTCCGCCCGACCCCATGAAAATCAGCCGCGCTTTTATCCGCGGCCAAACCCAAAATAAAATCGTTCACCAAATGCTGGACATTGAGCAGGCCTTCGCCCGGCTCCGCAAAACTTTTTCCGGTGACGAACCGGACGAAAACGAGGCTCAGCTCACGGCTCAAAATCTGGAAAACATCCTCCCCCTGATGTCAAACAATCAGGAAAGGCTTTTCGTCAGATACTGGATTGACAACTGCTACGGCTACCTGACCGACATCACTCCGGAAAAACGCCTGGAAAACATCAATGAAATAATTAATTTAATCCCTAAAGGGAAAAACGATTCCCTGCTGTATTCCTACAGCCTGCTCGTTAAAGACCTGAACATATCCGCAGCCGACAAATACCATACCGTCAAAAAGGCCTATCAAAAAACCAATAAACAAGAGCACCTTTCCCGGCACTATAAAGAACTGCTGAACAAAACAGGCAAAAACTATTACTATGTATTGTGCAATACGGCCTCAGATGCAAACACCCCTTACAAACAGCGTTGCAGCGCCGTTTACGATGCGGTCGATGTCCTTAAAGACATAAAGTACAGCATGTCATACAAATGCCGTGCCCGCATAGAACTGCTGAACGCTCTCGAAAAACTTCAGCAACGTCAGAATGACGCCAAAGGCATGCAGAAAACTTTTCTGCTCCGAAGAAAATATATTAATCATCTCAACAACATCAACCGGCTTTTTCCCAACCCTGCCGACGAGTATTATTACCGCTGAGCATTTAAATTTCGGCGGCTAATTCAGCCGAAAAGTCGGATGTGCTTCAACCTTCTCCACCTGTGAAGTCTCGTTCCACTTTTCCCGGTCACGCAGTTTCAGCTTGTCGCGCAAATGTTTCATCTCAAAAATTAAATCCTGCGGTCGCACCGGAATTTCATAATCTTCAAAATTCGGATAAATAATTTTTTCATGGCTGAATTTATATCCTCTGCGGGCACCTTCCGCCGCCACAAAAGATAAGTACGAACCAATCGCTTTCAACGGATTCTCCGCCTGCCGAAACTGCTGCCATATCGGATTGCTCAGCTTAACATCAAGCTCGCCGTTCAAAACCTTTTGAGCCAGCAGGCCCTCACGCCACAATGAGATTAGCCCCTGTTTGTCCAGATACTTGGGATGAACCGTCCATAAACTCATAGTCCCCTCCTTTGAATGTTCCATGAGTCATATAATCCTGGATTCTGAAATTCAACCCCCGCCAAACTTTTTAGAATTGACAAAATTGCCAAATATGATAAAAAACATCATAACTTTTAATTATTTAGATTATGGATATACGAAGAGAAAAGCAGATTATTGCTGCGATTGCTAAAGAGTTTCAAAATCAGAACAACACTCTGAAAATCCCCGTTCCCGCGGATGAAGTCGAACAAACCGCCGTTGACCTTGCCGACAGCCTTTCCATGAAATTGTTCATCCATTCCGGACGCAACGGAGAAGCAGCCTTCATCGGCCGACGGAAAATATGCCTGAAACTTAAGCAGGAACTGGGCGGCAGCATCAAACGCCGCGGCGTTTACACCGTATGGAGCGGAATAAACCGGGCTAACCGTGCCCTGGATATTATCAACGCCGTCCTGCAGGAAGAAATTGACGCCACCCGCAAAAAGAACCAATAATCCTGCTGCCATACAAACACCGCCTGACAACAGACGGTGTTTGTTTTTTTGACGGAGAAAGCTTTTCTTAAAATGGTGCTTCGCAGACAAAAGAACCGGCTCTGGTTAAATCTCCACAAAAGTTATATAATGATGTTTCAGATTGACACCAGCCACTTCCTGAAGATGTGTGAACAGCGCATTCGTCAATAGCACTATTTCCTTTTAGTAATTTACAAGCACTACTGGCTGTTGCCAATGTCCAATTTAACCCAGCTACACTTTTTCCATTACAAATGGTATTAGCCTCTGTTGCAGAGGCCGTTCCTCCTGTAAAAGCCACAGTTCCATGCTGTCCAGTACTGTCAACTTTTACAATAGTCCCTACCGCAACACCGTCTTTAACATAAGTGTCTCCGACTTTATAGGTAGTTGTAGGTGTTGTGTCTCCGGCAATTTTAGCCAGCGTGTTTACGCAACGAAGTACG
>MNTU01000023.1 GCA_001917125.1 Azospirillum sp. 47_25
GCGCAGCCCAAACCAAGAACAGCTTTCATCATACACCTCTCTATAACTGAAACCATACCTCTTACAGTATGTCATAATTATATTATTGTGTCAATATTTGATGATGTGGGGTTTTATTTTTGGCTAAGAGGTGCAAATATTTTTATTTTGGCCGGGGAGTGTTTTTTGTCTTGTTATTAGGCTGATAAATGCTTATATAGATAGAGAATTATCAGTAAGGAGAATGGATATGACTTTTGAATTACCGGAACTGCCGTATGCCAAAAATGCATTGGAACCCTATATTTCAGAAAAGACAATGGAGTTTCATTACGGGAAACACCATAAAGCTTATGTCGATAATCTGAATAAGCTGGTTAAAGATACGGAATTTGAGAATATGTCTTTGGAAGAAGTGATTAAAGCTTCGGCTGGGCGGGCTGAATTCAGCGCTATTTTTAACAATGCGGCTCAGGCTTGGAATCATACGTTTTTTTGGAACTGTATGATGAAAGACGGCGGTCAGGCACCTCAAGGCGAATTGAAGGATAAGATTGACCGCGATTTCGGCAGTTATGAAAAATTCAAGGAAGAGTTTAAAAATGCTGCAACTTCTCAATTCGGTTCGGGGTGGGCCTGGCTGGCAGAGGGTAAAGATGGCAAACTGACGGTTATGAAAACGTCGAATGCAGATACACCGTTGGCACACGGGTTGAAACCGATTATAACCTGTGATGTTTGGGAGCATGCTTATTATTTGGATTATCAGAATCGCCGTCCGGATTTTGTAAGCGCTTTTTTGGAACATTTGGTTAAATATTAAATCTTTCGGGAAGTAACGGATAATAAAGCCTGACGGAAACGGAGGGCTTTATTTTTGTCTGCACAGATTGGATTATTTAATTGCTTTTTAATAAATATGTGCTTAAATAACCGCAGATTTAAACGGTTTATATTGACTAATTTTGTCTAAAATGATAGAATTAAGTAAAAGTAATAATCTCAGGAGAGCCGATATGAGTTATGAAAATGCACCTGTTGAATTGACCCACGGTCATTACTATACCTGCGGCGGTTTGCCGGCCGGAAGCCGTGAAGCCGAGGGCGATTTGAATCAAACGCTGAAAGCTGTTGCGGCTTTGTTTAAAGCTCCGGAAGAAAAGCCCGTTAATTTTTCGATGATTGCCCGCGGCAGGGATTATTAGTCAGATGTCCGGCTATACGACTGAAAATAAGTTTGTGATTGCAGAGGGTGAGGAAGGAGATTTGTATATTTTCCTTCAGGCTAAAAAGGAGCATCCGGATGAGCCGCGGGTAATCTATGACGGCTATGACCATGCTATTTTTATGCGCCGTCCCGAAGAACGGATTATTCTGGATTATATCCATCCTGAAGTGCGTGATCAACTGCGTAAGGCTCGTCGGGTTGTGATGGTTGAAACGATTTTGGAAAATATCAAAGAGAGCTATTACGCCGATATGCAAGTGGTAGATAAAATTCCGGTTGACTGGAGCAAGATAGGTCTGAAAACCTGGGAGGAAATTGTCCTCAAAGATAAGCAGGTCTAAAAAAGGACTTGCTTTTTTTTCAAATATAGCCTATTACATTTTTGTCTTAACGGTCCCATCGTCTAGAGGCCTAGGACGCGGCCCTCTCAAGGCTGCAACACGGGTTCGAATCCCGTTGGGATCACCAATTGCGATACCCTCAGTTTTTGAGGGTATTTTTTTGTTTAAAGACCTGATGTAATCGTAAGGTTTTCTAAGGGTATAAGAGATTTTACGGTCTTGTAATTTCAAGTTCGAAAGTAAGATGTGTAAAATCTCTCTTTTTGTTTCTACTTTCGAACTCTGGAAGATTTGGTACGCATTATTACCCAAGGAAAGTATGGTGGCGACTGCGATATTACCCGTGAGGAATGGCAGGAAGAAAAAGCCAATATTGCAAATAAACGGGAACAATTACAAAGAACGGCTGAAAAATACGCGGATATAAGCAAAGATATCCAAATTACTGTTAATGAAGTCTTGGATATTGCGGCAAATGTTTCTGATATTATGAAAGAGGCGAATCCTACTCAAGAAAATAAATTACTTAGTCTTATGCTTGCGGAATGTTATCAGGACGGGCAGAAACTGATTTACAAATTGCAAAAGCCTTTTGATAAGCTGGTTAACCTCAAAAATGCTAATACTTGGTTTGATTTTGATAAATCCGACATCAAAGAATATGAAACTATGGCTGAGAAAGTGCAGATGTATAAGATTGAGTGAGTGTGTGAAGGTAAAAAGTAGTTTAATAAATATATAAATGTTTTGTTTTTAATTTTAGTGTATTTATCATAGTGGTCAGGTTTAACTTAATATAATGGGATAATAGATGCAAAAATGGAAACAAGCATTATCTAAGAAATATTTTTATCATCTGTATAATCTTTTAAGCGAACATCCATGGATATTAGAGAAACAAAAAGCATTAGAAGATTTATGGTCAATATGCGATGATGATAAGAAAAAAATTCTAATTATAGATCTTTTGAAACGGTTTCAATTGATTACTGAAGATACTAGGCGGCCATTAGAGAGGGATATTTTTAATCAAATTTTGAATGTATGGCAATTACCACCTGAAAATATAGTGTTTCTTCCAATTGCATATAAGGAAGAATTGGATGGTTCTTTGTGGATTTTAGATTCATTAAAGCAGAATTTACCTGATGTTATTTCGTCTAAAAAACTTTTGAATCATTTAATGTATTGTAATGACACCAGTTTATGCGGAGAAGATAAATATCTAATAATTGTTGATGATTTTATTGGTTCAGGACATAAACTTTCAAGAAAATTAAAATATGCAAAAGAACATTCTGTATGTAAAAAAATATATTGCGTTTGCCCTGTAGGTATGAATGCTGGTATAAGATACCTAGAGGACAATTTTCCGGATATTGGTTTCTTCGTTTCCAAACGTTTGGAAAAAGCTGTTTCTGATTATTATAGCGATGCAGACGATCGAAAAGGAACACTGCAAGATTTAACAAATAGTTATAGACTGAAAAAAAGAATACATTATCTTGGAGTCGGTGAAGCTGAAGCTTTATTTTCATATAAAAATCGTAATATTCCTAATAATGTATTTCCTATATTTTGGGGGGAGAATGATAATAATTTTGAAAAGTTTTTTCGGAGAAGAAAATGATAGATAGTGAAGAAAGAGTTATATTAAAAGAGTTATTTTCTCAAAAAAATGGTATAGAGTTGTTTTGGTTTCACCAATATAAAGGATTATCAGTTGCCCAAATTTATAAAGCAGTAAAATATTTATCATCTTTGGGATTGGTTGCACAAGATGGGCAAAAAGTATATATTGAAGAAGCTAAGAAGATTACAATTTTGAAAAAATATAGAGATTTTTTTTGTGGAATTGAGGAAAACTGGAAAAATAAAATTGATTATTATAAAAATATAACGAATACTCTAGAAAAAGAATTGAAAGGTTTTAGGTGATAATGACTAGAAATGAAGTGGTTTCGCTTCGATAGTTTAAGCTGATGTTAAAGGTTCACGCATTGATATAAATTCTTTATATCAATGCATGTTCCAGCTGACGCTTCCACATTTAAATAAAATCTAACGCTTTTATTTAAATGAAAAAAAGTAATCTTATAGGTTACAAGAAAATCAAGTATTATGTAGTTGTTATCACCTAAATGTTTGCGTGATGTTTAATAGTGATAGCTTTAGGTCAATTGCAGAATTATTTGGAATGAAAGTTAGTGATTTTTATTTATTAACCAAAAATCCAGATATATTTTATTGTACATACAAAATACCAAAAAGAAGTGGGGGGTATAGGAAATTATCTGCTCCATCTTTAAGGCTTATGGCAATTCAGCGCTCTATTTTAAATTATATCTTAAAACCAAACTTCGCTCCTTTGGATTGTTGTGTTGGGTTCGTTTCTGATAAAAGTATCTTAGATAATGTACGTCCACATCTAAAAAGAGATTTCATTTTTAAGACCGATATAAAGGATTTCTTTCCTTCAATAAGTTTAAAGAAGGTGCAACAACTTTTCCTTGAATTAGGATATTCGTGTGAGGTTAGTAGGATATTAGCTAAATTGTGTTGTAAAAATTATTGCCTTCCTCAAGGAGCGCCAACAAGCCCAATGATAAGCAATATGATTTTACATAAAATTGATGAAAAAATTATGAACTTATGCAAAGAAAAAGAGTTAGTTTATACACGATATGCAGATGATATTACAATTTCCTCAACGAAACAAATTGATAAAAATTTAGAAAAAGAAATAGCAAGGCTTTTGGCTGAGCATAATATGGAGTTAAATTATAAGAAAACACATTTTTATGGGCCTAAAAGTAAAAAAATTATCACTGGTATATCTATTTCTTCAGGAAGCCCTATGTTACCAAGGCAAACAAAGCGAGCTTGGCGGCAAGAAATTAATATGATACAAAAATTTGGCTTGTTGAAGCATATGGAAAATACTAAACAATTAAATCCGCTATTTATTCCAAGTTTAAAAGGAAAATTGTTATTTTGGAAACATATTGAACCCACTAATAAGTTTATAGACAAGGGTTTTATCGTTTTAGATGAGGCCTTGAAAGAGTTAGATTGAATTTCTCTTTGTGATTTTTAATTTAAATGGCTCGTGAATTGTGAGTTAAGCATCACCATTTCAAACGGCAGGTATTGAAACTGCCGTTTTTCTTTTATAAATCAGTTGTTTAACTGAGTTCGATTAAAAAACGTGTTTGGGGAGAAGTTTCCGAACTCGTTTATATAAAAAGCTTTACATTTGTTTTGGGGTATTTATAATCGTGGCAAAATTATATGATTATGTTTAACAATTTTAAATTTTTATTATGGAAACAAATATGATTGATAGATGCCTTGCAAAAGTAGAGGCGGGAAATGTGGTCAAGCGCTATATTTGTGAAGAATTGTTGTTTTTTTATACCTTATGGGAAAAAAAGAAGCACACGTCTGGATGGTTTAAAGGTGCATTTGGAAAAAAACGAGAGAATGTTTGGTTCTTGTTTAAAATTTGTTCTTCAAGTTATGTCGCTAATAGTCAGGATAATCTTTTTCAGATATTTAATGACTGGAAGTATAAAGAAGCTTTGAGAAACTTTCGCAGAACAGAGTTATCTTTTTTATGTGAACCGCATCCTGTGAAGTTAGGCGGTTATAATTGTTCCAACCCTTGTATTTATGGGGCAAAGTTTAAATGGGACGAGGCTGATTTGGATTTTAGCTGGGCGTCATTGGAAACTATCGTGAAAGTAATCGAAACTTCGGAAATGTTGTCAGCCTATGCTGCAATGATTAAAATTTGTGTTCAAAAGTTTACGGAAGATGATGACTATTTTAATACAAAACATCCGGTTCCTTCAGAGTGTTTCATCGGTTCAACTGTTGGCTTTTGGGATATGTAAGGTCAGAAAGCGGTAATTTGTATATCCGGTTTCATCAATAAAAAAATCCTCTGTAAAACAGAGGATTTTTTTATTGATGTTTATCTTATCCAGTTGATGTCTTTTTTTACGACTTTGGCTGGGTTTCCCGCGATCATCAGGTTATTTTCCGGAAATTTTTTGACGACGACACTTCCGGCGCCGATTATACAGTCAGAGCCGATTTCAGAGTTTTTAAGAATTATTGCGCGCATTCCGATCCAGACGTGGTCTCCGATTATTACTTGTTGAGGATGGTTGGTAATTTCTCCGGATTTGTTTATGATGTCATGCGCATCGTTGTCACGGATTGTAACGTCGGAAGCCAGCATGCAATCTTTGCCGAGGATTATTTTGCCGCCTTTTGAACAGAGGAAAGCTTTGTTTATCATGGAAGTATCCTGTCCGATTTTGACGTAACCTCCGTCCAGTATTTTTACCATGGAGTTTTTGATATAATTTTTGGAGCCTTCAAAAATGAAAGTTCCGCAGTTTCCTTCAATCCAGACGCTAAAGTCGGTGAAATCCGTCGGGGTATTGATGATGACTTTGTTGCAATTGCCGATTATGGTCAACTCAAGTCCTTTAATCTTTTTTATTTTTTTACCGTTTTCATCAAGAAAGGTGATTTCATTATTTTGGCCGTGTACCTTCATCGGGCGATCCTTTGTGTGAATTTTATTCTGAATCATTTTATATGAATGTTTGTAAAAAGCAGATTAATAATAAAAAAGATTATTTTCTTTTAGAAAAAATTATATTGAAAGCATATACATTATATATTATAATGCAAAGCAGTAAAATGCTTTTGAAAGGCGATATAATATGTCAGCAGCTAATTTTGCTTTTATAGCAGTTGTAAATATGATGCTTCAACAGAGAAGAGCGGCGGAGGAACGTGCTCGTAGAGAAGCGAAAGAGCGTGCTTGGATAGAGCAGGAAACGGCTGAATATAACCGAATAAAAGAAAGTGCGTTGAAAAAGGCATCTGAGCCGGAAAAAGTTCTGGCAACTTATTCTAACGGGCAAGTTAAAGAGAAAAACGCATACGGTTATCATTATGAATATTATGAAGACGGCAAGACAAAAAGTGTTACGAATGTTACCGGTACGATACAGGAATATGACGAGGAAGGAACGTTAAGACGGGAGTTTATTCCCTATGGCGGTGAATATATCTATGATTCATTGGGGCGTCTTATTAAGGAAAAAGACTCTTTGGGAGCAAAAGAATATTTTTACTATGGTGACAGTCATTGCAAAGAACATGTGATAGTTAAAGACGAAACAGACGAAATAACCTCATATCGGCATCTGACAAAAGAAGGTCGGGACAACACGGAAGACTATTTGCACAGATTGGAGAAGATAAAACGTTTAAAGGATATTGTGGCAAAAAAATATGGCCGAGAAGAAGACAAAGACGGAAATGTTTCGTATGATATGACGAAAGACACTTCAAAAGGGAGCGTTTTAACTTTTAAAGACAGAATGTTGGCAAGAGTAAAAGAGGCATTTGAAAAATAAATACTATTTGTAAATTTTGAGGCAGACAGAACAAAACGGTTTGTCGGAATATCGGAACGGCACCTTGTTAAAGGTGCCGTTTAAAAATGATAAATTCATCTGAATTAATAGTTCAGCCAGATTATCTTGTTTTTTTGTTTCTTATTTGCTTTGAATACCTTATAGGAAAGGAAAAGCAACAGAATGCTCCAGCAGGCATAAAAAACAATGCCGCCGATGACCAGAGGATGTTCAAGTTTTTGAAATTTGGCGGCCGCATAGAAAAGGAGTATTGTGTTGGCAGCCAGCGGCCATAAATAAAAGCACATTATCCATCGAATGATGTTTTGATGTGTTTTGTAAGCGGCTATTGCTTCTTCGGTTTCTGCATACAAATAAGCATGTTGCTTTTCGTAAATGTCAATTACCGGATAGCGGCTTTCCTGCGGGGGTATGCCAAATCGAATTTGAAACAGGTCAATTGCCTGATTAATCGCTTGTTGTTCCATAATGATATTTTTTAATGGTTAGACATAATACTTTATTATCGGTGTTATTTATAGAATATATTTGTTTTTTTATCAAGGGTAATGGTGATGTGGCGGCTGTTTGGATTATACGGTTATAATTTTGATGATTTTTGAGCCGGTGAAAATATTCTTTACTGTAAATCGTAATTGTTTATGATGTTCGGAAAGGGAGAAAACGGACGAGACCGTTAGTTTGCTGATTTTGACGGGAGGAGAATAACATGTTTTATAAAACAGATTATAATTCGCCGGTCGGCAATATTACTTTGGGAGCCGACGGAGAACATATTGTGGGGTTATGGATAAAAGGGCAAAAATATTTTGCCGATACGGTCAAGGAAAAAATGTTTCAAAATGATGATTTACCAGTGTTTCAGAAGGCGAAGAACTGGCTGGACAGGTATTTTCGCGGCGAAAAACCGGAAATTTCCGAACTGCCGCTGGCTCCGAAGGGCGGGGAGTTCAGGCAGATGGTTTGGAAGATTCTTTGTGAAATTCCTTCGGGACAGGTGTGGACCTACGGCGGGATAGCCGCGATAATTGCTGCAAGAACGGGAAAGAAAACAATGTCGGCGCAGGCTGTCGGCGGTGCCGTCGGGCATAATCCGATTTCAATTATCATTCCCTGTCACCGGGTAGTAGGCAGCAACGGCAGTTTAACGGGATATGCCGGCGGTTTGGAAACCAAAATCAAATTGTTGGAGCTCGAAGGCGTTGATATGTCCGGCCTGTTTCGCCCACAAAAGGGGACCGCCCTATAGGCTGCGGGTATTGGGCCGCGAATATCTTACAGGCTTTTATTGACAAAAATTAAAAGATTGACTGTTGCTGAAAATTCGAATATACAAGTGATAAACAATTATTATCATGAGTGAAAGTATTATTTATTTGTCTAATTAACACTTATTCAGATGAACACAAATTTATCTAAATTTGATTTAATCGCCTCAATGATGAAGCGGTTAGATGTCAGTCCGAGTGCTCTGACGATGAACTGGCTGCAAGAGCAAGTGCTGTCTTTTGCCTGTTTGGCCCGGAGTTCGCATCAAGACGAGCCGGAACAGCGTTTAGTCGGAACTTTTGTTTCTTTGGAGCTGCTTCCTGCGGCTGCCGGACATGCTGTTTCGTTACCGCGGGAGGAAGAGGTTGCTTCAAGTTCCGCAGAGGTACAGGTGCCGCAGATTTTCGGTTCTCAGAACAAAGAGGCGGAACAAAAGCTTTCGGCCGATGATCCTTCCGGAAAAAATGTTTTCTATGACGGAGACTGGGGCGAGCCGGGCAGAGAGTTTGAGCTCAATGCCGAGACAGTCTTTTCGGTCAGATGCGGTATGTTTGCCTATGTGCAGGGGGCGAAAGTTATTATCAGCCCCAACCCCTTGTCTCAAAAACAACTGCGGGGACAAAATCTTGTTCCTGCGGGAGTGCTTTTTGACCGGCAGGAAGACAAGCTGCTGGCCTTGAGGGTTTGCGAACCGCGCAGCGGATACGGAAGAGCTTTGAAAAAGCTGCCGTCCGGCTGTCGTTTCCCGTGTCATGAAGACTGTGAAAAGATGTTTGTTTATCAGGAGCTTCTGCATGAGGCGTTCAGAAAACAGCATATCAATTTCAGAGGCATGGAAAAGTTTTTCTATGAGGCACAGGATTGTCCGAAAACGACAGCCTGTATTTTCAACCTGAAACAGGGAACGACGGAAAAGCTGCCGGCAAAATCTGCCGTGTCGGGTTCATATTGCGTGAGGGTACTTAATATCAATTAAAATCAAAAAAAAGATATGGAGCAGAGAAATTTATCCGACGCCGTGCTCATAAATGACATGGTGCAAAAGCTTGGGATATCTCCTTTAGATATTTTTATGAACTGGATAACGACCGGGGAAATAAAAAATATAACTGTCAGCATTGCCTATAAAAACGGTGATGTGGTAAAGGCTGATTTAATGCAGTCTGTTTCGCAGCCGGAAGAAAAGCGGCATGTGCCGGAGCTTTCGGAATCGGAAGAAAAAGTTCCCGAAATGGAAACTGACAGTTTGCCGCCTTCTACCGGGAAAGATGACGAGGAGGAGAGAAAGCCGGAAACCGTTTCCGAAGGTGTATGTTCCTGTCCGCGGGAAACGTCGTTTACCCGGGGTACGATTTTGATTAAGCCCTCTCAGGTTAAGAATGTGACTGTTGGAGCGTATGTTTATACCACGGGGGATATTCTTCCGCTTCACAGGGCTTTGCCGGGTGTGAACATTCGGGGAATTATTCTGTCCCATTCCGAGGATAGAATTACGCTTCTGAAGTATGTCGGTGCAGATTTTACGTCATTCGAATCGTGTGCCAAGATTAAGGACGGGTGGCGCTTTCTTACGTTTCAAGAATGTATAAAGCTTGTTAAATACAGAGAGAAACTGAATATCAGATTGGCTGAGATGAAAAGAAAGCAAATCGATAATTCCCTCTTGATTCTTTATCAGGATGAAAGGAAAGAGCTACTTGGCTTTCAGGTGTCAACACGAAAGGTGAAGAAAACACTGACCTGCAAACTTACGGCAGAAGACAGGGCTTTTGCCCTCTATATGGCGAAAGATTTGAAAATCGTCTGAATTTATCAAAAAAAAGCACCCGTCAGGGTGCTTTTTTTTGCATAAATTTTGCGGAAGCTGAGTTTGAGGCCGGTTTCTGGTATCGGTCAGTTTTTCTTTATTTGTTCGAAAAGCTCGTGTTCAAAGGACTGCCTGGCAACGTTTATCCAGAGGCGGGTTTCAGGATAGCCCAGCGTCCGCATCTGTTGCAGAAGATGTTCGAAAAGATTGTTGACCTTGTTGTTTTGTTCCAGAAAATGCCGCTGGGAGAGGTTGTTTTTAATCATAGTCAGTCCTTAGTCAGAGATGTTGTTTCCTTTGTTTTTTGATAATCAGCAGTTTCATTTTTTCTTCCGGAGGAAGGACCCATTCTCCTTTCTGCTGAAGCAGAATAGGCGGAATTTTGTTTCTTTCGGCTGCGGTAATCGGAGTGCTTTCATTTACTTTTTTCATGACCGGAACCAGATCAAGTCCGCGATATTTTAAAATCTTTCCGCCGCAGATGCGGGTGAAGTTCTGTTTGCTCCAATATTTTTCGAGCTGAGGTTCGCAGAACAGGTAAATGTTTTCAATTCCCTGAGTTTTGCAGTATTCAATGCCTGCTTTGACGATGTTTACGGCAACGCCTTTTTTGCGATATTCGGGCATAACGGCCAAACGTTCAAATTTGGCATCTTTGCCGTCCTTGAGTACCCGCATGATGCCGATGGGTTCGTTGGTGTCGTCAAGCGCCAGCATGTGAGTGCGGTTGCTTAATTCATGTTCGTCGAATTCCATATTGTAACGGTGGCCGTGCTCACCGATAAATATAATGCCCCTGATGACCATAACTTTCATAAAATCATCTAATGTTCTGGCAACTGTAACTTTCATTTCTTCTCCATTTTGTTTTTTGTTGCAATAAACCGGCTATGGGCTATAGTATTTACAAAAATTTCTAATTTAGAAGAAGCTTAATTAACATAACAGGTATGCCCCTATGGATATAACTCGCAAGAAATCGCTCATCGCTCCGCTTACTTATCTGAAGGCGACGATAGATCTTGGAAGCTATACAAAAGCCGCAGAATACTTGGGAACGACGGAATCTCGCCTTTCTAAAGAAATCAAGGCTTTTGAGAAAACCATGAAGACAAAACTGCTGTCTCGTTGTTCCCGCGGCATGACGCCCACGCACGAAGGGATGGAAATTTACAAACAGGCGGAACGTCTGGATACCCTGTTTTATGAGTTGGAAAATTATTCTCTGGCAGAGCACAGCATTTCCGGCCATTTGAAAATATCCATGACAGACGGAATCGGAATTTATATAATGCCGCATTTGGTGGAATTCCATGAACTCTATCCGAAAGTTTGTGTCGATGTGATCTCGAATCACAACGAGGTTAATCTGAAAGCCAGAAAAGCGGACATTGCAATCGTTTATCAGTATCCGCAGAAAGACAATTCGCTGGTGGTTAAGGAATATAAGCGGGAATTCGGGCTGTTTGCTTCCATTCCCTATATCAAAAAGTACGGGATGCCGAAGAATATTGACGATCTGCTGGCTAATTATGACCTGTGCAACCGACGTGAATATAATGAAAATTGGGAGGAATGGCGGCAAATGATGGCAGAGGCAAAGAAACCGGTCGCCCATTTCGATTCGTCCAATTTGCTGATTCAGGCGACGGATTTTGGGTTGGCCGCTTCTTTGCAGCCGCTGCAATATGGCCTGCAGCGGGAGAACTGGGTCTATCTGGACTTGGGACTCCGGCTGCATCATTCCTGCTGGGTCGTTTCCCATTATGATGACAGAAATACCGAAAAGATTAAGAAAATGCTGGATTTTATTCATCATGTGATGGTCAAGATATAATTTTGCAGCCGAAGGCAAAAACTTTTTGCATTTCGGCTTGTCTTTGCCGTATATTGAGGGAAAAGCGGTTTAATCGGCGGGGGAAGGGTAATGCATGATATTTGGAATCCCTGGCATGGCTGTGTGAAAAAAAGCGAAGGCTGCGCAAACTGTTATATGTATTTTCTCGACAAGCAGCGCGGGCAGGACGGCAGCCGGGTTTACAAGGTTAAAAATAATTTTAACTATCCTTTGCAGAAGGACAAAAACGGCAATTATAAAATTCAGAGCGGCGAACATATCCGTGTCTGTATGACGTCTGATTTTTTTGTGGAGGAGGCAGATGCCTGGCGCTCTGAGGCCTGGGCAATGATGAAACAGCGTCCTGACGTGGTTTTCTTTCTGCTGACCAAGCGGCCGGAACGGGTGAGCGCCTGTCTGCCGCCGGATTGGGGCGAAGGCTGGGAGAATATTTTTTTCAATGTGACCTGTGAAAATCAACGGCGGGCTGACGAACGGGTGCCGTTGCTGCTGCGTTTGCCGTTTAAGCATAAAGGAATTATGGCAGCTCCGTTTATCGGAGCCGTGAGCCTTAAAGATTATCTGTCTTCGGGGCAGATTGAGCAGGTTATTGCCGGCGGGGAGAATTATGACGGTTCGCGGCCGTTGAAATATGAGTGGGTGCGGCAGTTATATCAGGAATGTGCTGCGGCCGATGTCCGTTTCTGCTTTATCGAAACCGGAACCAATTTTGAGAAGGACGGCAAGGTTTATCATCTGCCGGACAAATCTTTGCAGAGTCGGATGGCCTATAAATCAGGGCTGCAGCATCCGGGAAAGGAAATAAAATTCAAGTTGCAGCGCCCGGAAGGGAAAAGTTTGTTTGACGAGCCGATTGTTTATCATAAAAAATTTCGCGAAAGATGCAGCAGCTGCGGCAGCCGGCTGATTTGCAACGGCTGTTCCGACTGCGGCATGTGTGACCGCCGAAGGGCATAAAAAAAGTCCTTCCGTTCGGAGAAGGACTTAAAACTTCTAAATCAACCGTTTTATTTGCTGCAAGGAGAAACAATCTCGGACAGAGAGAGAACACCCAACAGATAGTCATTGGTGCAGACTTTTTGTCCGCCGATGGTGCCGCGGGTGCCGGTGCAGGCAGACAAAGCGAACAATACAGCAAGAATAGCTAATTTTTTCATTTTACAGTCCTTTCGATAGTTAGTCTTACATTATGTCAGCCATAATGTGGAACCATGCTACAAGCAGAGAGAATAAAAAGCAACCTTAAAAAGACAAGCGGAAGATAAGTACAAAAAAATTCCTCCGAGCCTTGCGGCAGGGAGGAATTTTTTTCAGGTTTTCCGGGTTTTTAGAGCTCCAAAGCGGTGCGCGGTGTGGTGAAATTGCCTTTCTTTAACATTTGTTGAATGTGTTCGTTAAAGTTGCAGCTGCCGTCAGCGTGGTAGAGGCTGTCGAGCGGCAGGGCACGATAAGAGAACATCGGCAAATCCAGCAGGTCGTCAATTTGCAGCTGATTGTTCCAGAGCAGTTTCAGCATGTAGAAATACTGGGTCGGTTCTTCGCCGACTTTGCGTATTTCGCCGTTTTTCTTTTGAAGCAGCAGCCATTTTCCCGCAGCATCGAAATCTCCTTCGTTTACCTTTTGGAGGAAGGTTGAACGCGGAAATCCGTTTTTGCCCATGCGCATGGCAACCAAAGTTACTACGGCCATTTGCTGCTCGGAAAGTTTTACGTCCGCCGACAGGTTATCAACAACCAAGGGTTTCCAGTCTTCGGCAACAACTTGAATGGCCTGTTCATAAGTCATTCCCGTGAAGTTGAAGTCTTTAACCGGTTGGTTATTGATGAATTTGAAACCTACCAGTGCCCGCGGGCAGTCCTTTGAGACCGTGGTTTGAACGCCGTCCAAATAAGCTCTGGCGACAATTACCCGGTCAAAGGAGTTGTCATAAACCTGAGCGGGAGCAGCAGACGGTCCGTCCGCATTGTTTTTTGAAGTGCAGCTTCTCCAAGTCAGAATGCCGCCAAGCAGCAATAACAACAGGATAAGCAGCCACATCCAGTTTCGTCTGCGGTCAGATGTCGCGGTTTGCGGATCTTCTGCCGGTTTGGCTTTTTTGCGGAACAGGCCTTTGAGCCAAATCCAGAAAGCCAGCAGCAGGAGGCCCAGTCCGCAGATGACCGGCCAGAGTTTGCGTCCCAGCCAGCAAATGCCCTGCCAGAGATTTTTTCCCAGCCAACATGCGCTTTGCCACAATGCTTTGCCGAGGTAGTAGAGAACGGCAAATGGCAGAATGATGATGAACAGGATTAGTTTCAGCAGGGTTTTGAGGTTGTAGCGAAGGATAATTTCGCCTTTGAACCATTTTTCGCTTGGGTTGAAGATAAAACTTTTCATGATTTTTTTTGTTTTTGATTGTTATTATTAGTTAATTTCTTTAGAATAAAATTATATTTTATTATTCCGGCAGAACATAACTATAATCTGAAACAAACTTCAAATCATAACCATGAAAACCTTCCAAAATAATAAAACATATTCTTATTGCAATGCAAACAGCATATCATATTTTTTTACGTTTTTCAATAAAATATTGATAATTTTGTCTAAATTATTCGGGCTTGTCTCCGGCAGGCCGAGTGAAGTGTGTTTGCGGGCAGGGAGACGGAAAGACAGAAATGGAAAATTATATTGAATACGGTTATGTCGGGCTGGCGGTTATTTCTTTTCTGGCGGCGACAATTCTTCCGGTCGGCTCGGAGGTGTTTTTTATGGCGATGATTGCGGCAGGATACCCTGCCGGTTGGTGTTTATGGTGGGCTTCGCTGGGCAATACGCTGGGCGGAATGACTAATTATTATCTCGGGCGTTTGGGCAAAACCGAGTGGCTGGAGAAGCATTTAAAGTTCAGTGCGGCAAAAATGGCGGGGGTGCAGGAGCAGCTGCGCTATAAAGGGGCGTTAAGCGCTTTTTTCAGTTTTTTGCCGGCAGTCGGGGACGTTATTCCCTTTGTGCTCGGCTATATGCGGGCAAGCGGCAGTGTGACGGCGGCGGCAATGTTTGCCGGAAAACTGGCCCGTTATGCTCTGCTGGTCTGGGGAACGCGGCTGGGAATGGACATTTTTCAAAGCTGAGTTCTATTTAACGGTTTACTTTTAGCGGTTAATATGTCTAGAATAACCTGTTTGTCATGACTTGCCCGGGAGAAAAAATTGCGGTTTGTTTGCGGAGTATCGGATGAGACGGCGCTTCGGCTTTTGAAGTGGAGCGAATTTTTTCTGATGTTTATGCTGATTATTCCGGTGGCGGTTTTGCTGTATCAGGATAAAGGAATAACGCTGGGCGATTTCTTTTTGATTCAGGGGTTGTTCAGAATTGCGGCGTTTGCATTGGAAATTCCCAGCGGGTATGTTTCCGACGTTTTCAGCCGGAGAAAGGTTTTGTTCATCGGAGCGCTTATCTGGCTGGCCGGAAATGTCGGGTTGTATTTTGCCTATGGCTTTTGGCAGATTGCCTTGTGCGAAATGTCTTTTGGCTTTGCCGCGGCCTTATTTTCCGGAACCAAAGAGGCTTATGCTTATGATTTGTTGAAGAGGATGAAACGGGAAAAGCAGTTTTTGCAAGAAAACGGCAGTATTGCGACTTATGCTTCGACGGCAAGTTTTACCGCGACGATAGCCGGCGGTATTCTTTATCCTGTTTTGGGCAACGGTATTATTGCGGTTGAAACGGTTGCCGCTCTGCTGGCCGTGATTTGTACCTTTTTGTTGCCGGAGCTGAAAGAAGTGCGGCGGAAAATTGCACCGGAAAGCAGCCCGATGCAGGATGTGGCAAAAATAGTCAAAATGTCGGTTAAGCATCCGGAAATAAATCTGTTTATGTTGTTTCCGGCATTGTTCGGGGCTTTTACCATTGTTTTGCTGTGGATTCTGCAGCCGACGATGGAGGATGCCGGTGTGGCGGTTGCTTTGTTTGGTTTTTTTGTGGGGCTTAATCAGTTTTCGCGAATTCTTTTCTCAAAGTTTGCCCATTCGGCTTATGAGCGGTTGGGAATCCGAAAAATACTCTTTTTGTCCGTGGCGGCGGTGGTCACGGCTGTTGCAGCCGTGTATGGGGCTTTGCTGGTTAAAAATATGGCTTTTGTTTATTTATGCTGTGCGGTTATTGCCGTGGTGGCGGCCATGCAGAAAATGTATGCGCTGGTTTTCAGCTCGCTGATTCATCATCGTACCGCTTCTTCTGAGCGGGGCACGGTTATTTCCGTCAGTTCAATGTATGCGACAATGATACAGGGCGGAATGCTTATGCTGATGAAACCGCTGTTGGACGGTTGGGGAATTTATTGGACAATGCTGGTTACGCTGCTGCTGTTTGCCACAATTTGGTATCCGTTGCAGAAAATTCTCAAGATTGAGGGGATTTAGTTTCAAAAGCGGCAGGTTAAGCCGCTTTTCTTTTTAGTTGATTTTTGGCTGAAAAGTGATAAGAAAAAATCATTAACCAATTATTTTTTTGAGATTATGGAAGTTATTAATGACAACAAGTGTGTGGCTCAAGGAGCTGCGGCTTGGCAGGAAAAAGAGACTCGCGAACAGGTTATGAGGGATTTGGAAAGCGTTCACGGATATGTGGATTCGTATTTTCAGATTAACGGTTATGTTTATGTCTGGGCAATTCAGGAATTGCCGCATACCCGGGCAATCGAAATTGCCGAAAGAGGAAATCATGATGAAATCATGTTTATGATTCACCAGTACGGAAAGGCAAACTGTCCGCCGGAGAAAAGAAGCTTTCTGCGGGAGATTCGCAATTGTATTTTGCCGGAGAAAGTACAGGTTATCATTGCGCAGCGAAATAATCCCGAGGAAATGAACGCTTATTGTTCTTATCAGGGATTTGACAAGTTGGCCCAGGGCGTTATTCTGGATCGCGGCGACCATAGCGAGCTTATGCGCTATATGGAGCGTCACGGTTTTGATGCCCTGCATCAGCGGCAGCTGCGTAAACGCGGCAATGCGGAAGAGATAAATCTGCATATTCGCAAGCACGGTTGGGCAGATGAACTGCTGGAAGAAATGTTTGACGGCCTTGGAAAAGGAAATCAGGAAAGTCTGCGGGAATATCATACTTATATTTCTCTGCGGGAGCTTCCGGTCAAATATCAGCGTCGGATGCTGAGGGAGGTTTTGACACCGGAGTTTCAGGCTTACGTTGACAAATACGGATTGTGGAAAGATACGCACGCTGATTTGGCAGAGTATCGTCTGATGTCCGAAGTCCGCTATTATCTGGCCCGGCATCCGTATTTGGATTATGGCGGGGCTTCTGTTTTGGCCCGGAAAGGTACGCATGAGGATAAAATGTTTTATCTTGATTGTCCGTATTGCGACATAAACGGCTTTTTGTGGGCGATGTTCAAAGTACGGCCGCTGGATTATGAGGCTCTGACGTCCTGTTTCTTGAGAATATCCTGTCCTTTTGATGAAAAGAAAGAGGATATTGAGTTGATGAAAAACGGTTCCCATGAGGAAGTGATGAAAAGAATCGCTATCGGAAAGCTTGGCAACCGGGCGCTGACGGCTTTGTTCTTCCGCAATAACCGGAAAGAGTTCGAAACTTATCTGGACAAGTGGGAAAAATAGTTTTTGTGTATTGAAGATAACGGCCCCGGAGAAATCCGGGGTTTATTTTTGTTTTCGGCTGATTTATATTATAAAGCAAAGAGGAGGAAATATGGCAGTCGGATGGACAGATGACGATGCCGTTCTGGATCAAATTCAGGATACGGTGAATGATGAAATTCATCGGGCAAGGCGAAACGTTCCGCAAGGAGAAAGCCTGCTTTATTGCGAGGAATGCGGCGAAGAAATTCCCGAGGCACGGCGTAAAGCCATGCCCGGCGTGCGTCTCTGCGTGGATTGTCAGGAAGAAGCCGACAAGCAAAATAAGGCTGTCAGTCTGTATAACCGCCGCGGCAGCAAAGACAGCCAGTTAAGGTGAATTTGAAAATAAAAAACCCGGCGGTGAGGCCGGGTTGAAAAACGGTTAATAATTTTTTTAATCCAAATCGTCCAGAATGGATTTGGTTTTGTTGGGATTGTTCTTGTACAAGAACTTGGCGAGAGAAGCCATTTCGGCTTTTGTTCTTGACCAGCGGTAATCATCCGGAGCGTCGTAGTCTTCCAGATTTTGCAGAAAAACGGCCAGTTCGAATTTGTTTCCGCAGACGGGAGCAAAACCCTGAAGCGACTCTCCGCTGGTCCAGATAACGACGTCGAACTCTCGGAAAATCGGCAGGTCGGCCAATTTGAGCTGTTGACAGCTTTTTTCCCGGTGGTCGCGAAGCTGAACGGTGAGATGATTGCCCCTGCGCATGGATACATATTGGAAACCGAATTCTTCTCCGGTGTCGGCAATCAGTTTGTTGCCTTCCATGGCGGGACCGAAACGAAAGTTTTTCAACTGAGCTTCTTCACCCCATCCGGAAAAATCGTCGATGAAAACGAATTTTCCACTCTCATTGATAAAAGCCATCAATTCTGACGGCAAAGCTAAATTTTTCATAATTTATATAAATTAATTGGTTTGTCTGAAATAAAACATATCACATTTTGCAAAAGGACGCAATAGACAAAATTGCAAAAGTTTTGTTAAAAATTATAACCCGTCATGCAGCGAGGGACTTGTTGCCGGCGGGATTTTGTGATATATTAAGGGCAGATTTTGTGACAGCGGAGAGAAAATGACAGGTCAGAGTTTACAGCTTAAATTGGAAGCCTTGGTTAACAAAGTGGCTTCGGTGCGGGTTATTGCCAATGTGGAGCTGGCGCAGGAGCAGCTTGAGGCCTTGCAGGTGCTGCGCAATCATTGTTTGAATCAGGCTTTGGATGATGCGGAAGTGCGGCGTGATCCGCGCAAACTGCGTTATAAAACGGCGCAGGAACTCAAATATTCGCTGGTGGCGATTTGTCTGGCGCAGGCTTTGACTAATCCGGCGCGGCGGCAGGCAGAGAATAAAGAGTATTTTATGAATAATATTCAGGTGGCAACGGCTGACAGAGACTGGGACCGGATTGATTTCGGCATGGCCGGAGCCGATAATGTGCTAGAGGCAATTTTTCCGGAAATCATTAATGACTGGATGATTTATCGGGACAGGAACGGTATGGGTATCAAGACGTTGATTGACACCAAGACCAATTTAGTCGGGTTGCCCGATTTCAGCCGGGGAGGCGATCCTGTTTATGAATTTGCCCGTTTTCATCGCAAATATACCGAAAAAGAGCATCGGCAGCAGGAGCAGAGCCGGCTGGCCGCACAGGATGCTTTCCGCAATGCGATGGTGCAGCAGGTGGCGGTGGAGATGACCAAACAGCAAATGCTGGAGGGAAGAAATCCGATGGAACTGATAGATATGCTGTTTGCGCCGAACGGAAAGTATGCTCCGAAGCAGGTTCCTTCAAATCAGATAGACCGTCAGGTGGAACGGAATATTACGCGTCTGCTGGAATACGACAATGACGGAAATTCCCGCGAGAGATAAAAAGAGCTTCCTGAAAAGGAAGCTCTTTTTATTGTTTCAGAATGAATGGTCTCTTAACAGCAATGTCCGGCAAATGATGTTAAAGTCCCGATACAAGGACAGCCTGCGGATGTAATAGAGGTCATTTTTGATGACCTGTCCGGGATTTGTGTTGCGGGGAACGTTAAGCTGTGCGAGTCCGGTTATGCCGGGCCGGACAACCAGCCGCAGAAAACCCTTGTAGTAAGAGGAAAATTCCCGATAGACTTCTGCCGGAAACGGTCTGGGGCCGACGATGCTCATATCGCCGATCAGCACGTTAAAGAACTGCGGAAATTCATCAAGATGTGTTTTGCGCAGAAATCTGCCGACCGGGGTTACTCTGCTGTCATTTTTTCGTACAGGTTCAGCTCCGGGATTTGTGTACATGGTGCGAAACTTGTAACAGTCAAACAGTTCGGCATACAGCCCTAATCTTTTTTGTGTAAAGAATATCGGGCCGGAAGACGTCAGTTTTATCAACGGTGCCGCAATCAGGAAAATGAGCGGGAAGACAGTCAACAAGACAGCCAGTGAAACGATGATGTCAAACAGGCGTTTGCAGACAGCTCCGAATAGGGAAGCGGGAAAGTGATACCGAACTTCCTGCGGCAGCGAATAAATGTAACAATTGCGGTAATCCAGCAATTTCTGTTCGTGCTCGGCCGTCATCTCGATGAGAAGAACAGCGGCAAGGATAAATAATAACTCCATGGCTTAAAAATTATTTGAAATTTATAATAATGATTTATTAGACAAAATAGTGCCTTTTTCAGGCAAAAAAGTCAAGACGTTTTCCATAAAAAAAACACGCCTCTGCCGCATGGTTTAAAGAAGCGAAACAGTTAAATTTCAATCGGAGAGCAAAAGCGGAAGTTAGAGGCTGTAATTCTTAAAACAGGCCGGTTCTACTACCGGATAGCGTTCGAATCCGTTCAAATTGTAGTGCCACCATTCGTGCGGAATCGGTTCAAACCCGTGGCGGCACATCAGATCTTTGAGCAGGGCGCGGTTGGCCAAAGCGGCCGGAGAAGCCTGCAAATAATCGTGACGGGCTCGGGTAAGATTTTCACGGAAAGGGGCTTCATTGCCCTGTTGCAAAGCCTGAAAAATTTCCGGCGTGTAGGCATCAACGGCGGTAGGGTATTCAAGATTTTTGCCGTCCAAATCGGTCAGGCAGACGTCAACCGCGGTGCCGTGGCAATGGTTGGAAAGCTGATAATTGGCTGCAAACAGGCCCGGAATGGCAACTTTTTTCAGCATAATCGTATGAGCCAGCGGCGGACGATAGGCATCGCAAATTCTCATTTTCAGCCGCATGGCTTCCAGTTCGGGTACCAGGTTCAGCAGTCGGCCGTAAAGTGCGGTACGGACGAAAGCCCGGTTGCCCAGGCCGATTTCCCGGTAGGCGGCACAGCCGGACATATTGTTCGCGCGGGCGTACATCAGGTCAATGATGAAATGCGGGTCTTTTATTTCGACCAACCCGGCGTCTTGAAGCTGTTGTTCTAGGCTTTTTGAATCCATCTTCCGTTTTCTTCCTGCTGCCAGTAATAAGTTTCCATTCCGGCAGCTTTAAATTCTTTCCACAGACCGCGGGATTGTTCAACCGCAGTTTCAAGATTGCCGTCGAAAATATTGAAAATACGTTCATAAGCGCCGGCATCATCTGCGCTGACGGCGGCTCCGTCGACCAAAAAAAGGAGGGCGGCGTGGTTGGGGTTGTCGTTGTCGGAGCTTAGCCAAATCGGCTGCAGTTCGGCAAAGCCGTCTTTTTTGCTTCCGTGGGGAATGAAGGAGGTGTCGTCAAAGGTCCATAAGTGCGAGTTGATGAATTCGACGCGCATTTCGTTGCCGACTTTGATTTTGATGTTTTTTCCGGTTGAATAGGCTTTTTCCAGCAATTTGGGCAAGACCTGTTCCAGTGTTTGTTTTTGCAGGTGGTAAAAATCTACTCTAGTCATGGCTCATTAACTTTACGGCTACAAAGTGAAGGGCTTCCTGTCCCTGAATGGCCAGTAAGACCGGACGGTTGTTTTCGCGCCGGGCATCGTTGACATATTCATGAAACGCGCTTTCGCCGATGATGTTGCGTTTGTCGATTTTAACGATAATATCGCCGATTTTGATGCCTTTGCGTGATGCATCGGAATTGGGCAGAATATCAGTGACGACCACTCCCGATGTTGACGGGGCCAGTTTGTAACGTTCGGCCAGTTCGGGAGAAATTTCCTTGACGGTAAAGCCGATGATATTCAGGCTTTCGCCGTTATCCGGCGTTTCTGCGGCGTCTGAAGCTGTTTCTTTGGCTGCGGAAAGCGGCGTTTCTTCCGGCATCAGTTCTATCGGAACGGTGAGGGTTTGTTTTTGTCCGCTGCGCCATATCTCAATCGGGGCCGGTGTGCCGATTTTGGTTTCGGCAATCAGGCGGGAAAGATTTTTGGTGTTGTCAATCGGCTGACGGTTGAAACTTAAGACGATGTCACCGGCCTGAAGACCTGCTTTTTGTGCCGGTCCCTGTTCGGTTACCCCGGAGACGACCACGCCCTGATTGGCGCTGATACCCAGGCTGTCGGCGATTTCCGGCGTGTTGGGCTGAATTTTAATGCCAATCCAGCCGCGTTTGACTTCGCCGTGTTCTTTCAGCTGACTGATAACCCATCCGGCCAGATTGGCGGGAATGGCAAAGCCGACGCCCTGACTTGCGCCGGTGGTCGAAAAAATGGCGCTGCTGATGCCGATGACTTCACCTTGCAGATTAAACATCGGGCCGCCGGAGTTGCCCTGGTTAATAGAAGCATCGGTTTGGATAAAACTGTCGTAGGGGCCGGATTCAATATCCCGTGATTTGGCTGAAACAATGCCGGCGGTAACACTGCTGCCGAGGCCGAAAGGATTGCCGATGGCCAAAACCCAGTCGCCGACGCGAATCTTGTCCGAATCGCCGAATTTAACCGCATTTAAGGGGCGTTTCGTTTCGATTTTAATCAGAGCCAGGTCGGTTTTGGGATCTTTGCCGATGACTCTGGCTTCGGTTTTGGTGTCGTCCGAGAGGGTGATGCTGATGCTTTCGGCTTTGTCAACCACGTGGTTGTTAGTGATGATGTAGCCGTTTCCGTCTATGATAAAACCGGAACCGAGAGATTCCGACAAGGGCGTGTTCCCTTCGCCGTTTTCCGTTTCGTTTTGACTGAAGCTGGAAATATTGACCACGCTCGGGGTCAGTTTTTCTGCCAGGTCGGCAAAGGAGGGAAACTGCGCCCCGGCTTCACCGCTGAAGCCGAGGGACGCAATGAAAAAAGCAAACAGAACCGGTTTTATCCGCATCAGGCTTATTTCCTTTTCGGGGCGGAATTTCCGAAGTATTCAAAAAATTCGGAGTCCGGAGACAAGACCAAAGAAGCGCTGCCGTCAGCCAAGGCGTTTTTGTAGGCTTCCAGCGAACGGTAGAAGGCGTAAAACTGCGGGTCGAGGTTGGCTGCGTCATTCCAGATTTTAATGGCCTGTTCGTCACCCTGACCGCGGGTAATCTGCGCCTGTTTTTCAGCTTCGGCGATGATGATGGTGCGTTCTTTTTCGGCTTTGGCGCGAATCTGCTGTGCCTGCTGCTGCCCCTGAGCGCGGAATTCTTTGGCATCGCGTTCGCGTTCGGTTTTCATGCGGGCGTTAATCGCCTGCAGAACCTGAAGCGGCAAATCTGCCCGGCGGATACGCACGTCAGCGACGCTGACGCCGATTTGGGCGGCATCGCTTTTGACAGCCGAACTGATGTCGCTCATAATCTGGGTCCGTTTCTGGGAGAGCAGTTCCGGCAGAGTAATGCGGCCGAGAATTTTACGGACGGAAGAATTGACGATTTCCGCCAGTTTGCCGCGGGCCTGCTCTTCGGTGCGGACGGTCTTGTAAAAACGCAGCGGATCAACGATTTTATAGCGGGTGAAACTGTCAACGTCGAGACGTTTTTTGTCATTAAGGACGATTTCCTGTGCCGGCGGGTCAAGGTTTAACAAACGCGTGTCGTAAATGACCACGTTTTGAATAAACGGCACTTTGAATTTCAGTCCCGGTTCCTTGACCAGGCGCATCGGTTCGCCGAACTGGAGGACAATCGCCTGTTCCGGCTGGGCGACGATATAAACGGAATTGGCACCGACAAACAAAACGACAGCCAGAACCGCCAGAAGATAATATTTGTAACGATTAAACATGGGCATTCTCCTATTTCTCGGTTGCAACGGTTGACGTATTGGTGTTCAGCGGCAGCAGGGGCAGCACATTGTTGCCTTTGGCCGACTGGTCGAGAATAATCTTGTTTGATTTGTTCAGGACGTTTTCCATCGTTTCGAGATACAGGCGTTTGCTGGTAACTTCTTTGCCCTGTTTATAGGCGTTATAGACCGAGATAAAACGTTCGGCGTCACCTTTGGCTTTGTTAACCACGGCTTCTTTGTAAGCCTGAGCGTTTTGCAGGCGCTGGGAGGCTTCGCCGCGAGCCTTGGGCAGAATTTCGTTGCGATAGGCTTCAGCCTCGTTTTTGAAACGTTCCATATCCGCTTTGGCGCGCTGAACTTCGTTGAAGGCATCGACAACCTGTTTGGGCGGATCGGCCTTTTGCAGTTTGACACGGACGATTTCTATGCCGGAGCCGAATTCGTCAAGCACTTTCTGCAGTTCGGCCTTGGTTTCGTCTTCAACTTTGCCGCGGTCACCGGTGATAATCGGCTGCATTTCCGACTGTCCGACAATTTCGCGCAGAACCGACTGGGCGGCGACCTGAACGGTGATGTCCGGGCTGCGCATGTTGAAGAGGTAGTCTTTGGCATTTTTAATGCGCCAGACAACAGTCAGGTTGATGTCAACGATGTTTTCGTCACCGGTCAGCATGTGGCTTTCGGTGAAAGAGTTACTGCCGCTACTGTAAGCGGCTTCGCCGATGGTGATGCTTCTTTCCTGAGTGATGCTGACTTTTTCGACGCTTTCAATCGGGTAGGGCAGATGGTAGTGCAGGCCGGCATCGGTCGTGTAGGCATAAGCGCCGAAACGCAGAACGACGCCCTGTTCGCTGGGCTGAATTTGATAAAAGCCCGAAAGCAGCCAAATAACCAGCAGTGCAAGAAGCGCCCAGCGGATTTTGAAATCGAATCCGTCGTCTTTTTTTATGCGCTCCAGCACGCTGAAATCGACGACTTTAGGACTGTTTAAGGTTTCTTCATTGTCGCCCCAGGGGTTTGCATTGTCATTGTTTCCCCATGGTCCTTGATTTTTTGCCATATTTTGCACCTCTGTCTATTTTATTAATTGCTTTGTTCTCATATATAATATAAATATCAGCTAAAAACAATTGATGATAAAACTATCAACAGGCAGAGGAGCGCATTATGGAAAGTGAAATCAGCCGGATTGCCGGCGAATATTTCAATGCCGCAGATATTGAAAGCGTTAAAGTCAATGATAAACGGATTATCGTAACTTTACGGAACGGCAATGAAAATTCCGATAAAGACGAGGCGCTGAAACAGCGATTGTCAGCGTTGGCCGGGGAGCGCAGAATTTCGGTGATTCATACCGGTGAAAAGGCAGCCCCGTCGCTGAAACCTGAGGAAGAAAAATGGCTGGTTCCGGGCGTGAAGAAGATTATTGCCGTGGCTTCGGGAAAAGGCGGGGTCGGTAAATCGACAACTTCGGTCAATCTGGCTTTGGCTTTAGCCCAAACCGGACTTAAAACGGCTTTGTTTGATGCCGATATTTACGGGCCGTCGGTTCCGACGATGCTGGGATATGAGGGGGTGGCACCGGTGTCTTATGACGGCAAAACTTTTGAACCGTTTCAATATCTGGGCATTAAGTCGATGTCCATCGGTACGCTGATTGATAAGGATGTTCCGTTGATTTGGCGCGGGGCCAAAGCCTGCGGGGCCATTCAGCAGCTTTTGACCGAGGTTAACTGGGGCGGAACGGATGTGCTGGTTATCGATATGCCGCCGGGAACCGGAGATATTCAGATTACGTTGTCGCAGAAACTGGATTTTGCCGGTGCGGTTATTGTTTCTACCCCGCAGGATATTGCGCTGATTGATGCGGTAAAAGGCGTTAATATGTTCAAAAAAGTTAATGTGCCGATTTTGGGCATTGTGGAAAATATGAGCTATTATATTTGCGAGCATTGCGGTGCCCGGGCGGATATTTTCGGCCATGAGGGTGCCCGTAAGACGGCAGAGAAACTGGGAGAGACTTTTTTGGGCGAAATTCCGCTGCATATTGCCATCCGCGAAAACTCGGATGCGGGAACACCGGTGGTTTACTCCATGCCGGGCAGTGCTTATGCCAATGCTTATTTGGCTGTTGCCCGTCAGATTAAAGAAAAACTCGGCTTTTGATTTTGTCGGAGTATGAAAAAACAGCCTCGGTTACCGAGGCTGTTTTTTTTAGTTTCCGGCAAAGGGAACAAAATATAATTGTACGTTGTCTGCGTCAATATTAATGCTGTCGCCGGATGCGACCATCAGAAAGAAAGTAGTTCCCTGTTTTTGAAGTCCGGTAATGGAACCAATTTTTGTACCGTTAACGGTGACGAATGCACCATATTTATTAATGTCAAAAAATTTGCCAAAGATAAATCCGCTTGATGAGGGATAAAAGCTTCCCTTGCTGACAGTTCTTTTTTTTGACCAATTGGGTTTAAATTGTTTGATGACATCTGCTTTTTTAGTGCAGTTAAAATAGGAGGTGTTAAAAGGGCACTTAAGGGCAGGGCCGACGCAGTCTGAAGTTGAACCGGTGTAACTGTAACCCAAATCAGAGCACGATGG
>MNTU01000015.1 GCA_001917125.1 Azospirillum sp. 47_25
GGTGCTTGCACCGAGCAATGAAAGTAGCGCACTGGTGAGTAACACGTGGGAACGTACCTTTTGGTGGGGAACAACAGTTGGAAACGACTGCTAATACCGCATAAGCCCTGAGGGGGAAAGATTTATCGCCGAAAGAACGGCCCGCGGAAGATTAGGTAGTTGGTGGGGTAACGGCCTACCAAGCCGACGATCTATAGCTGGTCTGAGAGGACGATCAGCCACATTGGAACTGAGACACGGTCCAAACTCCTACGGGAGGCAGCAGTGAGGAATATTGGGCAATGGAGGCAACTCTGACCCAGCCATGCCGCGTGAGTGAAGAAGGTTTTCGGATTGTAAAGCTCTTTCGGGTGTGACGATGATGACGGTAGCACCTAAAGAAGCCCCGGCTAACTTCGTGCCAGCAGCCGCGGTAATACGAAGGGGGCAAGCGTTGTTCGGAATTACTGGGCGTAAAGGGAGTGTAGGCGGTTATGTAAGATAGTGGTGAAATCCCAGAGCTTAACTTTGGAATTGCCATTATGACTATGTGGCTAGAATTACAGAGAGGATAGTGGAATACCCAGTGTAGAGGTGAAATTCGTAGATATTGGGTAGAACACCAGTGGCGAAGGCGACTATCTGGCTGTATATTGACGCTGAGGCTCGAAAGCATGGGGATCAAACAGGATTAGATACCCTGGTAGTCCATGCTGTAAACGATGAGTGCTTGTTGTCGGTGTAAAATCGGTGACGAAGTTAACGCGTTAAGCACTCCGCCTGGGGAGTACGGTCGCAAGATTAAAACTCAAAGGAATTGACGGGGACCCGCACAAGCGGTGGAGCATGTGGTTTAATTCGATGCAACGCGAAGTACCAACTCTTGACATCCTTATCGGGGAGATCAGAGATGATTTCTTTCAGTTAGGCTGGATAAGTGACAGATGCTGCATGGCTGTCGTCAGCTCGTGTCGTGAGATGTTGGGTTAAGTCCCGCAACGAGCGCAACCCCTGCTATCAGTTGCCATCAGGTAGGTCATCATGGCTCTTACGAGTTGGGCTACACACGTGCTACAATGGCAACTACAGAGGGGAGCGAGACCGCGAGGTCGAGCCAATCTTAAAAAGTTGTCTCAGTTCAGATTGTACTCTGCAACTCGAGTACATGAAGTTGGAATCGCTAGTAATCGCGGATCAGCATGCCGCGGTGAATACGTTCCCGGGTCTTGTACACACCGCCCGTCACGCCATGGGAGTTGGTTCTGCCTGACGGCGTTGAGGTAACCCGCAAGGGAGCCTGGCGACCACGGTAGGGTCAGCGACTGGGGCGAAGTCGTAACAAGGTAGCCGTAGGGGAACCTGCGGCTGGATCACCTCCTTTCAAAGACGAAAAGAATATTAGGTACCGTCTACGTATCCTCTTAAACTAAGATAACTGGTGAGAGATCCTTAAAGTTTAAGGGTTTGTAGCTCAGGTGGTTAGAGCGCACGCCTGATAAGCGTGAGGTCGGAAGTTCAAGTCTTCCCAGACCCACCACTTTATCGGGGGTATAGCTCAGCTGGGAGAGCACCTGCTTTGCAAGCAGGGGGTCAGGAGTTCGATCCTCCTTACCTCCACCAAGAAGTCTTAGCGGATAGTTATAAAACATTGTGAATAAGAAGAGAAAACGAATTAGAGTAAAATCTAAGGAGTAATTAAGTATAAAATATACACCTTTTAATATGAAAATATTGAAAGCGGGTAATATTTTGACTGAGAGTGTAGATAATTGCTCTTGTAAGAGGGAAATTATTTATACGTTAAGAATCAAGCGATAGGTAAGGGCATTTGGTGAATGCCTTGGCACTCAGAGGCGAAGAAGGACGTAATACACTGCGAAAAGTCACGGGGAGTTGTGAATAAGCATTGATCCGTGAATGTCCGAATGGGGAAACCCACAGAGCAATCTGTATCGTAACATGAATACATAGTGTTGCGAAGCGAACGCAGGGAACTGAAACATCTAAGTACCTGTAGGAAAGGAAATCAACCGAGACTCCGAAAGTAGTGGCGAGCGAAATCGGACCAGCCGATGGATTTGATTGTAAGAACTAGAACAGCGTGGGAAAGCTGACCGAAGATGGTGATAGTCCAGTATAGGTAGAAAGCAATTAAGTTCTTGAGTAGGGCGGAGCACGAGAAATTCTGTCTGAAAATGGGGAGACCACTCTCCAAGGCTAAGTACTACTGAGTGACCGATAGTGAACAAGTACCGTGAGGGAAAGGTGAAAAGCACCCCTATAAGGGGAGTGAAAAAGAACCTGAAACCGGATGCCTACAAGCAGTCGGAGGAGCATTAGGCTCTGACGGCGTACCTTTTGTATAATGGGTCAGCGACTTAATTTATGTAGCAAGCTTAAGCCGATAGGTGTAGGCGCAGCGAAAGCGAGTGTTAATAGCGCGTTAAGTTACATGGATTAGACCCGAAACCGAGTGATCTAGCCATGATCAGGTTGAAGGTTGGGTAACACCAACTGGAGGACCGAACCCACTCCCGTTGAAAAGGTAGGGGATGAATTGTGGCTAGGGGTGAAAGGCCAATCAAACTCGGAAATAGCTGGTTCTCCGCGAAAACTATTTAGGTAGTGCGGCAAGCGGACACGTTGAGGGGTAGAGCACTGAAAGAGCTAAGGGGGAGCGATCCTTACTAAACTTTATCAAACTCCGAATACTCAACAGTGATACTCACCAGACAGACAGTAGGTGCTAAGGTCTATTGTCGAGAGGGAAAGAGCCCAGACCGCCAATTAAGGTCCCAAAATTATGGCTAAGTGGTAAAGGAAGTGAATTGTCCAAAACAGTCAGGAGGTTGGCTTAGAAGCAGCCATCCTTTAAAGAAAGCGTAATAGCTCACTGA
>MNTU01000018.1:0-12291 GCA_001917125.1 Azospirillum sp. 47_25
GCGCAGCCCAAACCAAGAACAGCTTTCATCATACACCTCTCTATAACTGAAACCATACCTCTTACAGTATGTCATAATTATATTATTGTGTCAATATTTAATGAGAGATAAACTTTGTTCTCGCTAAAACGGGTAGAACGTTTGTGTAAGACGATGCTTGACTTTAAAATAGTTTGGTGTAATTTATTGGACAAAATTATATAATTTTGTATTTAGTATTCATTTAAATTTGTTTCATTATGAAAAAATCAGAAAAGCTGCGGGAAGTGGCGGAAGTTATTGCCGCGTTGGATTTGAAGTTTCCTTTTTCAGAGATTGTTGATCATTTGAGTGAGGAATTGTCTGCATTGCATGAGTTGCCGCTGCCGGTGGTTTATAAGGTTCCGACACATCAGGGGCTTCCTTTGCCGAGTGCATCGCGGATTTTTTGCCCCAGTCTGGCTTGTTCGGCAATTTGTGTCGGAAAGTATTGTCTGTCCAGCGTTGCCAATTGGAGCGAACGCTGGGACAAACAGCTTGCAGAACGTCGAAAAGCCGACGGATTGGATTGGCAACTGCCGCCGTTGGAGATGTTGTCTTTGCTGCATGAGCAGATGTCTGCCGTGGACGGTGTGTTGGGAGCGTTCGGTCTGCATCCTTTGTTTAAGGGGTGGTATCGTTCCTGCGAGCAAGACGAGAACGGTTATGACAAGGTGTTTAACATCGTGACCGGAGAGACATCGATTGAGCCGGAAATCAAGCGATATGACATTTGTTGCCGCTTGTGCTATTTAAGGCCCGAAGATTATTGAAAGATTTTGTTTTTCAAAAGTCCCCGCTCGGCAGAGCAGGGACTTTTTTTGTGGTTTGAAAGGTCAGGTTTCGGGAAGGGTTTTATTGTTGGCCTGATAAATGTAAGAGATGATTTCAGCCACGGCGGCAAAGGCTTCCAGCGGAATTTCGCTGTCAATGTCCACCGCTTTCAGAATTTGTATCAAATCGGCGTCCCGATGGATTTCTATTCCCTCATCCAGGGCAATCTGGATAATTTTTTCGGCAATCTGTCCCTGACCCTTGGCCAGTACCGTCGGCGCGTTATGCCTGGCGGGGTCGTAACCCAAAGCCACCGCATAAGCTGGGGATAAACTTTCGTCAGCGTTGTTTTCGGCGGTTTTTATGTTATCATCAGAGGCAGACATGAGGCAATCCTTACAAGTTTGTTTATCTATTGTAAGCAGCCGGCGCCGGAATTGCAACGGTTTTGTTTGGCACGGTAATTGCATCGGTCAGGTTATGTTGGGGAACGTAACCGAAATACATAAAGGGGAGATATGTAGATGGATTTGAATAATCTTTCTATTTTCAGTATGGCAAAGACCGAAATGGCCTATTTGACCGAGCGTCAGAAGGTTTTGGCGACGAATATCGCCAACGCCAATACGCCGCATTATCTGCCCCAGGATGTTGAAGAGCCCAGTTTTGCCAATGTGTTGCGGACATCTTTGCCGATGACGCTGACCAATGAAAAGCATTTGGCAGGTATTCCTTCCGGAAACGGCGGCTTTCGCGTTTATACGCCGAAGCCGGATACGGCGCTGACGATTGACGGCAACGGCGTGGTTTTGGAAGACCAACTGAATGAAGTCAGCAAAACAAAGGGCGATTATAACCGGATGTTGACGATTTACGGCAAATATAAAAGTATGCTGCAGACCGCCAATACGAAGATTAATGCCTAGGGAGAGCTAAATGGCGGGAAATTTGTCAGTCAGTGCCGATATTGCGGTTTCGGGAATGAAAGCCCAGTCTGAACGGTTGCGGATAATTTCCGAGAATATGGCCAATGCCGACTCGATAGGTATTCGTCCCGGAGAAGATCCTTACCGGCGGCAGGTGGTTACTTTTAAAGATTATATCGACAAAGAAACCGGAGCCAAAATGGTTAAGGTGGACAAGGTGGTTCCCGATGAATCGCAGTTTCCGCTGAAATATGATCCGAATCATCCGGCAGCCAATGCCGAGGGTTATGTGGCGATGCCGAATGTTAATCCGCTGATTGAAATGATGGATTTGAAAGAGGCTCAGCGCAGTTATGATGCCAATTTGAGCATGATGCAGACGGCCCGGGACATGAATTCGAAAGTTTTGGATTTGTTAAAATAGTGAATGGGGAATAAAAAGTGACTAACAGTATTTCAAGCGCCTTAAATGCCTATCAGCAGGCTCTGGTCAGAATCGGTTCTCAAATTCCCGCGGAAGAGACGGCCAAAGCCTCTTCGACGCAATCTGACTTCCAATCTATGGTTACCAATGCATTGAACAGTGCGGTTGATCTGAATAAGAATGCCGAAGCTGTTACCATGCAGGGTATTGCCGGCAAAGCCGACATTCAGGATGTTGTCTTGGCGGTTTCCAATGCCGAGATGGCGCTGGAAACGGTTGTGGCGGTTCGCGATACGGCGATTAAGGCTTACAAGGAAATCATGCAGATGACCGTTTAGGCATAATTTGCCTGACGGCATATGAACTGCTTTCAAGTTTTGCAGTCATCATGTTAAAAATGTTGAATTGTTAAAAAAAGGCTTGATTAATTATTTTACATAGGTTAAATCATTCTTGTTTTTGTTATTGTGCGGCCGTGGCGAAATTGGTAGACGCGTAACGTTGAGGTCGTTATGAGCTAAGCTCATGGAAGTTCAAGTCTTCTCGGCCGCACCAAAACCTAAACAAGTTTCCGGATCGGAGGCAGGAGGAAATTAAGTGTTTGAGTTTGCTCAGAAGACTACTTTCCTACCAAAACCAAATAGGGTGCAAAGACTCTGAATTGAGGAGTGTTGAAGCACTTAAGTTCATCAAATCCGCAAGGGTTTATTTTTTTTATTAGGTCATTTTAAGGAAGACGCTATCGGCTTTTGATTTTGTAATACAAAAACTGATTTTATAAATTGGGGAGGGGCGATGAAGAAAAATGTTAAAAACCGTAAACCGAACTCCCGCCTTAAAAGTAAACGCTATTCCAAGAAAAAAGTCAAACAGCCGCAGATTTTAGGTATCGGGCCTAAGATTATCAACTCCATACTTATCGGTCTTAACGAAGGCGATTTCATTCATGTCCGCAAGATTGTTGACGGGCTGGACGAGTATGAACTGGCCAGTTTGATTGAAAGTCTCAGTCTGCACGATCGGCAGAAACTGGTTGAAGTTTTGGGCGACCGGATTAATCCGGAAGTCTTTCCTGAATTAAACGAAGTCGTTCAGGAACAAATTATCGAAAGCCTGGATGAAAACCAGATTGTTCATATCGTCAACGAATTGAATTCGGACGAAGCCGTTGAAATTCTGGAGCATATGGACGATGATGAGCAAAAAAGCATTATCAATCAGCTGTCTCCCGAATTAAAATATCAGGTTCAGTCTTCTTTAAGCTATCCGGAGGATTCCGCCGGGCGTATTATGGTGCGCGAGTTTGTCAGCATGCCTGACAACTGGACGGTTAAGGAAGCCCGGCAGTATTTGTTAAGCGATGAAAAGCTGCCGGAAGAATTTTATACAATTTTTCTGACAGACGAAAAAATGCGTCCGACCGGCGAAATTGCGCTGGACAAACTGTTGCGCGCCAAAGCCAATGAAAAACTGAGCGACATTATGGACGGAGAGATCGTTCCTCTGAGCGTGGATACCGACCAGGAAGAAGTTGCGCATATGTTCCGCGAATACGGCTGGATGTCGGCGGAAGTGGTTGATGCCAAGGGACGGCTTATCGGTGTTATTAATATTGATGATGTGGTTGACATTATTCACGAAGAGGCTTCGGAAGACATTATGCTGTTGTCGGGGGCAGAAGAGGGCGACGTCTATAAGTCTCCGTTCAGCATTTTCAAATCCCGTTCCGTTTGGCTGGTGACCAATTTGTTTGCTACCATTCTGGCTTCTACGGTGGTTAAGGGGTTTCAGGATATTATCGCGCAATTGTCGGTTTTGGCGGTGTTGATGCCGATTGTCGCTTCGATGGGCGGAACAACCGGCAACCAGACGCTGGCAGTGGTTGTGCGGGCATTGGCGACCAAGGAACTGACTTCCCGCAATACGGCACGGATGATTTTGAAGGAATTTCTGGTCGGCCTGATGAACGGTATGTTGTTTGCGGGTATGATTGCGGCTATTACCTGGTTTTTGTTCCATGACGAAAAAATTTGCCTGATTATTGCACTGGCGATGTTGTGCAACCTGACTTTGGCGAGCCTGGCCGGCATTCTCATTCCTTTGATTTTGAATCGTTTTAAGGCCGATCCGGCGATTTCTTCCGGCGTTTTTCTGATTGCCTGTACCGATTCCGGCGGCTATTTCGTCTTTTTAGGGCTGGCCAAGCTGTTGTTATTCTAAAATATCTGTATATTTATTATTTCCCGCTTTGTTTATTTTTATTTCAGCCCTATAATACGGGCGGAATTATGCTTTTGTGAGGAGTTTTGTTTTGTTATTGGGATTGGTTACCGCCGCGGTTGCGCTCGTTATTGATCAGGCCAGCAAGTATTGGATTTTGCATGATGTGCTGGAAGACAAAGCGATGATTATTTTTACGCCTTTCTTTTCGCTGGTGCGCGCCTGGAATACGGGGGTCAGCTTTTCAATGTTTAACGACTGGGGGTTGAGCGGGGTTATTGTTTTGTCCTTGGTTGCTTTTGTGATTATTGCCTTTCTGGTCAACTGGCTGAGAAAAGAGCCGTCCAAACTGATACAGGTTTCTTTGGGACTTATTATCGGCGGCGCTTTGGGCAATGTTATCGACCGTATCCGTCTGGGCGCGGTGTTTGATTTTCTTGATTTCAGTATCGGCACCTATCACTGGCCTGCCTTTAACGCGGCAGACAGTTTTATTTGTGTCGGGGCGCTGATCGTAATTTTTCACGGCTTGTGGAATACCAAAAAAACAGCGTAATTGCAGTATAAGAGGTGAAATATGAAAAAAGTGTTCTTTTGTTTAGCTTTGGTTCTTTTATCCGGCAGTTTGTCCGCATGCAGCGGCGTTAAGAAAAAGCTGGGGCTTGAAAATTCCGCTCCCGACGAGTTTTTGGTTACTTCCCGCGCGCCGTTGTCGCTGCCGCCGGAGTATGACTTGCGTCCGGTGACCGACGGCAGTTCGGTCAGTCCGGCATTAAGCAGCCAGACCGACAGTTTCAGCGAAGGGGAAAAGGCTCTGCTGTCCAAACTTCGTTGATTCAGGCTAAAGGAGCAGAAAATCTTTGGGAAAGTTTAAAACATTCATATCCGGAGCAGTTTTAAGTCTGTTTTTCGGCGTTTCTCCGGTTTCAGCCGAGTTGTTCGGCTTGTCGTCTTTTGTGCTTGACAACGGCATGCAGGTGCTGGTTATTCCCAATCACAAGGCGCCGATTATCAAACACATGGTCTGGTATAAGGCCGGGAGCGTTGACGAGCCGCGCGGCAAAGGCGGAACGGCTCATCTGCTGGAGCATTTGATGTTTCGCGGTACTCGTAAGGTGAAGGACGGGGTGTTTAACGATTTAATCAGCCGCAACGGCGGAGAGAGCAATGCCTTTACCAGTCTGGACTATACCGCTTATCATCAGGAGCTGGACATAAGCCGTTTGGAACTGGCGATGTTTCTGGAGGCAGACCGGATGCAGAATTTGAAAATTACGCCGGAGGCTTTTGCCAAAGAAAGGGACATTGTTTTTCAGGAACGCAAGCAGGTTGTTGACAATAATCCGTTGTCTTATTTCGGGGAGAGCATGCGCAAACTGCTGTGGCAGGATCATCCTTATGCTCTGTCCGTGGGGGGCACGCCGGAAGATATTATGGCGATTACGAAAGAGGATGTTGAACGTTTTTATGAACAGTTTTATGCGCCGAATAATGCGATTTTGGTTTTATCCGGTGATATAGATATTAAAACGGCTAAAGAGCTGGCGGAAAAATATTACGGAAAAGTCAAATCCCGTCCGGTGGGGAAAAAAGCCGATTTTCCGAAACTCAGCCGCCGTTTCAAGGCCGATATGCAGATGCGGCTGGAAGCGGCCAATGCACCGCGCCTGGTCAGAACATATCTGGCACCGTCGTTTAATACCGATGCCGGGCAGATTTATGCTTTGAGCGTTTTTTCCAAATATTTGGGCGAAGGTGAAAATTCAAAACTATATAAAAATCTGGTATTGAAACAAAAAAAGGCTTTGGCGGTTTCTTCGTCTTATGATTATGCCGACCGCAGTTACGGCACGTTTACGATTGCGGCGGTTCCGGCGGAAGGCGTCAGCCGCGAAGAATTGGAAAAAGCATTGGACGATGCGGTGGCAGAGGCCGTCAGCGGCATTAATGCCGCCGAAGTTGACAAGACCAAGCATAAAATGCTGGCGGGTTTGGTCTATTTGAAAGACAATCCCAATGATGCAGCCTATATTGCCGGCATGTTGGCTGCGGTCGGTTTCAGTGCGGAAGAAATTGACAACGGCGACATTCATCTGCGCGATGTGGGTTATCGTGATGTGAAAAAAGCTGCCGATGCCATTTTGCAGGCTCCGGCCGTCAGTGGCTGGCTGCTGCCTTTGAAGGAGGATGACTGATGCCCAAAAGCCGTTATTATCAGCACCGAGCGGGAAGGCATTCGCTGGCCAGGTTTGTTTTGCTGGCCGTGCTTTTGTGCGGAACAGGTTTTGCGGGATATAAAAAATATTCCGGTTCTTTGACTTGGGGATTTAACCCGCAGAAGTTGGTGGCTGATTCCGTTTTGAGCGGCAAAACGTTTGAAACTGAAGTCAGGGAAGTTGTTTCGCCCCGGGCCAAAATAAAGGCTTATTTGTTTGAAGACCAGACAAACCCGATTATCAGCGTCAGTTTTCTGTTTAAAAATGCCGGTTTGGCGAATGATGCCGAAAGCGAAGTGGGCATTTCGGGTATGGCAGCTTCGCTGCTGACAACCGGCGCCGGAGATATGGACCGGCTGCAATTCAGCGAAGAATTGGAAGACCGGGCCGTAAGCATCGGCTTTTCCGCTGGGCGGGACGATTTTTCGGGAGCGTTGCTGACGACCAAGGCCGAAGCGTCCAGAGCCTATGAGCTTTTGTCTATGGTTTTGACACAGCCGAGATTTGCTCCGGAGGATATTGCCCAGGCCAAAGCGGAACGGCTGTTATTGCTGAAACAACAGCAGGAGCGTCCGGAACGGGTTTTGGCTCTGTCGGCGGGAAAGGCTTTGTTCGGGACCCATCCTTATGGGCGCAATCCGTTGGGCGAGGCCGGAGATATAGCTGCCGTTACCCGCGAAAAACTGTTGGAATATGTGCGGAATCATCTGGTGCGTAGCAATTTGATTGTCGGCATTGCCGGCGATATAACGCCGGAGGAAGCCGGAGCCATGCTGGATGAAGTTTTCGGTTCCCTGCCTGAAAGCGGACGTTCGGCATTTGTGCGTACGGCAGAGGTTGATTTTGCTTCGGGGGATAAAAACATTGCCAGAGTTTTGCCGCAAAGCATTGCCCAGTTTGCGGCGCCGGGCGTTGCCCGCAACAACGGCGACTTTTATCCGTTGTATGTGGCTAATCATATTTTGGGCGGTTCCGGGCTGACATCACGTCTGTCTTTGGCGGCACGGGAAGACGAGGCTCTGACTTACGGCGTTTACAGCTATATGAGCACGGCGGAAAAAGCGCCGCTGCTGTTGGGCGGATTTTCCGCCACACCGGAAAATTTTTCGCGGGTGAAGGAAATTGTGCGGGAAGAATGGCGCAAAATGGGTGAGAAAGGCGTGACTCCCGAGGAATTCAATGCGGCGAAAGAATATCTGCTGGCTTCGTATAATCTGCGTTTTGCCTCAATCGGCGATATTGCGGATATTTTGACCGCTATGCAGAAAGAAGAGCTGGGAATAGATTTTTTGCAAAAAAGAAACGATTATATACGCAATATTAAACTTCAGGAAGTTAATAATGCAGCAAGAAAGTATTTTGGTAACGGAAAGCTGCGCTTTATAACAATCGGAAACGAGGGCGCAGGTAAGGAGTAGGAAGAAAATGACAAAACTGGTCAGCAAAACCCGGGCATGGAAGAAAGTTGCCGCCCATTATAAGCATTTCAAAGATGTTGAAATGCGCGATTTGTTTGATGACGATAAAAAACGGGCTGAAAAATTTACCATTAATCTCGACAATCTGATTCTTGATTACTCGAAGAACCGCATCAGCGAGCGGACGATGAAACATTTGTTCCGCCTGGCGCATGACTGCCATGTAGAGGAAATGATTCAGGCGATGTTCCGCGGCGACAAAATCAACACGACCGAAAAGCGTGCCGTTTTGCATGTGGCGCTGCGTAACCGGGCAAATACGCCGATTTATGTTGACGGCAAAGACGTTATGCCGCAGATTAACGAAGTTTTGGCAAAGATGCGCAAGTTTTCCGAAGCGGTACGTCTGGGGCAGTTTAAGGGACAGACCGGCAAAAAGCTGACCAATATCGTTAATATCGGTATCGGCGGGTCCGATTTGGGGCCGGTGATGGCTTGCGAATCTTTGCGTAAGTACTGGGCCAAAGATATGAGCTGTTTCTTTATTTCAAACATTGACGGAACGGCCTGTGCCGAGGTTTTGAATAAAATTGATCCGGAAACGACGCTGTTTATCGTTTCTTCCAAGACGTTTACCACCATTGAGACAATGACGAATGCAAGAACCTGCCGCAAATGGCTGATTGACGCTTTGGGCGAGCATGCGGTTGCCAAGCATTTTGTTGCCGTCTCCACCAATGCCGGAGAAGTTAAAAAGTTTGGCATTAATCCGGAGAATATGTTTGAATTCTGGGATTTTGTCGGCGGACGCTATTCAATGTGGTCGGCTATCGGTCTGTCAATCGCTTTGATGGCCGGCATGGACAATTTTGAACGGATGCTGGAAGGCGCCTTCGCCATGGACCGCCATTTTGCCGAGACGGATCTGGAACATAATATTCCGGTTATTCTGGCGTTGCTGGGCATTTGGTATAACAACTTTTTCGGACTCAAGCGCTACGCGGTTGTGCCATATGACCAATATCTGCGTTATCTGCCGGCTTATCTGCAACAGCTGGATATGGAGAGCAACGGCAAATTTATTGACAAGGACGGCGAAGTTGTCAATTATTCGACGGGACCGGTTTTGTTCGGCGGGGCGGGAACGGATGTTCAGCATTCGTTTTTCCAGCTGATTCACCAGGGGACGGATATTGTGCCGGTCGATTTTATTATTCCGGCCATTTCGCATAATGAAATCGGCGATCACCATGAAATTTTGGTAGCCAACGTTCTGGCGCAGGGCGAAGCCCTGATGCGCGGCAAAACGGTTAAAGAAGCCGCCCGGGAGCTGACAAAGGCGGGCAAAAGCAAGCAAGAAGTCAAAGAACTGAAACTGTTTAAGAGTTTCAGCGGAAACCGTCCGTCCAATACGCTGGTTTTAAAGAAGGCGGATCCTTATACGCTGGGAATGCTGGTTGCCATGTATGAGCATAAAGTTTTTGTTCAGGGCGTTATCTGGAACATTAATTCTTATGACCAGATGGGGGTTGAACTGGGCAAGCAGATGGCTTTGAACATTCTGCCGGAGTTACAGGGCAATGCTTCGGGCATTCGTCATGACAGTTCAACCGCCAATCTCATTTCAACAATCAAGAGACTCAGAAAGTAAGGATTCTGCCTGATGCCTATTCGGATTCTGCCTTCAACCCTGGTTAATCAGATTGCTGCCGGAGAGGTCGTGGAAAGACCGGCTTCGGTCGTTAAGGAATTGGTTGAAAATGCGATTGATGCCGGCGCAACTTCCGTTGAAGTGACTTTGGTTGACGGAGGCAAAAGCCTGATCAGCATTTCCGACAACGGCAAAGGGATGACCGCAGAGGAGCTGAATTTGGCTGTCGAGAGGCATGCAACGTCAAAGCTTCCTGATGATAATTTGTTTAATATCAATTTCTTAGGCTTTCGAGGTGAAGCTTTACCTTCAATTTCTTCGGTTGCCAGGCTAACCATAACCACTCGGACGGCTGAAGCTGAAAACGGCTGGAAAATTGAGGTTAACGGCGGTGAAAAGTCAGCGGTTATGCCGGCAGCGCAGAATAAAGGGACGCGTATTGACGTGCGCGATTTGTTTTATGCAACGCCGGCACGGCTTAAATTTTTGAAATCTTCGGCTTCCGAAACGGCTCAGTGCGTGGATATTCTGAATCGGATTGCGCTGGCCAACCCGCATATTTCTTTCTATTTGACGGAAGACAACAAGAAAAAAATCAGTCTGAACGCCTGTCAGGGGGAGCTGTTTGACGCCCGTCTGCTGCGTTTGGCCGATGTCATGGGGCGGCAGTTCGGCGAGAATTCGCTGCTGATTGACGCGGCGCGGGAAAATTTGCGCATCAGCGGTTATGTCAGCCTGCCGACGTTGAACAAGGCCAATTCGCTGTCACAGTATTTGTTTGTCAATAACCGTCCGGTTCGGGATAAGCTGTTGCTGGGGGCTATCAAAGGGGCTTATCAGGATGTGCTGGCGTCTAACCGCTATCCGATGTGCGCTTTGTTTTTTGATATTGATCCGGCTTATGTGGACGTGAATGTTCATCCGGCCAAGGCGGAAGTGCGTTTTTATGACAATGCTCTGGTACGGGGGCTGCTGGTCAGCGCCATTCGTGCCGCTTTGCTGCAAGGAGACCGGCAGACGGCGAATACGGTTAATCTGGAAGAGCTGGTTAATGACAGAATACCTGATTTCGGGTCGCCGGAGCAGAATCTGCCGGAAGTTGCCGTTATGCGGGAGCATGATTATCAGCCGCGGCCGGTTTTTCAGAGTTCGCTGCCGCGTTCTAATTTTCGCAGTCAGGCAAGTTTGCCGGAGCTGGAACGCCTTTATTCGATTAAAGTAGATGAGCCGCATGAAAATCTGCCGTCTTCAATGACGGAGGAAGCCGGACCGCTCGGTTTGGCCAAGGCGCAGTTTCATAATACGTTTATCATTTCGCAGACGGAAGACAGCATTATTCTGGTTGACCAGCATGCGGCGCATGAACGCATTGTGATGGAGAAAATGAAGAAGGCTCTGGCCGCGGAGGAAAAAGTGGCCACCCAGATGCTGCTGATTCCGGAAGTGGTTGATTTGTCTTTGAGTGAAAAGACCAGAATTATGGAAAATGCCGCCGATTTGGAAAAATTGGGGTTGGTCGTTGAAGAGTTCGGTTCTACGGCGGTTATCGTACGGGAGATTCCGGCTCTGATTGCCAATGCCGACATTAAAAAGCTGATTACGGATCTGGCGCAGGAAATGGCTGAGTGGGGCAAGAGTTTTTCCCTGACGCAGAAGCTGCATCTTGTTTGTGCGACGATTGCCTGTCACGGATCAGTGAGGGCAGGGCGGCAGATGAATATTGAGGAGATGAACCGTTTGCTGCGCGATATGGAGCGGACGGAGCATTCCGGGCAGTGCAACCACGGGCGCCCGACTTATGTGGAATTAAAGATAAAAGACATTGAAAAGCTTTTTGACCGCTGAAACCGTCAATAAAATGCTTGCTTATTAATTTTATTGGTTTATGCTGTCTTTATAGCGAAACTCTGTGGCCAACGAGTTGCCTCTTTATTTGATGATTTTGATATCCTTGCTTTAAAGAAAACAATCCCCACATTGAAAAGTTATTGAAAGGAAACCTTGTGAGTTTCCGTGTTTTAACCTGTTTTTAAAGTAAAGGAAAAAAGTTATGTCAACAGGTACTGTTAAATGGTTTAATATGCAAAAAGGCTATGGTTTTATTGCTCCGGAGAACGGCGGCGCCGATGTTTTTGTTCATATTACGGCAGTGGAAAAGGCCGGTTTCAGAACTCTGAACGAGAATGAAAAAATTGCTTATGATCTGCTTTCCGAAAAAGGCAAAACCTCGGCGGGAAATCTGCGCAAAGCTTAAGCCGGCAATGTTTTGACCGGGAATCCCCGCTGTTTTGCGGGGATTTTTATTGTCCGCTTGAATAAGAAAATAGATTAATTATATAAAAAGTGCTTGACCTTTGGTTTAGTTTTGAGTAAAAGGTTTCTGTTGACTGCAAAGCTGTCTTGTGGAGAGGTGGCAGAGTGGTTTAATGCAGCGGTCTTGAAAACCGTCGAGGGGGCGACCCCTCCCAGAGTTCGAATCTCTGCCTCTCCGCCATAAAGAATGCCCCGGTTTGGGGCTTTTTTTGTATGCGGAGATACCGTTCAAACTTCGCAGGCTCGTTTTCGCGGGGCAGAGCTTTCAATTCATCCGGGGTTTATTTCGGACGCTGTCGCTGTCCTCATAAGCCGGGATATCATTGGGCTT
>MNTU01000018.1:12321-12622 GCA_001917125.1 Azospirillum sp. 47_25
AAAGAATGCCCCGGTTTGGGGCTTTTTTTTGTATGCGGAGATACCGTTCAAACTTCGCAGGCTCGTTTTCACGGGGCAGAGCTTTCAATTCATCCGGGGTTTATTTCGGACGCTGTCGCCGTCCTCATAAGCCGGGATATCATTGGGCTTGCAGATAAAAATGCCGTTTAAGGCATTTTTACTTAGCGCCTCTCTCCGCCATAAAGAATGCCCCGGTTTGGGGCTTTTTTTTGTATGCGGAGATACCGTTCAAACTTCGCAGGCTCGTTTTCACGGGGCAGAGCTTTCAATTCATCCGGGG
>MNTU01000018.1:12677-125711 GCA_001917125.1 Azospirillum sp. 47_25
AAAGAATGCCCCGGTTTGGGGCTTTTTTTTGTATGCGGAGATACCGTTCAAACTTCGCAGGCTCGTTTTCACGGGGCAGAGCTTTCAATTCATCCGGGGGTTATTTCGGACGCTGCCGCTGTCCTTATAAGCCCGGGATATCTATGCTTCAGGGGGCCAATAGTCGGAATAGATGCGGGAATGAAAGACCCCGCTTTGAGCGGGGTCCATTTTTTAAACCACGAATTCGATTTTGAGTTTATGGTCAAAAATCGAAGCGAGGTAATTAAGCTCGCCGATATTCGGGTTGGCGCGGCCTTCCAACAGTGCCTGCAGATAAAACGGTGTCCAGCTGGTCAGCTGGGCAAACTTGTCTATTTGCAGCTGATGTTCGGCCATCAGTTGTTGCAACTGACCGGCAATTTCTGCGCGGGTGTGGTTAAGGTTGGTTAAACGCTGTCTTTTTTTCAACATATTACAACTCCGTTTTTGTCTTAAATTTTGTCTTAAAACTCTCGCCGTCGTCAACGAAATTCGGGCGAAAAATTTATTTGGTTAAAACAAAACCCACCTTTGGAATTAAAGGTGGGGGAGTTGACAACTGCATAACAAACAGTCCGGGTTATTCGCGCATAGCCTTATATTCCCGGCTCCCCCTTGAGAGGAGTCGTTTATTTTGTTATGGGAGCTGTCACACTCCGCAAGCCATCTCTGACCTGCAGAAATTATCTTAAAGGTTAAAAGTTAAATTGCAATTAAAAAAGTATTTGGGTGGAATTTTTGAAATGAAAGGCGGCGAGCTTTGAAACTGTGATCAGGGGAAGCAGAGAAAAAGCATTTCTGCTTTTTCTCTGCCTGTTATGGCTTAAAAGCGGCGGGCAGGGAGGCCTTCGGCCCAGTTTTTTTCAATCTGTTCGAGTGAACGCCCTTTGGTTTCGGGAATGTAGCGGAAAGTGAACCACAGGCTGAAAATACCGACCAGTCCGAACATCCAGAAAGTGTAAGCTTCGCCGATATGTTCCAGCAAAACGGGGAACGTGAGCGCAACCAGAAAGTTAAATCCGAAATTGGCCATGGTGCAGATGCTCATGGCAAGGCCGCGGATTTTCAGCGGCATAATTTCAGAGATGATAATCCAGCCGATTGGGCCGAGGGAAAAGGCAAAGCAGGCAATGTAGATGACAATGCTGCCGACGGCAACCCATTTGAGGCTGTCGCCGAGATAATCGGTGAGCCAGAATGATCCGCCGAGAACAAACAGGCTTGCGGTGATGCCGGCCAGTCCGGCATAGAGCAGCGGCTTGCGTCCCAGACGGTCGGTGAAGAAAATGGCGACGAAGGTCATTAAAAAGTTTACCACGCCGACGCCGATGGTGGCGTAAAGAGCTCCCAGCGTGTCGGTGAAACCGGCGGCCTGAAAAATGGTGGCAGTGTAGTAAATGATGGTGTTGATGCCGGTACAAATCTGCATAAACATCATGCCGATGCCGACAATGACCGGCATAAGCATCCAACGGGCAAAAGATGAACGTGACGCGCTTTGAACCGATGTGTTTAAGGTGGCTTTAATTTCTTTGACATGTTTGTCAGCGTCAGTTTCCGGCTCAATTTTACGGAAGATTTCCCTGGCTTCCTTTTCACGCTTTTTGCTGATCAGCCAGCGCGGCGTATCGCCCAGAAAACTGATGCCGACCAGCAGAATCAACGCCGGAATCAAACCGGAACCGAGCATCCAGCGCCAGTTATATTCGCTTAGCGCGAAGATACGGTTAATCAGATAGGAGAAGAGAATGCCGGCAGTGATGGCAAGCTGGTATAGAGAAACCAGCATTCCGCGGACTTTTTGCGGCGAAATTTCAGACAAATACAGCGGTACGACGAAGTTTACCATACCGATTGCCAAGCCGAGAATCATCCGCCCGGCAATCAGCCAGCCGACGGAGGAGGCAAAGCCGCAGAGAATCGAACCGAGGGCGAAGATGACCGCCGTGGCAATAATGACCTTTTTGCGTCCGTACATGTCGGCGAGCACGCCGTTTGCCGCGGCTCCGATAACCGCACCGACCAAAGCCGAACTGACGACCCAGCCTTTGGCCAGACTGGTGAGCGGCCAGGTGTCGTTAATGAACAGCAGGGCGCCGGAAATGACTCCGGTGTCAAAACCGGAAAGCAGTCCGCCGAGCGAGGCGACTGCGGCGATGACATAAAGCCAGAGGTGGCGGGGCTTGTAGGAGGAAAAAGCGGATGCGGTCATGGGATAAACCTTTCTGCTGGATTATTAATACTAAAATATATAGCGATTATTATAGCAAAATTAAGAGGTTTTTAAAAGCTCTTTTGTAAAATTTCCGACAGGTATATTTAAGAATGGAATAAAAATGGCATATTCAAAGGTTACGGGCTTGCTGGCAGCAGTGCTGCTGAGCGGAACGATTATCTGTTCGGCGGGAGCCGTCCGGGCAGCGGATAAGGTTGAAACGCCGGAAGAATATCTGGACTGGCTCGATGACCTGAAAGAGGAGATGATTGACAGGGGCATTTCCAAAAAGACAATCAAAAAAGTGTATGCCGAAGATTATTATCATCCGGAGCCCGAAGTGGTTAAAATCGACCGGAATCAGACGGAATTCGTACTTACTTTTACCGATTATGCCAACCGGGTGGTGACAGCCAAACGGGTGGCCGAAGCGCGGACCAAATATAAGGAACTTTATCCTTTGTTTAAGGATTTGGAAGGGAAATACGGCGTTCCCTTTAATTATCTGGTTGCCTTTTGGGCCATGGAAAGCAATTTCGGGCGGAATTTCGGCAATTATCAGGTGGTGGACGCTTTGACGGTTTTGAGCTATGACCGCCGCCGACCGAAGTTTTTCCGCGAAGAGTTGTATCAGGCTCTGAAAATTATTGACGACTGGGAAATTGACCATACCAAGATGGAAGGGTCATGGGCCGGAGCCATGGGGCATTTTCAGTTTATGCCGTCCACATTCAACGCTTATGCCGTCGATTATAACGGTGACGGCAAAATAGACATTTGGCATTCGTTTGAAGATGCGGCCGCTTCGGCTGCCAATTATCTGCACGAGGCCGGGTGGAAAGCGGGCGAACCTTGGGGAGCCGAGGTTTCGCTGCCGTGGAATTTCGACTATGCTCAGACCGGGCGGACAAAGCTCAAGACGGTTAAAGAATGGGCTGCTGCCGGCGTGCGTCTGGCCGACAATAAAAAGCTGCCTTTTGCCGCCGAAAGCAAGGGGGCTGTTCTGCTTCCCGAGGGCAAGAAAGGTAAGGCTTATCTGGTTTTGCACAATTTTAACGTTATTATGAAATGGAACCGGTCGGAAAACTATGCCCTGGCTGTCGGGCTGCTGGCCGATTATACGGTTTCGGGCAAAAAATGGAAAGCGATGGCACAAGCGCCGGCCGTTCGTCTGAAAGCCGACGATGTGCTGAAGGTTCAGGCTTTTATCAACAAACTGGGGTGGTTTAAGCTTGATGAAGACGGACAGCTGGGCAGCAAAACCCGGGAGGCGATTCAGAAGGTTCAGCAAAAAGCAAAACTGCAGCCGGACGGTTATCCCGATTATCAGCTGCTGAACAAGATAAACAAGTATAATCCGGATATCGGTTTTGCCGTTCCGGTGCAGCCGCGAAAATTACACAGACGGAAATAACAAGCTTTACGAAGCGGAAAAAAAAGTTTAGATTGAACAAAAATAAATTTAAATGGGATTTTTGATGAGACTTAACAAAGTAAACATATTGCTGTGTCTGACAGGCCTGTTTTTGGCGGGTTGCGCCAGCAATGAGGTGAACCTGTCGGATTCTCCTTATTCGCAGGCCGCGGCCATTAAAGGGCAGGGCGGCAGCTATAAGGTGGGCAAACCTTATAAAATTTCAGGACAATGGTATTATCCGAAAGAGGATTACAGCTATTCGGAAGTCGGTATCGCTTCCTGGTACGGGAAAGATTTTCACGCGAAGAAAACCGCCAACGGCGAGAATTATGACATGAATACGCTGACGGCGGCACACCGGACTTTGCCGCTGCCTTCCATTGTGCGGGTAACAAATCTGGAGAACGGCCGTTCGCTGGTTTTACGGGTTAATGACCGCGGGCCTTATGCGAAAAACCGGATTATAGACATTTCCAAGCGCGGAGCGCAGCTGCTGGGGTTTCAGACGCAGGGCACCGCTAAAGTCCGTGTCGATTTGCTGGAAGACGAGAGCAAGGAATTAAAAGCGGCGTTGTTGAACGAACCGATGCCGACGCGCTATGATACACCCAAAAAGGCAACGGCTTATGCGGCAAACCGCATTAGCATTCCCAAGCGGCAGATTGAGGTTTATAAGGCGACCGGGCCGGCAGCTTCCGCGCCGGTAAGCTATCAAGCCTCGAATACGTCTGCCGGCAAGAGCTATTTTGTGCAGGCAGGTGCCTTTTCCAAACAGGATACCGCCCATTCTTTGAGCCGCAAACTGACGCAGTTCGGCAATGCCAGAGTGGCGGAAGCCGATGTGGACGGCAAGCGGTTTTACCGTGTTCGCCTGGGGCCGTTCAGTTTTCCCGAAGAGGCGGAGGTGACTTTGGCCAAGGTCCGCAACTACGGGATTCAGAATGCCAGCGTTGTTCGCGATTAATTATAATGTAAGGATTGAGAGAAAATGAGCTTCAGAACCAAACTCTATACAAGCGTGATTGCCGGTGCCTTTATTTTGGCGGGAGCCGGACAGGCTCTGGCGATTGAGACCACTGCCCGCAATGTTATTCTGACCGATTATGACACCGGGCAGATTCTGTTTGCCAAAGATCATCAGAAAATGGTGCCGCCGGCTTCCATGAGCAAACTGATGACGGTTTACATTATTTTCTCGAAGCTTAAGGACGGTTCGCTTTCGCTGGACGATACCTTTACCGTCAGTGAAAACGCCTGGCGCAAAGGCGGAGCCGCCAGCGGCGGTTCAACGATGTTTTTGAACATCGGCGAGGAAGTCCGGGTTGAGGATTTGATTAAGGGCATTATCATTCAGTCCGGCAATGATGCCTGTATTGTGGCGGCGGAAAATTTGGCCGGAAGCGAAGACGATTTTGCCGTTTTAATGAACAAAACGGCTAAAAAACTGGGGATGAACAACAGTTCTTTTATGAATGCAACCGGGCTGCCGGATCCGAATCACCGGATGTCGGTTGAAGATTTGGCCAAACTGGCAAGACTGATTATTTCCGAATTCCCGGGGTATTATTACCTCTTTTCGCAGAAAACGTTTACGCATAACAACATCACTCAGGGCAACCGCAATCCTCTGTTGTATTCGATGCCGGGAGCGGACGGTCTGAAAACCGGACATACGGAAGAGGCCGGTTTCAGTCTGACGGCTTCGGTTAAACGCGGCGACCGGCGTCTGATTGAGGTTATGACCGGAACCAAGAGCAACAAAGAGCGTTCCGAAGAGGCGGGAAAGATTATGAGCTACGGTTTCCGCGAGTTTGACAATTATGATATTCTGACCAAAGGGCAGAAAATTGCCGAGATTCCGGTCTGGTTCGGAACCGAGAAGAGCGTTGAGCTGGTTGTTGGCGAGAATGTCAAACGGACGATTAAGAAAAACAAAGCCGCCAATGTCAAAATGACGGCGGTTTATGACAAGCCGGTCAAGGCGCCGATTAAAAAAGGCGACAAGCTCGGCGTGGTTAAAGTGGAAATTCCGGGCCAGCCCGATTTTGAAGTTCCGCTGTTGGCAGACCGTGACGTCGGTAAGCTCGGCATGCTCGGCAAAATCGGCGAAAACTTGAAATATCTGGTTTTCGGGGAAAATTAAGATGACATCGCTGAAAGGTAAAGTTGCCACCAAAGACGGAATAGACGGCGAGGAAATTCCCCAGTTGGAGTTTCCTTTTCCGCCGGTTCCCCGTCCCAAGGGCAAGTTTATTACCTTTGAGGGCGGCGAAGGAACCGGAAAATCAACCCAGCTGAAACTGCTTTCTGAGTTTCTGCATCAGCGGAAAATCAACAATCTGACTTCCAAAGAGCCGGGCGGAACCGATATCGGGCAGGAACTGCGGCGTTTGCTGGTAACCGGAGACAAAGACAAGTTTGATGCGGTTGCCGAATGCCTGCTTTATTATGCCGACCGGCGCATTCACCTGACCAATAAGGTGTGGCCGGCATTGAAAGAAGGAACCTGGGTGCTGAGCGACAGGTTTGCGGATTCTACGGTGGCTTATCAGTATTACGGTTATGAGAAAAAGGTGCCGCTGGAAACTCTGAACGGCCTCTATCAGCTGACGGTGGGCGATTTTAAGCCTGATTTGACCATTTTGTTTGATTTGGATCCGAAAATCGGTTTGGAACGTTCTTATAAAAAATCTTTGCAGATGGAAGTTAAGGAAACCCGTTTTGAAGACAGGGGACTGGAATTTCATAACCGCCTGCGCGAAGGCTATCTGGAACTGGCGCAGAGCGACGGCAAGCGTTTTGTGGTGCTGAATGCCAATAAGACGATTGAAGATTTGCACCATGAGGTTATCCGGGTGATTGCGGAAAGGTTTAAAATTTAATGTTAGAGAGCGAAGCGGTCAATATTTTGCCGAAAAACAACAGCTATCTGCTGGGGCAGGAAAAAGCCGAGCAGATTCTGCTGGAAGGGTGGCGGAATAATTCGCTGCACAATTCATGGCTCATCAGCGGCATTGAGGGCATCGGCAAGGCAACGCTGGCTTATCGTTTTGCCAAATTTCTGCTGGCGGCCGATGCCAGCAAGAAAGAGCAATATACCAGTTTGGAGATAAGCGAAAACAATCCGGTGTTCAAACTGGTGGTCAACAATGCCCATCCTGATTTGAAAATTATTGAGCGGGACTATACCGATACCGACCGCCGCAAGATTCTGAAAGCAATCAAAGAGGGTGAGCAGCTTTCCGACGAGGAAATGAAGGGACTGAAAAAGTCGGCTTTTATCCGCGTGGACGACGTGCGGACAATCAATGAGTTTTTGACTAAGCGTTCGGCTGACAATAACTGGCGGATTGTGATTATCGACAGCATTGACGATATGAATCCGGCCAGTGCCAATGCGGTGTTGAAAATTTTGGAAGAACCGCCATACAAAACGGTGATGATGCTTATCAGTCATAATCCGAACAAGCTGCTGCCGACGATCCGTTCGCGCTGCGCCAAGCTGCAGCTGCCGCTGTTGGCGGACAATCAGGTTGCCAGTCTGCTGCGGCGGTATCGCCCGGCTTTGGCGGAAAAGGCCGTTCAAAGTCTGGTCGGCATTGCTTCGGGCAGTATCGGCAAAGCTTTGGCATATGCCGATAACAATGCTTTGGGCAAGTATGACGATTTGTCCAAGATCGTTTATGCCAAAAACAAGTTCAGTATTGCCGATTTGCTGGCTTTTTGCGATGCGGCGGTGAGCGATGAAGACAGCTATTATCTGATTCAGGAACTGGTTTTGAAATTTATTGCCGAAAACGTCAGAGCAAGCGATCATCCCGACGAACTGGCGGGAGCCTGGGACAACGCCATTAAGGTTTTTAACGAGACGGAGAGATTAAATCTTGATAAAAAGCAGGCTTTGATTAATATTATTACCAATGTGATTAAAGTGATTTAATAAGGAGAGCTATGTTAGTCGACAGCCATTGTCATTTGGACTTTAACGATTTTGAAGAAGATTTTGATGAAATTCTGGAGCGGGCCAGAGCCAATGGCGTGACGGCAATGCTGAATGCCGGAAATAATATTGACGAGCTGGACAATCAGCTGGCTTTGTCGGAAAAGTATCCGTTTATTTATACGGCAGTCGGGGTGCATCCCGATAATGCCTCCGAATATGAAAGTCTGACGGCGGCGGATTTGCTGGCGCAGACGCATCATAAAAAAGTGGTGGCTATCGGCGAGTGCGGGCTGGATTATTACTATGACAACTGCCCGCGCGATGTGCAGATAAAGGTTTTCAGAGAACATATCAAGGCTGCGCAGGAGAGCGGGCTGCCGCTGATTATCCATACCAGAGAAGCAGAGGAAGACACGATGTCGCTGCTGGACGAAGCCTATAAGGAAAAGCCTTTCGGCGGCGAATTCCATTGTTTTACCGGTTCGCAGAAACTGGCGGATTTCGGCCTTTCCATTGGTTTTTATCTTTCCGCTTCGGGTATAATTACCTTTAACAAAAGCAATGAACTGCGGGAGGTTTTTGCCCGTTTGCCGCTGGAACGTCTGTTGGTGGAGACGGATTCGCCGTTTTTGGCTCCGGTGCCCAAGCGCGGGCGCCGCAATGAGCCTGCATTTGTGCTGCATACGGCGGAAAGACTGGCTCAACTGCGCGACTTGCCGCTGGAAAAACTGGCGCAGATTACGTCAGACAACTTTTACCGTCTGTTCCGCAAGGCCAGCGATAAAGGGAGATATGATTATAAATGAAACAGTTAACCATTCTGGGCAGCGGCGCGGCTCCCGGTGTTCCGTCGCTGGGGAGAGGCTGGGGGGCCTGCGACCCGCAAAACCCTAAAAACCGGCGTTTGCGGACGTCGGCATATCTGGAGTACGACGGGGTCAGGTTATTAATCGACACGTCGCCTGATTTGCGTTTGCAGCTGCTGGCAAATGATATTCGCTATTTGGACGGGGTGCTTTACACGCATGCGCATGCCGACCATGTGCACGGCATAGACGATATCAGGGAGATTAACCGGATTATCCGGCAGAATTTGCATTTTTATGCCGGAGAAAAGACGGTTCGTTATATCAGGCATAATTTTTCTTATCTGCTTTCAAAGCCGAACAAGGTCAACGATGTGGTCAGGCTGCCGAGTATGGTGCCGAATATTATCAAAGCCAACCGTCCGTTTGACATCAAAGGTCTGAAAATTATGCCGATTAAGCTGTTGCATCATTGTCCGGAATGCTTGGGATATGTGTTTAATGACGGGGAAATCGTTTATATTGCCGATTTTAAGGTGATTGCCGAAAGCGGTTACAAGCGGATTCTGCGGCGGCCGAAACTGTTGGTTTTGCCGCTGACGACGCCTTACGGGCAGCCGGCGCATGCCGGTTTGGCCGATGTGCTGGCCGTCATTGAGCGGATTAACCCGGAAAAGGCGGTCATTAACCATATGGCAACGGAATGCGATTATAATCAGGTTATGCTGGAGACGCCGGAGAATGTGGTTCCGGCTTATGATAATATGAAAATTGTAATAGAAGATTAGCGAGGTTTTGGCATGTTGTGTATTTATCATGTGGCAGACAGCGACGGAAAAGGTTCCGGCGCTATTGTGCGGACGGTTTATCCGGGAATAGAACTGATGGGGCTGAATCATGACATGGAAATTCCTTATGACGAAATCCGCAAGCATGAGAAGGTTGTGGTTTGCGACTTTGCCTTGCCGGTCGATTTTATGTTTGAACTGAATGAGAAAATCGATTTTACCTGGATTGACCATCATGCTTCGGTGATTAATGAATACAACGAGAAGCTGGCCAGCGGCAAGTATAAGGAAATTAAAGGGCTGCGCCGTATCGGCACGGCGGCTATCGTGTTAAGCTGGGAATATTATTATCCGGACAAGCCGGTACCGGAAGGGGTTGTTCTGCTCGGAAAAAACGATGTTTTTGATTTGCGTGACGACCGAGTCCGTCCGTTTGAATATGCTTTTCAGGCCAACGGCGTCAATGCGCCGACCGATGAAATATGGGACAAGCTGTTTGACGGACGCCTGAATGTGGCGGATACGGTTGAAAAAGGACGGGCGATTTTGTCGTGGATTAAGGTGCGCAATTACCGTCTGGTGCGGAGCATGGCTTTTGAGAGCGAATATAAGGGGTTGAAGTGCATTTGTTCCAATATGCCGCAAGGCTATTCCGAGTTTTTTGATTCGCTGGAGAATATTCAGGATTATGACTTTATGGTCAATTTCTTTATGAACAAACAAAACCGTTGGAATTTGTCTTTTTACAGCGACAAAGAGAACATTGACGTGTCTAAAATTGCGGCGGAATTCGGCGGCGGCGGGCATCTGCATGCGGCCGGAGCTTCCAAACTGCCGGAGCTGCCCGCGTTTTTGAGAAGAAAACATGACTAAGCATTGGTCAAAAGTCGAATATCTGCATGAAACGGTAACCAACCCGAATATTATCGTCAAGGGAACCCACAGTTATTACAGCGATGCCTGGAGCGGCTGTTTTGAAGATTGTGCCGTGCGTTATCTGTACGGTGACAAATACAGCCGTGAACATTGGGAACCGCAATGGAAAATCGACCGGCTTTATATCGGCGATTATGTGAGCATCGGGGCGGAAGCGGTTATTCTGATGGGCGGCAACCATACGCACCGGACGGACTGGTTCAGTTGTTATGCCCATTTGGATAAGATTGCCGAAGAATATCAGGCAAAAGGGGATACGGTTATTAAAGACGGCGTGTGGATCGGCATGCGGGCAATGATTATGCCCGGAGTGACAATCGGCGAAGGAGCGGTTGTGGCAGCGGGCGCCGTGGTGACTAAAGACGTTGAACCTTATACAATAGCGGGCGGAAATCCGGCAAAGGTCATTCGCCGGCGCTTTCCCGAAGAAACTGTCCGGCGGCTGACGGCTTTGCATATTTATGATTTGCCGGAGGAAAAGCTGGTCCGGCTTCATGACCTGTTGTGCGGAAACGATATAGCCGCGTTGGAAAAGGCGGTTGAAGCCCTCTGAGACGATGCTTATATTAACCTCTGATGTTAAAACAGCGGAGGAGGGTGATATGCATTTTAATTACTATATGCCGACGCGGGTTATTTTCGGCCGGGGAAGGCTGAAAGAACTGGCTCAGGCCGAGTTGCCGGGAAAAAAGGCTTTAATTGTAATTACCGGCGGCAATTCGATGCGAAAATTCGGATATTTGGATAAGGTTCAGGCGCTTTTGCGGGAGAACGGCGTTGATTCGACCGTTTTTGACAAGGTTTTGCCCAACCCGATTGAGGCGCATGTGGAAGAGGCGGCAGAACTGGCCCGCAGGGAAGAATGCGATTTTGTGATTGGCTTGGGCGGCGGCAGTGCGATTGATTCGGCCAAATCGATTGCGATTATGGTGAACAACGGCGACAACCGTTATTGGGATTATCTGAAAGGCAAAGCTTCAATTATGCAGCCGGTGCTGCCGATTGTGGCTATTCCGACGACTGCCGGAACGGGAACGGAAGCCGATCCCTGGACCGTGATTACCAATGCCGATACCAATGAAAAAATAGGCTTTGGAATTGATGCAACGTTTCCGCGGCTGTCGATTGTCGACCCGGAGCTGATGGTTTCGGTTCCGCCGCTATTTACGGCTTATCAGGGAATGGACGCTTTTTTTCACTCGGCAGAGGGCTATCTGGCTAATGTGGCGCAGCCGGTGAGCGATTTGTATGCGTTGGATTCAATCCGGCGGATAACCGAGTTTTTACCGCAAGCGGTCGAAAACGGGCAAAATTTGCAGGCGCGCGAGCAGATGGCCTGGGCCAGCACTCAGGCGGGAATGGTGGAAAGCATGTCAAGCTGCATTTCCGAACACTCGATGGAGCATGCTTTGTCGGCATTCTATCCCGATTTGCCGCACGGGGCAGGGTTGGTTGCGCTGTCGCTTCCTTATTACGGTTATCTGATGAAAAAAGAGAAAAATAAAATTGCCGTGCGTTATATGGAAATGTCACGGGCAATGGGAGAGGCCGGCAACGGACCGGAAGATTTTCTGACGGCTTTACGAAAGCTGATTAAAGCGGTCGGTTTGGATGACTTGAAATTATCGTCTTGGGGCGTTTCTCCCGAAGAGGCGGAGAAACTGGCGGAAAATTCATTTCTGGCAATGGGCGGGCTGTATAACCTTGATCCCATCCGTTTAGACCGGCATGATGCCGCCTGCATTATCCGCGAGGCGATACATTAAGGCGGTAAGGCAGCAAAAGATACCCCCGCTTTTGAGCGGGGGGATCTTTTTTAAGCTACGAATTCGATTTTGAGTTTATGGTCAAAAATCGAAGCGAGGTAATTGAGCTCGCCGATATTCGGGTTGGCGCGGCCTTCCAACAGTGCCTGCAGATAAAACGGTGTCCAGCTGGTCAACTGGGCAAACTTGTCTATTTGCAGCTGATGTTCGGCCATCAGTTGTTGCAACTGACCGGCAATTTCTGCGCGGGTGTGGTTAAGGTTGGTTAAACGTTGTCTTTTTTTCAACATGTTACAACTCCGTTTTTGTCTTAAAATTCTCGCCGTCGTCAACGAAATTCGGGCGAAAAATTTATTTGGTTAAAACAAAACCGCCCTGTCGTCAGAAACAAGGCGGGGAGTTAGCAACTGTAACAGAACAGTCCGGATTATTCGACCATATAGGCTTATCTCTCCGGCTCCCCTCAAAAGGAGTCGTTCTTTTTCTGTTAGGAGCTGCTACACTCCGCAAGCCATCTCTGACCTGCGGAAGTTATCTTAAAGGTTAAAAGTTAAATTGCAATTAAAAAATAAAGATGATTTCCTTGTGATAGATGCTCCGGTCAAGCCGGAGCATGACAGAGAGAAAAGCCGGAGCATGACAGAAATATTGTGCCGGAGTATGACGGAGAGAAAAGTCGGAGCATGTCTTTCTGAGGTATTGAGCAATGAAAATTTACCAATACGTCACATTCCGGCCTGACCGGAATGTCCAATAGGTGATGGTTGAGGGGTAGGTTATGGATTGCCCGATCAAGTCGGGCAATGACAGTAATGGGGCAGGCAAAAGCAGGGTAGAAAAGGGATTTTTTGCTTGTTAATTGGTGAAATATGTGTAAGATTAAGCGGTAAAATTAAGCAAAAATAATAAAAACGGAGATTAACTTTCATGTCTAAGATATTGATTACATCAGCTTTGCCTTATGTTAACGGGGTGCCTCATCTGGGGCATTTGGTCGGTTGTCTGCTTCCGTCAGACGTTTATGCCCGTTACATGCGAATGATGGGACATGAAGTGTTATATGTCTGCGGAACCGATGAGCACGGCACGCCGTCGGAAGTGGGTGCGGCGAAAGAAGGCATGGATGTTGCCGACTACTGCCTGAAATATCATAACCGCCACAAAGAAGCCTATGATGCCTTTAATCTGTCGTTTGACTATTTCGGGCGCACCAGCAGTGAGCAGAACAGGGAAATAACCTATCATATTTTTGAACAGCTGGATAAAAACGGTTTGATTGAAGAAGAAAGCATCAAGCAGATTTTCTCGATTGATGACAACCGTTTTCTGCCTGACCGCTATGTGACCGGAACCTGTCCGCACTGCGGTTATGACAAAGCCCGCGGTGACCAGTGCGAGAACTGCACCAAGGTTTTGGATCCGACGGAACTGATTAATCCGCGGAGCACGATTTCAGGTTCGACCAATTTGGAAGTGCGCGAGACCAAACATCTGTTTTTGAATTTGCCGAAGCTGGAAAAACAGCTGGCGGAATGGGTGAAAAGCAAAGAGCCGTTTTGGCCCGACGTAGCTTATTCCATTGCCCAGAAGTGGCTTAAAGAAGGTTTGCGCCCGCGCTGTATCACCCGCGATTTGAAGTGGGGGTTTCCGGTGCCGAAAAAAGGTTTTGAAGACAAGGTTTTTTATGTGTGGTTTGACGCGCCGATCGGCTATCTCGGCATAACGAAGCAGTGGGCCGACGAAAAACCGGGCGAGAGAAACTGGAAAGACTGGTGGCTGGACGCGAAAGACGTTTATTATGTTCAGTTTATGGGCAAGGACAATGTGCCGTTCCACTCGATTTCTTTTCCGGCGACGCTGCTTGGAACCGGTGAAAACTGGACCAAGGTGGATTATCTGAAAGGTATGAGCTATTTGACCTTTGAGGGCGGAAAGTTTTCAAAATCAGAACAGCGCGGCGTGTTTGCCGAAGACGCTGTTAAGGAGTTTCCGGCGGATTACTGGCGCTATTGGCTTATTTCCAATGCGCCGGAAGCTTCGGATTCCAGCTTTACGTTTGATTTGTTTGCCGGCGTGGTCAACAAAGATTTGAACGGGGTGCTGGGTAATTTTGTTTCCCGGGTAATGAAAATGACCGCTTCCAAAATCGGGGCGGAAGTTCCGGCCGGCGGGGAAATGACCGAAGTTGAAGAAAAACTGATTGCCGATTTGCAGGAAAAAGCCGACAATTACTGCAAATATATGGAAGGGCTGGAATTTAAGAAGGCGATGAACGAGCTGCGCGCCATCTGGGTGGACGGCAACAACTATATTTCGGTTACCGAACCCTGGACGGTTATCAAAACGGATCCGGCACGGGCGGCGGCTATTTTGCGGGTCTGCCTGAATCTTATTCGCATTTATGCTCTGCTGAGCGCTCCGGTTATGCCGGAAACTTCAGCCAAAATTCTTGCCAAATTCGGTTTGAATGCGGCAGATATGCCGGTTTTGAAAGGCTTTAACGCGGCCAAGGAAATTGAGGCTTTGCAGCCCGGACATAAATTTGAAGTCGGCGACGCTCTGTTTGAGCGGATTGCTCCGGAAAAAACCGAAGAGCTGAAAGCAAAATACGGAAGTGATAAGAAATGAGAATGAGAAGAAGAGAAGACGATAATATTTATCCGTTGCGCGGTTGGAAAGCCCTGCTGCACAAAACGATAATGCTTTTGCTGTTTCCGCTGCGAAAGCCGTTAATCTTTTTTCCCGTGTTGTTTATTCTGTTTATGGCACCGACGTTCCGCGGCGTCAAACCGGCGGAGGTTCATCTGTGGTATTGGAGCAAAATCAAGCAATATACGTCTGTTGTGACCGGTTTTGTTTCTGAAAAGACCAAAGGTGTTCTTCCCAAGGATTTTAAAATAACCATGCCGTCTCTGACGGAGAAAAAAAGTCAGGCCGAAAAGGGGACTGATAAGCTGGTCGATTTTCCGAGCGTTGACGTTAATGCCAACCGCCGGGCTATTTTCGAGCGGGCCAGCAGTGCACCGAGACCGGTAGATATTGTCGAAGTTCCCGATTATGCAGAGGAAATTCCGGTTGACAGCGATTTGCCCGCCGAAAATACCGATGCCGCAGTCGATGATTCCGAAATTCCGGCAGCTGCGGAGGAAAATGTTCGGGAAGAGGTTCCTCAGCCGGTGAAAAGAAAGGTTAAGCGCAATCTGCCGTTGATTTATCTGGACGAGCCGAAGGAAGTCATCGGCGTGACCAAGGTTTATAATGCCAATGAAATCGAGGTGGACGGAACTTACATCTTTCTGTATGGCATTTATGTCAATCCGGAGACCGAACTGGGACTGGAAGCCAAGAAGTTTTTGGAAAACGTGGTTAAAAATCAGGTCGTCCGCTGCAGTATTGTTGCCTATACGTTTCAGGATATTGCAACCGGAATGTGCTATGTGGGCGGAGAAAACATCAACCGGATGCTGGTAACTCACAAGTTTTCAAAAAACGTGGCGTTGTAAAGACCGTTTTGATTAAAAGGAAATGCTCTGATGTGGCAGCCGGTTTTAATGATTAACGGATATCTGATAAGCGTGCTGGGGTTGGCGATGCTGATTCCGGCATTCTTGGATATGTATTGGACCAGAGCCGGCTGGTCGCATTTTCTGAGTTCATCGATTATTTGCCTGTTTATCGGTTTGTCGTTGTTTCTGGCCAACCGGATGAATATTAAGAAAATTACGCTGCAGCAGGGGTATTTGATTACGGTCTGCGGCTGGGTGAGCCTGACTTTGCTGGGAACGCTCCCTTTTTTGCTTTATGGTTCCATTCCTCATTTTGCCGATGCTTTGTTTGAAACGATGTCGGGGTTGAGCACGACCGGAGCAACCATTCTGCCAGATGTCGAGATTATGCCGAAGGCAATATTGCTGTGGCGGTCAATTCTCAGCAGTCTCGGCGGTTTGGGAATCGTTATGTTTGCCGTGGCCATGCTGCCGTTTTTGGGAATCGGGGGAATGCAGATCTTTCAGCGGGAAAATTCGGATATTGATGACAAGTTTATGCCGAAGTTCAATTATATCGCCAAGCGTATTATGCTGGTTTATATTTTGCTGACCGCGGCCTGCACGGTTTCGCTGTATGGGGTAGGGATGTCATGGTTTGATGCGGCGAATCATGCCATGTCGGCGATTGCGACCTGCGGCCTGGGAATAAAGAATGCCTCCGTCGGTTTTTATGACAGCGTCAGCGTTGAGGTCGTTTTGTCGCTGTTTATGGTTTTAGGCGCTTTGCCGATGACCTTTTATATTATGCTGGTGCAAAATCAGGATTTGCATTCTTTTCGGACGCAGCAGGTTATCACTTTTTTGAAGGTGTTGGCGGTTTATATTCTGTTTACGTCCTGCTGGCTGGTGTTTGAAGGGGTTTACGGCTTTTGGGAGGCGCTGCGCTATTCATCGTTTAACATTATTTCAATTGTGACGACAACCGGTTTTGCCTCAACCGACTATATGCAGTGGGGCGCTTTTGCCGGAACATTGTTTATCATTTTTGCTCTGACGGGCGGTTGTACGGGATCGACCTCCGGTTCTATAAAGATTTTTCGCTGGCAGGTGATTTTGGCCTTTCTTCGCAAATCTTTGACAATTGCCACGGATCCCAACCGCGTTTTGCCGATAAAAGTCGGTTCTTTAACCGTCAGCAATGCGGTCGTTTCATCGGTTTTTGTGTTTTTTGCCGGATATATGCTGAGCATTGCCGCTTTGAGCGTTTTGGTGGCTTTAAGCGGGCTGTCTTTTGAAACCGCATTCAGCGCGGTTATTGCCTGTATTACCAACTCGGGCCCCGGAGTCGGCCCGATTGTCGGCCCGGCCGGAAATTTCAGCAGTTTGCCCGACGCGGCAAAGTATGTGCTGGCATTTGCCATGCTGCTCGGGCGCTTGGAAGTCGTGACAATTTTGGTCGTTTTTACAAAAAATTTCTGGCGCAAGTAAAATAATTCTTGTTTTTTAGACAAAATGTGATATTAGCTGAAAACATAAATGAATTATTGTTTCACTTTAAATTTTTATCGAGATGAAGAAGTATATTGTTACAGAAGTAAAGGCGGCTTTTGACGGAATTGCAAATTTGCCGCAGAAAGAGAATTTGAGCTTGGAAGACATTCAGCAGAGTTTGCCGAACATTTTGGCAGGAACTTCGTATGAAGCAGATACCTATGAGGTTATTTTCCACGGGTATTTTAAGACTAAAGCGGTCGTTTTTGTCAATTCTTATGAAGATAAGAAGCTCAGCTTTTCTCCGATTGCCGCTTATTCGTTCTTCGGTTTGTTTGAGATTAACGGAGAACGCGTTTTGGTAAGTTTTCGCGATCCGCGTACACCGGTTAAAGCGAAGATATTTGTCGTCAGACTGGAAAGCATAGACGACAGAGTGACCAGAATGCAGAATATGTTTGAAAAGCATGAGCTGCAAAAAAACAGCAGCGGAATAATGGTCAAACGCAGTATTCTTTCTGTATAAAGCTTTATTCAGCGGAGAACTCTTCGGCCGAGAGGCCGGGGAGTTCTTTTTTTTAGGTTGGATTCCGGCTAATCGTGATTATATCCCTGTCAGCAATGTTTTTTTAGGAGTGAGAGTCATGGATGATATAGATAATTTGGAAAAGCTGGCCAAACTGAGGGATCGCAATATTTTGAACGAAGAGGAATATGTCAGCCTCAAACAGGCAATTATCAGCCGCCATGTCGATTATAAAGGCGGCGCCAAAAGCGGTGTGGCTTATGTGGTTTTGGGATGGCTGCTGGGGTTGTTCGGAGTGCACAATTATTATGCAGGCTATACGCGAAAAGCCACAATTCAGCTTTTGATTACGCTGTTTTCGGGATTTTTGTGTTTTATTCCGCTGGTTTTTGTGCAGGTTTGGGCAATTGCGGAGATTTGTCTGATTAACAAAGATGCGGCAGACGTTCCGTTCAGGGAAGATGTGAGTTTGGTTAAAATTCTGCGGATTGCCGCGGTTGCTTTTTATATTGTTCTTTATTTTCTCTCTTTTCTGGGAATGTACGGCAATCCGGAACCACAGCCGTCCAATCCTCCGGCCGCTTTTACCCAGCTGCCGCCGCAGGGGCGTCCTGCTTTTATGCTGGTTCCTTAAAGACAGGCTGGTCTTGGTGCAAAAAAAAGAGGTATCAAAAAAGATACCTCTTTTTTTATATATTGCGACGGTTTAGCTTAGGCTTCTTCCTCCGCGGGCTCGTCATCGCCAATCATTTCGGTCGTCAAATGTCCGGCATCAGCACGGATTTTGTTCTCTATTTCGTCGGCAATTTCAGGATGGTCGCGCAGGAACAATTTGGCGTTTTCGCGTCCCTGGCCGAGTTTTTCGCCTTTGTAGGAGAACCAGGCGCCGGCTTTTTCAACCAGTCCGGCTTTGATGCCGAGATCAATCAGTTCGCCGGTTTTGGAAATGCCTTCGCCGTACATGATGTCGAAATCAACAACCTTAAACGGGGGAGCAACTTTGTTTTTGACGATTTTGACGCGGGTTTGACTGCCGATGACATCGTCTTTGTCTTTAATGGAGCCGACGCGGCGAATGTCAATGCGGACGGAGGCGTAGAATTTGAGGGCGTTACCGCCGGTGGTGGTTTCCGGATTGCCAAACATGACGCCGATTTTCATGCGGATTTGGTTGATGAAGATGATCAGCGTGTTGGAACGGGAGACGGTGGAGGTCAGTTTACGCAGTGCCTGGCTCATCAAACGGGCCTGCAGCCCCATGTGCGAATCACCCATTTCGCCTTCCAGTTCGGCTTTCGGCACCAAGGCAGCCACAGAGTCGACAACCAGAACGTCAATGGCGCCGGAACGGACCAGCGTGTCGGCAATTTCAAGAGCCTGTTCACCGGCATCCGGCTGGGAAATCAGCAGATTTTCAATATCTACGCCGATTTTTTTTGCATAGCCGGGGTCAAGCGCATGTTCGGCGTCAATAAAGGCACAGGTGCCGCCTTTTTTCTGAGCCTGAGCGATGACGCTCAAAGCCAGCGTCGTTTTGCCGGAGCTTTCCGGGCCGTAGATTTCGATAATGCGGCCTTTGGGCATTCCGCCGATGCCGAGCGCGATGTCGATGCCGAGCGAACCGGTGGAGATGGCTTCAATGTCAATATGGCTGTTTTGGCCGAGGCGCATAATCGAGCCTTTGCCGAAAGCGCGTTCAATCTGGCTCAGCGCGGCGTCAAGTGCTTTATCTTTTTCCATGTCGTCTTTCTTTCTGTATGGTTGAACAAATTAATGATATTACTGTTATCCGCCTTATTTGTAAAAATTACAATTTGCCGATGACAGTTATCCCGATGAAAATCATAATGTACTACTTTTGTTCTTTTTGCAAGAGGAATTTTCAAAAAAAATTCTTATCTTTTTTCGGGCTTGCCGGCGACGAGAACTTTTTTCAGCTGGCGTTCGTCAAGCTGTTGATATTCCTCGAGTGCGGCGGTGAAAACGGCGCCGAAAATGACAACGGCCCAGGCCAGGTACATCCAAATCAGAAAGATGGGCAGGGTGGCCAGGGCGCCGTAGAGGGTTTTGTAAGTGGCGGTCATGGTTATGGCACTGGTGAAGCCTTTACGGAGCAGCCAGAACAGAATAATTGCGACCAGAGCACCGAAAAAGGCGTTTTTGATATGAACTTTTTTGTTGGGAACCAGCACATAAACCAGAAGCAGCAGAAAAAGGTTGATGGCGGCAGGCAGGAGATTGCCGAGCATAATGCCTTTGCCGGCCATGTCTTCAGGCATCATCTGCTGCAGGGTGAACAGGTAGCCGCGGAGGGAAAAAACGGCGCCGAGCAGCAGCGGACCGAGAGTGATGACAGTCCAGTACAGTGTTACTTTGGTGGTGAATCGCCGCGGACGGGTGACTTTGAAAATGAAGTTCAGGCTGTTTTCAATGGTTGAGAGCATCAAAATGGCGGTGATGGCCAGCCCGACGACGCCGATGGTGGTCAGCTGTCCGGTGGCGTTCAGAAATTCGGAAAAATACTGGCTGACTTCCTGCTCGATGGTGGGAACAAAGTTTTTGAGCAGAAAATCTTCAATTTGTCCTCTGACGCTGTTGAAAACGGGAAAGGCCGAAAAAATAGCCAGGCCGATGGCAAACAGTGGAACGATGGCAATCAGCGAGGTGTAGCTGAGCGAGGCGGCAACCCGGAAAATAGTGTCGTTTTTGGCTCGTTTGGAAAGGAAAAACAGAAATTCCCGGCAGGTGGCAAACATTTGTCCGAATTTGTTTTTAAGGCCGTTTTTTAAAAGAGTTTTCCAATACATACCTGTCTCGCAAAAAAAGTTGTTTACAAAGGACGCAGAATTTATTAATAAACTAGCTATTAAATTTCTACATTAATTTTATTAATAAAGCAAAGGAAAATATTATGACTACAGCAGCACCGCTTATGGCAGGTAAAAAAGGCCTGATTATGGGTCTGGCTAACGATAAGTCAATCGCCTGGGGCATTGCTCAGGCATTGGACGCCCAAGGCGCACAAATTGCATTTTCTTATCAGAACGAAGCTTTGGAAAAAAGAGTTAAACCGCTTTCGGAGACTCTGAGTTTTGAACCGACTTTGATTCAATGCGACGTGACCGACTCTGCCAGCGTTGAAGCCTGCTTTAAAGAACTGGGCGAAAAATGGGGCAAAATCGATTTTGTTGTTCATGCCATTGCTTTTTCTGACAAAAACGAACTGAAAGGCCGCACAATCGATACCACGCTGCCGAACTTTTTGAACACGATGCATATTTCCTGCTATTCTTTGCTCGAAACCTGCCGCTGCGCTTCGCCTTACATGAGCGAAAACGGTTCCATCGTTACCCTGACTTATCTGGGCGGCGAAAGAACTCTGCCGAATTATAACATTATGGGCGTTGCCAAAGCAGCTTTGGAGGCCGCCGTTCGTTATGCCGCAGTTGATATGGGACAGCAGGGCGTTCGCGTTAATGCCGTTTCCGCCGGCCCGATTAAGACTCTGGCTGCTTCAGGTATCGGCGATTTCCGCAAAATTCTGCGTTGGAATGAACTGAATGCCCCGCTGCAGCGCAACGTTACTCAGGAAGAAGTCGGCCGTGCCGCTCTGGCTTTGCTGTCTCCTTTGGGCGAGGCCATTACCGGTGAGGTTCTGCATGTTGATGCGGGATATCATGTCGTCGGCATGGTTTCGTTGAAAAATGCACATGAATCCGGTGAGGTTTTGGCCGAATTCTAAGCCGTTTTTGATTTTGCGAAGGCCGGGCGGGTAACCGATCCGGCCTTTTATTTGGCATAATGCGTTGTTATATTGTGGAAAAAACAAGAAAAACTTGTGATATGCCGTAAGCCGCCTATACTTAAGCACAGGTGACAAATGAAAGAGGTTCAGATGACGGAATTTAACAAGCCTTTTCCGGAACTAAAGATAAAGAAAAGCAAAGCGGCGGCTGCGCGCATTTTGCTAAAATCGCTTACTTATTCGTTTGCGTTGTTCGGATTGCTGTTTATTTTACTGTTGGTCGTTTTGGCAAATATGCTGGGAAGTCCGTCTGTGATGGTGCATCCCGTGCCTTCACGGGCCGTTCTTACGCTTGACTTGGACCGCCCGTATCCGGAAAGCCGCAGCGATGATTTGCTGGCGGAGTTCAGCGAAGAGCCGTCGCTTTCTTTTTATGATTTGATTAAGGCTGTTAATGTGGCGGCTTTGGACAATAAGGTTCAGGCTTTGGTGGCCGATGTCGGCAATACCAGTCTGGGGCTGGCGCAGATTCAGGATTTGAGAGAGGCGGTGAAAGCGTTTCGTTCGACCGGCAAAAAGGCTTATCTCTATTCTTCGGGCATGGGCAGTTTCGGCGGCGGTACGGACGATTATTATCTGGCATCGGCCTTTGACGAGATATGGATGCAGCCGAATACCGAAATCGGCATTACCGGTTTGAACATTGAAGTTCCCTTTTTGAAAGGTTTGCTGGACAAAGTGGGAATAACGGCCGAATTTTATGCCCGGCATGAATATAAAAATGCTGCGGCTTCTTTTCTGAACAGCGCCTTTACGCCGCAATACCGGGAAGAAACGGAGCGTCTTGGGCAGAGCCTTTATGACCGGATTGTCGCAGATGTCTGTGCCGACCGAAAACTTGATGAAAATATTTTCCGCCGGCTGGTCAACCGGGCGCCTTTGTCCGCAGATGAGGGACTGAAAGAAGGCTTGATTGACAAAACGGCCTTTAAACCGGATTTGCTGGAAAAGGTTTTGGATGAGACCAAAGGCGAAATGATAGACGTGTATGATTATGCCTATAGTTTGGAGGAAAGCGGCAAAAAACTGCCGACCATTGCCTTTCTGGTGGTTGACGGAACCATCAGCGGCGGAAAGAGTCTGAGCAATCCGTTGCAGGGGGAGAGCATTGTCGGGTCAGAAACGCTGATTCAGCAGCTGGACGAAATTGCCAACAACAAATATGTGAAAGCGCTGCTTCTGCGGATTAACAGTCCGGGCGGCAGTTATACGGCTTCCGCCGAAATTTGGAATGCCTTAAGCCGTCTGAAAGAAAAACGCAAGCTGCCGATTGTGGTTTCGATGGGAGATTATGCCGCTTCCGGCGGTTATTTCATTGCGCTTCCGGGGGATAAAATACTGGCGGAAGCATCGACGGTAACGGGCTCTATCGGTGTGCTGGGAGGCAAGATGGTTTTGGCCGGCCTGTGGGATAAGCTTGAGATTAACTGGGGCGAAGTCAAGTTTGGCGACAATGCCGGCATTTTATCGGCAAATCATAAATTCAGCGAGCGGGAAAAAGAGGTTTTCAATCGGTCGCTGGATAATGTTTATCGCGATTTTACCGCAAAAGTTGCCGCGGCAAGGAATATTTCGCCTGAGAAAATGGACAAGCTGGCGCGGGGCAGGGTATGGATCGGTATTCAGGCGGTTGAAAACGGTTTGGCCGATGAAATCGGCGGAATAGACCGGGCTGTCGCGTATGCCAAGCAACTGGGCGGTATTCCTCCCAAAAGCCGCTTCGGAATCGCCTATTATCCGAAAGCCAAAACGCTGCAGGAAAAAATTGCCGAGCTGGTCGGCGGCGGCCCGAAAATATCGGTTAATAAAGTTATAAATCAAATGGGACTTGATATTGAATCGGTTAATATGCTAAAAAGATTGCAATATGAAACGGTTTTACCTCCGTTTAAGCTGGATTTGTAAAGAAAAGGAACAAAGAATGGCAATAGATAAGGAAACAGTCAAAAAAGTGGCGTTTTTGTCGCGCCTGCGGATTGAAGACGATAAAATTGAAGCAACCGAACAGGAATTTAATAAAATTCTGAATTGGATTGAGCAGTTAAACGAAGTTAATACCGATGATGTCGAGCCGCTGGTGTCGGTTAACGAGAGCAATATTGTCTGCCGCGAAGACAAAGTGACCGAGGGCAATCAGTCGGCGGCAGTGCTGGCTAACGCTCCGCAGGCGGAATACGGATATTTTGTCGTTCCCAAGGTGGTGGAATAAGCGGTTTTTTCTGTTGTGCGGTTCAGGCCGGGCCATGCGGGGATTTTAGAAAAGGTGTGCCGATGAAAAAAAATGTGAAACTTGTGCTGTTGATTGCCGTACTGGCTTTGTTAGGCTGGGGAATATGGAAAGCCTGGAGCATATACAAGGTTGTTCAGGGAATTCGGGAGAATGTGCCCGGTGTGAGTATGGGAAGTGACGGCATTAATCTGGTGAAAGAAGATTCCCAAGGTAATAAGTTTAACGTTAAAATCGGGCCGAACGGTTTGTCAATCGTCGGCAGCAAAGACGGAAAACCGGTTGAAATCAAGGTTGATGCCGCCGGTATGCAGGTCGGCCGGGACGGAAAGCAATTTCAGATACCGATGGAAGAATTAAAAGAGCAGTTAAAATTGATTAAAGGTGCAAAAAAAGAGAGTGTAGAATGAGTGATTTAACCAAGCTGACAATAGCCGAAACCCGTGACGGGTTGAAAAAACGTGACTTTACCGCAACGGAGGTTGTTTCTGCCTATATTAAGGCGATGGAGAGCAATCGTCAATATAATGCTTATGTGCTGGAAACGCCGGAAATTGCTTTGGAACAGGCTAAAGCTTCCGACAGGCGGTATGCCGACGGAACCAACGGAGCTTTGGAGGGTATTCCGCTGGGAATTAAGGATTTATTCTGCACAAAAGGTATTCGTACCACGGCCTGCTCACATATTCTTGACGGGTTCGTGCCGCAATATGAATCAACCGTTACCGGTAAGCTGTTGTCTGCCGGGGCAGCCGTTTTGGGCAAGTTGAACATGGATGAATTCGCCATGGGAGGCAGTAATGAAACCAGTTATTACGGACCGGCCGTCAACCCTTGGAGCAAGAATGAAAAGCTGGTTGCTGGCGGTTCTTCCGGCGGTTCTGCCGCTGCGGTTGCTGCCAATATCTGTGCCGGTGCCACCGGAACAGATACCGGCGGGTCAATCCGCCAACCGTCGGCTTTTTGCGGCGTGACCGGAATCAAACCGACTTACGGCCGTTGCTCCCGTTACGGCATTATTGCTTTTGCTTCTTCTCTGGACCAGGCGGGGCCGATTGCCAAAGATGTCCGCGATGCGGCTATTATGCTGACGGCGATGTCCGGTTATGATGCCAAAGACAGTACCTCGGCCGATGTGGCGGTTCCTGATTTTGAAAGTTTTCTGGGGCAGGATGTCAGAGGCTTGAAAATAGGCATTCCGGCGGAATATCGTCCCGACGGGCTGAATGCCGAGATTGCCGCTTATTGGGACAAGGGGATAGAAATGCTGAAAGCCCGCGGAGCGGAAATTGTCGATATTTCTCTGCCGCATACCAAATATGCATTGGCGGCTTATTACATTATTGCTCCGGCTGAGGCTTCTTCCAATTTGGCCCGTTATGACGGCATTCGTTACGGGTTGCGTGTTCCCGGCCAGCATTTGGATGATTTGTATATCAATACGCGCACTGAGGGTTTCGGGGCCGAGGTGAAACGCCGGATTATGATCGGAACTTATGTGTTGTCTGCCGGATATTATGACGCTTATTATCTGAAAGCGCAAAAGGTTCGCCAGTTAATTCGCCGCGATTTTATCAGGGCCTTTGAAAAATGCGACGCCATTTTGACACCGACGGCGCCGACGGCGGCATTCCCCATCGGCGACAAGTCAATGCAGGAAAATCCGATTAATATGTATTTGAATGATGTGTTTACGGTTTCGGTCAATTTGGCCGGGCTGCCGGGGTTGAGTCTGCCGATCGGGCTTTCAGCCGCAGGCCTGCCGCTGGGATTACAGGTTATCGGCCGGGCTTTTGACGAAGCAACCGTATTCAAAATTGCTTCCGCATTGGAAGCTGATGCCAAGTTTGTAAGGAAGTAGTATTATGAGCGCTTATGTTATTGAAACAGCCAAAGGCAAGTGGGAGATTATCTGCGGTTTGGAAATTCACTGCCAGATTATTTCAAAATCAAAAATGTACAGCGGGGCATCGACCGAATACGGTGCCGATCCGAACGAAAACGTTTCTTTCATTGACGCCGGTATGCCCGGTATGCTGCCGACCTTAAATAAAGAATGCGTTCATCAGGCGGTTAAAACCGGTTTGGGGCTGAATGCGGTGATTAACAAATATTCGGCTTTTTCCCGCAAAAACTATTTTTATGCCGATTTGCCGCAGGGGTATCAGATTACGCAGTTCCAGTATCCGATTGTCGGCGAGGGAAAGGTTACAATTGATTTGGAAGACGGAACGACCAAGGATATCGGCATTGAGCGGATGCATATTGAGCAGGATGCCGGCAAATCCATTCATGATCTTGATCCGAAGAAAACTTTTATTGACTTGAACCGGGCAGGGGTCGGCCTGATGGAAATTGTGACCAAACCGGATTTCCGTTCGCCGGAAGAGGCCGGAGCCTTTTTGAAAAAGCTTCGTTCCATTCTGCGTTATCTCGGTACCTGCGACGGCAATATGGATGAAGGCTCCATGCGCTGCGACGTCAATGTTTCGGTGCGCCCGTACGGTTCGGATGAACTGCGCTGCCGCTGCGAGATGAAAAACGTAAACTCCGTGAAGTTTGTTATGCAGGCGATTGAAAACGAAGCAAAAAGACATGTCGAAGTTTATGAAGCCGGCGGAACCATTGAACAGGAAACCCGTAAGTTTGATCCGCTGACCGGTAAGACCGGCCTGTTGCGTAAAAAAGAATATGCGCATGATTACCGTTATTTTCCGGAGCCGGATTTGCTGCCGTTGGTGCTGACCGATGATTATATTGAACAGACGCGGCGTGATTTGGTGGAACTGCCGGATGCAAAAAAAGCCCGTTTTGTCAATGAACTGGGGCTGACGAAGTATGACGCCATGGTTATTTGCGAGAATAAGGAAACGGCTGATTTCTTTGAAAAAGCCGCAGAAGGGCAGGATGCCAAAAAAGTGGCCAACTGGCTGATGGGCGATTTTTTCGCAATGCTGAACCGCAAGGGAATTTCCATTGAAGAAAGTCCGATTTCAGCCAAACAGCTGGGGCAGTTGGTCGGTCTTATCGGCGCTGACGTTATTTCCGGCAAAATAGCCAAAGACGTATTTGAAATTATGGCCGAAACCGGTGAAGATCCCGAGAAAATCGTTGAAGAAAAAGGCCTGAAGCAAGTGACCGATACCGGTGCGATTGAGGCGGTGGTTGATGCCGTTATTGCCGAAAACCCGGATAATGTAGCGGCCTATAAAGGCGGAAAGGTTGGTTTGATGGGATGGTTTGTCGGCCAGGTGATGAAAAAATCGGGCGGCAAAGCTAATCCGGGAGTGGTTAATGAGTTGCTTAAAACCAAATTGTCAATGTAAAGCTGTCTAATTGATTATTAGTACAGGATTTACGGGACGGTTAAATGCTCACGTACTTGTTCCAATTCCGACTAAGTTGTTGTTTCGCTTCGTTTTCACTGGCTCACAACATCTTGTCTCGTTGCTTTTCGGCAGAAAATAGTCTACAGGACTATTTTTACGGCCGCAGTACTTCGCTTTAACCGCCCTTAATCCTTATTACTAATCTAATTACCCAACTTAACTTAGTAAAAGGGACGGAAGATGTTTGATATTGTCGGAATGGGGAATGCTATTGTCGATTTGACAACTCTGGCAGCTGAAAATCAGGCTTTTGCCAATATGCACATTTCCGACAGAGGGGGCTTTTTCCGAACCCGGATAGACGAGTTTGAAGAAATTCTGCATTTCAGCAAAAATAATCAGGTTTCTGCCGGCGGGTCGGTGGCAAATTCAATGAAGGCTTTTGCGGCCTTGGGCGGAAAAGCCTGTTTTATCGGTAAAATCGGAATGGATAAATACGGCACCTTTTTTACGGAAAGCCTGAAAAACTACAATATTTATCCCGGCCTTTTTATTGATAAGGAAAATGCTACCGGCTGTTCGGTGGTTTTGGTGCATAAAGACGGTGAAAAGTCAATTTGCGCCAAGTTGCGGGCGTCCAAGATTATTCCCTTTAACAGCGTTAATATGGAACTGGTGGCTGAGAGCCGTATGCTGTTTATGGAGGGTTATTGGCTGGACAACAATCTGCTGACCGTTAAAAAAATTATAAATGCCGCCCGGAAAAATTTGATTCGCATCGCCTTTACGCTGAGCGATCCGCAAATTGTTGTGCAACAGTTTGATTTCTTTGCCAAATATATGAAACATATTGACATTTTGCTGGGGAATGAAAAAGAGTTTGAAGCCTTGGGTGAATCTGTTCTTCCGCCGGTGGCGGTTAAAACATTGGGGGCAAACGGAGTTGATGTCCGCTCTCAGGGAAAATGGCAGCATTTTCAGCCGCTTAAAGTAGAAAACGTTGTCAATACCACCGGCGCCGGAGATGCTTTTGCCGGCGGTTTTCTTTATGCCGTGAGCCGCGGTATGCCAATTGAAAAGGCCGTGGAGGCAGGGCAGCTTTGCGCCGTTGATGTTCTTACTCAGGCAGGGTCGCATGTGCGTCCGGATTTGAATGAGAGGCTCAGGTGACGGAATTAACGGAAGCAATCAGAAATTATCTGCCGAGTGATGACCGGGAAGCGGCCGATAAAGTTGCATTTTTGCAGTTTTTGGAAGCCTTTGGCGAAACGTCGTATGACCGGGAAAATCTTGTCGGGCATGTGACGGCCACCGCCTGGGTGAGCAATGCGTGCCGAGATAAGGTTTTAATGTGTTTTCATAATTTATATCGGGTTTGGGCTTTGCCGGGCGGACATGCCGACGGTGAAAGGGATTTGAAACAAACCGCAATTAAAGAGGTTCGTGAAGAAACAGGCCTTACGAATTTGTTTATAAATAATAAAATCGTAAGTCTATCCGTGTTGACGGTTGAGGCGCATGTTAAGCGAGGGCAGTTTGTTCCGGCGCATTTGCATTTTGACGTGACTTATTTGATTGAGGCCGATGAGCATGAAACTTTGGTGACGGCGCCGGAAGAAAATTCTGTCCTGTGCTGGGTCAGAAACGCTGAAATGATTGCGCTTTCGGGCGAAGAGAAGATGTTTCCGGCTTATCGGCGGATTATGGCTAAAATAGAAAAGGGAGAAATATGACGGAAAGCATTTTGTGGCACGGAACGATTGCCGCGGTTTTTACCAGTTTGTTTGCCGGGTTGGGCGGCTTTCTGATTTTTTGCAAAAAACATTACAGTCATGAAAATATTGATTTTATGCTGAATATTGCGGCAGGCATTATGCTTGCTTCATCGGTTTTTACGCTGTTGGCGCCGGCAGCGGCCAGTATTAACCAGGTGGAGGCAAATCACTATCTGGGCGGATTGTGGATTGTTTTGGCGGTAATCGGCGGTGTGGGGATTATCTGGATTTTGCATGAAGTCGTGCCTCATGAACATGAATACAGCGGCAAGCACGGGGAAGGGGCGATTAATATGCGCAGTTCGCTGCTGTTTATTTTTGCAATTGCCATTCATAAGTTTCCCGAGGGGTTGGCGGTTGGCGTGGCTTATGCCGGGCAGGAACTGTTTGATCCGAAAGCCTTGGCTGTCGGTATTGCTCTGCAAAATATTCCCGAAGGGCTGATGGTGGCGGTTTCACTGGTGGCAATCCGTTTTTCCCGTCTTAAGGCCGCTTTGTTGGCCGCCGTCAGCGGCTTGATGCAGCCGCTGGGTGCGCTGGTGGGTATTCTCGGTACGGGATTCAGCCCGAAACTGGTTCCGTTCGGTATGGCTTTGGCGGGCGGAACAATGCTGTTTGTGATTATTAATGAAGTTCTGCCGGAGACGTATATTCGCCGCAATGAGGAGAAAAGTTCGGCGGCAATTTTAATCGGTTTTATTTTTATGACCTATCTGAGCATCGTGCTGGGATAAAATTGTAAAAAACTGAAAATAGCTATTGACGGCACGGAAAAGATAATATATCTATAACTCCGTACCACAGCTGGAGAGTTGGCAGAGTGGTAATGCAGCGGATTGCTAATCCGTCATCGTGAATAACGATGCACAGGTTCGAGTCCTGTACTCTCCGCCACTAAAAGCCCTTATCATCAGATAGGGGCTTTTGTTTTAAGCGGAGAACGGAGAAAATAAATCGGGAAATGTTTACAAAAGTCCCCACAGAATGACGGCGCTTATAATGCTCCACATAAAAACCATTCCAGGGGCGACATTGCTCCAGTGTTCGTTGCCATGGTGATCATAAATGCAGCCATGGCGTTTGTCTCTAATATGGTCGAGAATCAAACCATAGGCGGAAAAAATAACGAGGCCGGCAAAAAAGATGATTAATTTTGTATCGGCCGAAAGTAAATTTTCTTTCATAATAGTATTTTTTAGTCAGAATAATCAATTTTTTTTATTTTTATATTGTTTGGAAATTTTTGTCAATATTATTAAGCTTGCTTCTGTAAAGGAGGTAAGGTAATTTATGTGAGAATACGGAAAAGAGGAAGCGGAAATGAAGAAAAAAATTTTGCTGATTTGTTCGGGATTATTTGTTTTATGGACTTTCTGGCTTATTGAGAACTCCCTTTACCTCAAGCTGAAACTGGCAACGTTCGGGAGTGGCAGCCGTGTCGGAATTGCTGTTTTGAGCGGCGATAAAGTTTTGACAGTCGGCAAAGGGGCGATGCCGCTGATGAGCGTTTTTAAAATGTTTGTTGCCTTGAATGTTTTGGAACATCAGGAAAAAGATAAGGTTCTGATCGTTACGGAAGAGATGATAAACCGTGACACATACAGTCCGATGTTAAAGGATTATCCGGTCGTTCCGTTTAAAATTTCGGTTGCCGAACTGCTGAAATATATGGTATCGGCGAGCGATAATAATGCGACGGATATTTTGCTGGCGCTCGGCGGCGATATCAGGGCAACGCAGGATTATGTCCGCGGACTTGGCTTTCCGGGAATTGTGTTGAAAGTTAATGAGCAGGAAATGCATGAAAATATTCGGAATCAATATCTTAACCGGGCGGTGCCGGCCGACGTGGTTAAGTTGCTGCGCGTTGTGCGTGAAAGCGAGCGGCTGACAAATGAAAACAAGCGTTTTTTTGAGGCTTTAATGACGGAAACGGCTACCGGGGCGGATAAAATAAAGAAATATCTGCCTTCGAATGTCGTGGTCGGGCATAAGACCGGTTCGTCTGACCGGTTGGAAAACGGGATTAAAATAGCGGATAATGATGTCGGATTTGTTCGGCTGCCTGACGGTCGGGAGTATTATCTGGGCGTAATGATTGCGGACTCGCCGATGAGTGACTGGGACAATGCGGAACTGATTGCGCGGATATCCAAAATCGTTTATCGGCATTTTGAAGAAAATCGGCGGTTTTGAAGGCCTCAAATTTTTAATATCCATAGAGCGGAGGTATGGAACTTTTGTAAATCCGGGAGGATTTATATGTTATTTGCCGGCATTAATGCTTTTGGCAACGTCCTTGAGGGCGATGACGACAGCCACGGTAACCAGCAGCGCAACTCCGGCGTGGAAACTGTGGTGATGTGCCGCTAAGGCTCCCAGCAATAACACGGCGATTAAAACATATTTCATGTTAAATTCCCGTTGTTGTTTTGTATATGGTTTTATTATAATCCTTTTAGTTTTCCGAGTAAACGAAAAACTTAATTGTGTACTTCTTTCTGAGGATGTTTATTCTTGTATTGACAAGAAAATGCGTTTGGTTTTTATTCAATTCCGGTATTGCAGAAAATGGTGCCGTAACGGAAACAACGGATATCGGAGAGAAAATGCGTCGTCGTGTTATATTGATTTTTCTGGCGGGAATATTGTTTTTGTCGGGAATGGATCCTGTTCTTGCCGCCGGTAGTTTTGATTTTTCGCATGTTATCGAAGAAGCGGAAGAAATTTCGCGCCGTCCTTATCGTGACGAAACTCTGCATTTGCCTGAAGATTTGGCGCATTTAACGCCGGCACAGTACAGCGATATCCGATTTCGCCGGGAGCAGGGGATTTGGTATCGGCAGGATTTTCCTTTTGAAATGCAATTTTATCATCCGGGCGGATTGTTTAATCATTCGGTGACAATTTATGAAATATCTGACGGCAAAGTTCGAGAAATTCCTTATAAATTCGAAGAGTTTGATTTCGGGAGAAATCAGATTGATACCGGGCGGGAAACCGCTGATTTCGGATATGCCGGATTCAGACTTCATTATCCGCTGAATCGTGAAGATTATTATGACGAGTTAATCTCGTTTTTGGGAGCCAGTTATTTCAGAACAATGGCCAAAGGCCAGAATTACGGGCTGTCGGCGCGGGGACTGGCAATTAATACGGCGGAAAGCGGACCGGAGGAATTTCCGATTTTTAAGAAGTTCTGGGTCGAGCGGCCGGCAAAAGATGCCGACAGTGTCCGCATTTATGCCTTGCTGGACAGTGAAAGCGTTTCCGGCGCTTACTCCTTTACGGTCAGTCCGAAAGCGGACGAAACGCTGGTCAGGGTTAATGCGGTTCTTTTTCCGCGGAAAGATATTGCCAAGCCGGGCATTGCGCCCTTGACTTCAATGTTTTTATACGGAGAAAACACCAAGTCGGCTTTTGACGATTATCGACCCGAGGTCCATGACAGTGACGGACTGCTGGCGGTTAACGGCAACGGCGAGAAAATCTGGCGGCCTTTGGACAATTCGAAACACTTGCGTCTCAGTTCGTTCGTTGATGACGGTCCGAAAGGTTTCGGGCTGATGCAGCGGGACAGAAATCCCCGTGATTATCTTGACCCTGAAGCTATGTATGAAAAGCGTCCGAGCGTTTGGATCGAACCTTTGGAAAACTGGGGCAAAGGAAAGGTTCAGCTGGCCGAACTTCCGTCTGTCAGCGAAACCAACGACAATGTGGTGGCGTATTGGGTGCCGGACGAGCCGATGCGGGCCGGCGGCGAATATCGTTTTAATTATCTGATGCATTGGCGGGATGACGATACGGTTATGCCAGAATTAGCAAAAGTTACCGCGACGCACAGCGGCAAGGGCGGGGACGGTCTGGAAGGCGAGTATCTGACAAACAGACGCAAATTTGTCATTGACTTCAGTGGTTTCGGCACGCTTGATGTGGCTAAAGAAATTGCCGCCGGCAATATTTGGGCCGACATTTCCAACCGGGCGGGAACAATCAGCAACGTGCGGCTGATGTATACGCCTTCAATTAACGGAGCCAGCCTGTATTTTGACATTGAACCGAATACGGATATTACGGAGCTGCGTCTGCTTTTGCGCAATAAGGCAGAGAACAATAAAGTGATATCCGAGGTTTGGAGTTATCAGCTGCGGCAGTAATTTCGGAGGGAACAAATGGGCTTTTTTATCAGAAAAGGAATTAATTTCGGGCCGGTACGGGTTAATTTTTCAAAGTCGGGTGTCGGTGTTTCTTTAGGTACCAAAGGGCTGCGTCTCGGTGCAGGGCCGAAAGGAGCTTATGTGCAGGGCGGGCGTCACGGCTTATATTACCGTAAAGGATTAACCAATAATTTGTTGGGCGGTATTAATCTCAAGTGGCTGATTTTTCTGGCGGCAATATTGGTCGGCCTGGTTTATTGGGCGTGGAAATCCGGTATTGTAACTGTTAATCTGTAGGATAATTATTCGCTTTTGTGTGTCGGATGCTCAAGATGTAAAATCGGGTGGGGTTTGCCGCTGTCGTCAAGTTCATCACGGCTTTTGAGGACAAAGCCGTGTTTGAGGTAAAACTTATAGGCCCGGGGATTTTCTTCGTTGACGTCAACCAGTGAGCAATTTTGTTCCTGAACGGCAAAATTCAATAATTTCGAACCCAAGCCCTGTCCGAAAAAGTCAGGATGAATAAACAACATTTCCACTTTAGGACTGCGGAGGCCGATGAAACCGGTTAATCTATTGTTGTCACAGGTTCCGAATAAGGTGTTTTCCGGCAAAGCATAGTGAAGTACCAAAGGTTTATAAAAGCCGATTTCTTCCGGTTTCAGAAAGTGGTGTGTGGCTCTGACAGAGGATTCCCAGATTTCGATAATCTGCGGATAATGTTTTTTATCGAGCCGGATTATCATATCGGTTGTCCTTTAAACCAGCGCAGGATGGTTTCCATCACTTTGACAAAGTATTGGTCCGTATGGGGAACAAATTCGCAACGGGCGATGTTGCCGGCATGAGGGGCATAGCTGCGTTGTTCGTTCAGGCGCAGGCCGCTGACATAAATCTTGTCAACTTTGTGTTTGAAAAGATTCAGTACATCTTCGACGTCGGCGATGAACACGCCGTCCACCCAATCGGGGTTAAGTTTGTATTCCGGCAGCGGGGTAGAATCTTCCAGCAGATAAGTCGGGTTAAATTCATGGTTGATATAATTGTTTTTTTGAAAAACGTGGTTGGCGGTGAAGAGTTTGACCAGTTTGCCGAAATCGACTTTCAAGCCTAATTCCTGTTCAATGTTTTTGATGCCGTCATGTGCCGTTTCACCGGCGGCCAAGTGTCCGGCGGAAGAAATGTCAATCAGGGAAGGGTGATTCTGGGTTTTGCCGCGGATTTGCAGCAAAACCTGCGGCCGGCCTTCCGGCGAACGGCGGACAATCCAACAATGGAATGACGTGTGCCACAAACCTTCGCGATGAGCCTGTTCGCGTGTGGCTGTGCCGAGCAGGTTCATTTTCTCATCATAGATATCGATTAATTCCTCAGCCATGGCTTTCTCCTTATGCTGCCGTGAAAATAAGCCCTTCGACGTTCTGTCCGCATTCCTGACGTAAGATTAGCGGATATTGGTTAACAATTGTATAACCGTTTTGTTTGAGCAGGCGGACAATATAATCCGGATTATGTTGCCAACGTCCGGTGGGCGCCAGTTTCCAGTCAACGGATCTGTCTTTGAGAAGTTCAACGGAAAAGGCGAGCTTATAAGGTTTGCAGGCAGCAATCAGTTCGTCAAGCCGGCCAAGATAGCAGAAAACGTCAGCGGCGGTAATCAGTGCCGGATGGTAATCGGGCAAGCGGGTTTGGCAGAAATGTAACAGGTCATCGGCGATCAGTTCCCGGTAGATTCCTTTGTTTCGGGCTTGGTCGAGGCTTTTTTCGGAGATATCCACGCCGACAAGCCGGGTGCCAGCGGCTTGATAAGCCATGCCAATAAGCCCCGTGCCGCAGCCAAGATCCACAAGGGTACCTTCAACATGCCCCGTAAGGTCTCTAAGCTTTCGCGGAGTGTCGTAACCAATCCTTCCGAGAACCATTTCGTAAGTATCAGCAAAATTGTCAAACAGCTTTTGAGCAAAAATTTGATTATTTTCACAATTGTCTCCTTTGAATGCGGCGTTCAGATGCCGGGCGAAAACGTTATCAGGCGCTTTTTCAAGCCAGTTTGCGGCAATCTTTTCCGCCTTTTCTTTGTCTTGGTAATGGAGCAGGGTCAGCGTTTCGGCGATGTTAACCGATATTTCTTCTTTGTCCGGCTCTTTCAAAAAGGCATTGAAAAAGAGTCCGAGCGCTTCTTCATATTCGCCGAGGTCTTTTTGTATCAGCCCGAGATTGTTGCTGATTTCAAAACGTTCGGGGGCAATGACGACGGCGCTTCGATATTCTTCCAGCGCTTCGGGCAGCCGGTTTTGATGATAGAGCATATTGGCATAATTAAAATGTGCGTCCAAATCGCCGGGGCGAATGTCCAGAGCCTGTTTGTAATATTTTTCGGCAGTGGCGAAATCGTCGGTGTTGGTGGCAAAATTGGCAAGGTTAATCAATGCCGCCGGAGAATGCGGGTTAAGGCGCAATAGCTGTTCATAAACCTGTTTGGCTTCGGTATGGTCTCCGGTGATTATCAACAGTTCGCCAAGCAGAGTGAGCAGTTCTTCACTGCCGGGAGCCAAGTCGTCGGCGCGGCGGGCGCAGGCCAAAGCTTCGCGATTTTTGTTCTGCTGCCGGTAAAGCAGGCTCAGATAGTAAGGGAAAACAGCTTCCTGCGGGTGTTGCCGAGCGGATTGTTCAAGTTTGGAGATATCTTTGCGGAGGTAAGCCATTTTGGCCTGAGGCAGAAGATAATCCGGGTCAATCCGCAGCGCTTGGTTATACATTTCTTCCGCTTTATCCGTTTGATTCAGACCGCTGAAAATGTCACCCATGTTATCGTATGCTTCTTTCAATTCGGGATTAAGGCGTAAAGCATCCTGATAGGATTGGAGCGCTTCCGCCGGTTTATTGTCGTTTTCCAGCGACAGAGCCAGGTTAAAATGGAAGGGCGCATGTCCCGGGGCCAGACGGATGGCTTGGTAAAAGTAATCAACGGCCTGAGCGTGCAGGCCTTTCTGCTGAGCGATTAAGCCGAGCAGATTTAAAATGTCCGGGTTGTTCGGTGCGGTTTCCAAAATCTGCCGGTAAATGTTTTCGGCTTCGTTCAGGCGGCCTTGCTCATGAAAGCCGAGCGCCTGCTGAAACAGTAAATCGTATCCCATATTTTATCCTTTTTGTTTTATCTTAATTATATTTAACAAATAATCCAGCCTGATTTTAAAGATTTTGCTTGTCTTTTGAAAAAAAATGTAATAAATTGCCGTTACTTTCGGGAAGGCGGGTCAGTGAACCCCGTTGGCAATTTATGTTGTTCAACTACCGAGACAATAATGCAATAAACCTGATTAAAAGGAATTTTTTTATGAAAAGTATTGAAAACGCCAAGAAAAAAACAAACCGCCGTTACGGCGCCAATCTGTGGGGCGATCCGAAAAGCCCGCTGAACAAGAGAGAATATGCTCCGGGCCAGCACGGTCAGAGAAGAAAGAAAATGACCGACTACGGCGAACAGCTGTATGCCAAACAGAAACTGAAAACCTATTACGGCAACGTTAACGAAAAACAGTTCCACAAATATTATGTCGAAGCCGTCAGAAGAGGCGGTGACTCTGCTGAAAACCTGGTCGGCATTTTGGAATCCCGTTTGGACAACCTGGTTTACAAAGCCAAATTCGTTCCGACGATTTTTGCTTCCCGTCAGTTTGTTAACCACGGACATGTTACCGTTAACGGCAAAAAAGTAAACATTCCTTCCTATATGGTTAAGGTTGGCGATGTTATCGAAGTCCGCGAAAAATCCAAACAGCTGCCGATTGTTATTGCCGCAGTTGAAAGCAGCACCCGCGAAGTTCCCGGATATTTGGAAGTTGACGGCAAAAAGCTGACCGCCAAATATACCTTCACTCCGAAACTGGATGATATTCCTTACGGATGTGTTATGGAACCGAATCTGGTTATCGAATACTACTCAAGATAATAAGTATCGGATTACAATTAAAAACCCCGGAGCCTGTGCAGTTCCGGGGTTTTTTACTTTAAATTGTTTTTCTAATATGGTTAGATAAAAAAAATTTAGTAAATTAATGAGGTAATCAGATGCAAGACGTAATTATTGAAAGCTCCAATCAATCGTCAAGTTTGGCCGCCAATGTTCGCAAAGTGACAATAAAAAAATCCCGCGGCATTTTCAGTTATATGTTTGACTGGCTTATCAAAGGGCTTTTGACTGCGCTGCTGCTGATTATGAACTTTTTGCTGTTTGCCGGTTCGGGAAGTCAGAAGGTGTTTGCGGACGGTTTTATGCTGCAGCCTGAAATTATGTCGGTTGTCATCGGGCTGTTGGTGTTTTCTATGCTGCTGATGCTCTTGTTTTCTTTTTCTTCCGTTTTGCAGAATCTGCTGGTTTCGCTGATTGCCGCCGGTTTTGTGTGGGCGTTGCTCAGTCAGTTTGCCGTTTATGACAAAACATCAATTCTGGTGCCGATGCTGTCGCCGTATATCGGTGCCGCGGCAGCTTCAATGTTTACGGACGTTTCACACTGGATATTGGTTGCCGGTGCCGGAATATTGACATTTGTGGTCCTGACGATTTCTTCCAAATCAAGTTTGGTTTATTTTGTCGGGATTATTTTTGTCGTTTTCGGCGGTGTGGTCGCAGACAGCTATATTATGCGCGACAGACATCAGGAATTTGCAGTAAAATATGACAATCATCTGGACAAGATTGCACCGAATGCCAAGAAATATGTTTATTTCTTTTTGCCGAACGCGACCTCTTACGTGACACTGGGCGATTTGAAAGACCAATTGGGGTCAACGGCGAAAGGGAAAGAGACGCAGGAGCGGCTGATTGCTTTCCTGGCCAAGAACAATTTCTGGGTTTATCCCAATGCTTATACGATGGCAAAAGATCCGCTGATGAGTATGGTGGAAGATTTGAACAATATTGACGATGAGAAAGCCGAACGGCATATTCAGCGCAATGTCGCCATTGACAGCGTTTGGAAATTTCATAATATTACCGACGAGTATGTTTATCTGAAAGATACTCAGCTGATTGACGTTTATAAGAATTCAAAGTACCGCGTGTCGGCATATCAGTCGCGCGGAATAGATTTTTGCAATAAAAACAATGAAAGAAACGTTGATAAATGTGTTGATAAAATCAACGTTCCGGTCTCAGCCGAGGGAATGAAACTGTCAACCTGGGAGAAAAGCAAGTTTTTGCTCGTGCAGTGGCTGAACAGTTTTCATCTGTCCTCTGACTGGTCAACCTTGTACGGAGCGCTCAACGGTTTTATCAGCGCCGAGAAAACGCCGATTATCGGAATTCCGTATGATTATTTGTATGTTGTCAATTCGTTTAAGACGCTTGACGTGGTTTTGAACGATATTGCCAACGACAAAGGCAATCGGGCTTATTTTGTCTTTATGGATTTGCCGTCGGATATGTATGTCTATGACGAGTTTTGCCGGGTGAAACCGCAGGACAAATGGCTGGCCATGGACAATTATAAATGGGTCAGCAATAAGAATCTGTTTGCCAAAAGACAGGCTTATCAGGAGCAGTTCTCCTGCATGCTGGGGAGTTTGGAACAGTTTATGCAGAAACTGAACGAAAAGCAGCTGGATAAAAATACGGTTATTGTCCTGCAGGGCATCAGCGGCATTAATGACATTGATGCCGTCAAGACAGATGATTATATTGCCAAGTTCAAAAGTGATAATCTGGTGTTGCTGGCAATCAAAGATCCCGGCCGCAATAATTTCAGCATTAACAATCAGATTTGCGAGAGCAGGGAGCTGGTGCGCAATTATCTTTACAAACAAGGAAACTGCCGTGAATTCAACCGGATGGAACTTCATTCTACGGCGGCGAGCGGTTTGCAGAAAGAGCTGCTGAAATCAGTGCTGACCAAAGACAGTGTTAATCAGGCTTTGGCCCATTTTAACGAATGGTATGGCAAATGGAAAGCTTTCAACAGTATTCAAAAGCCCGGAAATGTTTTGAAACCGGCAGAAAAGAATGCGAAAGCTCCGGTTCCGGCTGAGGAAATTCCTTTGCCCGAAGCCGAAGAGACAGAAACTGCCGACGTTTTGAATACGACGGAACTTCCTGAGGAAAAAAATGTCGGAGAGGTTAAAGTTATGGAGGCGCCGATAGATGAAGGAAACGAAGTCGAAGTCAAGAGCATAAGCGCGGAAATTCAAGAAAAAGAGAAGCAAAGCGAAGGTGATACTTTAACTTCTTCATCATCAGCGGAAGATATTTCCGCAAAGACAGAGGCGAATGAAGAAAAAGTTGCCGAACCGATTGATTCCGCAGCAGAAACTGCGGTTTCGGCAGAAGAAGTTCCGTCCGGAACGGACGCTGCGACAAATGCCGTTCAGACGGAGAGCGAGGCTGAGCAGCCTGCAGTTGGTGCCGTTGATGCCGGGGAAGCCAGTGGAAATTCAGGAAAACAATAACAGTCGGGAAATTGAAAGCCTGGCGCAAAGAAGATGGCGGGCCTTTCGCCGGAACCGGCGGGCATGGTATGCTTTTGTGATTTTTTTCGGCGTGTTGCTGGTGAGTTTTGCCGCTGAGTTAATTGCAAACGATAAGCCTTTGATTCTCAAATATAATAATGAATATTTTTTCCCGATTTTCAAAACTTACAATGAAACGGTTTTCGGCGGAGATTTTCCGACGCCGGCGGATTATCGCGATGAATTGATACGGCATAACATTCAGCGGAACGGATGGATGATTATGCCCATAATTCCTTTTTCTTTCAATACGATAGATTATGACCTTAATGCACAGATGCCTGCGCCGCCGGATGCGGTTCATTGGTTGGGAACTGACGATGAGGGGCGGGATATTCTGGCAAGAATTATTTATGGTTTGCGCATTTCGATTATTTTTGCCTTTGTTCTGACGGCCGTTTCCTCTTTGATCGGTGTGATTGTCGGAGCCGTGCAGGGGTATTTCGGCGGCAAAACGGATATTATTATTCAAAGGCTGTTGGAAATATGGGATTCTCTGCCGCAGCTGTTTATTTTGATTATTGTTGCCAGTGTTTTTGTGCCGACATTTTGGACTTTGCTGGTGATTTTATTGTTCTTTTCTTGGACATCGCTGACCGGTGTGGTGCGGGCAGAGTTTCTGCGGGTGCGCAATTTTGAATTTGTGAAGGCTGCCAGAGCTTTGGGTGTCGGCAATATGCGGATTATTTATCGTCATATTCTGCCCAATGCTTTGATTGCGACGGTTACGTTTGTGCCGTTTTTGCTTTCGGAAGCAATTGTTGCTTTAACGGCGCTTGATTTTCTGGGGTTGGGATTGTCGCACGAATATCCTTCGCTTGGAGATTTAGTGCGCCAGGGCAAAGATAATTTGCAGGCGCCGTGGATCGGAATTACTATTTTTATTGTGCTTTCCAGCCTGCTGACGCTCCTGATTTTTATCGGGGAAGGGGTGCGTGATGCTTTTGACAGCCGGAGGAATGACTGATGTCGTTGTTGACAGTTAAAAATCTTTCGGTTTCATTTCATTCGGATGACGGTGAAGAACGCCGAGCGGTTAAAAATGTCAGTTTTAACGTTGGCTGCGGTGAGGTGGTCGGTTTGGTCGGAGAGTCCGGCTCGGGAAAATCGGTTACCGCGCTGTCCGTGCTGGGTTTGCTGCCTTATCCCAAAGCCGGCCATTCATTTGACAGTTCAATCAAATTTAACGGTCAGGAGCTAGTAGGGGCCGAAGATAAAATTTTGCGGAAAGTGAGAGGAAATGAGATTTCCTTTATTTTTCAAGAACCGATGTCCTCCTTGAATCCGTTGCACAAAATAGGTGATCAGATAGCCGAAAGTTTACGGCAGCACCGGCGCATCTCGCCTAAAAACGCAGATAAGGAAGTGGAGCGTTTGCTGCGGTTGACGGGAATTTCGCAGCCGGAAATCCGCAAAAAAGCTTATCCGTTTGAATTGTCGGGCGGGCAGCGGCAGCGGGTGATGATCGCAATGGCTATTGCCAATAAGCCCAAATTGTTGATTGCCGATGAACCGACGACTGCGCTGGATGTGACTATTCAGGCGCAAATTATTGATTTACTTATCGAATTGAAGCAAAAACTGAATATGTCAATTCTGTTTATCAGTCATGATTTAAAGCTGGTGCGACAGATTGCGGACAGAGTTTGCGTTATGAAAAACGGCGAAATTGTGGAGCAGGGAGCCGTCGAGGATATTTTTCGCCAGCCGCAGCATGATTATACCAAGCTTCTGGTTTCGGCTTCCATGCTGCAGAATGAAAGTCGGCCGCAGGTTTCCGAGCTTATAGTTAAGGTAGAAAATTTGCGGGTCAGCTATCCGCTTAAAAAGAATTTTCTAGGAAGAACAACAAGTTATCTAAATGCGTTGGATCAGGTGAATCTGGATATTCAGTGCGGGGAATGTTTGGGAATTGTCGGGGAATCCGGTTCAGGAAAGACGACCTTGGGTATGGCTCTTGCCGGGCTGATTAAAGTTTCCGGCGATATTTTCTATAAGAAAATCAATATGAAGAGCCTTTCCGGTAAAGGGAAAAAAGCCTTAAAGCAGAAGATGCAGATTGTTTTCCAGGATCCGTATAACTCTCTGAATCCGCGTATGACTATTGAAGATATTGTTTCCGAGGGGCTTATCGTTCATTATCCTGAGCTCTCCAGAGCAGAGCGACGGCAGCGGGCGGCGGCGGTTTTGGAAGAAGTCGGTCTGGGAGCTGAAGTGCTGAGGCGCTATCCGCATGAATTTTCAGGCGGGCAGCGGCAGCGGATTGCGATTGCCAGAGCATTGGTTTTGAAACCGGAGTTTATTATTTTTGATGAGCCGACGTCTGCACTGGATGTGACCATTCAGGCTCAGATCATTAAATTATTGCAGGATATTCGCCGACAGAGAAATATCACATATTTGTTTATTTCACATGATATGAAAGCCGTGCGGGCAATGGCAGACCGGATTGCCGTCATGAAAGACGGAAAAATTGTTGAGTTGAATACGGCCGCGCAGATTTTTACGGCACCGCAAAATGATTACACCAAGCTGTTGATTGAAGCGTCGCTGTAATTGTCGCATAAAATGTTATTAAGAGTGTTTGATTTAATAATAAACACAATAAATACAATCGCTTACAACAACAGAATAATTTATACATAAGATATAAAAAACGGGATATTGCTGATAGTATCGTAACATGTGTAAACCTTTGCAAATAAAGAAGAAAATGTAAACAGAAAGGCGGGAAGACCTATCATTTTTGATAATCTTTGCCAAATTTTTTGGACTTCCGGATTATTTTTTGAACGCCATAAATTTAAATCAATTAAAGCTTCCTCTTTGGGCAGGCCGGCCAGTTCGGCTAGTTTTATCATCGTTTCTTCAGAGGGCAGGGCTTTGCCTTGATTAAGGACTGAAATAGAGGCAGAGGTTATGCCTAATTCTTTTGCTAATTTGTTATTGCTAGCTAGTTTTTGGCGGTCTATAGCAAGTGTCATATAATCATTAAAGTTTTTCATGAAATTCCCCTATGTATACATAAAAGCGAGTTATACATAGCATTTAAATTTGAATTTGACAATAAATTTTTAACGAATTACCGTTACTACTAAATAACAACTAGCAGATTTGTTTCGCAGGTTCTGCTAGTTGCTAAATTGTAACAATAAAAGGCCTATCCCTCATGGCATTTATACAAATACCGCTTGACATAATCACGGCGACCAATATTACGAACGCCGAAAAAATTGTCGTTGCAGCGTTATTAAATTTTCGCTGGAAAGACACAAATATCACCTACATCGGCAACTATAAGCTTGCCGAGTTTCTGCATACCTCACGGCCGGCTATTATGCGAGCCTTAAAAAATCTTGAAGAAAAGCAATATGTCATTATAAATCCACGTAAAAATTGCAGCCAAAGTAACGAAATAGTGCTGACAATTGAGCGCGGTATCGAGTTTGCACTTGAGGGGGTGCAAAAACCTCTTGAGGGGAATCAAACTGATTCCCCTAAGGGGACTCAAAATGATACCCCAGAGGGGACTCAAAATGATTCCCCAGAGACTCAAATTGATTCCCCGGGGAATCAAAATGGTACCCCACATAAGGATATAATATTTAAATACCCAGATTTAAATTTAAAAACGCGCGAGGAGGGGAATCAAAATGATACCCCTAGAGCACACTCTAACTATATAGCACCGGCCGACGTTGCGTCCGGTCTGTCAAAGCCGAGCCAGCAAGCTGGCGAAAACTCGGCAGGGAATGTAGGGGCTGATGTTTGGGCGGCCAAAGACAAGCGTATGCGCAAGCTTTTAACGCGCATATATCCGGATTTTACGACCTGGTATGCGTTGTTTAGAACTCCGGCCGGAACTTATCAAATTAATCCGGTAAGCAGCCTAATTGAAAGAATTATGCCAGATAAGGCAAGAATTAACAGCGTTCCGGACGGTGTGGAGGTGTGCAGCTGGGCTGAAACGCCGCGCCTGGGATTAATCAAAATCATGTAGGGAGGTAAAGGAAAAATGGGAGAAATCATAGCGCGGACGACGTGTCCGGTGTGCGGGGCGCCGAATCAGAACTTAAAAATCAATAAAAACGGCAATTTGTACATGTACTGCGACAATCGCTGCAGCTCGCGTTTTAATCCGAAAGAGAGCCGGGAGCTGATAGACGAGTTGCGCCAGGGGCGGACGGTTCGCAAGGGCGGGGCGGTTTACGTTCCGATAGGGGCGCCGGCACCTGTAAAAATTGAGGAAAAACCAGTCAAAAAAACAACGGAGGTTAAGAAAGATGACGGAAAACAACGAAGAAATACAACTGACGGACGGCCAGACGGAGAATCTGCCGGAAACCCAGACAGTTATTACGGACAACCGATTAACAGATTTGCAGCCTGGCTGTGGGGAGATGACGACATCGCCTGATGACCGGTATTATACGCAAGGCGAGTTTGAAGCGGCATTTAACGAGTTTCTGGAATTTTTGAAAAGCCCGCAAACGAGCCTTGACACGTTTGAGAGCTTGCGGGCGCAAGGCCAGAGCTTGGCGGCTGGTAAAATCTACGGTATGGCGGAAAAATACAGCTTTTTGCGCTGGATGATTGACCGGCGGACGGCAATCGTCCACGATTTGACGCTGATAGGCATATTTTGCGCCTGCGAAACAAACGCAATCGTTCAGAACTGGACAGGTATATCTTTGGCAGAAAAGGGGAAATTATGGCTACGAAACAAAATAAAACAACGCGCAGAAGCACAGCAGGCAGCGGGCAAGCGCAGCGGCTGGGGATTTTTGGGGCGTCGGGGTGCGGAAAAACAACCAAAGCCCGAGAACTCACCGCAGGCCTAGGGCGGGTAATTTATTTTGATCCGCTGGGTGAGTGGGGACGGGACAAGGGCGTCAAGCCCTTTGTCTCATTAGATAAGCTAAAACAAGCCTTGCGCCGGAATTTCGGCCAGGGCTTCCGCTTTGCTTTTTTGCCTGCATTTGGTGAAGAAGAAACGCAGCTGCAGGACTTGAGCTATTATCTGGCAACGCTGCAATCCGGTTATGGAACGCAGCACACAGCGCAGCTGACACTTGTTGTTGACGAGTTAGACCAGTCGTTCCCGACCGGAAGTATGCAGAAAAACCGTAAAAACGGTTTCGGTTTTCTATGCTGCCGAGGGCGACACTTTGGAATTAATTTAATCGGCATAAGCCAGCGCATGCACCTTGTTGACAACGTTTTCCGGGCGAACTGCAGCGGGGTTTATTTGTACCGGCACGCCGAGCCGGCCGATATCGATATCGGGGTTAAAATGCTCGGCCGAGAGTACCGGGACGTGTTCCAAAAGCTGAACAATTACGAGTATTTTTTCAAATCAGGTCAAAAAATCATAAAAAAATGAAAAAAATTTAATTTTATGCTTTTTCCTACATTACATAGGAAAATATTATTATAAAACAATAAGTTAGTAAATTTGACAAGGTTAAAAAAATGTGTTTGGCTCGATTCGTCAATGGATTTTTTTGAATCAGAAAAAGGGGTAAACGCATGAAAACCATTCTTAAAATGATGATTGGCACAATCGCTGGATTGTACGCTTATCAGTACATTCAGAACCTCGGCCAGAATAAATAACGAGGTGCTATCATGTCACAAGTTAAACGCATTTTTCAACACGACAGTAAGCCAGTCAACAAGGCCGCTGTTTTGACTTATACGATTCCGTCATTTGAAGTAATTGACGACATCGTCCTGGAATTTAAGAACGCAGGGGCTGCAGCTGCAAAAGCCAATATTTTAACCTCAATTAACAAAATTGCGCTGGCAATCAACGGCGAACAGGTTATTAACTGCAAATTGTCACAGCTTTATGATGTTTATGCCTCTCTCGGCCAGGAAGTAACCCAGAATATTAACAACGTTATCGGGCTTAATATCGGCCGTTATTTGTTCAAAGACCCGGTAACCGAGGACTATTTCGCTTATGGCTGCGCAAATGTCCAGACAATCCAGCTGCAGGTTTATTGCGCTGCGACCGTTACCGACGTAACCGACTTGTCAATCTCGACTATTCGTCGCAATTTCAAAGCAAATCTGGGTAGTTACATCAAAATTATTAACTATCCGCAGAACATGAACTCGACCGGTATTTCTTCAGTCGATACATTACCGCGTGACGCTAACGAAGCTTATTTGTCGATTATGGCAAACGCAGGCGGCGGCACAATCAGCCAGGGTGAATGCGTTGTTAACGGCAACAACATTTATGACCCGATGACTGCGGCCGAAAACGACTACATTGTCAGCGCCCGCGGCCTGGCTCCGGTATCCGGTACGTTTAATTACAGCTTCAGCGACGGTTCGATTAAATCAATTCTGCCAATGCAGGGCGTAACCGAGCTGCGGCTTAAAACCACGTTCAGTGCGGCGCCGACGTCCGGCAGTTATGATTTGCTGGCGGTGTCAATCCGCAATGTACCGTCCGCAATGATGGCGGCCGTCTCGGCTTAATGTAACCAGGGGCGGAGCTTCCGCCCCCTCTTAACGAGGTATAAAATGGCAACAAAGACAGAAGACGATAAACCCTGGTATGAATCAATGTGGGACTGGTTCGGCGATACGTCAAAGGACATTATCAATTCAAAGCTGCAGAGCGACCAGGCTAAATACGAAGCGGAACTTTTAGCCCAGCAGCAGGCGCAGAATCAGACAATCGACATATTCGGCCAGCAAGTCAGCAAAACCACGCTGTTATGGATTGCGGGCGGTTCAATTTTGGCTGCCTTTATCCTGGTAATGGTTCGCAAATAGGGGGCAGGCATGGCAGACGCGGCATATTGGACAGGTGACGCAAATCTAAACTGGGCGGGTGATGACAATTCGCAGCCGCACGCGTCGTCTAACTCATCGCTTAGCTCGGCATATAGGGGCGGGGATTATTACACCGTTTCCGGGCGCTCTAATACCGGCGTTGGACTGGGTAAAATCGTCATATATGGCCTTGTCGGCCTGGGTTTTTATTGGCTGTTTAAGAAAATCGGGGGTAAATAATGGCCTGGGCATATTCTAGCAGTTCAACATCTAATCATATAACCGATAACTCGTCCAGTAACTCACAAGCTGCGACAATCGGCGATTTATCGTCCAATAACGAGATTGTTTACGGCAATTATACAGAGCAGGGACTCGTTGGCGAAAACTTGTCAACGGTATTAGACGCTATCACCGGGACGACAGACCAGGCTATTACCAGCGCGCATTTGACGGCCGAGCAGGCAATCAAAGCGACCGGGGAAGCGTACGCCGAGAGCAAATCGGAGCTGCGAAACTTTGTTGACGCTGTGCGGCCGATTGCGCTTTATGCAGCGATTGCGGCAGTTTTTTACTACATTTTCGCGAAAGGTAAGTAAATGCAGGAAAATATTAACCTTGGCGCAGTGCAAGCACCTTATTGGGAGCAGGTACTTACCCTGCAGCCCGGCGAAACACGCAAAGTAGACTATGTTTACGACAGCTTTAACTTGCTTCAAGCGTCAATTCCGGAAGTCTTAGAGGTTACTTTCGGCGGTGCGGCCACACAAACTAAATTTTCGGCCGGCATGGGGTATCATTTATCGGCGCCGGTCAGCTATATTCAGCTGTTTAACACGTCAGACAGTCCGCTGACGATTGATTTTTCGCTTGCTGTCGGCGGAATTACCGACAACCGGTTGACTGTCTCCGGAACGGTCAACACGTCAACCAAATTAAGCGCATACAGCAGCGTAAAGGCGGGTTCGCTGACGGCGCCGCAGTCGCTGGAGTATGATAATAACTCGGTTGTTGCCCTGGTTTGCACTTCCGGGACAATTACCGTCAATATTACAGCGGCCGGCGTTGCCGTCAGTAATTTAGAACTATCGACCGGGCAGTCCTGGGAAATGCCAATCGTGACCGGCGGAACCATTGAAATTACCGGAACGGGTAAATTTAACTATTCGATTGCGGGGTATTGATGACGATATTCGGGGGATATAACGCAGGATTAGAGCCAGGGGCAATTATGCCAGTTGCGGCCGGTTCGCCAATTCCGGACGGTTTTTTATTGTGTGACGGTTCGGCAATTAGTCGGGCGCAATATCCGGAGCTTTTCGCTGCAATCGGCACTAATTACGGAGCAGGCGACGGAAGTACGACGTTTAATATTCCTAATGGTGTCATGCGCCTGCTGGGCGATTGGGTAATGGTTCAGGGTAACGGCAAGGCGTTAGGGCTGCAAGGTAATAATGGTGCCGGCGGCTGGTGTGCCGGTGGTTCTGCAGGTGGAACTAATCCATATTATTTTAAAGATACTTATCCGGACACAGGGATTGACCCGTCAGGTATAAGCGGCGGCAAATTTTCCGACGGCTATAGCGTTGGCGTTACGACTGTCGGCCAAAATTCCGGCCTGGTGGCAAATATGGCGTCTCAAACAATCGCATTACTAATTAAATACAGGTGGTAAAATGAAGGCTTTTCAATACGATGAAAACGGATATTACAGTAAAACGGTAGATTGCCAGATTGACCCGCGGGCAAGTGTTGCGGCCGGTAAAACTGTTTATTTGCTGCCTGGTTCAGCAACATTTGCCGAGCCATTACCGGAAAAGCCAGGCTATAAGGTCAAATTTAACGGCTCAGCCTGGGAATATGAGGAAATACCGCCTTTACCGGAGCCAACACCGGAAGAGCTTAAACAGGCGGAAATCTGGGAACTAAAAGGCAAATTAGCGGCTTCAGACTATGCAGTTATCAAAATCGCCGAGGGAGCAGCGACGGCCGAAGAATACGCCGACTTAATCAAATCGCGCCAGGAATGGCGGGCGAGGATTAACGAGCTGGGGGGGCTGATATGCGGGTTTTAATCGCCTTAATCGCCGGTTATCTCGGCTATCGGTTAGTAAAAAAGGGGTACGATATGACACAGCCGCAAGATATTTACATGGCTAAAACAATCTGGGGTGAAGCCCGGGGCGAGGGGGCGCGCGGTATGCAGGCCGTTGCTAACGTCATCATGAATCGCGTTAATCGGGGCGGCTGGTATGGTGCCAGTATTAAAGACGTTGTCCTGAAGCCGTATCAATTCAGCTGCTGGAACGCAACCGACCCTAACCGGGCTAAAATTGACGCTTTAACCGAGGCCGATTTAGCAGCTTCCGGAGCGCTTAACATTGCGCGCCAGGTAATCAGCGGCCAACTTCCGGACATCACCGGCGGAGCGACAGAGTACCATAATAAGAAAATAACACCGTCATGGAACTGGGACAAGCTGGAGAAGACCGTCACAATCGGAAATCACGTTTTTTATAGGAGCAAATAAAATGCCTTATATCGCAACATTTTTGGCCGGTATTGTTACTTGGAACATATTTGACAAAGCGACGGAAACAGCAAAAGAAAACCCGGTGATCAGAATCGCGACATCGGCAATAATTATGTATATCGGCTATAAATTTTTGAAAAAACTTTAATAGGAGGAAAAGCAACATGTGGGGAGCATTGGCAAAAATCGGCGGCGCCGTATTAACTGGCCTTGGTGTGGACTGGGCGATCAGTTCATATAACGAGAGCCAGGCCGCGGCCGAACAGCAGCAGAAAAACATCAACACCGGCAAGGTTATTGTCGGAGCTGCAGCAATCTATCTGGGCTATCTGCTGCTGAAGAAGCTGAAATAATGGAAGAACTTTTAATTAACGTCCTGGGAAATTCGCCGACACTGGTTGCCGTTTTGCTGTTATACGGCAAGTTTGACAAGCGTTGCGCGTTAATTGAGCGGGAAATTGTCGAGCTAAGGGAGGAACAGAATAAATGCTGGTTCAAATCTTAAACAAGCTGAAAAATCGCAATTTCTGGGCCGGTGTGGCAACCACCGTCGCCGGGGTCCTGGCTGGGACCTTATCGGCCCCGGAAGCAGTCATAAATTTCATCACAAACTTAATCGGAGGGTAAAACAATGGCAGCAAGGCGCAAAAAATCGTCCAGCAAACGCAAAACGACCAAAAGAGCTACAACCACGCGGAAAAAGAAAACAACGCGCAGAAAAAAGAAAAAAAGCTTTTGGGACAAGTTGTTTGACTTTTAGAATCTCTTATGATACAAGAAAAAAGTCCAGCGCTGCAACGTTGGACTTTTTCTAACACAGAAAGGAGTTGACTCCTAACTTCTTTCCTATGAGGTTAGAATAGCTTATTTTGCTGACAATGTCAACTAAAATAAGCGGTTAACTCCTTTCGCTTTAACGAAAGGAGGCTCAAAGTGTTAATAAAGGTTATTATTATCTTTAAGTTAATACTTGAGATTATAATCGTTGTCTTGCAATAAGTCAACGGGGAAGGGCGGAGAAATCCGCCCTTCTTTTTAATAGCATAATTCGTCAATGCCTACAAGGTCATTATACTTCGTTATGTTAAAAGTACCAGGCGCAAAGCGCTTTTGGGCTGCTTCCAACGCTTCTTCAAAAGTATCATATCTTTTATCTAAAAGCTCGTTGTTTTCCTTGTCATAAATCCGGTAATGCATTTTAGTCCCTTAAAATATACAAATAATTACTAAAAATAAATATCCGCCTTTTATTTGTCAATCTGATTTTAATCTAAAAACCAAAAATCGACGTTGCAGCGTAATATTTTGTAAATATGATTTTCACTAACGCCGATTACCCTTGCAATCTCTTTGGCCGTAAAACCGGCTTTTTTTAGCTTTTCGCAGGTGTAACGTTTAGCAAAAAGGTTGACGGCAGACATATAGCGATTTTGCTGCCAAAAGACGTTTTTAACGCGGTCAACAGTTGTGTGAAATTCAAGCGCCGTCAATATTATCGCTTCCGGCTTAGCGTGACCGGCGGCCATATAGCGAATAACGCGTTTAACGATGTAAGGATTTTGCTGTCGTGCTTCTTTGTTTACTTTTTGCTGTCTATCATAAGAGATATGGACAAGATCAATTATGCGTTTGGCTGTTTGTTCCAAGGCTTTTTTATGGTGCTCAAGCTCTTTTTCTGTTTCATCGTCAACGCATACTATCATTTTTGAATCCTTTATATTTTATGAATTAACAAGGATTTAATAATTTATGTGTAAAATACAAAAACTTAGTTAATTGAAATTAAACGCTTTTTTTCTCGTTTTGTCCGCATAAGATATATTATGCGACAAATATTTATTATGTGATTGAGCCCTCTCTCGTTTATCGGGTTTCTCGGCAAGAGCTCCGCCAGAGCGTTTTGTTGTTTGCGGGCTTGGTGATGTTTTTGGTGTATTGTCTTTTGTTTGCAGTTTAATTTTGTCGTGATTATCATATTTTTTGTGTGTTATCAGCCGTTTGAAATAAATAATCTAATATTTTTTTATAAAAACTAAATAAAATCAAAAAGATAATAAATAAATGGACGCTGTGAACGAGCTGAATGGTGAAATTTATATCATTACAGTTTCGTCTCGTTTTCAGAGCCGATGCGTTTGTGCGATTTCCCTTCTCTTTTGTTTCTAGAATAAAAAAACTTTACATTTTTTCTTTTAACCGTTAATCTGACTTTGAATGTACAGATTGTACATTTAGGGCGTCAGAAACCCTTTTTAAAATAAACAGTCGCCATAGCATAGCGACTTAAAACTATATGCCGATTTCTGTCTCGGACGGATGTCGGCGAATAAGGTTTTGGCCAAATAAGCCGAGCCGTTGTTTGTTTATTTTATACGGTTTCTGAACATCCGCCCACCTTTTCAGGTGGGTTTTGTTTAACTGTAACGAAAGGATGTTCTTATGAAAAAAATTGCGGTTCTTTCCGCCTTTTGTTTAGCTCTTTCGGCTTGCACTTCGTTAAGTCACCATGAGCAAAATACCATACGCAGTCTTAATTCTTATGGAATTAGTGTAGATAAACCCGCAGGAGAATGGGAAAGACCTGCCAGTCCGGCTGGTGCCGGAGCATTAAATCTTCTGCCGGGGTTTGGCAATTTTTATTTGGCGTCCGGAAATGGCGGTGATGGCGGGCATTATTTATATGGCTTTTTAAATTTGCTCACTTGGCCTATTTCAGTTGTTTGGGGAATTCCGGAGGCTGCGATTGATGCCGAAACCATTAATGAGCGGGAGTTGGTTTATTATTATACTTTTGACGAATCAGGTAAAGAAGCGTTAAAGGCCAAAGGATTAAAACTTACAGCATCGGGACGATTGGTTCCGCTTGATGAAAAATAAAAAGAAAGGCGGCAGGAAGCCGCCTTTTGACTGGTTATTTGGCCAGAATTATTTTCAGCAGGTTGAGAAAATAAACAACTATCAGGAAAGCCGCCGCCCGATAGAGAATTGTGTAGATCCCTGCCCCATGGCCAATCACAAAATATTGGATAATTAAAGATGCAATCAGTGCGCAGGCAAGATTAATCAGCCAATAGCGCCCGTTTCCCATAAAGATAAAGGCGCAGACGGCTGCCGGTCCGAAAACCAAAGGATTGGCGACCATTTTGCCGATGGTGTGGTAAGCAGAGGTTATCAGCGAGATGTGCATGAAAAAACCGGCCAAAATCAGAATGATGCCGGCAGCTAAAATATAAAGATAAGTCTGTTTTTTGCTCATTTACGTTCTCCGTGGTGTCATCATAAATAAGTTTTAATTTAGGCTTTTGGACGCTAAAAGCAAGGCTGTTTGCGCAGCTTTGCACAGCTGCCGGCGTGGTGTATAAAAAAACCACCGAAAGGTTTCGGTGGTTCATAGAATGGCAGAAAGGTTTAGAAAGTGTAACGAATACCGGCGGTTACTTCTTTCAGATTGTCAACGGCTTTGGTGCCGATGTAGCTGTAACGGCCGACGACACGGGCAGCCCAGTTTTCATTAAAGTCATACTGAGCACCGATACCGGCGCGATAACCGACGCGGGTCCAGGTGTCTTTGTCTCCGGCGCCTTTGACTTCGAGGTCATAGTTGGCCAAACCGATTGTTCCCAAGAGGTTGAAACCACTGCAGCCAACCGGCATATAGCCATAGAGGTCTAAACCGTAAGCGTTGAATTTGGTTTTGGCTTTGTGAGCCAGGCCGTCAACATAGTAACGGTCGCCCTTACGGGTTGCCGACTGCTGGTAGAAGGCTTCCAGGCTGGTGTAATCGCCGAGTTTAATACCGGCATTGATAACGCCCGAATTGTAGTTGTCTTTGAGGAGATTGCTCTTTTCCAGGCGGCTCGCTTCTCCTTTGAAGTCAGCTTTTGAATAAACATAATCCAAACCGATGTAAGGTTTTAAGTCTGATGAAATATTCATAGCGTTGGCATTATAAGAAAAGATGCAGGCAACACCAGCTAACAATAATGTTTTCTTCATGTTTAAAACTCCATTTATAAATAGGTTTTGCAATGTAATTACTTAATTTTCTTATGAAATTGTGGTAAAGACTGCAATTTCGACTATTGATATAACTTTGGATAATTGGTTTTAAAGGGTGGCAGTTAAAAAAAACGGTGCTAGTGTGATAAAAAGTTGAAATAACAGAAAGGTTTTAAGCAAAATGTCATTCGTCTGTCCCGATAAAAACTGTCGTAACTGCCCGCGTCTGATAGCTTTTCGCGAGGGAAACATTGTCAAGTTTCCGACTTATTACAACGGTCCGGTTGAGCCGTTCGGTTCTCTGGATGCAGAGATTCTGGTGGTAGGACTGGCTCCGGGACTAAACGGGGCGAATCAGACCAATCGTCCGTTTACCAATGACTATGCGGGAGATGTGCTCTACCCTATTCTGAAAAAATACGGCTTTGCCAAGGGAGGTTATCAAAAACGCAAAGATGACGGTTTTGAACTGATAAACGTGCGGATTACCAATTCCGTCCGTTGTGTGCCGCCGCAAAACAAAGTTACCGGCGATGAGGTGAAAGCCTGCGGCAGTTATCTTATTCAGGAAATTGAGAATATGCCGAACTTAAAGATTATCCTGACGTTGGGAAGTGTGGCGCATAATGCGGTTTTGGGGGTTCTGGGTTATCGCAAGGCCGGGTTTAAGTTTGCCCATAATGCGTTGCACCGTTTGGAGAAGCATAATCTGTGGATGCTTAACTCTTATCATACGTCGCGTTATAATATTAATACCGGTGTGTTGACCTATGAAATGTTTGAGGATGTTATCCGCCATATTCAGGATTTATTGTCCAAATAAGAAAAATTATATTGATTTTTGTCTAAAAATGTGCATAATGGGAGTAATTTCCAAATTATGGTGTATTTACTTTAAATAAATTTAAATATGAAACGATTAATTTTAACCCAGCAGCAGCTGGCCGATGCTTATGCCGTGCCTGTCAAGTCTTCAATTTATCAGTATTTTCTCGGATTGTCCGACCGTAAAGAAAAAATGATCGGTTTGATTATCGGGGAATATGAGTTTTTTGATGACGGGGATATTGAGTATAAGGAGCATGATTTCAAAGAAATCATTGTATCAGAAGAAACCATGAAAGCATGGAAACTGTCGCGCAAAGCTTCGGGGCAGACCCCTCTGATGTTCACTGACTGTTATTTTTCTTTGGTTTCGCTCCGGACGCTTGAGGATTTAGCGGTTGGAAATTTGGCCGAAGCGGCTGCAGAACTGGTAAAAAATCATGAAAAGCAGCTGGGACTGAAAATTACCCGGGCAGATTATTTTGAGGACGGTGTTTGCTTTAGAGATTCCTTTATTTTAAAAGAAGGAAGCCTTTATGAGCAGCGGTCGCTTAAAAATTTGGGCGAAGACAGCCCTTATGTCTGCGGACCGGCCGCTTTGTCCTGGATTGATGAACGTATCAGCGAAGGCTGTGAGCGTTTTATTCTTGATGCGGACAAGGGTGAACTTGCCGTTCCTGACGAGAATACAAGCTTTCTGCCCTTGCGGACGTTTGCCGTTTGGGGTGTGAGTATTTAAAAAATTAATTAATCCGTAAAATACAATTATTATGACAACGACAACATTTGAATTCGGCTACCTTTTCGGCGGCGTTGAAAACATTTCATTTAACGATAAAATTGCAGCAATAACCCAAGCTCACAAACAGGGCTATTCCTATGTGGTTGAACGCAGGGAAACGTTTGACGAAGGCGAAAGAGAGGTTGAACTCAGGCTTATCGGCTGGGGGTTTGTGCAAGTGATCAACAAGGAAAATCTGATTCAGAAATTTGAGGACAAACAGTCCACGGTTGAACAAATCAGAGCCAGAGAAGATAACGAAAAGAAATTCGTTTACTGCTCATACGACAACAGCATTGCCGATTGGGAAGACAAACGGAACTTTATGGAGGCAGATGTCTTTACAAGTATTGAAATTCTGCCGAAAGCAACGCTCAAAAAATTGATTTACGGTTAAAAGCCGCATTTCCTTTTTCAGACCGGGATTTTCCCGGTCTTTTTTTGTCAAAATAAACCTTGCTTATTGGAAAAATTTGGCTAAAATAGCGGTAAATTTATATTATTAACTTTTAAAAAATTAAGAATTATGGCTGAAATTATTTTTTCTCAGAGACTATACAGCGATCTCAAAGAGCGTCGTTTGTATGCCAGTTTGCAGGAAGCTTTTACCGCTGATTTGAAAAACCGAAAAGACGAACTCGGCGCTTTGTGTGTCGGCGAACTCCGTTATTTCAGCGACGGAAGCAAGGATATGCTGGAATATGCCGTCCCGCAAAAAACATCGGTTTTGACGGCTGATTTTCAAAAAGCAAAAGACTGCCGTGATGTGGCGGGAAAAGGAAAGCCTGTTTTTGCCGATAACATGATGTTTGCCGGCACGAATGAGGACTGCGTGGTGGTTGATACCCCTTCCCTTTCTCAGGCTTGCAAAGTTTTGCTGAATAACCTGAACGAGTTGAACCGTATTTCCATTCACCGGATGACGTTTGGTACCAAAGGCTTTTCAACCCGGATTGAAAAAGGAATCCAGCTGTTTATTGAGCCGTATTATTTCTGGACAATCGACGAAGTTCGTGAAAACTGCCGGAAAGAAGTGTTTGAAGAAGCTCAACGTTATTCTGAGCTCGGATATAACTTGTTCGGCGGCCGTTCAAGCGATGAAGTGGTTTGCTTGTTGGGGGACTGTTATATTCTGCCGCAGGAGGTTTTTGAGGCCTGGGCTGATTATAAGGCTCCCAGACGGTCTAAACCGATACCGCAGCCTCTGCAGGCCGAGCAGTACATCTATTTGGACCTGACGGCAAACAGCGGCGGTTTGCTGAACTGAGCTTATGACGGGAGCCGGGTTTCCGGCTCTTTGTTTTGCCGTTGACGCAGTGAGAGAAACCGAATATAGTTTAATAAATGTTTATCTTAATATATGTGCAGTTATGGCTACGATTAAAAAGTTTATGAAAATCAGCGGGCAAATGAAAAATTTGCAGCGCAGCGGCTGGGTTTATCACAAAATTGAAAATCCGGAAAGCGATGCCGCCCACTCTTGGAGTTTGAGCCTTTTGGTGCAGTTGTATGCTCCGGCGGAGCTGGATTTGTGCAAATGTCTGAAAATGGCCAATATCCATGATTTAGCGGAGATCTATGTCGGCGATTTTACCCCCGGCAGCGGGATCGCTCCAGAGAAAAAACATGAATTGGAAACCGATGCAATGCGGCGGCTGGTTAAAGAACTGGACTACCCCGAACTGGCGGAACTGTTTGCCGAATTTGAAGGACAGAAAACGCCGGAAGCCGTGTTTGTCCGCAATATGGACAAGCTTGATGCCGTTATTCAGGCGCGTTATTATGATGAGACGCAGACTTACGGCGGCAGATTGTTTGAAGAATTTTACAATTATGCCGAAGAAAAAATTACTCATCCGCAGGTGCTGAGCCTGTTGAGAGAACTGAAAAAACAAGCGTGAAAGAAGAAGCCCCGGAAAATCCGGGGCTTTGTTTTAACGGCTGATACCGGAGAAGCCCATAAATGCCATCGACAACAGGGCCGCGGTTATCAGGGCAATCGGCACGCCCTGAAGCGCTTTGGGTATCGGTGCGGCGCTCAGCCTTTCCCTGATGCCGGCAAATAAGACTATTGCCAGCGTGAAGCCCATGGCATTGGCCAGGCTGTAGCAAACGGCGGAAAGCAGGCCAAAATCTTTCTGGATGGCCAGGATTGCCACGCCCAGAACGGCGCAATTGGTGGTAATTAACGGCAGAAAAATACCCAGAGCCTGATATAGCAGCGGAGATGTCTTATGCAAAATAATTTCCACCATCTGCACCAGAGCGGCGATAACCAGTATGAAGACGACGGTTATCATAAATGTCAGGCGGTTCGGTACCAGCAGCTGATAATAGATCAGGTGGGTGGCAATGGCCGAAATTGTCATAACGAACATAACGGCAAACCCCATGCCCAAAGCCGTGGAAATCTTTTTAGAGACGCCGAGGAAAGGACAGATTCCCAAGAACTGCGACAAAACAATGTTATTTACAAAGATTGCGGCAATAAAAATCATTACATAACTCATCTTATTTTCTCCGCAGCCAGTTGAAGACGACGATTAATCCAGCCAGAGCCAGAAAGGCTCCCGGCGGCATGATAAAGAGCAAAACCGGGTAAGCGTCTTCGCCGACGAAACTAAAGCCGAAAGCGCTTCCCGCCCCCAGAATTTCCCGTATCAGTCCCAAGGCCAGCAACGCCCAGGTGAAGCCGAGTCCCATTCCCAATGCGTCAAGGACGGATTGTCCGACAGTGTTGCGGGAGGCAAAGGCTTCGGCCCGTCCGAGAATAATACAGTTGACGACAATCAGAGGAATATAAATGCCGAGGGCGGCGTGCAAGGCAGGAAAATAAGCGGCCATCAGGAGTTCCACGACGGTTACGAAAGAGGCAATGATGGTAATATAGCACGGAATGCGAATGGCGGCCGGAATGAAATTTTTAACGGCGGAGACGGCCGTGTTGGAAAGGAGAAGCACAAACAATGTGGCCAGTCCCATACCCAGGCCGTTGAGCGCGGAAGTGGTTACCCCCAAAGTCGGGCACATGCCGAGCAGCATAACCAGTGTCGGATTTTCACGAATCAGGCCGCGGGTAAAATTTTGGTAACTTGGTGAGTTCATGGCTTAAATTCCCGTACTGAATTTGTTATAAGCGTCATAGGCTTTCTGAATGGCATCGATGACGGCCCGGGAGCTGATGGTTGCCGCGGTAACGGCGTCTATCTCGCCGCCGTCCTGTTTAACCTTAAACAGGTGCTTTTTGGGGCGGATGCCGGCAAACTGTTCTTTGAACCGAGGTTCGCTGACTTTGGTCCCCAGCCCGGGGGTTTCATTGCTGTGTATGACTTTATAGCCGCTGACGGTGCCGTCAAGAAAGAAACCGACAATCAGTTCCATTTTGCCGCCGAAGCCTTTATTGGTCGAGGTTTTGATCGCAACGCCGCTGATGGTGCCGTTGCGTCGGGCGGGAAACAAAACCAGACGTTCTTTGCCGTCAGCCGTGTTGATATATGTTTTTTCCTGAAACGGATCATTGTCAAAACCGCCGTAGATAACTTCGGCAACAGCTTCCAGTTCTTTGGCTTCTCCGGCTTTTTTTATCGGTTCGCGGGTTATGGCATAGACCCAGGCTAAAACAGCCGCGGAACCACAGGCAACAACCAGCATCACGAAAACAAGTTTGGCGAGAGAGGTTTGTTTCATGTTTATCTCCTCCGGGTTCCGTAAACACGCTGCGGGGTTAATTTGTCAATCAGCGGCACAAAGGCGTTCATAATCAAAATTGCAAAGGAAACGCCTTCGGGATAAGCGCTGTAAAAACGGATGACATAAGTCAGAATGCCGCAGCCGACGGCAAAGATAACCTGGCCTTTGCGGGTCATGGGCGTGGTTACATAGTCCGTCGCCATGAAAAAAGCCCCGAGCAGCAGGCCGCCGGAGAGCAAATGAGTAACCGGCTCAAAACGGATATCATCAGTGTTCAGCCAGGTGACGGCGGTCAGCAGGAAAAAGGTTGATACATAATAAAAAGGAATGTGCCAGGTAATTACCCGCCGCCAGAGCAGATACAGCAATCCCAGGAAGAGTGCCAGCGCCGAGACTTCACCCAGGCAGCCGCCCATGTTACCGATCAGCATTTGTCCGTAATCCGGCAGAGACGACGCAGCATTTCGGAATGCGGCAGACCCCGTATCATTGATGTGTTTAAGGATGTTTAACGTTGTGGGAGCCGTTTCGGCGTCGATATTCATAAAATTAAGAAAATCAGGCTTGGGCCAGGTGGTCATTTGTACGGGAAAGGAAATAAACAGAAAGACACGTCCGGCCAGTGCGGGATTGAAAATATTTTTTCCCAATCCGCCGAATGCCATTTTGGTTATACCGATGGCAACAAATGCACCGACTAAAATCATCCAGGCAGGCATGCTGCTGGGCAGGTTGAATGCCAGCAAAACGCCGGTAATCATTGCAGAGCAGTCCCTGATCGTATTGGCTGTTTTGAGCAGATAGCGGGTAATAAGATATTCAAACATGACGCAGGCGGCAACAGACGTCAGCAATACTTTCAAAGCGCCGATACCGAACATCAGCAAGGCAACGATAATTGCAGGCGTGAGGGCGATTAAAACATCCCGCATCAGGCTCTGCGTGGTTACCGGAGAAAAAATGTGAGGCGTGGTTGAAATTTTCAGCATGGTCCAATAGCCTTATTTACGTTTTTTGAATTCATATTTGCCCAGTTTGCAATAGTCCAGAAGCGGAACTTTGGCCGGACAAGTATAGGCACAGGAGCCGCATTCGATGCAGTCCATAACGTGAAGTTCGCGGAGGCGAGAGGTGTCGTTGCGCCGCAGATCGGAAGCTATGTTGAACGGCAACAGTCCGACGGGGCAGACTTCGGCGCATTTGCCGCAGCGGATGCAGCAGCTTTCGTCCGGTTTGAGAGCTTCGGCGGCAGACAAAACAAGCAGCCCCGAGGTCAGTTTGGTTATCGGGGTTTGCAGGTTGGGAACCGCCGTTCCCATCATCGGCCCGCCGAAAAGCAATTTGCCGATTTCTGCTTTGCGGGTTTGTGCCAAATCCAAAATATATTCCGCCGGCGTCCCTACCCTGACCCGGTAATTTCCCGGTGTGGTAAGTGCGGTGTTTCCGCTTACGGTAAGAATTCGTTCGTAGAGAGGTTTGTGTTTCATAACCGCTTCATAGACGGCAAAGACGGTGGCAACGTTTTGAACGATGCAGCCGGCATCTATCGGCAGCCTTCCCGAAGGCACCTCTCTGCCGGTGATGGCGTTAATCAGCTGGCGTTCGCCGCCCTGAGGGTATTTGCTCTTGCAGACCCGGACATTGACGCCAATGTAGCTTTTGCTTATTTTCGTGAGTTTTTCGATTGCCTGCGGTTTGTTTTCGTCAATGGCAATGACGGCGTTTTGGATTCCGAGCGCTTTATTGATGATTTTGGCACCGATGATGATTTGTTCCGCCTTTTCAAGCATTAAAGCTCCGTCCGCAGTCAGATAGGGTTCGCATTCGATAGCGTTGACAATCAGACAGTCGGCTTTTTTATTTTCGGGGAGCTCGGTTTTTATCGGAGTCGGATAACCGGCGCCGCCCATACCGACAATTCCAGCTTTGCGGATGGCGGAGATAATTTCTTCCCGGGAGGCCGTTATCTCTTTGACAATGTCGCTGCCGGTGTCAATGCCTGTTTCAAATTCGTCCGGCGCGGTTTTGATGACGACGGTCAGTTCCTGATAGCCGCTGCTTCCCGGCATTTCTTCAATTTTAACGATTTCTCCGGCAACGGAAGAGTGAACGTCAGCGGAAACGACACCGTCGGCGGCGGCAAGCAGTGTTCCGATTTTTACTTTGTCGCCTTTGGTCTTTTGGAGAACAGCCGGAGCACCGATATGCTGCCTGACCGGAATATAGACCAATTCGGGGACTCCGGCGTCGATAATCGGGCTTAAAGCGGATATTTTGTGTTTATCAAGGTGGATACCGCCGATTTGGAATGTTTTTTTATGCGTCATGGCGTTCTCCTTTTACTTGTTTTTTATAGACGATGGCTCCGGTCGGGCAAGCAGCGGCCAGTTCGGCGCCAAAACGGGCGGGAGAAACAGTGTCAGGAATATAAGAAAGATTGTTTTCAATCGTGATGTCGGTACAGATTTTAACACATTTTTGGCAGGCAATGCAGGCCGCAGAACAGTTTTTGCGGGCGGCAGCCCCTTTCTGGTGATTGCGGCAGGCAACGTAAACCTGCTGGTTTTCCTGACTTATCGGGCGAATCTCGAACAGCTTGCGCGGGCAGACATTAACACAGGCGCCGCAAGATGTGCATTTATCGGGATTAATAACCGGGATGCCGGTTTCCGGGTCGAGATGCAGTGCGTCGAAACGGCAAACTTTAACGCAGTCGCCAAAACGCAGGCAGCCATCGGGACAACCGGAACTTCCGGCTGAAATCAGGTTGGCGACGCGGCAGTTGCCTAAGCCGGAATAAACAGTTTTATCCGGCGCGTTTCGGCAGGTTCCGTTACAACGCAGAACGGCGCAGGTTTCGGCTTTTTCCGCCGCTGAGAAACCTAACAGAGCGGCAACGCCCTGCATAACACTTCTCCCTCCTACCGGACAGTAAAGTTTGGCAAAGGTCTTTTTATCGGCGGCGGCACAGGCGTTGGCAAAATCCCGGCAGCCGGCTTTGCCGCAAGCCCCGCAATTGGCCTGAGGCAGCAAGGCGTCAATTTTGTCGGCCAGCGGATTATTTTCAACGGCAAATTTTTTTGCGGTGAAATAGAGAACAACGGCGGCAGCCGCGGCTATCAGGCCGACAATCAGAACATTTAACCAGATAATCTCCGTCATAAAGCAGCTCTTTCTGTTAATCAAAATTGTCAGAATCTTAGCATGAAAGTTATATAAGCCAAAGAAATTTTGCCATTACTCCCCAATTTATTCCTCTTTCAGGCGGAAAGCATAGCGGGAGAGCAAGCGCTTTTTCATGGCTGCAAGCAGCAGATAATAAGGAACAAGCACGGCAAGAGCTCCCACGGCGGCAGCAGTTTCGTCGGCGGTTGCTGCCAAAATTGCAAATAAGCTGCCGAGAACCAATATCAAGGGCAAAATATAAGCATAAAAGACGGACCACCACCCCAGGCGGCTGTCCATTAAAACGGTTACACGGCTGCCGGGTGCATATCTTTGCGGATTGTCGGTTTCAACCAGAATGTTTCTGGAGCGGCAATCGCTGACGGTGCAGTTTTCCTTTAACCGGCAATGCAGACAGGCCGAAACGCTGATAACCGTTACTTCGACCCGGTGCGGCAAAATGCGGCTGACTGTTCCTTCCCGGGTGAAAATTGTCATTTGTTTTCCAGGAGTTTCTGAGCTTCATCGGATAGCAAGGCCCGAAAAGCGTTATTGTCTTCACGGATGAAAAGAACGACGGCCAGATTGTTTTCGTTGGCAAAGTTAAGCCCTTTTCTTTCACCCATGGCCATAATTGCCGTGGCCAGAGCGTCCGCATGCATGCAGCTTTTATGGAAGACGGTGGCCGAAGTCAGACTGTGCTCGACCGGATAGCCGGTTTTGGGCGAAATGGTATGAGAATAGCGTTTGTCGTTATAATAAAAGAAGTTGCGATAGTCGCCGGACGTGGCAACGGCAAAGTCTTTCAACCCGACAACGTAGGCATTCTCATAGTTTTGGGTATTGGGTTCAACGACAGCCACATTCCAGCCTTTGCTCTCTTCCGAACGGTTTCCGCGGGCTTTGACTTCGCCGCCGATTTCGACGATATAGTCGGTATAACCATTGTCATCCAGCAAGGCGGCAACGCGGTCAACGGCATAGCCTTTGGCCAGGGCTGACAGATTAAGCTTGACGTCGGGAATGCTCTTTTTAACCCGGGTATAATTGCCGTTAAAGCGCAATTTGTCAAAGCCGGTTGACTTGAGGGCCTCCTTGATTTTTTCGTCGCTGGGCACGCGTTTGCTGCTGCGTGTTGTGCCGAAGCCCCAGAGATCAACCAATTTGCCGACCGTGGGGTCAAAATTGCCATTGCTTTCAACATAGGTTTTGCGGGCGTCTTTCAAAACTTCGGACATTTCAGGCGAGAGGTCAATCCATTCGCCGCTGTCGTCGTTGTTTATGCTGCTTATTTCCGAACTGCTGTCAAAAACCGACATTTCTTTATTGATGCGTTGAAGTTCGTCTCTGATTGCATTATGTAATAAGTTGTTTTCTTTATCAGTGCGGATTTTGATGCGGTAGTAGGTGTTCATCGTTTCGCCGGACATAACCTGATAAGGCTGCCGGGTGCGGATATAATAGACAACGGCGGTAACGGCAGCGGCGAGAAAGAATAAATATTTGAGCAATCTTGATTTCACGGTTTGAACCCTTAAAAATTTAATAAGTCTGTTTCATGATTTTACTTTAAATAAAAACTACACTACTATTTTCATCAGTATCAGCTAATGCATCTTATGAAAGGTTAAAATAATGAGCGATAAAATAGATAAAATAAAATCTATGGCGGATAGTGAGAAATTTAAAGCCGCCGTGCTTAAAATCAAGGATAATTTTAAGAAGTTTCAAGAATTGTGTACAAAACTTTACCGCAAGGCCTTTGTCGGTTTTGACGCGGCAGGAAAGAAGCTTCATCAGGCCGGCATTTCGGCGAATTCGGTTACGATTACCGGGTTTGTTATCGGCCTGCTGGCAATTAATTTCCTTTCCATGGGAATGTACGGCTTTGCTTTGCTCTGCATTCTTATCAACCGTGCCTTTGATGCGCTGGACGGCTCGATTGCCAAATATGCCGGCAAAACGGATTTCGGCGTTTTTCTTGACGCGGCGCTTGATTATATGTTTTATGCCGGGGTCATTTTCGGCTTTGCTTTGGCTCACCCGGCACAGAATGCCGTAGCGGCGATTTTCCTGCTGTTCGGTTTCACCTCCGCGGCGGCCGCCCTGCTCTCTTATGCCGTTATCGCTTATAAGAACAATGCGCCGAAACTGCCGGAAGTCAGCCAGTCGCCGTTTTATCTGGGCGGCGTTGCCCAAGGTTCGGAAACGCTGGTGGCTCTGATTGTGCTTTGCCTGATTCCGGGTTTGTTTATGCCGATTGCGATTATTCTGGGCTGTCTGTCGTTTGTTAAGGCTTTGAGCGTTATCGTCACGGCTTATTATAACTTTGTTATTGCCGCACGGCAAAAGGCCGAGCCGAAAAAAGAGGCAAAGGAAAAAACGCCTGATGCGCAGTAGAATCTTTGGTCTGCTTTGTTTTCTTCTGGCTGCTCTGACCTGTTCGGGTCAGAGCTTTGCCTTGGTTATGGGAGCCAGAACCGATAAGGTTTCGGCCGATGTCTTTACTTCAGCCGATGAGCTTAATCCGCAAGCCGGAATCGATTTGCTGCTGCGGCTGCAAATGCATAACGGCTGGCACACTTACTGGTCTAATCCCGGTGATGCCGGGCTGCCGACCGGCATTAAATGGTCTCTTCCCGAAGGTTATGAAATTGAAACCCGGGAGCAAAGCCTGCCGCAAAAATTTGTTGTTGACGGGTTGGTTCAATATGGCTATGACCAAACGGCTTATTGGAAGTTTCGTCTGAAACCCAAAGGGAATCCGATAAAAAAATACGGTGCGGAAGATTTTCAGGCAACCGTTTCCTGGCTGGCGTGCCGGGAAGAATGTATGCCGGAGACGGTCAAAATATCGTTCAGTCTGCCGATTGTTGAACAAATTCCCGAGATTCCTCAGATTTGGCAGGATGAAGTTTTGAAAGCGAGCAACAGTTTTCCGGTAAAAACATCCTGGCAGTCCCGTTATGAAATAGCCGACGGCAATCTGTTGATTGATTTGAAAACGCCAAACCATAATTTTGCCAAAGACGTACAGAAGATTACCTTTATTCCTTTCCGGCAGGGGCTGATTGTCAATAATGCGCCGCAAAAGGTCGGTTTTGACCGCAGCGGAAATTTGTCGGTTTCGGTTCCGGTTGACAATGACAAAGCGGAAGATGCCGGGGGCGTGCTTGTGGTTGAACATGAAAACGGCCGCCGGGGGTATCTGCTGGCTCCGGAAAAAGCTTCCGGTTTAAGCGAATATGAACCGATTAACTATGAAACGCAGACATTGCCGGTTATTATGCTGATGGCTTTTCTGGGAGGCATTATCCTTAATTTTATGCCATGTATCTTCCCTATTCTGTCAATTAAAGCCATTGCTTTGGTTCAAGGGGCTTACAATCGCCGCAGTGCGCGAATTGAGGCTTTGATTTATATGGTTGGCGTGGTCAGCTGCTTTTTGCTGATGGCTACGGTTTTAGTCTGGCTGCGCGAAAAAGGCGAACATATCGGCTGGGGCTTTCAGTTGCAGTCACCGACTTTTGTGGTGATTATGATTGTCATCTTCTTTATTGTCTTTTTAATGTTGCTGGATTTGGTTAATTTCAGGAATCCTTTTGCCAACCGTGTGGGACGTATTTCGTTTGCCAAGCAAAAACTCAATGCTTTTTTTACCGGTTTTTTTGCGGTGTTGATTGCCAGCCCCTGTACGGCACCGTTTATGGGTATTGCAATCGGCTATACGCTGGCAAAGCCGATTTATGTTTATTATCCGGTATTCCTCTCTTTAAGCCTGGGATATGCCCTGCCCTTTACGCTGATTGGGCTGTTTCCCGATTTTCTGGCTCGTCTGCTGCCGAAACCCGGCCGCTGGATGAGTATCTTAAAGAAGATTTTTGCCATTCCGGTTTTGCTGACCTGTTTCTGGCTGATGTGGGTTCTCGGGCATCTGACGACCGAAAGCGCAGACAGCCGGCAGAGCCTGGACTGGCAGCCATATGACGAACGGCAGGTCAATGAACTGGTGCGGCAGAATAAGCCGGTGTTTATTGACTTTACCGCCAAGTGGTGCATTACCTGTCTGGCTAATGAAAAACTGGCTTTAGACACATCCCGGTTTGCCGAACTGGTGCAAAAGCATCATATTCATCTGTTCAAAGCGGACTGGACCAATAAAGACCGTCATATTGCCGAGGCTCTGGAACGTTACGGCCGCAACAGTATTCCTTTGTATGTTTATTATGACAGCGAAAACGAGGATTATGTTATTCTGCCGCAACTGCTGACCCCGGGAATATTGAATGAATACTTGGACGGACGATAAAACCGGTCAGCTTATTCTTTCGTAAACAGTGTTCGTGCTTTTGTGAACTATTAACTCGGTCGGATAAAAAAATCCCCGGAAATATCCGGGGATTTTGTGTTTTTTGTATTTATTTGCCAAAGATGCCGATTTCTTTGATGCGTTCCTTAACACCGCCGACAACATTGTTGAGATTTTCTTCGGCGACGTTTTTAAGGTCAGCGATTTTACTGTCAACAATGGTTTTATATGCGGTATTGAGAATTTTGGTCAGAACTTTGGAAACCGTTTCGGCAACGGAAGCGCCTTTTTTGTCTTCGCCGATATTGGTCAGAGTGATTTCCGGCAGTTTTGCCGTGGTTTTGGTGATATCGGCCGCAGCGCTGGCCGCAACGGAAATTTCACCGCCGCGGACAACCAGCTTTTTAATGATGACTTTTTTCCCTCCGCTGTCTTTTTCAGCTGAAGAAGTTTGTTTTTCTTGTGCTTTAACTTCTTTCTGTTCGGCTTTTTCGGCTGAAGCCGTGTTCTTTTTGATGTTTTCCAGAAGTTGGGAGAGGTTATTTTGCGTCAGCGACAGAATTTCATAATTGATAACGGGTTTATCTATTTCAACCGATTCAATTACAATGGTGTCCTGCGTGAGGCTTTTGATATTTACTTTGACAGAGATACCGCCGAGCTCCATGGCATTCTTTAATTTATAGTTTTTGGGGTTTCCGACGGTGATTTTGCCGATGTGCCCTTCCCCGTCTGCCAGTTTGAGGTTAAAACCTTCCAGGTTGACGTCGGTTCCGGTGACTGCCGAGCCGTATTTGTGAACAACTTGTTTGACAATGCTTTCAAATGAAGGCGTCAGGTAATAGAAGCCGGCAAAAGCAGCAACCAATACCAATAAAAAGATATATTTTTTCTTCATCATAGGGTTCCTTGTAGTTGTTGATATTTGTTATTCAAATAATCGTTTACGGCCGTTTCGATTTTCTTTTGGCTTTGGGCATCCGCATTGCTCTTGTTCAGCAGCTGCAGCAGAAAATCAAAACATTCGTTTTTCCGGATGTATGAAAACGATGAATTGTAGTTTAAATCAAAAATCCAACAAATCAAGCTTAATATGGAATCGCTGAGGGTGCGGACGTCTTCCCTTTTTACCGGGCGTTTTTCAAAAACGCAGGCCTGTACCGCCGGAGACAGCGGTGTGCGGGCCGTTTTGCTTTTGATGTCAATGTTGAAAAGACGGCGGATATCTTTGTCGCTGTGGGCGAGAAGGTTAAAGTTGGCGATTTTGTCGGCATCCCGAACCAGAAAAGTTATTTTTTCGATTTCGTATTTAATTTGAGGATCTTCGACGTTTTGATATTCGTGGTCTTTATAAAGTTCTTCAATCATACAGCTGTGATATTTTACCGGAAGCAGAATGCGGAGATCGTTATATTCGGGATACTGCCGCAGAAAGTCATATCCCAACAGGGCATGATCGCTGTAAACATTAGGATATTTCAGCTTGTCAACGGTTTCCTGAAAGCGTCCGACGTCGTGGAACAGAACGGCAGTCCGTGCCATTCTGATGAGCTTTGACGACCAGTTTTTAAAGGTGTTTTCATTTTTCAGGAGATAGTTTCCCGCCTCAAAGACTTGCAGCGAATGGGCTATTTTTTCATCAACGAAACAGCGGTGCGTTTTGCTGCCCTTGACAATGTTTAAGCTGCGTTCATACTCATCTTGAAGAATTTTCTTTTCTTTTTCCAGCATAAGGCCTCCTTTCCTCTATTCTCTTTATGCTTGGAAAAAATTAATTTTGCTTTAAAAAAACAAAAGAGTATCTTAAAAATTTTATCACCGAAAGATAAAATCCCAAGATACTCTTTTGCCTAAAAGACAGACCAAAGGTCTGGTTTCCAATTACAAACTTTCAAATGAAAGCTTTACATCGTCTTCGCAGATAACATAAAGCAGATGTCTTCAATACGAAATCGTATGCCGGTCTCTTCACAGAGATTTGGTCGGCATCAATTTATATATGACTTATCCAAATTTCATTGTTTTTTGTAATTGTCTGACATTCGGGTTTTTAGATGAAAATCTAAAATAAACGGAATAAATCCCGGTTGTCGCACAATTATATATCACTAATATTTTTATTGGTTCTTAATCTAATACAGAAAGCGGCAAAGTCAAGCGGAATTTTAGGAATGAGGCCGAACGCCGCTCCGGGATTTGGCGCAGGCAACAAAAAAGCCTGCATAAAGCAGGCTTTTTTTTATTGGTAGGCGCGTGGGGGTTGCGCTGAGTTCCATTTGGTAACATTTGCTTCGCGCGCTGCCGCGGCTCGCAAATTAACAAATTATCACCTGTCGTCTAAAAAATGTCATTACTTTGACATTTTTTATTCCTCCAGCCTCTCGGTTCGAACCTCCCACTTGCAAAACTCCCAACAAAAAAGCCTGCATAAAGCAGGCTTTTTTTTATTGGTAGGCGCGTGGGGGTTCGAACCCCAGACCCACTGATTAAGAGTCAGTTGCTCTACCAACTGAGCTACGCACCCATAAGTCACAGACTTAAGATAAGGCGGAATATAAACCGCCTTATTTTTTTTTGCAAGAGTTTTTTTACAGATTTTGCAAAAATCTCAAGTCTTCGAGCCAAGGTGTGATGTTTTGCGGAATTTCGTGTCCGGTTTCCATCGTTACCAAGGCGTTCGGTTCGACATATTCCGTCAGCAGCCGTTTCAGGTCGTAGTTCCCTTCCCCGTAATGCAGATGCTCATCGTCTGTGCCGTTTATGTTTCCGTCACAGAGATGATACATTGACGGATTCAGAGCCGCAAAGGCGTTTAATGTCTGCCAGACGTCCGCGTTTGTGCTGTTGGCCGCACAGACGGCATGAGAAAAATCAAGGCAGAATTTGCATCCGGTTTCGGTAATTATCCGCTGTATTTCAGCCGGTGTGTTGCCATGGAGGCGCACATGTGTTGACGAGCATATTAACGGAAGGTTTTCGACGGCAATCCGGCTGTCGCCGATATTGCGGAACTGGCGGATTGTTTCGCTCAGGCAGGCTTCGCCTGCTCCGGCACCGGCGTGAAGGATTATGATTTCCGCATTTAACAAGTCGGCAAATCGGCGGGAATCTTCAAATTTCTTTTGATTGGAAGTTTCAAGTTCCGGATTTCCCGTGTCCAGGTCAAAGCAGGAATGCGGCGCATGAATAACCACGGGGAGCCCTTTAATCGCAGGGGCTATCAGAGATTGGGTTTCATTGAAACTGTCCGGAATTGCAAAAAGCTCAATATAACCGAAAGTTCCGTTTTTAACGGCAACGGCGGCTTCGTTAAAGAAGTCCGGATTTTTCAGAACGTCTTTCGACCAGACTTTTATTCCATATCGGGGCATACTTTCTCCTTTTGTCAGAAGTTATCGGCCAGTTGTTTAGACTGTTTGATAACCGCATCCATATTCAAATATTCGAAAGAGCCGAAACGTCCGTTCAAATTTATTCCTTCTCCTTTGAAATAGTCTTTCAATTTATCCATATTGCGGCGATGGTTAAGATCATAAATGACATAAGCGTATTCAAAACGTTTCAGGTCGGTGAAATTAACATCTTCCTGAGAGGAAATAAAGCCGATTTTTTGCAAACCGTCAATAATTTGTTGTGTTATTTCTTCATCAGAGGCCAAATCGGTCAGGTCATTTTTGCGGTAAGTGATTTCCAGCATATAGCTGACGGAATTTTCCTTATGGTAATGGCGGCCGAGGAAGTCAAGTTTTGACAGACGGTGAAATTTGACTTCCTTGTCGGCAATCATAAAGGCAAAATTATCTTTGGCCGCATCGGGTTTGACATTGACAACGGCGATAACAATTGAATTATATTTCAGTTCTTCGGCCGTTTTTCTGATGTCTTCCGGCGTATTTTCATACTGTTTGGCCAAAAGATTAGCCGGCATGGTTGAAACCAGACGTTCAGATGAAAAACTTCCCTTGGTTGTTTTAACAATGAAGATATCCTGTTGTTTTTTAACGGAAAGAACTTCAGTCCTGGTATGAATTTTGACTTTTGGGGACAATCTTTTTATCAAAGCTTTAACCAATGCTTCCGTTCCGCCTTGTTGCGGATAAGTAAAATAAAGCTGGTGCAGGTAGCCTTCGACGGTTTCGCCGGCGGCGCTGCGCAGAATGTCTTCTTTGGGAGGTTTGGGAATACGGTCAACCATCTGCGTATCCATAAAGCTGGGATCATATTTCCAGATTTTTTCGTTATAAGGGCGCAGATAGGTGTTGGTTATGCCTTCGCCAAAGGTTTTAAGAAAAAATTGCAGCATATTTTGAGCATCATAGTTTTCATAGGGGTTATGCAGAAAAGCATTGACGCAGTAGTTTTTGTCCTGTTCCGGCAGTTTGGACAGGTCGTTTTCAAACGGATACTGCACAAAGCGTTTTTGATGCAAAATGCGGTTGGAACGGCGAATTTGGGCAATATTGTCTTCCAGCAGGCCGTTCATAAAATCTAATATCTCTTTGTCTTTGGAGAAAATAATATGCGGGCCGACGTCATATTCAATGCCGTTGGTTTCAAAAGTCCGGCACAGGCCCCCTGCCCGGTCTTCCTTTTCCAGAATATTGATTTCGGCAATATCTTCCCGATTTTGCAGGAAGCAGGCTAAAGAGATGGCGGACAGGCCGCCGCCGAGAATTGTCAGTTTCATGAGCTTATCCTTTTTTACAGATGGGAATGAAGTTAAACAGTTTAATAATCGTTTTATGCTGTTTGCGGGTAATTTTATATAACGGGAGAATTCCTCCCAGCAAAGCACGGGAAGACAAAGACTGCTCTTTTATCTTAACCAGAGGCAAAATGCCGCAAAGCTTTATCCAGCGGACTTTTTCTATCAGCTTTTGACTGATTTGCTTTGCAGACAGGTTTTGCCGGAGCCCATGCAAAAAAATCAATTGGTATGAATCCAGCCGCGTCAAATCCTTTTCCTTTAAATTCAGCTTTCTGATGTATTGCGACGCTGCTTGCAGAAAAACGTTTTTTGCTTTGTTTTGGCTTAATCTTTTAAAATTCCAGAAAAGGTGGTCGATAACAGCCTGAATAATCCAGGGCTTATAATTTTCCCGTGATGTTTTATCCAGCCGGGAGAGGAAAAAATCATTGGTGGCAATGATGTCGGAGATATGACGGTCATCTTTAACAGACTGTTCGGGATTATCCTGATAGTAATAATATAACGGCTCGTTAATGAAGGCGTAGCGCGCTGCTTTAAGAAATGTTTCCATGTGAAACGGAGAATCTACGAAAGACAGGCGCTGTTCCGGGAGAACAATATTTTGTTTTTGCAAAAAAGATTTTTTATAAATTGCGCTCCAGATTGAAGCCTGATAGCTCAAAAAAGCAGGATAATCGCGGATATTGCAGATTTTATGCGGATTTTGAAAGTCCGGTGCTTTTGTGTTGATGTCATTGTCATGACTGAAATAAAACGACGCTTTAACAACATCAGCCTTTGTTTCACAAGCTGTCTGATAAAGTTTTTCATACATGTGCAGAGCAATCCAGTCGTCAGCTTCGACAATACCGATGAAATCGCTCTGAGCCTGCTCTATTCCCCGGTTGACGGCCGCACCATAGCTCCCCGGGTGTTCAATAAGCTTAATCCGGCTGTCTTCGGCGGCATATTCCCGACAAATGGCATCGCAGTCTTCGGGGCCGTCTGAAGCCAGAATAATTTCAATATCCCGCATTGTCTGATTTATGACAGAATCCAGGCATCTGCGCAAATACGCCGCCGTGTTGTAAACGGGAATAATAACGGAGAGCTCAGGCATTTTTTTTAAGCTGCTCCAGTTCTTTGTTTTTTTCTGAAAGCATAAACTGCAACTCAGATATTGTTTGTTTCAATTTTTTCGTTTTTCCAAACATAGTAATTTTACTTTCCCAGTTTAAAGATAAAGTCTATTATTCCAAACAGATTAAGATTAAACTTGATAATGGGAAATTTGATATTTCTCAATAAATTAAACTCAATATGGTTGTGGTGCAGCTTTAATACTATTGAGATAAAGGACTTTTTCTTCTGTCTGAAGGACAAATGTACTTTTGAAAAGAAATCGTCTCTGTTTTGAGCGTATTTTGCGCACAATATGTATTTTTTTTGAGTTGCATCTAATACAGGCGAGTTGTCTATTATACTATCATTGATATGAAGTAAGTTTTCCTGGAGTAACTTAAATTGTTCTTCACTCGGAAAAAAGTTGAAACATTGCCCTACTGTATTTAAATATTCGTCAATAATTAAATATGGTCCGACCTTAGAATATAGGCCTTTGTATTCTTTTTCAAATTTTTTATGAGCTTCATTCCATCTTTTTAACATTGCAGATAGGTTAAAATTATTTGTTGTTGAGCCTTCTGCATCAATTCTGTAATTATAGAAAGGTTTGTTTAACCAGGCTATTTTTTTTGATTTTATCAGTGTGTCTATGCGAAAACCGACATCAACATAAGCTCCGCCTTTGGCTTCAACAAAGCGAATTTTTTCTTTTTTAATGTAAGATGTTTTGTATATTCCAGACCATAAACTTGCATGAATAGACATTTGATGCGGGTAGTCTAGGATTGAAAATATTTTATTTTTAGGTGAGTTTTTAGTAATAAAATCGTTGTACCAGCAGACTTTTTTGAAGTCTTTAATGCCATCTTTTTGTGACCAATATTCATAATAAGGGGTTTTGACAACGTCTGCATCAAGTTTTTTAGCGTAGTTGTACATTTCTTCATACATTTCAGGAGCGATAAAATCGTCTGATTCCACAATTCCGATGTATTCCCCCTTGGCTATGTCAAATCCTTTATTGACGGAGGCTCCGTAACCGCCGTTCTTTTCGTGGATGGCGATGACGCGTTTGTCTGCCTGTTCATAATGGTCGATGATATAGCGACAGGCGTCCTTATCCCCTTCGTCAACGATAATAATTTCAATATCTTTCAGCGTTTGTCCGACGATAGAATCCAGACACTGAACCAGATATTTTTCAACTTTGTAAACAGGAATAATTACACTTACTTTAGGCTGTTTCATTGTTATCCCCTTTTATTCAGCTTTGGCTAAGGTTTCGGAAATCATATTATTGGTGATGACTTTCATTGACAGGTGGTCAAGCATCATGTGCAGGTCTTCACTTATCTGCATATCATCAATGTTCATATTGACGGAATATTTTGCCATTTGGCGGAGTTTTCCGCCGTCAAAGCCGGTCAGTCCGATGGTGAGGCCGCCGTTGGCATTGGCGTATTCAATGGCTTTTAAAACATTTTTAGAGTTGCCGCTGCCGGAAATGCCGATAACGATGTCACCGTTTTGGTAAAAGTTTTTCAGCTGTTCGACAAACACGTCATCATAGCTGACGTCATTGGCGTAAGCCATCATTCCGGCAACATTGTCGTTCAGGCAAATAAATTTGAAACGTTTGTCGTAGCCGTAGCTGGCGCCTTTGTTAAAATCGCAGCAATAGTGTGAAGCCGTTGCGGCGCTGCCGCCGTTTCCCATTATGAAAATTTGTCTGTCCTGGTCACGGGCTTCAATCAACAGATTGATAAAGGTATTGATTTCGTTTTTATCCAGTTTGCCGATGGTTGCCTGCAAACGAGCCAGATAGCAAGATATATCGTTGGTGAAATCGTGTTTCATGACTAAAATTCCCCTCTCAGTGAGTGTTTGTTGTAATGAATGATAGTGGTGCCTTTATTGTCAAATTTGAATTTGAGTTCTTTGAGGTTACGCAAGGCATGGCGGACACGTTCGTGATTTTCTTCTTTGACGTAAAAGAGCAGAAAGCCCCCTCCTCCAGCCCCAAGCAGTTTGCCGCCGGAAGCGCCGTTTTGCATGGCGAGGTCATAATACCGGTTGATCAACTCGTTGGAGATACCGCCGGCGAGTTCTTTTTTATACATCCAGCCCTGATGAAGAATGTCTCCCATCGCATCAATATTATTATGCAGGAGTTCTTCCTTCAGCGTATAGGCCAGCCTGACCATTTTATGCAGATTTTCGATTTTCTTCCGATCGTCGGTCGTGTTCTTTTTCTGCTCTTTCAAAATATCTCCGGCAGCGCGGGTTTGGCCGGTGTAAAACATCAGGAGATTGTTCTCCAGCCGTTTGTACCCCGCCGTGGTGAGGAAAACCTTTTCAACATTAACCTTGCCGCTGGTTTCAAAAGTAATGAAATTCAGCCCGCCGCAAGCGCAGGCATACTGGTCCTGCTTGCCAATCGGTTCTCCCAGCAGGTCAATTTCCACATGGCAGGCCTGCTCGGCAATGTCTTCTTTGTTCATATAGGTTTCGTTGTAGGCATTGCAGAGGTTTATCAGCCCGGCAGTGAATGCCGAAGATGACGCCAGTCCCGTGCCGGAAGGAATATCAGCGCTGGAGTTAAAATCGACGCCACGGACGTTATAGAGTTTAAACACCTCTTTGATAATGCGATGTTTTATGTCGTTAATGTCATGAACGTCTTCAACCTGCGAATATTTAAGAAAATAGCCGTCTTTGAAAAAATACGGGTGCATTGACAGGTAAATGTATTTGTCAATGGCCGTGCTGATAACAGCGCCGCCGAATTTTTCATAATAATTGGCCAAATCGCTGCCGCCTCCGGCAAAACTTATGCGAAACGGGGTTCGTGTAATAATCATTTATCTGCTCCTGTAATAAAACGGACAGCCTCCAAGAGGCTGGAAAAACGATAATCGGCCGCTGTCGAGCCGCTGATGGTGTCACCGACCAGAATTGTACGGCAGCCGGCGTTTTTGCCTGCCTGCATATCGCTGTCGCGGTCGCCGATCATCCATGAAGACTGCAGGTCGATGTTAAAATCCTCCCTGGCCCGAAGAAGCATACCGGGTTTTGGTTTGCGGCAGCCGCAATCAATTTTGAGTTCGGCCACTTCGCCGGAAAAACCTTTCTCCGGGTGATGCGGGCAAAAATAAATTCCGTCAAGATAAGCTTTTTCATTGCCCAACTCGGTTTCCAACCGCTTGTGAACCTCGTCCACATCGTGAAATGTTACAAAGCCTTTGGCTATCATCGGCTGATTGGTTATAACGATACTGAGGTAATCGCTTTGATTCAAAAGCCGGACAGCTTCGGAAACTCCGGGCAGAAGTTCAAAGTTTTCCGCTCGCGGTGCTTTATCCATATCCCGGTTGAGGACGCCGTCCCGGTCAAGAAAAACAGCAGGACGGGCATTCTTTTTATTCAGACGGCTGACTTTGCCGCTTTCGACATCGGCACAGATAACCGGAAGTCGGTCTTTGGTTCCCATATCTTTAACATATTCGGCGCTGAGATAAGCTCTGAGCGTTTCTCCTGCCTGCAGCAGTCTGGGAAAGATGTCTTTGCCGAAATCCTGCGCCGTATCGGCTGCAATATAAGAGAGTATTTTCTTGTTGAAGACATATACCGCGGCATTAACCAGATTGTGGTAAATCAGGCCATTAGGATGCGGCTTGGGCAATAAAGCGGTTACCCTGCCCCGGCTGTCGATTTGAAGCAAATCGCTGTCATAAGGGTGATTGTTGGGGTGAACCAACAGTGTCGCCACTGCCGGCATTTGATTTGCAAAAGCGAGCATCGCCTGCATATCAAAGTCCATAACGACATCGCCGTAAATAACCATAAAGTTTTCGGCAAGCTTGTTTTCAATCAGTTTTAAAGCGCCGGCGGTGCCCAGAGGCTTGTCTTCAACGATATGATGAATCTTAACGCCCCAACGCGAACCGTCGCCGAAATAATCGCTGATAACATGCGCCAAATGTCCGGACAGAATAAAAATTTCATCAAATCCGTATGTCTTAGCCAGTTCAATCTGTCTTTCGAGCAGGGGTTTTCCGGCTATCGGGCACATCGGTTTGGGAATGTCGGTCAGGCCGAGGCGGGTTCCTTTGCCGCCGGCCAGAATTACAAGTTGCATGCATCCTGCTCCAGAATATAGCGGATAGCTTTGGCGACAGCCTGATCGGAAGTCAGAGACGCTTTCCAGCCCAGCCCGTGAATCTTATCCAGATTATATGCAAACTTAGGCACATCGCCCACCCAGCCTCTGTCGCCGCCGGTGTAACGGATTGAGGCCTGCAGTTTCATGGCTTCTATGACCATTTCGGCAATTTTGGCAACGCTGGTTTGCCCTTCGACTCCCAAGTTGAAAAAATTAATTTTATCATTGGTTTGACGACAGACAAAAAGAATGGCATCAATGAGATCTTGGACATAAAGGTAAGGTTTTGCCTGTTTGCCGTTACCGAGAACCTCCAGTTCTTGCGGGTTGTTTTTCAGCTTTTTGACAAAGTCGTGCAAAATGCCGTGTGTGGTTCTTTCTCCGCAGACATTCGGGAAGCGGGTAATCCAAGCCTGGATGCCGTAATTTTCGGCAAAACTGGCGATAAAAGCCTCACTGGCTAGTTTGCCCGCACCGTAGTGAGAAGCCGGAAACAGCGGGCCGTAATTTTCTCTGACCTCAATACCGCCGGTTTGTCCGTAGATGGCTGAGGTGGACGCAAACATCAATTTTTTGACGTTATGCTTTTTCATCGTTTTCAGCAGTGTGTAAGTGGTCATAAAGGTCATATCGAGATCGACGTCGGGATTGGCAAAACTACGGGCAATATCCGAGTTGGCGGCCAGATGGAAGACCATGTCAAACCGATGCTCGGCAAATATTCGGTTCAAGGCGTTCTCATGCAGAATATCTTCTTCAATAAAAGTAAAATTCGGATTTTCCGATGCCTGTTTCAGATTGGACTTGCGTCCCAGGGACAGGTTGTCCAAGGCGACGACTTGGTTGTTTTCCGCCAACAGGCGGTCGGTTAAATGACTGCCGATAAATCCGGCCCCTCCGGTTACAAGAATTTTCATTTCCGTCCTCTTTTTTTTATAGTCTGATGACCGGGAAGTTGAACGGCTGCCGGATATGGCAACTCCATAACTTTTAAAGCGCTGGGCTTCTGGACATAGTGTACGGCTTCCCGGTTATGTTATTTTGGACACATATTATCCCAGCCCTCAGCAATAATCAAGATAAAATATTTTATTAAACAAAAGTGTGTATGAATGTTTTAATCGCGATTTTTATTTGTATTTTTAAAGAGGGAATTTTTTAATCATCCTTTAATGACTATGTGATATGGTGTGTTCAGATGAGTTTAGGCCTAACAATTTTGAGAAAGGATAGCTTGATGCGTAAAAATATCGGATGTCTGGTCGTTGCCGCGGCCGCTGTTTTTGCCAGCGGCGCCAAGGCTGATTTATATCAGGAATGCTTGGACAAGCATTATATGAGCGATAATGAGATGGCCGGCTGCAATGAGGCCGAAGCGGACCGGATTATGGGCGAAATAAGAAAAAGAATGAATTCAATTGCCGCAACCAGCTATTTCAATAACTGGAATTCCAGCCGGAAAGATTTTACTCAGCTGTTGGACAACTGGGTCGAGTTTCGCGACAAATACTGCGATTTGTACGGTTATACTTATACGCAGGATTTGGGAACCATTTCAAACCTTCAGAGAACCAAGTGTCAAATTGACATGAACAAACGTTTTTTGGACGATGTTGAAGCAATTGTCAAAATCTATCAGGAAAACGCTTAGTTTGAAGAAAGGACTGTAAAATGAAAAAATTAGCGGCTGTTATTTTGGGATTGGGAATTTTTGGGGCTGCCGGCGCCCAAGCTTCAGACTATGGCTTGTGCATCAACCGTTCTCAGGGCGACTGGCGGAAACAGGTTGTCTGCAATCAGGATGAGACAAGGAGCCTGATGCGTGAGATTACCACGATTTACGGACGATTGGCCCGTAATCCGCTTTTCGGAAAATTTAACCGGGGAGCGGAATCGCTTGATAATCAATTTAAAAGCTGGAAAGCCTATCGGGACAATTACTGTCTTTATTACGAAGCCTCCAAATCAGGATACGGCGACGAAGAATTTCATCGTACCGACTGTTTGCGGACAATGACGGAAAAGCATCGGGATGATTTGGATGCTCTGCTGAAAAATGCCGTTGCCGATATGGATTAGTCGTTTGTCAGACGGCAAACCCCATATTGTTTATCAATGCGGGGTTTTGTTTTGAGGAATTTTGAAACTGAAACAGCTGCCCTGCCCGAGTTTGCTCTTGACCTCCACCTCGGTTTTGAGCAGCCCGGCAATTCGGCTGACTATTCCGAGCCCGAGGCCGGCTCCTTGTTTTTTGCGGCAGAATTGTTGTCGGCTTTGATAGAAATCTTTGAAAATGTTTTTTATGTCTTCCGGAGCTATACCGCAGCCGTTATCCATCACAATCAGGCAGACGTCTTTTCCGCAGCGGCGGACTCCCAGCAAAATTTTATCTTTGGTATATTTGAAAGCGTTATTGAGCAGATTGCGGATTACCCGCTCAATTAAAACAGGATCGCTGTTCACATACTGATGCAGCGGCACGCAGCGAAAGGAAATATCCTTATCTTTCGCCAATTCCCGGTATTCGCGGGCCAGTCCGCCGACCAACAGTCCGATATCAAAAACGACCGGGCGATAATCGACGCCGCCGGACTCTATTTTGGAAATATCAAGCAGATTGTCCAGCAATGTATTTAGATTTTCGGCCGAATCTTCAATTTTTTGTGCCAGATGATGCTGATGAGAGGTCAGTTTTTCTTCCAGCAATGTGGCAATGAATATTTTTAAAGCCTGCATCGGCTGGCGAAGGTCGTGGCTGGCCTGGGCGAGAAAGTAAGATTTGGCGTTGCTCAGTTCTTCGGCCTGCTGTTTGGCGTGTTGCAGTTCTTTCTGGGTTTCAATCATTGCCGTTATATCCTGAAAAGTTCCGGCAATCAGGCGCTGGTGGTTTTCATAAATGAGTCCGGCCCTGAACGAGCAATGGATCAGGCGGCCGTCAAGCCGTCGGAGCCGCAGGACGCCGTTAACGTTTCGTCCGCGGACGAGAAGCTCCCTTAATTTGGCTTTGTAGAGAGGAATGTCTTCGGGCAGCATCTGTTCGCGAATCAAATTACGACGGGGTGACAACCGGCCTTCGGGCAGGCCGAAAATCCGATACATTTCCGCCGACCAGTAAATTTTTCGTGTCCGGGTATTGATTTCCCAATAGCCGAGGTTTGCCGTCTTTTCGGCAAAATCAAGCCGGCGGGCAGTCTTTTGCAGCTTGACCGACAGATTATGACGGTCGCTGATGTCTTCAAGGCAAAGCAACAGCCGCCCCGAAGACGGAGGATATAAAGCGGCGGCATAAAGGCGGCCCCGGTCGGTCAGAATAAAATTGCAGGGAGCATTTCCGGTTATGACCCGGTTCAGAGCATTGTCAATTACGTTAACCGAAAGTGCATCGAGGTAATCTATCAGGCGCAGGGATTTCCGGGCGGAAATCTGCCAGGTCTGTTCCGCCTTGCGGTTGGCGTACAAAATTCTTCCCGAGGTATTCAGCTCGAAGAGCAAATTGGTTGATATGTTTAATAAATTCTGTTCGTTATCCCCGCCGGCCATTTTTTACCAATTATCAGAGTTTATATTGAAACAAGGTGCGTCCCGTTTCGGCGGAGAGCTTAAAAAACCATCCGTCATAGAGGAATGCGCTGTTTCTGATATAATCATTGGTTTCGGTGGTTGGAAGAGGTGTGGCCGATAAAGTTAACTTTGCCCAATAATCCTGATTGTCGGCATAAAGTTCCAGATTATAGATCAGCCCGTCGAAGGTCGTAAACGCCATCTGCCGGCGCCGGGGATAACGGGTGTCGTCAAAATTCTGCGCCGACATGACGGCCTCGCTGCCCAGATATGACAGCTGCCGTTCAAGCACTTCCAACCGCACCAGCTTTTGCGGGTGATTGTTTTCAAAAATGATGAAAGCCTGAGCCGGAGCCTTGCGGGAAACCTTTTCCCCGTCAATCTGAACGGCCTGCAGGTCTTTTAATTCCAAAGACATCAGAGGCTGCTGAATCCAGGAGGAAAGTTCGATGGGGAGCGTATATTGCCCGCTGACGGTAAAAATATCAGGCAAGGACGGAATGCGGGCAAAACGGGTTTGGTTTTCAGCTCCGGCTTTACCCAAAATCAGATGATTCAATTCCCTTCCCTGCTCGTCCAGAATGCTTATGCTGGTGCCAGCATGGGCGTCACTCCGATACGGATTGCCCAAATCAAGTTCGGACAAGAGCTGCGGCGTTGCCGTTTGTTTGCGGATAAAGCGTGTTTCCCGGAAGTTTTTGAACAGCGAACGCACCAAATCAAAATTAGCGTAATAGTTATCGACTTCCCGTATATGCCAGAAATCATTGTCATTTTCCAGAGTTGCCGTATATCCGGGGCTGCGGATGACAATTTCCTTTATTTTACTTTCCGGACGGACGGTTTCAGCAAAAACCAGACTGCCGATCAGGTGGGCATGCCCGCTGCGGTAAACCCAGTATAAAGAAGCGGCGGCGGCACAAAGGCTGACGGCCGCTAAAACGGCGGCAGACTTAATCAGACGAGGATACATTAAAAATCTCCTTTACAGCGTTGAGTTTCCGGCGGCGAATAAAGAGAAAACAGCCGGCAAGCAGGATAATGACCGCGGCAGGAATAATGATAACGTTTGCGGTGATGATTGAACTCAGGCGTTTTTCGTTTTCCTGTTTAATCTGATATTCAATTTGTTTTAATTCCTGTTGTAATCGTCCGATTTCTTTCCGGTGTTGTTCGATTGCGCTCATCGTTTCCGCCGAAAGGACGAGCTTGTTTCGGGAAAGCTCCTGCTCAACGACGGACATGGCCCGGGTGTTGATTTCCAATTCCTGCTGGAGAAGATTGTATTCACGGGCGTGGCGGTTGAAAACATCGCTGTAAATTATTTCGCCGACGGTTTTGCTGCTGCCGGTTTCTTTATCAGTCAGGCCGAGGACGTTATCTCTTCCGGCCAGATAGTCAACCGCCCGCAAGATAAAATTTCCGTTATCATAAACCGGAGCCAGTCCGTAAACCGGGTTGTCGATCGTTTCCGAGGTGTCGGCCCAGTTTTCGGCAACAATCAAATCGCTGTCGGCCACGGCAACAATGCGCGCCGGGGCAATCGAATGCGGCAGAAAAGACGGCATTTTTCTTTCAAATTCAGTACCGGCCATAATGTTTGCGGTAAAAAGGGAATCAAATTTTCCTTCTGCCAGCAGGGCAAGAGTATATTTTCCTTCATTTCCTTTAAACATGGCAGCCAGTTCGGGCTGGGTATGTCCGGTAAATTCGCGTACCGACAGGGTTCCGCCGGATGCGGCCGTTGTCAGCAGCGGCGTCAGCCGGACTCCGTCGGGATTTTCTTCCGGACGAAGACTTCCCGGCGTTTTAAGACGGATATTTTTCAAGCCGGACGTTAACGGATGATCCTGATTAATCTGTTCTGCGGTAAGCTGCATCCAGAAAGGGAAATTTTTGGCCTGGCTGGACGATCCCACTTTCATCAGCATAATTTCACCGAGACTGCGATCACCGACGACATTTTGATTATCCTGCCGGAAACCCCAGTTGCGGAACAATCGGTTCATATCCGCGGCCGCGAAATTCTGGGCATTGTACAGTTCAACCTGCTTTTCGCTGAAGACATCATTAAAGACCAAGAGTCTGCCGCCGCGCAGAATATACTGGTCAAGCGCGTAAGTCAGCAGCGGAGACAGTTCTTTCAGGTTAATGACGACCAGAACGTCAACATTGCCCGGAATAACGGGGCTTTCTTCGCTTAACGGCAGGATATTATAATCATTTTGGAGCTGTGCGACAATGGCCCAGTTGGGAACAATCTTTCCGTATTGGCGGCTGATTAACGGCAGCTGCGGGCTGATAAGCCCGACGGTCGGGCGTTTGTCGTCATTTATTTTGGCAAAAATTTTGCTTATGTCGGTTTCCAACAGACCGCTGCGGGCGGGGATAAAATTGGGAATGACGTAGCCGGCACCGGTTGCATTGGTAAAGACGGCACCGAAATAAAGGTTGCTTTGTCCGCCGGCATCGGGAATGGCTTTTATTCCGGCTTTTTTAGCTTCTTCTTCAAGCGGGCTGTAAGGTTCGGGATTGAGAACCTCTATTTTGACATTGTCAACGGCCGCCGCCTGCTGATATTTTTTCAGATAACGCAGGACAAAAGAGGCATAAGCGGAATATTGCGGGTTTTCCTTAACCAGATTATTGGAAAGATAAACACGGACATATACGGGCGCCGTCAGCTCCGAGAGTATTTTTTTGCTGGCGGGCGACAGCGAAAAGCGTTTGTTGTCGGTCAAATCAAATTTTTGGGTGTTGCCGAGCAGGTTAGCCGTAACCGTCAGGCCGACAAAGCTTATCAGAAGCAAAATGACAAAGACTAAGAGTGACGTGCTTTTTCTTGATTTAAACATTGTTCTTCCTCAGTGCTTTTTATAATCGATTGCGGCAACATTCAGCCATAATATCAGAATTGTCAGGAGCAGGAAATATGCCAGATTGTCAAAACCGGGCTGACCGAGCATCATATCCTGATAATTGCGGTAAAAATTCAGCGACCGACTGAGCCGGTTGGAAATCGTTTCCGAAATATTCAACAGGGGCGACAGCAAAAAATCAAAGTTAAGCGAGACCAACAGCCAGCCGACGAAAACGGAAAACAAATATGCCAAAACGGCATTGGTATTGAAAACCGAAACCAGACACCCGGCCGCCGTCAGGAGCGCAATAGCCAGAACCGTGGCCAGATAGGCAGACAAGACATTGAGCATATCCAGGTCAACCAGTGTCGAAGCATAAAGGGCAAAAGGCAGGGTCAGCGCCAGCATCAGCAGGCCGAATGCCGCGGCGGCCATAAATTTTCCCAGAACAACGGCGGTATAATCGACCGGCTGGGTGAGCAGAAATTCAATTGTTCCGGAGCGGCGCTCGTCAGCCCACAGACGCATGGTCGCCGCCGGCATCAGCACGACAAAGATTTCCGGCTGATAGGTAAAGAAAGATATCAGTCCGCTGTTGTCGTAAGCGAAAAAATAAGCGGAATAGAAGGTTGCAAACATCGACAGCACCAGATAAACAGCTATAATGATATAAGCCGTCGGAGTGCGGAAATAACCGGCAAATTCTTTTTGCATGACTGCCCGCAACTGATAAAACATGGCTATTCTTCTCCGGTAATGGTCCGGAATGCCGAAGCGATATCATAATCGGCACCGGAAAGTTTGAGTTCCTGCGGCGTGGTATCCCGCACCAGTTTTCCCTTATGCAGTAAGATGACGCGGTTAGCCACGGCTTCGACTTCTTCAAGGATATGCGTCGAAATGACGATAATGCTGCGGCGGCCGTATTCCCTGATGAATTTGTGGATTTCATGCTTCTGATTGGGATCAAGGCCTTCGGTCGGCTCGTCAAGAATAAGAATGCGCGGCTGGTGGATTAATGCGGCGGCTATGGCAACGCGATGCTTGAATCCTTTGGACAGCGTTTCTATTTTCCGGGTCATTACGTCATTCAGACGCATTTGTGCCGATGCTTCCCTGAGAGCGGCAAGAAACGCTTCACCGCCGAGATGACGAAGATCTGCGGCATATTTGATGAATTCAAAAACGGTCATTTCAGGATAAAGGGGTGCGTTTTCGGGCACATAGCCTATTTTAGACAGCGCTTCGACTCGTTGGAAACGCGGATCGTGTCCGTAAATTTCAACATTGCCTTCCGAGGGCAGAAGATAGCCGGTAAGCAGCCGCAAAAGAGTTGTCTTCCCTGCCCCGTTCGGCCCGAGCAGAGCCACAACGTCTCCTTTTTTCAGGCAGAAATTAAGGTTATCCAATGCCCGGATAGAACCAAAATTCTTTGATAACTTTTTTGCAACTATCATTTCTTATCCTAAAATAATCAATTTGTCTGCGGTTTATTCTAACAGAGATTTTTTAAATTTTAACAACTATTTTTATTTTTCAAAATGTTTGATGACAAAATACTTATTTTCATTTATCTATATAAGAAACAAATTTTGAATAACGGAGTAACAATAAGTGCAGGAAGTATATACAAAGGAAGAGACACAGTCCTTTAAAGTCGGGGCTTATGTCGCTCTGGCCATTCTGGCGATTATCGGCTACAAGGCTTTCACGGCTCAGGAAATCGAACATGCCGACAACGGCAGCTACTATGCTCTGGACGCCCGTTTCGGACGGACGGACGGTCTTTTGGTCGGAGACAAGGTTCGGCTGGCGGGCGTTACCGTCGGCAAAGTGGTCGGTGCCAAACTTGATGAACATTTCAATGCGATTATGACGATTGAAATTAAGGAAGGCATCAATATTCCCGACGACAGCAGCGCTTCGATTGTCAGTTCCGGGCTGATGGGGCCGAAATATATCGAAATAGAACCGGGCGGGTCAGAAGATTATCTTGCTCCGGGCAGCGAATTTTCCTATACGCAGGATGCAATGGTTATTGAAGAACTGCTGGATCGCATCGTCAGCATCGGCAAAGCCAACCGTGCCCCGAAAGAACAAAAAGAAATCGAAAAAATGGAAAAAGAACTTGATATGTAAAATCAGAGAAAAGAACTTTTAGGAGAAGATGATGAATAAAAAACCGGTTGAAACCATTATGGGAATTGTTGTTATTTTTGTAGCGGCGTTCTTTTTGTATTTTGCTTATCAGGTTTCTGACCTGCAGGTTGTCAAAGGTTATGACATTAATGCCAGATTTCTTAAAGTCGGCGGTCTGAACGTCGGCTCCGACGTGCGCATCAACGGCATTAAGGTCGGAACGGTTATTGCCCAGAATCTGGATCCGGAAGACTATGTTGCCGATGTTAAACTCAGCATTTCTTCCAATATTCAGCTGCCGAAAGACAGTGTCGTTTCCATTGTCAGCGACGGCCTGGTCGGCAATAAGTTTATTAAGATTGAACCGGGCAAGTCAAAAGAATTTCTGCAAAACGGTGATACCGTTGCTAATACGAAAGACTTTAAAACGCTTGAGGATATGGTCGGCGAAATTATCTTTATGGTGACAGACAATGGTGACAAGAAATAAACTTCCGGCAGCTTCGGTTCTCCTCGGCAGCCTTTTGTGGACTGCCTCTGCCGGCGCTTACGAAATTCAGACCAATACGGCAAAGATGCAGGCCATGGACAAGATTACCGGCCGCGTCAGTGTTATTGAGGTTCCGGTCAACGGAGAAGTGAAGTTCGGAAGTTTTTCGATTGTCGTGCGTGCCTGCAAAAAGACGCCGCCGGAAGAAACGCCGGAAAATTACGCTTTTGTTGATGTGGCTGATACAGGCAAAGACGGAAAGCCATATAATATTTTTAAGGGGTGGATGATGTCGTCTTCCCCTGCCCTGAATGCGGTTGAACATCCGATATATGACGTATGGCTGTTGCAGTGTATAGATAAAACAACAGACAAGAAAAGCCTGTTGAGTGACGAAGCCCTGGCCGAACGTGACGGGCTGCCCCGTCAGGAAGATTTGGACAAGGCTGAAAAAATGTCCAAAGAGGCTCTGATTGCCGCCGAGGCCGAGGCTGAGGAAAAACAAGCCGCCGCAGAAGAAACGCCGGAAGAAGAAAATAAAGCCGAAGAGAATACTGCGGAACCGGACGCACTTCAGACAAAAGAGGAAGAACTTCCGGTCGTGCCGGCCATAACAGATGACATAGAATTGGAAGAAGCCGTCGTTCCGGCAGCTTTACAGGAAAGTATGACTCAGGACGGCGATGAAAAGACCGAAGATAACGCTCCGGTTTCACTGCTTCCTGCCGGCAATAAAGAAGTTTCTCCGGCTGACGACGCTCAGGCAGCCGATACAGGAGCCCCGCAGCCGTTGTTCAGTATCCCGGACGAGGCAGATAAAGAAACGCAGCCAACCGAGCTTCTTCCCGAAAAACCGGTCAGCGATGAGCAAACGGAACAAGACAAATCACCGGCTATGCCGGCCGGCAAGACAATCGGTGAACTACCGGCAAATCAACCTGCCGCGGAAGATAAACACTCTTCGGACGATGAACTTCCGGTCGTCGAGGCCTTATCCGAAGATGAAGCTGTTGAAGATGATCAGTTTATTGACGCAGACACGGCAGCCGATTTGGAAGCTGAATTAAAAAAATTACAAAATCAATAAAATAACAGACTGCTTCGGCAGTCTGTTTTCTGTCGAGTATAATTCCTTTTTGGCATATTCACGAAAAATTAAGGTTAGTCTGTATAACCATATTTTCCGCGACTTTAAGGTCATTTCTTTTTCAAAAAACATTTAAAAGCCGCAAATTATACCCATAAAGACATAATCACACTGGAGCTTCTTTCCTTTTTTTGTATAATTGTTTGCAATTAATGGCGGAATAAATTTCACTGTTAATCAAAAAAACATATAATTCACAATTAAACAGACAGGAAACACGCTAATGACTAACAATGCGCTTCTGATTATAGATGTTCAAAAAGGGTTTATCAATGAATATACCCGCGAACTTCCCGGCAAAATAGAAAAGCTTCAAAACAATTATGCCAACGTTTATGCCATGCAATTTATTAACCTTGAGGATTCAATGTTCCGCAAACAGCTTAACTGGCATAAACTTTCTCTGAATACTCAAGATACGGAACTGGCTTTTAAAATTCGACCGGATGCGCTTGTCTTTTCAAAATATTCATACGGTGCGACGCCTGAGTTTATTGAATATCTGCAACAGCAAGGCATTACTTCAATTGATGTTTGCGGACAAAGTACGGACTGCTGCGTGGCAAAAATCGCACTCGATTTGTTTGACAATCGAATTCTGCCGAAAGTTTTGGCTGATTATTGTGCCAGTACGGCCGGCCGCCTGGTCCATAAAAGAGCTTTAATTTCGCTGCGGCATATTATCGGCAAAGACAATGTTATTTGATTCGGACATGCAAATATGAATTTGATTAATTGTCAACAGTCTGAAATAGTCGTTGAGTTTACCTCTCTTCAGAGGTAAACTCTTTTCAGTGTCTAAAAGAACAAAAGGTTGTTTGCAATGAGTGATAACGCGATTGACGTCAGCTTTGTAATGACGGTTTATAACAAAGAATATTATCTGCCTTCCGTGCTTAAGGCTTTATTGAATCAGACCGGATTAAAAAATCCCGAGTATATTTTCGTAGATGACCTTTCCAGTGACCGCTCGGTAGAAATTATCCGCGAGATGACACAGGGCATTCCCAATGTAAAAATTATTGCCAACAAGGAAAACCGCGGCATCAGCGTCCGGATTAATCAGGGAATCGCCGAAGCCGAAGGCGAATATACGCGAATGCTTGATTCGGATGACATTTTTCCTTTGGATTCAACCGAAAAGATGCTTGAACTGGCTCGCAAGCACAAAGCGGATATGGTTTACGGCTGTTTTACCAAAACGGGCAAAGAGCCACAGGAACTGGAGCAGGAATATTTGAAACCGTTTAAATACAAATATAACTCCAACGCTTTGCAAATGGTGCTGACCGGACGTTTTACCCGCATGGGACAGCTTATCCGCACTTCCGTTTTACAGAAGGCTAAAGGAGCCGACGAGCGGGTCTTTATTCAGGATGAGTCAATTCCCCTGCGCAGCGCCATTCATGCCTTAGGGGCGATTAAAATGGATGCCGACGTTGTTTTGGTTCCCAAAGAGCTGGGAAATTTTTCAGGCAACAAGATTCAATTGGACAATGACCGCTTTCTGGCTTACTGCTATACAATTCTGGATAATCCGCAGCTGCCGATCTGGGCCAGAAGACTGATGTATAAGCGTGCGGTTTCGGCTTATTGGAAATTTTATAAAAAAACGCACAAGGCCCCCTGTTTTTCGAAAATATTCATCATATATCTTAGAAACAAAATTATGCCGCAGGTTCCGGATTTACTGTTTTTGAAAAAAATGCGGGATGAATTTCTGGCGTTGGACAACGTCCGCAGAATCAAACCGGACGCCTGAGGATTGTGTCAACACATACAGTATTGCTGGCTATAAAGCGTGTGGGTTTGCATATAAAACTTTATCATCGCGTTACCATATGTGCTGACATCAAAGATATAATTTTGATGTTCTTAAAACAAAGATGATAATTAGTCGAGGTGAATATGTCTGCCCTGAATTCAAAATCCAGAAGGCCTTATACGTTTGAAGAAGAAGTCTGGAGCTGTGCCATCCATGGTCTCGGGATTGTACTGAGCATTGCCGGACTGACAACTCTGGTTGCTCTGGCAGCCAGATATCGTGATGTATGGACCGTTGTTTCAACTGCCGTTTTCGGCGTGTCGATGATTGTTCTATATACGGCATCAACCATTTATCATGCCGTGCCCAATCTTGACCTTAAACGGCATTTGAAAAAGTTTGACCATATTTCAATTTATTACCTGATCGCCGGAAGTTACACGCCGTTTTTGCTGGTTTGCATGCGGGGAACGCTCGGCTGGACCATTTTCGGCATTATCTGGGCGTTGGCTTTAACCGGAACCATTCTTAAACTGCTCAGTTCGGGCAGCGGAACCAAAGTGTGGTCTATCAGCCTTTATCTGATTATGGGCTGGATGATTGTTATTGCTTCCAAACAACTGGTCGGCGCCCTGCCCCCAATCGGCCTGAAATTTCTGGTTTTAGGCGGCTTTTTCTATACGGCGGGAATTTTGTTTTATGTATGGAAAAGTCGTAAATATACGCATGCAATCTGGCACGGATTTGTGCTTACAGGAACGATTATGCATTTCTTTGCAGTTCTTTATTCCTGTGTGTTAATCTGATACATTAACTTTTGTTTTCGGATAAAATCAACCGGACGATATTCGGTTTTAGCCTTGCGCAGACCGGGAAGCCCTAAATCCTGCTCCCGGTTGACGCAGGTTATGTTTTCCGGCAGAGACATTAACATTCTGCGGTTAATTGCCTGATATATCCCGATAAAATCAAGCGAGGCTTTTTCAAAATGAATAATAACCGTTTGAGGGTCAACAATTTCTCCGATGGTAAAAGCGGCAAGCCCGTTATTAATCCAAATACTGCCGGAGACGATTTCAGGAAGGTCTTTCCAACTTTCAAATAAACGGTTTATTGCCTGATTTTCCAAAATAAAGTCTTCTGTATTAATATCACGCCGCTGCCCCTGTTGCTCAATCCAGCCTTTCATAAAAGTTCTGACGGCAGGGAAGTCCTGTATCCGCAGCGGGCGGAATTCATAGGCGTAGCGGCGCTCAAAAGTGTTGGCCAATTTGCGTTTGGCAGCATAATCAGAGCCTTTGAGTTCAATTAAATCGTTGATATTATAAAGATATTCCCAATGCTCGCGTTGATTTTTGCCGACGATGTCCGGCATTTGCGTTTCGATTATTCGGCTCAGGGCTTCAGGAACCCGGGTCATAATGAAGTGAGGTTCCAGATTTTCGGCAAGAAGTTTCTGCCAGTCATCGCGCTGCCAGGCGCCTATCGGCGCTCCGTAAAGGTAAAGCGGACCGTAGCGGTAACGCAGCCAGACCAAATCATCGGCCCAAGCCCATTCATATTGATATTTTCCGGCCCAGGACCAGATATTTACAAAGCTGTAATCAGAGGCTTTTTCAAGGCATTGGCGGTAATATTCGAGATATTCTCCGCGGCGGTTCAGTTGTATCGGTTCAAAAGTCAGCATTATCTAATTATTTGCGACACAGTCGTCGCCGTTAAAAGTGTAGTCGGTAATTTCACCGTTTACAATGGTAAAACTGGTTTTGCAGTAATAGCTGCCGCCGTTGTCGGACGGAAAGCCGTAGTCAGGCGTTTCAATGGCTCCGTACTGCACTTCGTAGCCCTGATAAGGTTCGGTATTGCCGTTAACGGGGCCGTCTTCGTCAATTTGGAGATAAGTTACCACTTTTTCGTTAGGTCCGACATAGAGTTCATTCGTCGGCGTTCCCCAACTTTCGTATAAGGTTTCCTGACTCATGCCGACCCAGTTTTGCAGGTTGGCATTGTAGGAATTTTGGTCCGAGACGCACCCCATTAACAATAAAACGCATAAAACCAACATTTCTTCCTCCCTAAAACTTTTTGATAGGAAGTATTTAATTCGCGGCCGCATTTTTTCAAGACGGCCTTTATGATAATTTTGCTTCGAGCTTAGCCAGGTTAACCGCATTGATTTTAATGTTCAGCAGCAGATTTTCTCCTTTGGTTTGGCAGTCAAGCACCTCCGAATTGGAATATATCCAGGCGAGCAGCCGGCCGTCCGCAGCCGGAATTTTTATCTGTGTCTGCCGATGCGCCGCCGACAGTTTTTCTTCAACGAGCCGGAGAAATGCTCCGGTTCCCTCCCCGGTGACGGCAGAAGTCGGCACGACATTAAGTCTCCGTTCACAAAGAGACAGAACGGAAGCATGATCTTCAGGCGTCAGCAAATCCGTTTTATTCAGGACTTCAATATATTTGTCCTGCTGTTCAACTTCTTTCAGCCCCAGATTATCCAAAACGGACAGAACGTCTTTCTTCTGCTCGCCGGAATTCGGATTGGCAATATCGCGGACATGGACTATCAGGTCTGCTTCCAGCACTTCTTCCAAAGTGGCGCGGAAAGCCATAATCAATTCGTGCGGAAGATCTGAAATGAAGCCCACCGTATCAGAGAGTATTATTTCGCGGCCGGAAGGAAGCCGGAGACGGCGCATGGTCGGATCCAAAGTGGCAAACAGCAAATCTTTGGCAAAGACATCGGCTCCGGCCAGGCGGTTAAACAGACTTGATTTTCCGGCGTTGGTATAACCGACAAGCGCAACGACGGGATAAGGAACCCGCTGCCGGGCATTACGCTGTAAAGCCCGTGTTTGTTTGACTTTTTGAAGCTCTTTTTTGATTTTGACAATCTTGTCATCAATAATACGGCGGTCAAGTTCAATCTGGGTTTCACCAGGGCCGCCGAGAAAACCGGCACCGCCGCGCTGGCGTTCAAGGTGCGTCCAGCTGCGAACCAGCCGGGAGCGCTGATAATTAAGGTGAGCGAGTTCGACTTGCAGTTTTCCTTCCCGGGTTTTGGCCCTTTCGCCGAAGATCTCCAAAATCAGCGCCGTCCGGTCAATAACTTTGATGTTAAGCTTTTTTTCCAGGTTCCGCTGCTGTATCGGCGTCAGGCTAATATCGACAATTAAAAGCTCAATATCACGGCTGCCGATAATTTCCTGCAATTTTTCCAGATAACCGTGTCCGAGGAAAGTAGCCGGTTTGACCTCACGGAGCTTTACGATATCGGCGAAAACGACATCGAGATTAATGGCCAAAGCCAAGCCGCAGGCTTCTTCCAGCCGCGCCTCGGGAGACAGTTGAATCAACGAGGTCGGCAGGCTGGGAAAAACAACTGCGGCTTTCGGGCGGTAATTTTTATGTGTTTCAAATCCCGGCAATTCAGTCTTCACTGATTTCGATATCAACCGGTGTGCTCGGCATAATGGTTGATACGGCATGTTTATAAATCAACTGGGTGTGTCCGTCGCGACGCAAGAGCAGTGAAAAATTGTCAAACCAGGTGATAATTCCCTGCAATTTGACGCCGTTGACCAGAAAGACAGTGACGGATACTTTGTTTTTGCGGATATCATTTAAAAAATCGCTTTGGACATCCTGTAATTCTTGTGACATTTTTTTATCCTTCTTATTGTTTTCTTATCATTTTATATAATCTTATTTTATATAATTAGTAAAGTGCCGTTTACATCAAGGGGATAACTTCTACCGGAAGTTAGCGCACCGGTTGCCGTTCAGGCGAACAACCGTTCCGCTTTCTTGATGCCTTTGCTGCTGACATATAATATAATAACATCATCGGCACATAAAACGGTTTCGGCTTCAGGAAAGAAGACTTCTCCGTCCCGAGCAACGGCGCAGATTTTGCTGGTGACCGGAAGTTCGATTTCCGCCAGTTTTTTGCCGACGTTCAAATTGTCTTCGTCAAGCTTGATTTCCCAAACTTCCCCAAAACCGCGGCCAAGCGAATAAGCATCGCGAATCCGGGCTTTGCGCAGTTCCTGCAAAATTCCGGAAATCGTAACGGAAGAACGGTCAACCAGAATGTTGTCGCCGATGTTGTCAATCAGATTATCGTACGAACGGGAGTTAACCAGAGCCAGCGTGTTAATGACCCCGCGTTTCTGTGCCAGCATGGAAACCAGCAGATTATCTTTGTCTTTGGCGGTTACGGCAATGGTTGCATCGGTGTTTTCAATTCCGGCTTCGGTCAGAATAACATCACTCATCATTTCGCCGTTGATGACAATTGTGTTATTCAATTCTCCGGCCAGGCGTCTGGTGGCAATGTCATCGTCGTCAATTATTTTGCTGCTGATGATGTTATCATCCTGCTCCAGACTCTTTCCCAGATAGCGGGAAATCTGGTTGCCGCCGAAAATAATAACCCGTTCAACGGCACTGCGCTCCATGCCGAAGTCACGGACGGCCTGTTCGATTTCCGAACTTTTAACCAGAAAATAAACCGTATCCCCGGCCATCAGCATATCTTCGGCATGGGGAATAAAACTGTGTCCGTTGCGGACAATGCTGACAATGTTAATATCCAGTTCCGGTGCAACCCGGTTCAGATGTGACAGCGGCGTCCGGATAAGCGGGGTTTTGTCATCGCAGCGAAAAGCGAGCAGACGTGCGGCCGACCCGAGCAGAGATATGGCCTCGGAAGCGCCCGGAACCTTTAACAGGCTCAAAATAGCCCTGGCAATGGCCCGGTCAGGCGAGATAACCAAATCGACCGGGATATGTTTGTCATTAAACAGTGTTCCCCATAACGGGCTCAGATAATCCTGAGCGTCAATGCGGGCAATTTTTTTAGGAACGTTAAAAAGAGCGGCGGCAACTTCGCAGGCAACCATATTAACTTCATCGCAATCCGTCGCGGCAATCAGGATATCAGCATTTTCCGCACCGGCTTTTTCCAAAATATCGGGATGTGCTGCTTCGCCGAAAACCGGCTGAATGTCATATTCTTTCGCAATCACGTCCAAGGCTTTGGCATCGTGATCGATTACGACAATATCATTGTTACCCTGGGTGAGATAGCCGACAATGCTCCGACCGACGCTCCCTGCCCCGCAAACGATTATCTTCATTCTTTATTCCTCACTTTCTTCCCCGCCGCAAGTGTCAAAATAGCGGTTAATTTCGGCAATTGCTTCGTCAAGGCTGTTCAGACGGTTATAAGTCTCACGAAAGCGTTTGGCATCTCTCAGGCCGCGGCTGTACCAGCCGGCATATTTCCGTGACAGCGGCAATGCCAGCCTTATACCGTAGTAATCAACCAACGCCTGCAAATGCTGCAAAAGAATCTGTCTGATTTCAGGCGGCGACGGTTTTTGCGGCGGCGTTCCGTTATGGATATAATTATGAATCTGCGAAATTAACCAGGGTGCGCCCAGAGCCGCCCGGCCGACCATAACCCCGTCAACCCCGGTATAATTCACCATTTGCACGGCCTTTTCCGGATCGGTAACATCTCCGTTGCCGATAACCGGGATTTTGACGGCCTGTTTAACGGCGGCAATCGTATCCCAATCAGCGGTTCCCGCATAAAAGTCGCTTCGGGTGCGGCCGTGTATCGTTACATAAGCGGCGCCGCAATCTTCACACATGCGGGCAAATTCGACGGCGTTAACATGTTGGTGATCCCAGCCTTTGCGGAATTTGACGCTGGTCATCAGCCGGGTTGAACCGACAACGGTTTTGATGATTTCGGCGGCGCCTTTCATATCCTGCATCAGTGCCGAACCGGAATGATTGTTGACAATTTTTTTCACCGGGCAGCCCATATTGATATCGACGGAGAAAGCTCCAAGTTCTTCAATCAGTTTGACAACATCGGCAAACAGGGAGGCCTCTCCCCCTACCAGCTGTACAACAACCGGATAAGGTTCGTCCCTGACATCGGCAATACGATAACTTTTGGGATTTCGCCGCTGAACGGCATTGACCGCAACCATTTCAGAAACAACGGTTCCCGGTCCGAAAGACGATACCAGACGGCGCATCGGCTTATCGGTGATACCAGCCATCGGAGCTAAAAAAATATTGCTTTTAAAACCAAGTCTGTTCATATCTTATAGTCAAAATTACGGTTATATTCATGCATAAAATCAATCAGGGGTTCTTTCTCCCGATTTAATTCGGCAGCCGTATGATAAGCCCGGGCGGCATAGCTGACCTGATTTTCGGAATCGGCATTTCCGCCAAACAGCCAGTTTACTTCGGGAACATCAATGCTGAAACGCTGCCCGTAAATGGCAGCTGCTTTGGCATAATCCGCGGCAGAGGCTACCTGAGCCAATTCTTCGGCAAAACCGAAGCCGCCGATATAATGTGCGCTTTCAGCCGCTTTTTTCTCCGCGGTTTCGCTGTCCGGACGCAGTTGGCGGCGATTTTGTTCTGGCATTTCTTCCGCTGCTTCGGAAACAATTTTTTGAACCGAATAAAGGGAAAACGGCTCTAAATAGCTGACGGCATAGCTGTTTAACGAAAAAGGCTGCGCGGTATAAGTTCCGGCGCTATTATCCGAACTGCCGACATTTTGCGGAACGACAGCCGCTTTAGCTTTGATATTGCGGACAGAATCGGAAATCTGAGCGGTCAGAGCGCTCAAGTCATAAGGCATTGCATTGATTCCGGTCAGAGCCATATATCAATCCTAGTTCAGCTTATCCAGCGATTTGGCCAGAATGTAATACAATTTGCCGACATCGGCTCCGGAAATGACCGAGAGCAATATTCCCGAACGTTCGTTGCCGCGCGCTTTGCTGACCAGCGTTTCAAAATCAGAGAGGTAACGGGTGACCAGGCTGCGAAATTCAAGATTTTCCTCAAATTCCTTACGAATGGCAAGCACCTGGTTTTTGGTCATGGCTTTGGCCAGATAACGGACAAAGGCCGATGTATCGCCGTTATAATATTTCTTCCAGATTTCTTCTTCGACCGTCGGGTTAAAAATACGATTGATGTCAACGGCTACGGTTTCCATTTTTTCAATAATTGCCGAAGCGTCTTTGAGGAAAGTATCCGTCTTCATGGCATGATAGCTTTTCTCCAGCTCTTTGAGCTCTTTTTCGGCCTTGGCAGACGTATCGCTCAAAAGTTTCATCTGTTTGGTGTAGAGCTCGCTGAAAGATGCCGTGCTCTGGAGTGCTTCGCTGCCCCGGCGGCTGAATTCATCGGCATTTTTATTTAACGAGGTCATCACGTCGTTTACCTTTTTCAAGGTATCTTCGGTGGCGGCTATCAAAACGCCGGACTGTTTAAGGAATACCTCGCCGGAAGAACGGATTTCGTTAGAAATGCGTTCGGCATTGGCGGCGATTTCACCGATTGTGCCACGCAGCTTATCACCCGAATTTTCAAAATGCTTGGCGCTCATTGAGGTTGCTTCTTCCAGCTGCAAACTAAGCTCTTTCAGATTTTCACCCAGCCCTTTGACTTTATCGTAGGCATTATTGGCGCGTTTGGACAGTTGCATGGAAGTATCGTTCAAAACGGTGTTAAAGGCATCGACCAACTGCTTGGTATCTTCAGAAATTTTAATCATCTTGTCACTTTGCTGGTTGATCATACCGCTGATTTCTACTACGCCGGTACTGGCTTCCGCCGTAATCGTATTGAAATCGGCAATATATTTTTCATAATCTTTCATAACGCCGCCGACGCGCGCGGTTGAAGAAGTGACGACATCGCCCAGTTCATCGGCCGTCTGGTTGAGCGCCATATTGACCTGTTCAATATTTTTGATTGACGATTTGGAGGATTTGGCAATATCTTCCCCGCTCTTTAACAGACGGTCGCCCAGAACGTCAACTTCATAAGCAATTTTTTCCGCATTTTCAAAGACCTTATCCGTATTGTCTTTAAATTTGGCGTTGATTTCGTTCATTTTCAGGGCAACATCATTGGCTGCATCGGACAAATATTTATACTGCTGAGCCAGAGAGGCTTCGCCGAGCCGGGTTTGGGTGGCCACGACGTTAACGACATCGGTCAGGCTTTCCTGCTGGTGGCCGAAAGTTTCCTGAATGCCGTCAGCCTGGGCCCGAACCTTAACCAAGGCGCTTTCCAAGTTCTTTACATGGGTGTCCATCATAACGGAAATAGACTTTCCTTCATCCGCCAGGTCATTGTTTGCGGCTTTTATCTGGCTGCAATTTTCCAGCAAAACGCCGGAAACCTGCGTGGCTTCGTCCCTGACATCTTTAACAATGCCTTCAAAACGGTCGACGTTGCCGCGGAAGTCTTTATAAATAACGTCAAGTTTATCGGCCATTTGCTGTATGATATTTTCAACATCCTGATTCTGCTTGGTAATCGCATCGTTAATTTCACCAAGGCGATCCATTGATTTGGTGGAGCTGGCAACAACAGTTTCCGCCCGTTTGTTGACGTCTTCTTCCAACAGGGCCATACGCGAGAAAACACGGTCGGCGCTTTGTTCAATGACGGCAACCTGCTTTTTGAGCGAACTGCCGATGTTGGAAGTGTTTTCGGCAATACGGTCGCAAATGTCAAAGAATTCGTTTTCCTGATGTTTAAACAGCAAGTTAATCGTCTCGGCTTTTTCATCCAAAGCCTGAACAACATCAGAAACATAACCGACGGTGTTTTCGGCCACGGAGTTGAGAATGCCCGACTGGGTTTCGAAGGAAGAGACCAGCTCATTATGGGTCGTACGCGATTTTTCTACCGCTTCGTTGATACGTTCGCCGTGTTCGTCAAGCAGTGTACTGATTTCGCGGCTGCGTTCGACGATAGAGGCCGACAGGCTGTCCAGTTTTTCATGCTGGTTATTGAGAATATCTTCAAACTCAATCGCTTTGTTCAGGGTGTTGGAGGTTGAGTTTTCAAAAGCCTGCGACTGGCTGCGCAGATTGTCATTTAATGCATTGGTGCGGTTGACGACATCTTCCGATGAGCGCAGAGTGGCTTCCATCTGCTCTTTCAGACGTTTAACGGCACCGGTTGCCTCTTCGTCGATGATGTTGGAAGCTTTAATCAATTCGTCAATCTGGCGTTTCAACTCGCCTTTGATTTCTTCGATTTTGGTAACCGAGCCGCTGATATGGCGCTGTTGCTGAGCCAGAGCCGTTTCGGATATTTTGCTTTGCGAAACGACAATGGACGAAGCTTCCGAAAGGTTTTCAGACTGCTTTTTCATCATCTCGCCGACTTCGCCAAACTGATTAAGCGCCAAATCCGTCTGATTGCGAATGTTATCCGACTGTTCGGCAATTTCAGTGCCAAGCGATTTCAAAGCGCTTTGCAGTTCGGTCGAAATCTGCAAAAGTGCATTATGTCTGTCATCTATTTCGCCGGCAACGGCAGATGTTTTGTTAACGGTCGAATTACTCAAATCACCCAGCAGGGCAATTTTTTCTTCAAGCAGTCCGGTAACCGACTGAATGTCGCTGACGGCATTTTCAGTGGCTTTGCTCAGCTGCTGAACTTCGGTACGGATACTTTCTTCCACGCTGCTCATATCCGAAGCAATCGTTTCGGATATGCCGCTTAATTCGCGAACCTGAATACCAATACTTTCCTCAATGCCGTTAGCGCGGGCGATGACATTGTCAACTTCCATTCCGACACTTTCGCTGAAGGCATTGAAACGGTCGGAGACCTGTTCGGCCGTTTTTTCAAGCTTGCTCAGATGATTCAGCACCGTCTGGCTTTGCAGATTCAGCACCTTATCAATCTGCGCGGCGCCGTTTTCAAGGCTTTTATAAACACTCTGACAGCTATCCAGCGCATGAGAGGAAATCTGCTCCAGCTTTTGCCCCTGGTTGGCGACCATGGCGCCGACCAGTTCCATATCCTTGCTCAGCTTATTGCTGCTGGTGACGACAATTTCATTGGTGCGGAGAATTTTGGCATTGTTGTCATCAAAGATATTTTGCAGCAAACCGGCTGAATCTTTGACGTCTTTGATAACCGGAAGCAGATTGTCAAGCAATGTTCCGGCATTTTTATGCAGTTCATTGCTGACGGAGACGAATTCCGCGCTTTGTTTGTGAAACTCATCGGTTGCGGCAATCGTTTTTTCGTTGATATAATCGAAACTGGTAATCAGCGTTTTAACGCCTTCCGTCAGTTCACCGATAGTTTTGCTGGAATAATTATCCAAAACGCCGACCAATTTGGCGAAGTCGTTGACGTGAGCACCCAATTCCTCCTTAATGCGGGCAGTTTGCAGGGTTGCTTCTTTGGTAGCCTGTTGCAGTTCAACCGTTTGAGCCCGCAAGGCTTCCGCCATGGCTTTGGCCGTGCCGGCGCCGCCGTCTTCGGGATAGACCAGCTGGTTCAGATAGGCCCGGAGAAATCTGGCTTCGTTTTTGAAATTCGTTCCCCGGTCAATATAGGCCATAACCACCCAGATAATTGCCAAAGGCAGCGTGACACCGGCCAAAAATGCACCAAATTCGTCCGGCATCATCAAAAACAGATTGGACCAGCCGAAAAACTGGCTGATATAAATTAAAACAATTCCGAACCAGATGATACTGACCCAAATCATCAGCCGATGCAGGTTATTGGCCAGCCAGTTCGGCGTTTCATTTTCCTCGATATAGCTGGTTTTGCCGTTTTCGGACATAAAATTAGGCAAAGCATTTGAATTTTGCTGGTTTTTGGTTGGCTCTGACATTTTGGTCTTCCCCGGGACTGAATTTGATCATGTTTATAAACTGGGGCAATTATAGCAATTATTTTTGATTTGAAAACCTTAAACCTGCACTTAAACACTTATCCACAGGGCGGCGAAAGTTCAGGATTGTTCCGCTTTACGCAAAACATATTTTAATTTGTTTAAAGCCTGAAATTTCATCTGATCTTCCGAGAGGCCTGCCGGAACGACAACCGAAGCTTCAATGGCTGTTTCCGGCTCAATGGCCGTAACTTTGACATAAGCGCCCTGGCGAAAAAACTCAAACAATATCTCACTCATAATGACGGGTATCCTTTATAAAATTGGCGGGTTTCTTCGGTTCTGCTACCTGAAAGACAGCAGAATTTTCCGACATAATATAGCTTTTCAATTCTTCAACCAGCTCTTTCTGCTTTGATTTGTCTTCCTTATAGCGCTGATTGGCCGCCATAATCTTTTCATTGAATGCGTTTCTTCCGGCATCGTTCATATTTCGACTGTAGAGTTCGGCGTAGGCAACATAGTCGGAACCTCTTCCCCTTAAGACGGCCGCTTTAACATACTCGTTCAGTTGTTTTTTCATTTCTCTGACGCAAATTTGTTCCAGTCTGATTTTGGCTTCCGTACTCAACCCGGCATATAAATCATGGGAATCATCCCGGGCACGACGCGATTTCTCCAATTCGATGACATCATAAAAATCACGGGCCGTACTGATTTTGGCCGATATCCGGCGGCTGAACTCTGCCTGCAGCGGTTGGCGCTCTTTCTCGTCATAACGGCGGCAATAGTCATAGAGACGGATATTTTCTCTTAAAGACGTTTTATCCGAAAAAATCATCCGTTCAAGCAGTGTCTGTGTCCGCCTTTTCCGAAGCGGATCGGAAATATGGGCGCTTTTCAAATACAGGGGCAAAAGCGTATAAACGAACTGTACATCCGGCTGAATTTTATCCAGTATCGGCATTATTTGCGGAATATCGTCGGCGGCAAGTTTTTCCGCACAGATTGCCGGCGGCAGGCGGCGGGAATTTTTGGGGACAAAGCACTCAACAATATCATAGCGCCCGTTTTGCGCCGCCTGTTCAATCGTTTTGTTCAGCAGACGCGAAGGCAGCAGCAACAATCTGTTTTTCTTTTCAAAAGCGGCAATGTAATCTTGCATTTGTTTGATTTCGGCAATATTTCCCCGTTCTATCAGTTTTTCAAAGGGCGTCGTTCCCTTTTCATCGCGGCGCAACAGCAACTCAGCCGTCGGCAGATGTCTGAAATCACAAGCCAGACCGGCGTTTAACATTTGTTGAAGCTTTTCCTCTGCATCGGCGATGAGAACTTTCTGCCGCCGGTATTTCTGCCGATATTTGCGGCCGGAGGCTTCAGCCCGGCGGATGTTGTCATCTTCGCCGGACAGACCGTTAAATAAGTCAGCGGAGACGGGAGTTTCCAAAGCCTTTTGAAGCATCCGGTGCGAAAACAGCAATACCTGTTCGGACGCAGCCGTCCGCTGCTGACGATTGATTTTCAAGTCGAAATAAATTGATCCCAGATGTTCATCCGGAGCCGCACCGTCGATTTCATCAATCTGCGGCTGATAAATATTATGCAAAACAAGAATGTGCTCGTTAGATGATGCCGGGAATAATGCGGCTTCATCAGGTTTTAACCGGGCCGACTGGATAAAACGGCTCAGAGAGCCCAGCCGCCAGTTCATAACCGCCTGCCCGTCGGCCTGCGACATAATATGCAAAGCCGAAGTCTGCGTCTGCTCCAAAGGCATGGATGAACAGACGTTAAAACTGAAAATCTGTTTCAGCAAAAAGCTCTGCTCTCCGGTATCGTAACCGAGTTTTCGCATTGACCGGCGGAGTTTGTCTTCGATGGCAAACAAAACCGTGCTGCCGTGGCAGTGAGTAACGATTGTTGTTGCTCTGAGATATCGGGCCGCATCATGCAGCGGCATTTTTTCCCTGCCTTCACGGACGGAAATCAGAGGCAGTATCTGCTCCTGATAAAAAGTGTCCAGATAGGGTTGCGGTTCACGCCCTAAAGGATAGCGTGCGTCATCAAGCTGATTGACTCCGGCCTTCTGATGCAGCCGGTGTGCCGCACAAGAAGAGTTGTCTTTGTAGTAAATCGAATAAATTTCCGGTGCATTTGTTTTTCCGAATACCTGAGAAACGGCTTTGCAGAAACCGTTGGCCTGTTCTGCCGTTTCAGTGCCGTCTCCGGGAAAAATCAGAATCTTCGGGACTGCCGTTTTCAACACTGCCGGGCGTTCCAACTCCCGCCAATGGTATTCGACAGCCAAGTCCCTGACACCGAATCCGATAAATTCATCCATATCGCTTAACCCTAACTGTCTTTATCTTCTGTTATAATAAACGATATTTAAGATTAAGTAAACTTATTCTGTCTAAAAAAGTCTATTTGAAAAACTTATTGGTTTTCAGAAAGCCGAAAGGCACCAGCTTGCCGACCTGCCCCCGATGCCCCAGCCAGCCGAGCAATTCGGTTTCGGTTTTGGTGCAGCTGTTTTTTTCAAAGGTAAAGCCTTCCGCTTCATTGAAAATCTGCATATCCGACAGGCCGCCGTCTTTATATTTTTGCAGAGTTACGCCGCGGCCGCGCGCCATGGTCGGAATTTCTTCGATTTTGAAAATCAGCATTTTCCGGTTGTCACCGACAACGGCAATCATATCCCCGGTAATTTTACGGCAGAAAGAGGCCGTTTCACCTTCGGCCATATTCATAATTTTGCGGCCGTTGCGGGTCTGGGCTATCAGGTGATTTTCATCAACGACAAAACCCTTGCCGGAATTAGATGCAATGACATAGGAAGCCTTCGGTTCAAAGACAAACATTTCACAGATATTGTCATTGATGCCCAAATCAACCATCAAACGCAGCGGCTGGCCGAAACCGCGGCCGCTTGGAATTTCATTGCCCGAGATGTTGAAGAATTTTCCCGAAGTGTCAAAGAGAATGATTTTGTCCGTCGTTTGGGCATGAATAGCACATTGCAGCGCGTCGTCATCTTTAAATTTGAAATCGTCATTCAAATTGACATGGCCTTTGACGCAGCGTATCCAGCCTTTTTGGGATAAAATGACGGTTATCGGTTCTTTTTCAACCAGAATTTCGACCGGCACTTCAATTTCTTCCGAAACTTCGCTGAATTCGGTGCGGCGTTTGCCAAGCGCTGTTTTTTTGCCGAATTTTTCACGAATGGCTTTAATTTCCTCGCCGAGTGCCGCCCAGCGTTTATTCTCGTCACTCAAGAGGGCTTCCAGTTCGGCTTTTTCGTTTTCCAACTCTTCATATTCGCCGCGGATTTCCTTTTCCTCAAGTTTACGCAGGCTGCGCAGTTTCATATTGAGGATAGCCTCGGCCTGATTTTCGGTCAGGCTGAACTTTTTCATCATTTCCGCTTTGGGATCGTCTTCTTCGCGGATAATACGAATGATTTCATCCAGATTGAGAAAAGCAATCAGATATCCCGACAATATCTCCAGACGGGCATTAATCTTATCCAGACGGAAGCGGGCACGGCGCTGCAAAACGATGTGGCGGTGGTTCAAAAACTCGCGCAGAACTTCCTTAATCGACATAACGCGGGGCACGCCGTCAGAATCCAACACGTTCATGTTCATACTGAAACGGATTTCCAATTCCGTCTGTTTAAACAGGTGCTCCATCAGCAGATTGGCGTCCACCGTCCGGCTTTTGGGTTCCAAAACAATACGGACATCATGGGTGGATTCATCGCGAACATCGCTCAGCATCGGCAGTTTTTTGTCATTCAGAAGCTGGGCAATTTTCTCAATTAATTTAGATTTTACAACTTGATAAGGAATTTCCTTAATAATAATCTGATACTGGCCCTTGCCTAAGTCTTCCGTTTCCCATTTGGCACGGATACGGAAAAAGCCTTTACCCTGCGTATAGTTGTTCAGAATGGTGTTGAAACTGTCAATAATCACGCCGCCGGTCGGAAAATCAGGGCCTTTAATGCGGCGAACCAGCGGTTCGATTTCGCAATCGGGCTTTTCTATCAGGTAGAGCAGCGCATCGCAGACTTCACTGAGGTTATGCGGCGGGATGTTGGTAGCCATACCGACGGCAATACCCGTCGAGCCGTTGCAGAGCAGATTGGGCACCATAGAAGGCATAACCACCGGTTCGGATTCTTCGCCGTCATATGTTTCGCGAAAATCAACGGCATTGTCGTTCAGGCCTTCCATCAGAGCCATGGCAAATTCGGTCAGGCGGGCTTCGGTATAACGCATGGCTGCGGCGCCGTCTCCGTCAATATTGCCAAAGTTTCCCTGCCCGTCAACCAGCGGATAACGAACGGAAAAGTCCTGAGCCAGGCGAACCATTGCCCCGTAAACGGCACTGTCGCCGTGAGGGTGATATTTACCGATGACGTCACCGACAACGCGGGCACATTTCTTAAAGCCTGACTTGGGATCCAGATGCAGCTGGCGCATAGCGTAAAGCAACCGGCGATGAACCGGTTTCAATCCGTCACGGACGTCCGGCAGAGAACGGGAAACGATGGTTGACATTGCATAAGACAAATAGCGGGAGCTCAATTCTTCCGCAAGATGAACGTCTTTGATTTTTTCTTCGCCGGCAGTGTTATCCATAATTTTTCCTGTTATTTAATAGCTGGTCAGACCTAAATTCGAGAGCAAACTAGCACGGTTTTCGGGGAATTTCAAGCCGTGAGTTTGAAAAAAGTTTTTGCGGAGGAAAAAACCGGTCATTTTCAGCAAATCACAGATTTCCCGCTCTTCCGGATGATATTTCTGCCCGACGATAAATGCCGGATAGGCAAACAAACGGTCTTTATAGGGTTCTCCGGCTTCCGCGCAAACGGCTTTGCCGGTTTTGGGCGAAACATAGCGCAGGTTTTCCGTGGTTCCGGTGGCCGAGCACTCGCTTAAATCCAGCCCTATTCCGAGATATTCAAGCAAATAAAATTCAAAGTAAGAATAATGCGCTATCCAGTTTTCTTCATCTATAAGATTAAAAAAACTGTCAACATAATAAAAAAAGCGTTCGAGATTATCGCCTTCCGGCAGTGCTTCATTGCAAAGCGAGCAGAGAGAAGCCAAGGCCGCCAGTTTTCGCGCATCGTTCATAAAATTGACCGCCGCGGGTGAGAGCAGTTCAACACGAAAGCTCCACATATTCTCTTCCAGGCGGGCATAAGCATCAACGGAAACCCGGTTACCCAACTGATAAACACCGAGATTTTTCTTGGTCAGGCAATTTTTGACATAGCCGACCAATTTGCCGTGATGACGCGTCAACACGGTGAGAATTAAAGATTTCTCACCGTGCCGCCGTAAATTGATGATATAGCCTTCATCCTGAAACTGCAATAATTTCAGCCTTTAATAATCTTGTATCCGCGATTTGGTCAGGCAATCATAAGCCATTAAATCCGAGACGACTTTTTCCATGGCGTGCAGCGGAATCATATTCGGTCCGTCACTGGGAGACTTGGCTGGGTCTTCATGTGTTTCGATAAAAACGGCAGCCACGCCGACGGCAACTGCCGCCCGAGCCAAAACCGGCGCAAACTCGCCCTGCCCACCGGAACTTCCGCCCAAGCCGCCCGGCTGCTGAACCGAGTGCGTGGCATCGAAAATAACCGGACAACCGGTATCTCTGGCCATTTGCGGCAAGCCGCGCATATCGGTTACCAGCGTGTTATAGCCGAAACTGGTTCCGCGTTCGGTGATGCAGACATTTGCATTACCGGAATCAACCGATTTTTTGACAATGTTTTTCATATCCCACGGAGCCAAGAACTGCCCTTTTTTAATGTTAACGACTTTGCCGGTTTTGGCTGCGGCCACGACCAAGTCGGTCTGACGGCACAAAAAGGCCGGAATTTGCAGCATATCAACATGCGGAGCGATTATCTGACACTGTTCCCGTTCGTGAATGTCGGTGACAATCGGGCAGCCGTATAATTTTTTGATTTCGTCAAAGGTACGTATCCCCTCCTCTATGCCAACGCCGCGGGCCCCGGTGATCGATGTGCGGTTAGCCTTGTCGAACGAGGCTTTAAAGATGTAATTAATGCCGAGTTTCGAGGTCAGTTCAACCAATTTTCCCGCCAGTTCGACCGCATGCTGACGGCTTTGAATCTGACAAGGACCGGCAATCAAAGCCAGAGGGAGTTTGTTGCCGATTTCAAATTTGCCGATTTTTACCTGATGTTGTTCCATGTTTTGTTCCTTTGCTATTAATATGTTATCAGTAATAGCAGATTTTCAGAATTTGGCAACTCTCCCGTTGACAATTTCGGTATAAAAAACGGCCCCGGAAAATTCCGGAGCCGTAAAAGCGCAGATTTTCAGCCGATGCAGTTTTTTCTGATGTCTTCCGCGGTTGTCATAAACAACGGCGTTTCATACAAACGGCATCCGAACCATTGGTTCAGCCAGTAAACCGTCCGGTTAAGGCGGGAACTGCGGCAGCCGGTGTAAAGCTTTGAAAATTCTGCACTCGCAGGCAAAGACGGCGCCTGACGGGCAAAGTGCAGAATGTCGTCATAAATGAGCTGTTTGCCGATGGGACCATGCCAGTCCATCAGTTCGTCAATATCGCATTCCATGATGTTGTAATAGAGATAGACCAATGAACTGACATCTTCCAACTCTTTCAGCCACCAGGTTTTCAGCTGGGGCAGAAAAATCGTTATCGCCGTGCAGCCGATTGTTTCAAGCAGCGTCTTAAAAGTGTCTTTCCGGCAATTGTATATCTTAACATTGCGGGAGGCCAAACGGCGCAGAACCTTTTGCAGGCGTTTCAACTGGGAGCGGATAAACCATTGCGGCGCCGTTCCTTCCAGATCGTTGACGATGATAACGCGAACTTCGCGTTCATATTCCAACTGCAGTTCATGATAGGCATAGACTGCCGTTTCCCAGGTTTCAGACGCACTCAGCAGAATGGCCAGACGATTGCTGTCTTTGAGCTGCTTTCTTTCATAAGGGCAGCGGGAACGGATTTCCTCTCTGATTTCTTCCGTCAAAGGCTCAACCAGATAGACGTTTCCGCAGGTCTCTTCCTGCCAAAAATCATTAATATCACAGATAAAATCGGGAAAAAACAGGTCAAAAGACTGTTCTTTGGCGATTTTCTTCGCCGCAATGATTTCCGACGCAACAAACGTATTGCAGATGACGACGGCATCCGGATCCTTGCCACGGAATTCGCTCATAAACAACAGCGCCTGATGAGCAAAGTCCTTAAGCGATGTCAGATTGTATCTGACAGGAACGAAAGTTACTTCCCGTCCCGTCTCCTGTCTGATTTGTTCGCCAAGCTGTTCGGCAGCGATGCGGCATTCGGCATCGTTTTTTCCGTAGTAAACCGTTTTCGGATGTTTCAAACCCTTGAAAGCATAACAGTTTGATACATTCTCGCCCAACGCATTAAAAACTTTGCGCGCGGCACTTCTCATTTCTAAAATTTTCTGACTCATAACTTTACTTGTTTTAATAATAGAAAAAATTATATTTATTTGTTTTTTGCTGTAACATATTTTTTAGACAAAAACAAGTTTTTTTATAAAAAAAGGCTCCCGCAACGGGAGCCAAACAGAATTTTCAGAAGATTGTCAGCGGAATGTACTGTATTCACTGAGATAAATCTGACGACAGACATTTCCGAGGCGGATCTTATAATTCCACCAATAGAAACGAAGATTCCAATTTTTAAAACGGCGATGGCGGAACAGGCGGTAAAAATCATAGCCTTTTTCATTATAATCGCGGTTTGTCCAATCGGACATAAATTCAGCCAATTCCTGACAGAAAAACTGACGGGCTATCGGGCCGCTATTTTCCCAAACGCTGTCAAAGTCCCTTTCACTGATATTGAAAGAAAGCTGTCCTTGCCAACATTCCCGTTTTTGAAACCGGCCGCAGTGGTAAGTCATATTCTGCGGCAGGAAAGCTATTCCCGAGCAATCGTTTAAGCTGTTGATTATCAGCTGCGGCAATGAGGAATGAAGCTTTTGAACCGGCATTTTGACTTTCAGACGGGACAGGAACTTTTCAAACTTGCGGAAAATCTTGTCCGAATATTCCATAGACGTCCAGCGGCATAAGTCATCAACGTATATAATACGGGGCAAAATACCGTGCCGACGTTTGATTTCATGCCAGGCATAAACCAAATCAATCCAGCTTTCATAACCGCCGGCATAAGCAATCAGGCATTCGGCCGGTGCAATCCGCTTCAGCAGATAAGGCATATAAGATTGCAATGCCTCAGGTGCAATATCGGCATAACGCGAAATTCCGCCTCCCGGATTTTCATCGTTCCGCATATAGGCGTTAACATCCAGAAAATAGCGGGGAACAAAATCTTCACCGCTGTCCTGCTTTTTGTTTCCGTAAAGGAGCAGCATTTCAACGATGGTACGGGCATCGGCGAGCACAACGGCTTCAGCCTTGCCCAGACGGGAAGAGAAGCTGTCAAATCGACGGAGTTCTTTTTCCATGCCAGCATAAATTTCATCGTAATGACCGCTTTTTACGGATGAAACGGACATTTCCGGTATTGAAAGCGTTACGGGACAGCAGTCGGGATATTTCAAACGAACATGCCGTTCCAACTGAGCGGCAACTTCCTTAACATAAGCCGGAGCATCGCCCGGTATGAATATCACATTGATTTCCTGAAGATTTTCAAGTTCATAACAGGTTGACACACGGAGGGAATTTTCCTCGTAAATTTTCTTTGCGGCTTGGCGCAGGGTTAAATTCTGACTCATTTTTCTAATAATTTAAGTTAATTAATAATTATTTTTCGGTTGAGATATAACATAGTGTTTAGACAAAAACAAGCTCTTTTTCTAAACTTCCAACTAAAAGAAAAGGCTCCCGAAGGAGCCTTTTCCCGTCTTACAGCAGACGGCTTTTCTTGATTGCCGCCTGAATGAACGAAACAAACAGCGGATGCGGGTCAAACGGTTTTGATTTCAGTTCAGGGTGGAACTGAACCCCGACAAACCAGGGATGTTCCGGCCGTTCGACAATTTCAGGGAGTTTTCCGTCCGGAGATTTAGCCACAATACGCATACCGGCCTTATTCAAAACCGGCTCATAGCTGATATTGACCTCATAACGGTGACGGTGACGTTCGGAAATTCTGTCGCAGCCATAAATGCGGCGGACCAGAGAATCGGGAGCCAGTACGCTTTCATAAGCTCCCAGACGCATGGTCCCGCCCAAATCGCCGTCTTTGGTACGAATTTGTTTAGCCCCCTCTTTATCCCACTCGGTCATCAGACCGACAACCGGAGTGCAGCTGCCGCCGGCAATTTCGGTGGTATTGGCGTCTTTGATGCCGGCCAGGTGGCGCATGGTTTCAATGACGGCCATCTGCATTCCGAAACAAATTCCCAAAAACGGCAGATTATTTTCGCGGGCATATTCAATCGCCTTGATTTTGCCCTCGGTGCCGCGGGAGCCGAAACCGCCCGGAACCAAAACCGCACTGACATCGTTCAGGTGAGCGGCGGCACCGTCTTTTTCAATATCTTCCGAATCTATCCATTTGATTTTGACTTTGTAACGGTTGGCTATGCCGCCGTGGCTCAAAGCTTCGCCCAGCGATTTATAAGCTTCGAGCAGCTGGGTGTATTTCCCGACAACGGCCACTCTCACTTCACCTTCCGGATGGGCAATGATATCAACGATTTTTTCCCATTTGCTTAAATCTGCCGGTTTGTCACAATCAATGCCGAAATGTTTGCAGACCTGAGTATCCATGCCCTCTTTGGAATAGGCAATCGGAACCTGATAGATATTGGCGGCATCTTTGGCCGCAATAACGTTTTCTTCACGGATATTGCAGAACAAGGCGATTTTGCGTTTTTCGTTCTGAGGGATATCCATCTGGGTGCGGCAGAGCAGCATATCAGGCTGAATGCCGTATTCCTGAAGTTTTTTTACCGAATGCTGGGTCGGCTTGGTTTTTAATTCACCTGCGGTCGGAATAAACGGCAGCAGCGTGACATGAATAAACATTGCGCGGTCGCGTCCCAAATCATAAGCTACCTGGCGAATCGTTTCCAAATAAGGCTGCCCCTCAATATCGCCGACGGTTCCGCCGATTTCACAGAGCACAAAATCTTCATCGGTAACATCTGAAAGAATAAAATCTTTTATTTCGTTGGTGACATGGGGAATAACCTGAATGGTCGCCCCGAGATAATCGCCGTGACGCTCCTTGTCAATCACGCGCTGATAGATTTTGCCGGTGGTAATGCTGTCGGTTTTTTTGGCCGGCACGCCTGAAAAGCGCTCATAGTGCCCCAAGTCAAGATCGGCTTCGGTGCCGTCATCGGTTACGAAAACCTCGCCGTGCTGATAAGGGCTCATGGTTCCGGGATCGACATTCAGATAAGGGTCAAGCTTGCGCAGACGGACTTTGAAACCGCGTGACTGCAACAGAGAAGCCAACGAAGCCGAGGCCAGCCCTTTTCCCAGCGATGACACGACACCGCCTGTAATAAAAATAAATTTCGGTTGAGAATTCATCGTATTAGTCATTTAATTTACCTTTATTTAAAAGTGACAAAGGCACCTTCGGGAAAAGGTGCCTTTATTTTTTGGAGATCAGTCATTTTCGCTATTCTGCCGCGACCGGAGCGGAAGGAACGTCGGGAACACTTTGCTCGGCGGGAGCGCTTTCCAGAATAGAGGTGGCTTTAGGTTCGCCGCTCTTGTACAGCAGCGACAGCGAAAGGCTGGTGATAAAAAATATTGTCGCCAGAATGGCCGTCAGTCTGGTCAGAAAGTTGCCGGTGCCGCGGGCGCTCAAAATGCTGTTGGCACCGCTGCCGCCGCCCAAACCGTCCAATGCGCCGCCGCTGGAGCGCTGCATCAGAATGACACTGACCAAAAAGATGGCTACCAACAAATGGACGACCAATAAAACTGTTTCCATTATTTAATCCTTTCGCATCCCAAATTAAATTGTCCTAAATTTCAAAATCTAACCGATATTAACAGCAACCGGCGTTTTTGGCAATACCCAAAAAGTCAGCTGTTTTTAAGCTGGCACCGCCAATCAGGGCTCCGTCAACATCAGGCAGAGACAAAAATTCTTTGGCGTTGCCCGGTTTAACCGAACCGCCGTACAAAATCCGCATTTTGTTGGCCTGAGCTTTGCCCAGCTTTTTGGCCAGAGCTTTGCGGACAGCGGCGTGAACTTCTTCAACATCGGCCGGGGTCGGCGTTTTGCCGGTGCCGATAGCCCAAATCGGTTCATAGGCAATAACGGTGTCGGCAGCGGTTGCATTGTCGGGAACGGAACCGGAAATTTGTTTGGTGCAAACATCCAGAGCTTTGCCGGCATCGCGTTCGGCCTCGGATTCACCGATACAGATAATCGTTTTCAGACCGTTTTCATGAGCGGCGCGCGCTTTCTTTTGAACAATTTCGTTGATTTCACAATGATCGGCGCGGCGCTCGGAGTGACCGAGAATAACATAAGAGCAGCCGATTTCCTTAATCATGGCCGGGCTGATGTCTCCGGTGTGGGCGCCTTTGTTTTCCCAATGGCAGTCCTGAGCACCGAGGGCAACCTTGGCACCGCGCAGCGCCTTTTTAACCGAAGTCAGCAGCGTTGCCGGCGGACAGACCAGAAATTCACATTCGGGTTTGCCGATTTTTTTGACTTCTGCGGCAATTTCCTTAGCCAATTCAACACCGTCAGCCAGAAGACCGTTCATTTTCCAGTTTCCGGCAATAAGTTTTTTACGAGCCATGTTTTTATCCTTCTTTCACAGTTAATGCCGCGGATTGACAACTGCCGACGGCATCACAACGGGTTATTTGTTTTTTTGTTTTGTAACACAGCAAATTTATTTTTTCCAGTATAAAAAACTTTTCAACACGAATATTTATAAGATTGCATAAATTACTAATTTAGCCGTATAATCGGCAAGTCTGAATAAAATACAGTTACAGGATTTTTGGGCTATGATGAATAAATTTAGAAAAATGCAGGAAACTTGGCTTTCCAAGTTTATTTTGATTCTTACCGCGGTCAGCTTTATGTCGCTGTTCGGCGTGTCGGGCTATATCGGCAGCGCAGGCAAGAATCGTCCGGTTATCAAGGTTGACAATTACGAAGTGCTGCAAAGCGACATTTCTCAGCGGCTGGAGCAGCAGATGCAAATGGCGCGAGGTCTGTTCGGCGATAATCTCGACATCAACGACAACATCCGCAATGCCATGCTGCAGGGAATTGTGCAAAAAGCCCTGACTGACACCATCATCCGCCGCACGGCCGACGAGCTTGACATCAGCATCAGCGACAACCTGATCCGCAAAATCATTTATTCTCAGGCCGAATTTCTGGATGCCGACGGAAAGTTTGACATTCAGAAACTGAGACGCGTTCTGGCCGCCAGCGGCTGGACCGAAAAAAGATATATCGACAGCCTGAAACTCGACGTCATCAAACAGCACCTTATTCAGAATCCGGCGGACAACATCAATGTGCCCAATATTCTGGCCGAATATCTGGCTAAGGCGGAAAACCAGAAAAAGATTTTCAAATATGTTAAAATCGATCCGGAAAAGATGACAATTGACCGCAAGATTTCACAAGACGAAGTTGAGCAGTTTTATGAGGATTTCAGCAGCGAATTCGTTGCGCCGGAAGAAAGAGACGTTTCCTTTATCGTGTTATCAACCGATGACATTGCTGCAAAAATCAATCTCAGCGACGAAGATATCGAGGCTTATTACAACGAAAACCTTAACCAGTTTGAAACACCGGAAACCCGCAACGTGCTGCAGATGGTTTTCGACAGTCAAGAAGAAGCAGACAAAGCAAATGCCGCACTGAAAGAAGGCAAAGACTTTTATGCCGTGGCGAAAGAGCTGGCCAAACAAGACAGAGAGGCTACCAATCTGGGCTTTGTTTCGCAGGATATGCTGATTGCCGATATGTCAGAAGCCGTCTTTAAGGCAAAAAAAGGCGCCGTTGTCGGCCCCGTCAAATCGGAAATGGGCTGGCATATTATGAAAGTCAGCGACATCAAAGCCGGTTCCAAGATGGATAAAAAACAGGCTAGAGCCAAAATTGTTTCCATTTTGAAAAAAGACCGTGCTTATGACGAAGCTTACGAAATTTCGGCTCAAATCGAAGACAAAATCGGTGCGGGAGCAGGCCTGTCCGACATTGCCAAAGAGATGAATGTTAAAATTTATGACGTTCAAGGGCTGACCGAAGACGGGAAAGCCCGCAAAGAACCGGCGGCTTATGCGGCCCTGCTGAAAAGCAATGATTTTGTCGATACGGCTTTTTCATATAATGTTGACGAAGTCAGCCAGGTTGTGGAAACAGACGAAGGATTTATGGTTTTGAAAGTCAACAAAATCGTTGACGCACATCCGAAATCCGTTGATGAGGTCAGAGGCGAAATCGAAGCCTTGTGGGAAGTTAACGAGCGCGGAGCCATTGCCCAGGAAATCGTCAATGACGTTATGCATGACTTGGAAACCGGCGACTCGATTGAAAGCGTTGCCGCAAGAAACAATCTGCAGCTGCACCGGACAGCCGCCCTCACCCGCAACAAAAACTTTGAGGCAATTGCACCGGCCGTTATGCTGGAACTGTTCCAAGAACCGTCTGGTTCGCCGAAACTGATTAACAATGACGGCATTCAGATTATTGCCGTCGGTGTTGACGTTGTTCCGGCTGAAAAACCGAGTTCCGAAGAAATTGCAGCGGTTGCCCGCCGGACGAAGATGGATCTGTCTTCCGATTATGCCCGCCAGCTGATTGAAGACTTTGGATCCGATTATGACGTTCGGGTAAAATACCGCTTATTGGGACTTGCCGATTAGTTTTCCCGCAACCGTTCAAATAAGGAAGCTTTCACGGCTTCCTTATTTTTTTGCCGTTCAGCCGCTTTAAATGCCGTAATTGACAAAAAGCAAAACAAAGATTATATTTCGATTCAATCTTTTTATTTTTCTATTTATTATTAACTTAAACTAGTGATTATGAGTGGAAATCTTATTTTATGGATTGCAGCGGTTACGGCAATCTTTACGGCCTATCAATTTCGTAACCGGATTTTAGAACGGGCCTGGAGGTTTTATCTCCGCCGGGCTTCCAACGAACAACTCGAAAAAGCTGTCAGACTCCAATATGAAGCATATGAACGGGATCGCCGTTCTTTTAGTTTGGAGGGGCTGGACTGGCTTTTGGAAATGTCTCGTTATTTGAGCCATATTTGGAGCGGAAAGCTTTGCATTGCCAGAGAGTGTCACGGCAGCGACTATTCCGAACCGGTCAGGCAGGCTTTGGAGAAAAAGGAAAAACTAAACTCCGCCATTTTGGAATTCTGGCAAAATGCGGAAAAACATCTCACTTATGAGATTAACCGCCGGAAATATTTTAACCCGTAAAAACACATATCCATGAAAACATTTTTAATCATTGTTTGCTGCTTAATTTTGCTTTATGGCTTTATTAAGCATATCCTTCCCAAAATACTGGCGTTTGGCCTTAACATTTATCTCAGCTTTCTGTCTGATGAAAAAGTTGAGGCGTATTTTGTGAAACAGTATCAGAAATACAGGGAAAATCCGAAAAGTTTCAGCGATGCCTATGTGGAAAGTTATGTAGGTGTTATTCAGATTTCCTTAAATTATTGGGGGGAATTGTTGGAAGATGCGCAACAAGAAAGGCGCTTTCAGTCTTCCGAAGCTGATACGGCCGCGTTGGATGAGGAAATCTCCTTTTATCAGCAAAGATTCGATTTTTGGAATAATGCTCTGATTAAGGTTTCTAATGACAACGCCGTTCGAAAATATCATGCATCGCTAAAAAACAATTAGCCTGCACCCCTGCCCTTCATAAGAACGGCAGGGTTTATTTTATCCTTAAGCATTACCCGGTTTAGCGCGAACAAAGTTTACGTCTTATTATATATTGACATTATGCACCATCTATGCTAATCTGAGAACAGGCTTTGAATTAGTTATAGAGGTGTATCATGAGACGTCTTCCTTGCTCTGTTGCTCTCGCCGCGGCTCTGCTGCCTG
>MNTU01000024.1 GCA_001917125.1 Azospirillum sp. 47_25
CGTACTTCGTTGCGTAAACACGCTGGCTAAAATTGCCGGAGACACAACACCTACAACTACCTATAAAGTCGGAGACACTTATGTTAAAGACGGTGTTGCTTTAGGAACAGTCGTTTCTGTTGATAGTACCGGACAGCATGGAAAACTGGCAATATCAAGAGGAAGCACGACGTCAACCAGTGAAGCTTCTACCCTATGTAATGGCATGACGGCCGGAGGAGCAATTTGGGGATTAGCTAGTTGTCCGCACGCTTGTCAAATCACACCCGGCGGAACATTTTACACATCGGACTGTGGCTATTGCAGTTGCGTCGGCACATCTGACTATTGTTATTCAGGATCATCGTCCGGTTCAAAAGGTGTCGTCTGCTCTGCACCGTTTTAATAACGCTGTTTGCAAAAAAACCGGGCCTCAAGGCTCGGTTTTTTCGATGACGACTGCTTCATTGGGATTGAGCGTATAAGTTTTATAGCGGATATAATCCCCGGCGTGAAAGGTTTCTCCCTGCGAACGGTAGTCCTTGATATAAATCAGGTTTCCGTTTTCGAGTTCCAAAAACTGGGTATCGAACTGAGTTATCAGCGGAAAGCCCAAAATCAAAAAGGTCGTAAACCGGCAGCGCATGGTAAAATCTTCAACAATGCGGCCGTCTTTATAGCCCGAGAGGATTAATCCGCGGGTAGAAAGAACCTGATTGTTTTCAGGAGCTATCCGGGATGACGGCGTTCCCATCGTGATTTGATAAATTTCATCAGGACAAGCTTTATAAGTCTGGTATCCTTCAACGGGATAACCGTTGCCGACCGCACCGTCAATCCGAAGGTTCTGGGCATATTTATGAGCACCGTCCGCAAACGTAAAAACGCAGCATTTGAACGGAATAAACGTATCCGAAACAAAGGTAACATTTTTATAGACTTTTTTAACCGTAGTTCGGCCATGATTATCGAGCAACAGTTCTTCAGCCCAGTTGTCTTCCTCTTTTTGACAGGAATTCAATGTTACAGCACCGCCCAACAGCAGCAACAAAATAATAAAATTTTTCATAACGTTTAGTTTTAATAATTAAATATTTGAACTGTTTATAGCTTTTTTTACAACGAAAATCAATATTTAAATCTTTCCGGCTGCGATTATATCTTCGAATAAATTGAAAGAAAGAGAGATAAAAAATGCACAAAAATTCCTTATCAGGCTATTTGTTTGCCCTGACGGCGGTTTTTTTCTGGAGTATCAATCTGATTATTGCCAGCTCGTTCGCAACTTCGCTGATGCCGATGGAGATTGCTTTCGGCCGGTGGCTGATTGCCGGAGTTATTCTGTTGTTCATTGCCAGAAAAAATGTCAAAGAGAGTTTTTCCGACCTGCTTCGGCACTGGAAACTGGTTCTGGCGTTGGCAGTTACCGGCATGGTGTTTGACAACACGCTGGTTTATTATGCCGGACGGACAGCCTCGGCCATTGATATGGGATTATTGGACGTTACCGGGCCGATATTCTTGGTTTTTCTGTCCTGCATTTTTCTGAAAACTCCGATTACCGGGCAGCAATGGCTGGGGCTGGCCGTTGCCCTTTTCGGCGTAACGGTCATTATCTTAAACGGCAATTTTACCCGGCTAAAAAACTTTCAATTCGTACCGGGCGATTTTTTAATGCTGTTAAACACTTTTTCTTTTGCCGTATATTCTTTTCTGCAATACAAAAGGCCGCCGCAGATTTCGCAATCAGCCATGCTGGCGGCGACGGCCGTGGTCGGCGCCGTTATTCTTCTGCCGCTCATGCTGCTGACGTCTCCTCCCGCACTGCTGCGCCGTTTTAACGGGGAAGATTTGGCGGTTATTTTCTATCTCGGCGTTTTTAATTCCGTTTTGTCTTATTTGGCTTGGAACAGTGCACTGGCGGCCATCGGCAACGTTAAGACGTCAATTATTTATTATTTGCTGCCGTTATTCAGCGGGGTGGAAGCCTATCTGTTTCTGGGAGAAAAGCTGTACAGTGCCGATTTCATCGGCGGCATACTGGTAATCGGCGGCATTGCCCTTGTCAGCCTTAAGCGCAAAGCGACAAAAAAATAAAGCTTGTTATTTAAATTAATCCCTGTATAGTGGCGCTTGAGATTCTTGCAGCTCTTCTTATTTAAAGATTTTCTTATCAATGGATTTGTTTAGAGTTGGCACTGTTTGTCAAAATAAAGCAGTGTTTTAGATTTTCGTATGTATAAACAATTTATTGAAAGAAAACAAAATGTCAAATTTTGCCGACTTGGGCCTGCCCGAGAAAATTCTAACCGCGCTTAATGCCATTCACTTTAACACACCTACCCCGATACAGCAACAGTCAATTCCCGTGGCGTTGCAGGGACATGACATTCTCGGTTCCGCACAGACAGGCACCGGAAAAACCGCTGCCTTTGCCATTCCGATGATTGTCCACCTGTTGGAAAACCCGTTATCCTGCGCATTGGTGCTGCTGCCGACGCGAGAGCTGGCACAACAGGTTATTTCTGCGGCCCGGTCAATGCTGGAAAAAGATTCCGAAATTGTTTCCGCATTGCTTATCGGCGGAGATTCCATGTTTAAGCAATTGCAGCAGCTGAAACGCAATCCCCGTTTGATTGTCGGCACTCCGGGGCGAATAAACGACCATTTGCTGCATCGCAGTCTGGTTTTAAATAAAACTGATTTTCTGGTTTTAGACGAGACAGACCGTATGCTGGACATGGGTTTTGGCATTCAGCTCGAACAGATTGCCAAATTTCTGCCTGCCAAGCGTCAGACACTGATGTTTTCGGCAACTCTGCCCGTCAATATCATCAGCCTGTCACGCAAATATCTGACCAACCCGGTAAGAATAGCCATCGGTTCGACAACCGCGGCGGCGGACAATATCCGCCAGGAAATCGTCAAAACAAATGATGCGCAAAAATACGGAGAACTGATGAAACAGTTGAAAGAACGCGACGGTTCGGTTTTAATTTTTGTTAAGACCAAATTCGGGGCGGAAAGACTGGCTGCCAAACTCAACAAAGAAAATCAATCGGCCGACGCCATTCACGGCGATTTGCGACAAGCCAAACGAGAAAGGGTTATCGCCAATTTTCGCAAGATGAAAAGCCGTATTCTGGTGGCAACGGATATTGCCGCCCGAGGGCTGGACATTCCGCATATTGAAAGCGTGATTAACTATGACCTGCCGCAATGCCCGGAAGACTATATTCACCGCATCGGCCGGACGGCACGGGCGGGGGCTTCCGGAATTGCCGTTAATCTGCTGACTCCTAAAGATGCTTCTCAGTGGAAGGCCATTTATAAGCTGATGCATCCGTCAGCCAATGCCGACACGAAACCGGCCGTCGGCGAAGATTGCCCGATTGATCTTACGCCGCTGAATGCCGGGCAGTCTCTGCCCAAAAGCAAAGCCAAGGCAAAAGGAAAAAATCCGTTTAAGCCTTATGCCCCGGACAAGAAAGCCAAAAGCCGCACCAAATTCGGGCCGAAAGGCAAAGCAGCTGTCGCAAAAGCGGCTAACGGAAACCGCAGGACAGTAAAACTCCGTAAAAAGGCAGCGTAAAGAAAATCCCCGTATCAACCGGGGATTTTTTTGTGCCAGCCGGGAGCGGCACGGTTATACAGGGGCTGCTGCCTATCGTGCGGATAACACCAGATGCCGCAGACTGTCGGTGTTTTGCAGCCGGTGGTTTCCGGCGTGGTAAAGGGAATGTTTTTTATTTTGCAACGGGCCAAATCGGCAAGTATCCCGGCTTCCATATACTGTCCGCTGATGCCGTATCTGTCTGTCCGGGCAATGTGCGGGCTTTGAGCAAAACGGGACCGCAGCCGCTCAAACAATGCCCGATGCTGCGGCAAAACAAGATTTTCTCCGCCATGCAACAGAGCGGCAAAATCATCCGTCATCAACGGGTTGTTCCAACCGCCGCCGAAAAGCAGAAAATATTCCGGCATTATAACGTCTTCCGGAATGTATGACAAAGAATGAAAGAAGACATAACTGCTTAAATATTCAACCGTCCGCAACACATCTTCCGCCTGATAACCGCTGATATCCGGCAGACGGTACCATGACGGGTCTGACGATTTGGGCGGACGGGACAGATAAAAATTTTCGCCGGTTTTGCTGACGGCAGTTTGGTTAAAAAGTTTATCCAGCAAATCGGTTTGGATATGACCTTTTTTGCCGTAACGGCCGTCTTTGTCATAAGGGGCGCCGAAACAGGTTCGGGTTATGGTGTCGGCGAAGTGGTTAAACGGCCCGACGTCCCAGCCGAGAAGAATATCTTTTCCGGCGCCGTTCTGACTGATGAGCGCAATATTTCCGGTGTTTCCGCCATTACAGAATGCAACCGGAAAAACACCTTTCTCCCGCAGGCTCGCGGCCAGGTGAAAATTATGCATGGGAGCCAGCGGGGCACCCTCCCCGCCGTTCATCAGATCGTCAGAACGGAAATCATAAATCACGGGAACTCCGGTCAAATCCGCCAGCAGATTAGGATTGCCTATTTGCAGCGTATAAGGCGGCAAATCTCCGGCAATGGAAGGCGGAAAATGATCGCAGGTCTGTCCGTGGAAACCGATGGCGTCAACTTCATCTTTCGGCGTATTGCTCCGGGCAAGCAGCTCATTGACCGCCCGGGCGACCAGTGAGGTATATTCGTTTACGGTTTCGGAAAAAAAAGTATCCCGTGCAAAACTTTCCATATTGGCGGCAGTTTGCTTCAACCGTCCGCGCAGGCGGCGAAACCGGTCAGACAATTCTGCCGGATAAGCCAGAGTATGAGCAGCCAAATCGCAAATATTTACCCCGTCAAAGGCTGTCAGGACAACATCGACGGCATCAAGCGAATTGCCGGTCATTACGCCGATTGTTTTGATAACGGACATAAAAATTGTCTCCATAAATGCATTATGGAGACAGTATAGAAGTTTTTTAATTAAAAGTCGGTTAACAGCCCAGCCGCGCCAGACACTCGGTATCCCAGCAGCCGACCGTGCTGATGTTATGCAGATTATGCACGTAGTTGGTAAATTCGCGTTTGAACAGTTTGGCGTCGCCGAACCCCTGGGAAATATATGCCGCGGCAGCCAAGTCGGCATAGGTTTTGGCATCGGGATTGATTGAAGCCAGCACGTTCAGTTTTTTTATCATCAGCTGTTTGTATTTGAAGTTGTCTTCGCCGAGAACTTCCGTCGAGCTGATATCTTCCATCGTTTTACGAATATTATCGCCGTTGCGGCCAATCTGAAATTTGGCCAGGCTGGCATCATAGTTGACCAGAGCGTCAAAATTTTTGACTTTGTTGACAATTGTCACAGCTTCTGCCTGAGGATATTCATTCTGAAGGGTTTCCAGCAACAGGGAAAAAATATGTCCCTTATTATTTTTGGCCTCTTCAATCGCTTTGATGAAGACTTCACCTTTTGTTTTCTTAACCAGAGCTACCATGACCAACACTCCTTCAAGCCATAATTATATTCGCGTTACGTTATGTTTATAATATAACATATTTTGCGGCCCGGCTCAACAAATTTTTGTAACAAAACTGAAACAATTTCAGAGAATGAAATGACGATGTATAAAATGACGCAGCTTTTTGACCCAGCCGGCATAAAACGGCGAGGACAATTCCGCCGGAAGTTCCTTTTCATCAAAATGATAATAAAAATTACGACTGTCGGTTCCGACCGACTGCGGCATACGCTCGACGGCAATATCCGCCCTTTTGTCTCTGGGTAAGCGCAGCAGACTTAAATTTTCGCAGTGGAGAAGGACAAACCGGCCGCTGCAGCCGTCTTTGGCCCGGACATAAATGACCCCGGAATTGCGCAGGTCAACCCGGCCGGAAAAATCCTCTTCAAACTTGACGGCCTGAATGGACGGACAACCGGACAGGTTGATGCTGCCGGCCGCATGAGCCCCGACTTCAACCTTTTGCAGCGCCAAGGCGGAGGCCAGGTCTATCTCGCCTTTGAAACCGTCGGCAATGTCAATATGCTTAATGCCCTGCCGGCGGTTATGTTCGCGGACGGAAATACGGCCGCGGCAGTCGTCACCGATTTCAACATTTTCGGCCAAAACGGAATCAATAAACAGTGAGCCGCGAAAAGAATCTCCGATAATGACGTCTTTCTTGCCCCAATTTTCACTAAGACGGATAACGGCATAGCAGTAATATCCGGTTTTTATCCGGTGAAAACAGGAATCCCGCACATCCAAAATGCCGCTGTAAACATCACCAAGCGTCATTTCAAAGCATTTGCCGCTATGGATGCAGAAAATATCGCAGCGACAGTTATTTCCGAGTTTGATGTTTTGTATATCGGAGCGGGAAAAATTCAGACTGCCGCGAAAGCTGTCGCCGATTATAAGCGTTTCGACAAAGCGGTTGTCTCGCAGATCTATCGCCGCGTGCGAATTGCGGCTGACAATCAGCTTGGAAACGATGGCATGACTCAGATTCAAACTGCATTTTTTGGCAGAGGAAGGAACTATCAGCTTGCGTTTGCGGAAATTATTCAGAGTTACGGCCAACGTATCGTAATTTTTAAACAGCCGTTCCAGATGGGAAGCCGTCAGTTCGGACGACGTATAGTAAGTTTCTTTCCCGTCGCGTTTAACCACGTTAAGGCTCAGATTCAGCGCGGCCTCTGCCGTCAGACTGTAATGATAACGGCGGACAAATCTTTGAATAACCCGGATATGGTTGCTGTCGTTTTCGGCGCCGCGATACGGCGTTACGGACGAAATTTTTCCCCGGCAAAGTTCGATGGTGGCCAACGGCGTGCTGTATTTATCGCGCAAAATCATCAGGCATTCTTTTCCCAGAACCCGGGTTATCTGGTAGCCTTTCTCCAGTTTATACATCACGTTGCCGTCGGCCGCTGTCACTTTTCCTCTCCCGTTTAAGCATTTTTAACGGGGCAGAATGTAAGTTCAAAACCCGTGAATTCAAGGCTTCGGCAAAAAAAATGTCCTCGCGGGCGGATTGTGGAGAGTGAGGCATTTTTATTTGCTTCTTTGGGGAAACTAATGTATCAATAGTGTCAGGAGAAATTTATGCGCCATATTTGTTACTCATCTGAAGTTTATCATCTTGATCCCCGGGATTTGGCCGTGCTTGCCGACAGCCCCAAAAGCTGCAAGGCAGACTGCGCGGACAAGGTTGTTATCCTCATCGGGGAAAAAGACATTTATGATGCGCAGAAACCGGTGATTTATGACACGCTGCTCAAAGGGCGCAGTTTGGTGGAAAAAGCCGTTGCCGACGGCAGGGACTTTATTCCGGTCCGCATTGCCTTTATCTCCCGAACGGCAGCATGGGACTTTGTATCACCGCTCATCCGGGTGCTGCGTTACAAATACAAGGCTTATTCCAGCAATATTTATCACATCAATCCTTTTGAAATCCGGCGGCTTAAAATCGAGCGCAGTTTCCGCACGCCGGAAAATGCCTATCAATTCTCCAACCCCAAATACAAAATGCCCGAGAGCGAACGCAAAAAGCTCTATCGGCAGCTGGCGGACAGCATGCGCCGGAACGGCTATGACGACCGCTTTCCGCTGGATATCATGCTCTGTCGCAATCTGGGCATTCAGGATACCCTTAATCAGGGGCATCACCGGATGGGCGTGGCTATCGACTGCAACATTCAAAGGGTTTCGGTGATGTTTTCCGCCGCCGGGCAGGCGCCGCGTTTTCTGCATCCGTTTTTCAAAATAATTGCCCGCTTTAATTTGTGGTTTAAACATTTGTTCCAAAAATGAGACTGTCTGATGAAGAAAATTATTCATGTGTCAAACTTTAACTTAATCCGGCTCAAAGGATGTTTTCAGGTCGGTTTCCCGTTCAAAATCTCCAACGGGCTTATTCGCAACGGCTATTCGGTGCTGAATTATCCTGACCGGGATTTGTGCCGGATGTTCGGTTTCGGACACATGAATTTTATCGGACGGAACAGACTGAACAAGCATTTAATCAACTTCTGCAAAGTTACCGAGCCGGATGCAATTTTAATCGGGCATGCCGATTTAATCAGCAATGAAACCCTGTTTGAAATCAAGCGGCTGTTTCCGGCTCTAAAAATCATGCAATGGAGCTGTGACTGGATTGTTCCCGGCTATGCGGAAAGAAACATCAAAGCGGTTTCTTCGCGTCTGGAAGCGGTTGACATGACGCTAATCAGCACCGGCGACCGCAACCTGCTGCAGCAATTCAAGCGCCCCGGAAAAGCGGTCGGCTATCTGCCTAACATGGCTGACGACAGTCTGGAAACCGGGCGGGCTTTCGAGCATAAAGAGCTTCCCTATGACATAATGCTGTGCGCCAATACCGGGAAACGCCAGTTTTGCGGGCAGGACGAGGAACTGGAAAGCATTATCGACGAAGCTGACCGGAGAGTGCCCGGGCTCAAATGGAAACTCGCCGGCATTAAGAATACGCCGGCGCTGAACGGCTACGCCTATATTAAGGCGCTGGGCGAGAGCGCCATGGGCTTTAATCTCAGCCGGCTGAACGATATTTATCTTTACAGTTCGGATCGCATGGTACACGCCATGGCCAACGGTCAGCTCACATTTTTGGATCGCCGCAACGGATTTCAGGATCTGTTCGGCGAAGAAGAAGCCGTATTTTATGAAACGCCGGACGAATTTTATGACAAGCTTAAATTTTATAAAAACAATCCTCCGGCCCGCATGAAAATTGCCGCAGCCGGACATGAAAAAATTCATCGGGAATACAGCAATGTCGCGGTTACCAAATATATGGCGGAATTGCTTTTCGGCGAAAAAACTTCGGCTCTCCGCCCCTGGCAGATTTTGTTAAAGGACTGAGACAATGGATTACAATCACCGGACGGCCGCAGAACTTTGGCAGCGCTTTGCCGAACGGCATCAGGCGGAAATGACGCCGGCCATTCTGAAAGCCGGAGAATTCGCTTTAGAAGCCCACCGCGGGCAAAACCGCAAAATTGATTGTCTGCCCTATGTTTCGCACGTTTTTGACGTGGCGGAAATTCTGCTTGGCTGCAAGGCATCGGAAAATCTGGTCATTGCCGGTATTTTGCATGATATTCTGGAAGACACGTCCCAAACGGCCGATGACATCCGTGCCCTGTTTCCAGCAGAACAAGGCGAAGCCATACTGCATATTATCATGGCCGACAATGAAAGCGATAAGGAGGCTCCCTGGCAGGAACGGAAAATGGAAACCATTCGTTATGCCGAAACGACGGAAGAAACCGACGGACTTCTGCTTATCTGTGCCGATAAAATTTCTAATCTGAATTCAATGGTCTGCGGTTTGGAAAGCGGCGGCAACCTGGTCTGGCATTATTTTCACAGCCCGAAAGACCGCCAAATTTGGTATTATGAAACACTGTACAATATTTTTCGCCAAAAGCTCACGACTTACGACTGTTTGCTCAAGCGTTACTTTAACCTTCTAAACCTTATCCGGTAGCTTAATAGCGGATAATCTGATTTAAAATCGGATCGCGGTCAATAAACTGCAGAGCACGGGCGAAACTGTCCGGTTCGCTCAGTACGGTGTAATAATTGGCTTTAATTCCGGGTGCCATTTGCAATGCATTGATAAAGTCTTCCTTTGACAGAGGATCCTGCTTGACGTAATTGAAAAAGCCGGTAATTGACAGGATATCCCGGACATTGGCCGTGCTGGGATTATTTTGCAGCAAGGCACAAAGATAAGTCGCAACTCCGACCTGAAGACCATGCATCCGCGGCCGGCGGGAAACCGCATCCAGCCCGTGAGAAATCAAATGCTCCGAACCGCTGGCCGGACGGGAACTGCCGGCAATTTCCATGGCAATGCCGCTGGTCAGCAGCGAATTAACCAGACTGCGCTGGAAAGACGGTTCATTGATATCGGTGCTGTGTTTGTTAAACAGCAACGTCAGCGAATTGTAAGACAGCAGCGACGCAAAGTCGTTGTAACGGTCAAGTTTGCGTTCGGCGGCCTGCTTCCAGTCATAGAGAGCGGTAATTTTGGAGACCATATCCCCTACTCCGGAATAAAGGCATATCTGCGGCGATTCACGAACGACTTCCAAGTCAGCGACGACGCCGAAAGGAATGCTGGCTTTAACCGTCTTTCGCTTACCGTCAACAATCAACGAAGAATTCGGACTGCAAAAACCGTCGTTGGAAGTGGACGTCGGAACCGAAACAAAAGGCAGCTTGAGCAGATGAGCGCTGAATTTGGCAAAATCAAGCGCCTTGCCGCCGCCGATGCCGACGATGACTTCGGCCGCTTTGGGCAGGCTGAAAGTTATTTTGGTTATTTCTTCAATATTGATAAAACGCACATCCTGTTCATAAACCGCTTTAACGCCGTTTTCCTCCAGCCCGGGATAAAAACGGTCGGCCAGAAGGCGCTGGATTCCCTCGCTCCAGAAAATAACGGCATTGGTAAGATTTTTATCGGCGAGATATTTGCCGATTTTTTTGACCTTGCCGTCACCGATTTTCAAAAGGTAGGGAATATTAATCTGTTTATTGGTATAGAGCGGATACAGCATTTCAGATCTCCTTTATACAGCGGCAGACATCGCGAAAGTCGGCGAAGGGTTCGGTTTTAATGTTTTCACGGCGGCAGAGGTCCAGCAGGCGCTTTTTGGCAAAGACCACATCGGCTTCCCGCGCCGGCAGAATGTCAGGCGGTCCGTCTCCGGCAAAAACAACCCGAAATCCCCGTTCTTTCAGATTTTTAACGACAGCGGCCTTTGAGACGCCGATATTGTCGTCATAACACGGGTGATCTTCCGGCAGGCGTTTCATTACCAGGCCTGTCTCAACGCTGTAATCGCAATGGTTTGTCACCAGACAAACCCCGTATTTGCCGATAAGCCCGCCGATAAGCAGGTTTATATACCAATCGCAACCGGCAGAGCAGATGTAAACGGGAATTTTTTTGGCATGGCAAAGCGCAACCGTTTCGGGAAACCAGGAATCCAGAGGTATATTTTTAACAAAAGCAGGCAGATCAGGCAAACCGCGCAGCCGGCCGAACATTTCATTTAAAGCGTCAAAATGTTTTTTGCGGCCGGAAAGATATTCGCGCCAGGGTTCAAGCATTTCATCGGTAAAATAGCGCCCGGCAGCCAAAGTGAAAAAATCATCGGCACTGACCGTTCCGTCAAAATCGCTTACCAAAGCCCATTGTTCCGCCATTGTCCGTCCTTTCCTGTTGGGTAGTTAGATTATAAGTGCATCCGGTTATTTTTCAAGTTTTTTTCATCAGCCTCTTGTTTTCGGCTTTATGTCTTCCTAAATGAAACTTAGAAAGAGTTCATTATAAAATCTGGAGGATTGTAAAATGAGAAAAGATCTTATGAATAATAATCAACATCATTATCTGAACGAATTGAACTTTCCGACCAACCGCGATTTGAAAAACCTGTTCGGCAGCTTTTATAATCTGCTGGACCTGCCGGAAAGCCGGGACGTTTCAAGCTGGAACAATTTCGAGCCAAAGCTGGAAGTTAAAGAAAACAAAGAAAGCGTAAACGTTACCGCCGAAATTCCGGGCATGAACGAAAACGACATTGACCTGCAGCTTTCGGAAGACGGTTATCTGACAATTTCCGGCGAGAAGAAAAATTCATATGAAAACAAGGAAGGAGGAAGCTATTTCTCCGAAATCAGCTACGGTTCATTCAAACGCACCGTCTCCCTGCCCTGGGATTTGGACTTTGACAAAGCAGACGCCAGCTACGACAACGGTTTGCTGAAAGTCTATATTCCGAAGAGCAAAGAAGAAAAAACCAAAGTAAAAAAATTAAATGTCAAAAAAGCTTCCAAATAAGTAAGCCGGATTAACAAGAAACGAAAAAGCCTGACAGCAATCTGCCAGGCTTTTTCTTAATGATCCCTTAGATTTCAAAGTCTAAGTTCTCATAGAAATCAAGCGGGATAACTTTGCTCTCGCCTTTTCCGTATGAGACTTTGACCTTATCTCCGGGTTTGGTCCATTTCAGTTCCGGATAGAATTCCGTACTTCCGGTAAACTCAATTCCTTTGACCTCGTTGAACAGAATGTAATAAACATTACTTTCCTGAACGATGGCGCGGACGGTAAACTGCCGTGTTTCCTTGTTGACGTCTCCGTCTTTAATCTTATCCTGATATGTCTTTTTCAACATACGCAGATAAGCGGCTTCGGCATCCTGTTTGGAAACACCGCTGCCAACGGCCTGACGGTTGTTGACTGCCAGAAAACAATAACCGACCACATTTCCCGAACTTCCTTTCATGGTCATGAAATAAGTCGGAATACCGCGGACATTGTACAGTACCGGAAAATTGGAACTATACTGCGCCGCTTTGGCAAAAGGCTGGTCATCGGCAATACGCATCGCCTCGGTTTCATTGATACCGATCACGCGGTAAAATTTGGCCGCTTTGGTACGGGTATCAACCAACATAAAACCGTTGGTACCGTTATCAGCTCCGGCAGACTGAATACCGGTGTACCAGAAACTGCGTCCTTCGGAATAAACCAAAGTCGTTCCCGGTGTCGGTTCCTGAACGCCTATCTGAGCCCAAACGGCATTCCACCATCCGTCTTTATATTCGCCCCAGCATCTGATCTGGTCTTCAATAAAGCTCTGCGGCTGAATACGGTCTATCCAGGCCGGCGCATCTTCAATGCTGTAAGCTTTGAGTTCCCCCGTCTGAGCATCAACGGTAATCGGCCCCTCGGATTCTTCACCGCCGAAACCGATTTTCTGGTCGTAGGATGAAAGAACCCAATAAGGATTTCCGTTGCCGTCAATTTCAAAGCAGTGGTCATTCAAACCTTTGGAAGCATAGCCATTGCCTTTGATGTGGCGTTCAATGTCATCACCGAAGCGTCCGCTTTCCAGATATTGAATGCGCAGCTTCTGTCCGTTAACTTCCGTTACCAGCCAGCGTCTGGTAGCATCGGTCGCGTCAACGATAATGTAACCCGGGGTATGGCCGTTGCGGAACCATTTCCAGAAGGAACGATGTTCCAGCGGGGCTACCCAAATCAGATCATTGTTAAAAACCAGCTTTTTACCGTTGTTAATGGTAAATTCTCCGGTAATGTTCTGAATGGTCATATTACCGACTTCTACACGCGAACCTAACCCTAAGTCTTCACCGAGCTTGTCTTCAGCAACCTTGCGGGCCAGTTTACCGTCAACCGAAATCATTTTGGAAACCGGTATCGGATGAACATCGGCATTGAAGACGCTGTCGGGGACGGTTTCCACTTTCAGACGTTTATAATATTCGTCAGCGTGGAACATTTCCCAGCTCTGAAAACCGGCAATAAAAAAAGCCAAGACGGTGATTCCGGTCGGAATAAAGCGCCAGGCATACTTTATCTCATAGTCGCTGTCATCTGCGCAAAAGGCAAAATGAAGACCGGCGCCGGCTAAAGATACAATAAACGCCTCAATCCAAACACCTTCAAATCCCCACCATTGGAGAACCGGCAGAGTGTTGTAGTTAATAACTCCGAATAAAACAAATACAACGGCGCAAAGAATGCTCCATGTCGTTTTATACTCTTTGTGAAAACTCAGAACCGCAAACAAAGCGGTAAAACCCAGTGTTAATGCAATGTAACTCATACGTTTTTTTTGTTTAATATATTAATAATAGAAAATTCATTATACTGTTTTAGATTTTCAGTATACCTCATTTTCGGACATTTTACAATAAATTTTGTACAAAAAGATTTTTACTCCTGCGTTCGTATGAGAACAGCATTGGAAATCAGAATTATGGCGCCGCCGAGCAATATGTTCCAGGTCAGCGGTTTGCCGAGGAACATCCAATCCAAGAACAACCCGGTTACCGGTTCCAAAAGCAGAAGCATACCGACAATTACCGGACTGACATTGCGGTTGTTGGCAAACAGCAGCAGATTGGGCGCCACATAAGAAGCTAATGTGTAGATGACAAAATAAAGCCACAGCTGCGGCGGCATTTCCAGGCTGAATATCCGGACGCCGTTGAACTCAGGCAAAATCCTTAAAATCCAATAGAGTGCAAAAACGGGTATCAGCGTATAAACGCTGGCCGCGAGAAATGTTCCGGAAGGCGATACATTCTGCCGGCTGAAATATTGAGCCACAATCAGCCATAAAGACAATCCGACACCGCCGAGAACCGCGAGAAGAACACCCCACGGCGATAACTCCGTCCCGCCGCTCGGATTGATAAGAAACCACAGGCCGACAATCATACAGCCGACCAGAAACCAGTTCAGCAGCGTCTGGCGGCGGCGAAAATAAAAGCGTTCGATCAAAATGGTCCAAACCGGCTGCAAATAAATCAGCAATACGACCAATGTAACCGGAATTTTAAGAAAGATCGGCGTATATTGTCCCAGCGTTATGAAAAACAGAGCGGCGGCAAACAGAAATTTCATTTTCAAAGGTATGCGCCAAAGCTTATGCAAATCACAGCGGGCAAAATAAGCAATAAACAAAACGGAAAGCAGATTCGGATAAATCATCAGCTCAAACAAAGATGCTCCGAGGTTTGACAAAACCTTGGCTCCGAAAATGACGCCGCCGTCAAGAATGCCGCTTAACGCGAGATACAAATAAACCATTTTTCCTCCGCAGAGGAATATAATTACTCTTTCACGTTTTTCATCTGCTCACGGTACCAGTCAGACCAATGCCGTTTATCAATGCGGAGTTCGCGGACAAGCGGTTTTCCGTCTGCAAGGGCAAATTCCAGCTGCATCAGCGGCCGGGTGCGGTTTATCATCCGTTCAAGCTGCGGCGCAACATCTTCCGGAAGGTAGAAACGGTAAACTTTTTCAAATTTATTCTTCGGACAGGTTTGTCCGCCGAATGTTTTACAATCCGTTCGCGTCCAGTCAGGCTGCAATTCCAAATAATGCCCGGAAATCAGACTGCGGGGGTCATACCCCTCTACCGTTACCATAACCCGCGGCGCGGTCAGGCTGAGGTATTGCAGACCAGCCGTCCATATCAGGAGAACGACTATCGGAAAAGCCAAAGCCGGCAAAGCCCAATTTTTTCTAATCATGATTTTTCTCCCCGACATTATGCAGCAAACGGCGCCGTACCTTTTGCCAGACGACGGCTATCGCGGCAAAGGCCAGCCCGGAGACAATCAGCCCCATTCCGGTTGACAGTATGGAGCCGAAGACCTCAAGGTAAACACCAAAAAAGCGCAACGCAATCAAAACCGTGCTTACATTCAGCAAACGCGGATAATTGTGCCGGTATGTATAAATTCCCGCCACCGACAGCAAAGCAATCATCATCAGGGCGGAAGTTTCATCTTCCCAGGCGGGCAGCATATCCGTCAAAAAAGCATAAACAAAGATGACGGCAGCCGCGGCTATTCCCGGCCGCAACGAAGTTTTCCGGCAAGCGAAAGCGAACCCGGCCAGCGCAAGTGCTGACAAGCCCCAAACCGTCCAACCGAGTGAAACATTATCCGTCCGAAAATAGGACCAATCTTTCAAACTGAAAGCATCCAGCACAAAAGCGCAAAATGCAAAAGCAAAAACGGTCAGATGCCGCCAAGCCTTTTGAATGGCCGGATGCGGCAGCATTTGCAGCAAGCGGTAAAAGACCAGCATGGCAAACAGGCCGCTCCAGATACCGAAATTAGCATTGCGATCAAACAACTGGTCAATGAAATCGGCAAACCAGCGATAATCAGACAGGCGGTCATACAGCGACAGGAAAAAGCCAATAAACCACAAACCGGGAAACAACGGCTTGCTGCTCAGGAACAGAAGGGGAAAAGTTAAAACCGACCAGAAGAGCAAAGCGCTCAATCCATGCGCCGGCAAATGATATATCTGCCCGACCAGGCCGATTGAACCGAGAACAAGCAAGGTAAAGGCCGTCAGCAGTGCCTCGGCGGCCAGGTTCCTTCCCTTTCTGCGGCTGTGCCATACTCCCCATGCAGCCGTACAAAGAAGAGCAAAATCGACGCCGAGTTTAACTGCGGCGGGAATGGCCTCCCAATTGGCGGCAATGACGGCAATCACACCGATGCCGATACAAAAACAGCTTAAAAACAAAAGCGCATGATAAAGCATCGGGCGCCTGACGTTGTTTTCATAATCGGTAATTTTCTGCTGCTGTTCCGCAGTAATCAGACCGCGTTTTTGCCAATCCGACAATTTTGAGTAGATATTCATTTTTTCTTCCTATTTATGAGACCTGACAAATTGTAGGCGACGATTAATTATATAGCAACGAAATTTTAAAAATATTAATAAAGAGTTAAAAACCGTGGTATAACCTGCGCACCGCGATTGACGGAAATTTACGCCTAAGTTAAAAATACTCTGTCGACAAATATATTTTTAACCATGGTAGTAGATTGATGAAATTTAAAATTTTCAGCTTCAAGAGCATTGTTACCTATCTGACAATGGTTTCTTTCTACATTGCGACCACGCTTTCGGCCTTTGCGGCACCCCTGCCCCCGATAAGCCTGGCCCAGATGTACAGCCTGGCTTCACAGGGGAATGTCAGGGCTCTGCGTGCTGCCGTTCAGCGCGGAATGAACATTGATGCGACCGACAGATACGGCAACACCGGCCTGTGTCATTCAATCTACCAAAACAATTATACGGCATATAACGCTTTTCATGCTTCCGGCGCAAATCCTCGGCATCCCTGCATTCAGAACATTCCGCCGCAGCAATATGATTATTTCATGGCCTCGAGCCGGGCAACGCCGGTAACCGCTACGCCCCGCGACGCCTATAAAGAATTTGCAGACGGCGAATTCGTCTTTTCAACCACAACCTGGGTTATCGGCGGCCTGCTTCTGGCCGGCGGCATTGCCGCAATTGCCCTGAGCGGCGGCGGTGGCGGCAAAAAACACCATTACTATTTTCCGCCGAATGACAGCTTTACGCCGACGGACGACAGTCTGGGTGCTTTTGTCGGTACGGAAACGCCTTCCGCTCCCGAAAACAGCCCCTATACGCCGGTAAAAATCACCAACGGCGAAAATGACAGCAACTTTACGCTGAGCAATGATTCTCAAATCAAAGTGGGTGATGAAACCAAAAATCTGGTTGACGTGATTAACCTGAACGACTCCGTGCTTGATTATACCAAATATATTCAGGTCGGAATGAAAGCGATTGACGGCAATCAGGTCGTCAACGGCAAAATTCCCCTGACCGGCACCGAAGTCGGCGCAACAATTACCCTGCAGAACAATACCGCCGGCATGGTGGCACTGCATAACTCTAACGCCATAAATAACAATACGCTTAAAATTATCGCCCGCAACGGAACGCTGGGCATGATTGCCAGTGATAAATCACTGGTGCGCAACAACGGAAACATAGACATTGCCTTTCAGGGCACTACCGCCACCGACCAAGTGGACGGCATGTATGCCGATACCTCCTCCACCGCCATCAATGACGGAAAAATCACCGGAAACGCTGCGGTTGACAGTGTTGCCGGTACTTTAATCGGTATGCAGGGACGTTTGATTAACCAAGTGCAAAATCCGGCCGGCACCATTCCGACCCAGCTGATTAACAACGGTAATATTTCCCTGAGTGCCGCAGCAACGCCCGACAAGACAATTTCTACCTCTCTGGTCGGTATGGGCAGCTTTTTGGAAAAGGCGTTTCTGGAGGGAACAAAGCTACTGCGCCGTACCGGGTTTATTGAAATTACCAACGCCGCCAACGGCGTCATTGATCTGAACGTCAATCTCGGCGACAGCGGTACCTATGATTCGACGCAAAGCAATCTGCTGAACGGAACCGGAGGCATTGTCGGTATTCGCTCAGACGCTCATACCACAGCAACAAACAACGGCGCCATCCGCCTGACGATTGCGCCGGAAAGCACCAACAACATTACCAATTCCCATGCCGGAATGCTGTCGGTACACGGCGGAACAATCGTCAATAACAAAGAAATCACGGTCACCGGAGGAATCGGCGGCTACGGTATGCTGGGTGTTCGCGGCGAAGGAACCAACTCCGAATTCAACACCCTTAATCCGACCATCGTCAATTCCGAAAGCGGAACCATCAGCGTCAACAGCACAGACGGTTTCGGCATGGCAACCCGGCACGGCGGAACCGTTGTCAACAAAGGCACAATCAAAATGCTGGCCAAAGGCACCGGCCTCCAGATTAACGCCGGAACCGGAACAAACAGCGGCACCATAACACTGAGCAACGGCGGCGACGGCATGACCATCCGGCAGAACGTTACGACGGAAGCGGGAACGGCCAATAATGCCAGCAGCGCCAAAATTCAAAATACGGAAACCGGCGTGATTGACATCAAATATGCCAACGGTTCCAACGGTATGTTTATTGAAGACGGCACTGCCGAAAACAACGGTTCAATCAAAATCAACGGCACCGACAGTACGACAACCGAAGCTTCCTACGGCATTCATGCTCAAAACGGCACCATGCTTAACACAGGATCGATTGACATGGACGTTATTCTTTCCGGCGATGCCGACTCTTACGGCATGTATGGCGAAAATTCGGCCTCGGCCACCAACGCGGCTACGGGTAAAATTACTTTCACCCGCAAGGGCACCGGCATGTACACAACGCAGGGAACCAATACCAACCACGGACAGATTGTCATGAACGGTATCGGTTCAACCGGTATGGCTTCCGAAAGCGGCGCCGTTCTGAACGGCAAAACCGGCTCAATCCAATTGGTCAGCGGCACGGGCATCAAATCGACCTCCGGCTCCGTTACCAATCAGGGCTCAATTAATATTTCACAGGGTGAGGATTCTGTCGGCATATCTTCCGGCAGCAATGCGGTTAATGACAAAGACGCTACGATTCAAATTACCGGCGCCAATTCGACCGGCATTTCGGTTGAAGAAAATGCCACTGCGGTCAACCGGGGCACCATTACCTTAACCAGCACTCAAAACAGCAAAGAAAACTATGGTATGATTTCCGCCGGCGGTGAACGGGCCCAGATTGACAATGACGGAATTATCAACCTGAACGGCTATGACTATGCGGCTAGCAAAGAAGTCGGCTACGGCATGTCTATCGGCGACGGACGGGCCAATAACAACAACACAATCAACATCAACCGCATGTATGGTTACGGCATGGCCTCTACCGAAGGTACACTGACCAATAACGGAACAATCAACCTGACCAACGGCGGATACGGCATTATGGGCGAAAGCGGCGAATCGTTTAACAATAAAGATGCAACAATTACCATTACCGGAACGCCCAATATGCAAAATTCATACGGTATGTCCATGCAGGACGGAACGGCCAAAAACTTCGGGCAAATCGACGTTACCGGCGGTTCGGTCAACTCCGAAACCTACGGTATCTCCGTCAACGGCGGCAACGGACTGAATCACGGTCTGATCAATATGCATTCAGACAATGCGTTCGGCCTGTTTGACGAAGGCGACGGCGAAATCACCAATGTTGCCGGGGGAACAATTAACCTGTACGGCAATAACTCCGTCGGTATGCAGACCACAAGCGGCAAAGCCGAAAATTTCGGCACGATCAACATCGGCGTTGACAACGGAACCGGAATGTCCGGCGGCGGAACGCTGGTTAATGATAAAACGATTACCGCATCGGGAAGCGGTTCCAAAGGTATGGAAGTAACAACCGGCGGCACGGGAACCAATAACAAGGACATCACCGCCAGCGGCAGCAATTCCTCAGGCATTTATGTCAACGGCGGAACGGCCGACAATATCGGAACCATTATCTCCAGCGGCAACGGTTCTTCCGGTATCTATGCGGCCAACGGCGAAGCCTACAATCAAACGACGATTTCGGTTGCCGGCGAAGGTTCTATCGGGATGACAGCCGGCAGCGGAACCGTGACCAACGGCAAAACGGTTCAGGTTCCGGTTTTGGATGAAGACGGAGAACCGGTTCTCGGCGATGACGACCAGCCCAAATATGAAGAAAAGGATTTGCCCGGCACCATTAATGTTGTCGGCAGCAATGCCGCCGGTATGAAACTGGCAGGAAGCGGCAAAGTCATCAATAACAAAGGCGCAACAATCAACGTCTCGGGTGCCGGGTCAACCGGTATTTGGGCGGCCGGTTCGGGAAGCGCCGTCAACAACGGAACAATCAATGTTTCCGCCGCAGATACGGCAGCTTCGGGCATGAGGGCTTCAACCGGCACCGCAACCAACAATGCAGCCATTACCGTTACCGGAAACGGTGCGCAAGGTATGTATGCCGACGGCGGCAATGTTGTCAATGCCGCTTCGGGAACGATTGACCTGAAAGCTGAAAATACGGTTGGTATTTATGTGGCCAACGGCAGCGGCAGCAATTTGGGAACTATCAATCTGGGAGGCACCGGCGCCATCGGTCTGCAGGCAGACGGAGGAACAGCCACCAACTCCGGCAGTCTCAAAGTCAGCGGCACCGATACGGTCGGCTTATATGCCAACGGGGGTACCGTGGTCAACAGCGGAACAATCGAATTCAGCAGCGGCGATGCGGCTGTTTTAGTTGACGACGGAATCGGACGCAACGACAAAACAATTACGGTTACTTCCTCCAACCTTGAGGCTATGCGTGCCGACGGCGGCGAAGCCGTTAATGCCAGCGGCGGAACCATTACGCTGAACAGCTCGGCCAATAACTCTACGGCCATGTATGCCACCAGAGGAAAAATTACCAATAACGGTACTATTGCCCTCAACGGAAGCAGCGGAATCGGTATGATGACAGAGGCGGAAGGAACTGCAAACAATACGGGAACCATTAACGTCAGCGGGGCAGATTCCGTCGGTATTCTGGCTGACGGAGGAACAGCCACACACAGCAGCGGTACCATTAATGTTACCGGCAGCAGTTCATTCGGCATGAAAGCAACCGAGGGCGAAGCAATCAACAATGCTACAATTAATGCCAATAACAATATCGGCATGTTCGCTGACGGCGGAATTGTTACCAACGGCAGCAGTGGAAAAATCAATGCCGGTTCCGGCGCTTCTTACCTGATGCTGGCGGAAAACGGCGGCACGGCAAATAACAAAGGCACCCTCACCTTCGGCGGTTCAGGCTCTGCTTTGCAGGCCAAAGGGGCTACCGTCAACAACACAGGTTCAATTACCGCGACCGGCAGCGGAAACGGCATGGCGGCAGACGGAACATCTTCCGCCGGAGCAAATGCTGTCAACAGCGGCACCATTACCGTCAACAGCGGCAAAGGCATGATTGCAACCTCTATAACGATAGATACGACAGTCACCAATGCGTCTGGCGGTGTCATCACCGTCAACAGCAACGGCGGTGTCGGCATGTATGCCGACGGATCGCATGCCCGCGCCATTAACCTCGGTACCATTAACATTAAAGGAACTTCGTCCACTTCTTACGGGATGAAGGCCGTCAACGGCGGTTCGGTTGAAAATGCCGGAACGATTAATATGGCTGCCGGTTCGGCCGGAACAGGCATCTATGTTGACGGGAAATCCACTTTCTACAACAATGCTTCGGGTAAAATCGTTTTTGCCGGCGGACAAACGCAAAGCGGAACCATTACCGGCGACACCTCGGCCGGCAGCGTTGACATTTGCGATGACGGCGGCAGCTGCGCCAACAAGTTTATTCATCTGGAACAAGGCGCAACCCTGCAAAACAGCGGCACTATGGTAACGTCCGCCTCGTTCAAACTTAACGAAATGGGCGGCGGCAGAGTTCTGCTTGCCTCAACCGGAACAATGGTCGCCGGCAACGAAATCAGCGGCGATTTATATGCCGTCAGCGACCGGGCAATGCTGGAACAGGGACAGAAAGACGTTTATGTTAACCGGAATGCTTTGACGGCCAGTGAAATTGACGTCAACCTGATGTCTGCTTCGCCGATGTGGGAAGTCTCTCTGGTTGACAGCGCGGAAGATTCTGCCGACGATGCGGCGGCGCAGGCTGAAGACGAGCCGGCCGTCGAACAGCCGACAGTCAAAGACGAAGATGAGGCAGACAACGACAGCAGCACTTCCGACAAACCGTCCAGCGAAAAAGACATCGTTTATAACCGTGTCGCTTTCTCGAATCTGGTTAATAATGCCAGCCAGGCGGCTTATCTGGAAAGCAATTATGCTATCCGCAACACAATTTATGACGGTATGATTACGGCCGGCAGCATGGAAGAATTCAATCAGGCTTTATACAGTAATCTGGGGCTTGACTTAATTCCCAATTTTGCCAAACAAAATATGGATATTCTCCGCAATGTCAACCGTCAGGTCAACAGTGCCGTCTTCAACAACAATGATACGAAAGAATTCCGTGTTCATGTCGGCTATGACTATTTTGAGCGCGAACAGGACGGCACCAACGGCCTGAGCGGTTATGAAGACGAGGCCCACACCGGTTATGCTTTGTTTGACAAGAAATATAACGCCAACTTCCGTTACGGCCTCGGCGCCAGCTTCACCAAATACAGCAGTGATTATGACAACGGTGCGGAACGTAATGAAGTCATAGCCCAAATTATGGCGCCGTTGATTTTCGAAACCGACAGCACCAAGGTTGTTTCGATGCCGAGAATCGGTATGGGCTGGGGTGAATATACCCGTTATGACCATACCGGGGAATATAAGGCCGATACCCGTAATTATTACTACGGTATCACTAACGAAGCGCGCCATGAACTGGATATGGGCCTGCTGACGTTGGAACCGGTGGCCGAATTCAATATTATCGGCCTGTATCAAGGACGCACCAAGGAAAATATCCGGGTTGATTCCGGCAATAACCTTTCCGTTGAGGGCGGACTCGGCTTATATGCCAAGAAGAGTTTCAAACCCATGGGTGACGATGAACTGAACATCCGTCTGGGCGGAACTTATTATCATGAGTTTAACAACCCCTATCAGGCAGTCAGCGCCGGTATTGTCGGACTGCAGGGACGTTATCACATGAACAGCTATGAGACACAACGCAACCGAGCAGTTCTGTCCAGCCGTTTCGATTATAAACGCGGCAAGTTCAATTTCTATCTGGAAGGCAGCCGCTTTATCGAAGACGACAGCACCTATTCGGTCAACGCCGGTCTGACATATGCTTTCTAAATATCGACAAGCCCCTTAAATAAGGGGCTTTTTATTTAGGGATTTTAGCCAAAAATAAAGGGGTTGTTTATTTTATATTGACATTGTTTTGATGATGTGGTACCTTACAATCAGGCTATGATTCAGTTATATGTGAGGTGTATGATGAAAAAACTCAGCAAAAC
>MNTU01000025.1 GCA_001917125.1 Azospirillum sp. 47_25
GTCTCCTTCAAAGGAGATGGTTATTGATTCAAACATTTGTAGCTCCTGTTTTGTTATTAGTAAAACAAAACCACCTTTTTAGCAAAAGGTGGAGGAGCTGAAAAACCGTAACTGCACGGTCAGTCTTATTCGTCCGCAAGCGGCTTAGTTCGACCACTCCTCCTCAACGGAGGATATTACAGTTAAGATGTTTTTCAGACACCACAACCGGTCTCCCGGCTGCGAGGATTATCTTAAAAGATAATTTTTATTTTGCAAGTTAAATATTCCGAACGCATAAATTACCTCATGCTCCGGCTTTTTTCCGCTATTATTGCCTTTTTGTTTCTGTCATGCTCCGGCACCTTTTTTTCCCTGTCATACTCCGGCTTGACCGGAGTATCCGGTGAAATGAAAGCTGCGGCAAAGGGATTGCCCGATCAAGTCGGGCAATAACAGAAAGGGGAAAATGTCAGAAAATGATATTGTTATTCCACCCAGTCATGCTCCGGCTTGACCGGGGCATCTCCATACATTTATCTCACCCACCATCTATTGCCTCACCTGCCAGGTGCGGCTTGACCGGAGTATCCGGAAAATCAGACGTCAATCACCATAGTACGCGAAACTTCACGATAATGCAGCTTCTTATAAAATTCCATCGCACCGCGGTTAAAGCTGTAAACAATCAGTTCCACCTGCTCCACCCGTTCCGCCCGAGCCCGTTCCATAACCTTGTCATGCAGTTTGCGGCCGATGCCTTTTTTTACAAAGCGGCTGCTGACGGCAATATCGTAAACCTCAATATACACCGGCACCCGATAAACATTCTCATTGCGTTTTTCAATCCCGGCCAGCACAATTCCCGCCACCTCGCCGTCACACAGCGCCACATAGCCGAAATTTTCCGGGTCATGCAGGATCCAGTACAAATACGGAAGCGAACGCTCCTTACCCGTTTTGGCAAAATAATCCGGATCGCTTTTGATGTGCAGAATGTTTGACTCGTAAAGCACATTCAGCACGTCGGAAATATACTTTTCGCTGAAATCAACAATTTCTATTTCGCTGTTCATCAATTTCCTCCCGCTCAAGATATAATCAGCCGAATAAAAATTTTAAGGCTTACATCCGGTCGCGAGCAGAAGAATAAGTCCCCAGAACATGCACATAATCAGAAAAAAAGCGCAATTCATCAAACGCATTTTTAAACGCCTGCTGCGCCGGATGCGCCTCAATTTCCGCATAAAACTGCGCCGACACAAATTTGCCGTCCAGCAAATAACTTTCCAGCTTGGTCATATTAATTCCGTTAGTGGCAAAACCGCCCAGGGCTTTATACAGCGCCGCCGGAATGTTTTTCAGTTTGAAAATAAAGGAAGTGATAAATTTGCCGCCGTCGTCTTCGGGAACGGTTTCATCCCGCGACATAATCAGAAAACGGGTTGTATTGTTGGCCGCATTCTCAATATTCGGCGCCAAAATCTGCAAACCGTAAATTTCTGCCGCCAGTTTGGAGGCAATCGCCGCCTTGCTCTTATCCTGCCAGGCCAAAACATCTTCGCAGGACTTTGCGGTGTCAATCCGGGCCATCGGCTTAATCCCGTGCGCTTTCAAAAACGCGGAACACTGCGCCAAAGCCTGCGGATGCGACGACGCGGCCCGAATATCTTCCAGGCGGGCGCCAGGCAGCCCCAGCAGCTGGTGCTCTATGCGCAGAAAATGCTCGCCGACAATATGCAGCCCGGTTTTCGGCAACAGAAAATGAACATCGGACACCCTGCCGGCATTGGAGTTTTCAACCGGTATCATCGCCAAATCGGCCTCGCCGGCAGAAACCTTGCCCATAGCTTCTTCAAAAGTATCGCAGGGCAGATAGTCCTGTTCCGGAAAAACCTGCATCGCCGCAATATTTGAATACGCGCCGGCCACTCCCTGATATGTGATTTTCATCTTCATCTTTTAACCTTAAAAATGATTGCAAATATTATCCCTATAGACTATAACATCAAAAAAATAAAGCATAAATTTGAAAGCCCGCCAATGAAAGTAGATATTTTTGATTTTGACTTGGACCGCAGTCTGATTGCCAGCCAGCCGGCTGATCCGCGCGACAGCTGCCGCCTGCTTGACCTTTCCGAAGACAATGCCGTTCACGACCGCATTTTTACCGAACTTCCCGAGTTGCTTAATGAAGGGGATGTGCTGGTCTTTAACGACACCAAGGTTATTCCTGCCCGTCTTTATGCCGTCCGCGGCCTGGCGGAAGTCGAAGTCACGCTCTACCACCCGGTTGACGGCATCCGCTGGATGTCTTTTATCAAAAACGCCAAACGGCTGCACGAAGGCGACACCATCACCTTTTATACCGAAGACATCAGTCCGGAAAAGTCTCAATTCAGCGCCAAAGTTATCAGCAAAAACGGTGAAGAAGGCGTTGAAATTGCCTTCGACTGTGATCCTAAAGACCTCGGCCGCCTGCTTGAAGTTTACGGCTCCATGCCCCTGCCGCCCTACATCAAACGCAGCAAACCGGACGCCGCCGACAAAGACAACCTCTGGAACCGTTACAGCGACAAGGAAAACTACCAGACCATTTATGCCAAATACGAAGGCGCAGTTGCCGCGCCAACTGCCGGCCTGCACTTTACCGACCGTGTGTTTGATGCTCTGGAAAAGAAAGGTGTCAAAAAGGTTTTTCTCACCCTGCACGTCGGCGCCGGAACCTTTTTGCCGGTTAAAGTCGAAGACACCGACGACCACAAAATGCACGCCGAATACGGCATTATCCATCAGGATGCCTGCGATGTTGTCAACCGCGCCAAAGCAGCCGGCAAAAAAATCATTGCCGTCGGCACCACCTCTCTGCGTCTGCTTGAAACCGCCGGAGATGACAACGGCATTCTCCACCCATTCACCGGCGAAACCGATATTTTCATCACCCCCGGCTACAAATTCAAAATTATCGACAACATCGTCACCAACTTCCACCTGCCCAAATCAACCCTGTTTATGCTGATTTGCGCCATTGCCGGAACCGACCGCATGAAAGCCGCCTACCGTCACGCCATGGACAAAGGTTATCGTTTCTATTCTTACGGCGACAGCTGCTTTTTGAAATGCGTAAATAAAATTTAAACCCTTCTCCTTTACAATATCCTCCATTGTAAAGGAGAAACCGTGCGTAAGTTCATACATAACCTTCAGCAAATTCTGCCCCTGGTGCACAACACGCACCTGCCGGCGTTTATTTTCGCTCTGGCGTTGTTGGGCTTTTACCTCTGCGGTGACATTGCCGAACAGTCAATGCTCACCCTCCACGCCGCGTTTTTTCTGCTTAACGTCACCAGTGCCGGAATTCTCATTTACTTCAACCGCCGCAAACCGGTCTTATATCTTCTGGTCATCTGTCTGAGCTATCTGCTGATTAACCATTTCAAAAAACTTTACAGTCTGGACTATCTCAGCTCTCCCGCTTACCTCAATTTATGTTTCTTCGCGCCGCTGAATCTGGGGCTGTTTTATTTTTGGCCCGACCGGCGTCTGCTTTCCCGGCACACGGTTTATTGGCTGCTGGTCATTTTCGCCGAATATGCTCTGGCCGAATATCTGACCCGCCGCTCAGATGCCCTCGTTCTCAACCTCTCCGCCGATACCATCAACCTCAATTCGCTGAGCATGGGCCTGTTCGCCGCCGTCTGTCTGGCCTCTTTCGTTCGCATGGTTCTCACCGGCTCAATTATGGACAGCGCGCTTTTCTGGTGCAATCTCAACGTCTTCGCCGGTTTTTACTACTCATCCAGCCCGACTGCGCTCACAATCTTTTTCTGCGCCGCAGCCGCCACCGCCTGCAGCGCCGTCATCAAAAATATCTATTACATGACCTACACCGACCCGCTGACCGGACTGGCCAGCCGCAACGCCTATCTGAAACAGGCACGCTCTTTTCCGCTGAAATACAGTCTCGGGATTGTCTGCATCGACAATTACGACCACTTGCGCCAGGTTTTCGGACGCCGCGGCATCAACGCCCTCACCCGCATGATTACCATGCGCCTGCAAGACACCGAAACCGAAAATCCGATTTATCGCTATTCCGAAGACGAATTTGTTATCATTTTCAAAAACGAAGATAAAAAAGAAAGTTTTGAACGGCTGGAAAACATCCGCCGCGCCGTTGCCTCCGCCGAATTTATGCTCGGCAAACGCCAAAAAGGATTAAAGTTAACCGTCTCCTGCTGCGTCTCGGAAAAGAAACGCAGCGACGACAATTCGATTGAAGTTTTAATCCGCACGCGCAAAGCACTGCAAAAGGCTTACCAGTTTACGCAGAACGTGACCTCGAAGGCCTGAGTTTCGCCCATAGAACCGCAAGGCCCGCTATCAGCAGCGGCAACGACAGCATCTGCCCCATCGTAACGTGACCGAAGAAAAAGCCCAGCTGTGCATCCGGTTGGCGAAACTGTTCCATGCTCATCCGGAAAACGGCATATAAAATCGCAAACACCGCTGAAACGGTTCCCGTCCTGCTCCTGACGCTTTTATAACGCCACAGCCAGTTCAGAATAAGGAACATCAGCAACCCTTCGGTCAATGCCTCATACAGCTGCGACGGATGCCGCGGCACATAGCCGCCGTTCGGAAATTTCACTGCCCAGGGCACATCCGCCGGCCGCCCCCACAATTCGTCATTGACAAAGTTGGCCAGCCGTCCGAGAAAAATGCCGATCGGCGCATACAGAACCACCAAATCGGTCAGCCCCAAAAACGGATATTTGATTTTGCGCGAAAAATACCACAATGCCAGAATAACCCCGGCAATGCCGCCGTGAAAAGACATTCCGCCATGCCAAACGGCAAAAATCTGCAGCGGATGGCGCAAATATGTCTCCTGCCCGTAAAACAGCACATACCCGAGCCGACCGCCGAGAATAACCCCCAGCGTAATATAAAAGACCAAATCTTCAATATTTTCCTTCGTCAGCGCCAGCGCATTTTTCCGCACATTCCGAGTCAACAAAAACCAGCCGATTAAAATGCCGAACAAATAAGCCATCGAATACCAACGGACGGCCAGCGGCCCGATAGTAAAAATAACCGGAGAAACGGCGGGAAAATCTAATCCATTCATTTTTGCATCCTCTGCTTTGCTAAATTTGTAAACATTATATTAATATAAAAAAATATATCCACACCTAAAAAATAAACCACGGCGGCACAAATATTAATTCCTTGTTTTCGGGCAATAAATATTTAGCAAAAAAATTTTTGCCTGTGAATTAGGTGGAAAACTCCAGCAAAGGGATTGCCTAACGCGACTCGGTAATGCAATCTTATTTTCACAAGCCCGTAGTCGTTTTTGCAAATGTGGAGAACCTGATGAATCTGGCAAAGAATTATGCCCTTAATTACAACCCGATTGACACTGTCGAGAACCTGTTCAGTGCACAATCTTACGAACTTGACCGCCGTGATGAAAACGAAGTTGTGGTCGAAGTTCAGGGAAAATGGAATAATATGCTGCTTTTCTTTGCCTGGGAAGAAAATATGCATTGTCTCCACCTCTCTTGCCTGATGGACATTAAAAGCACCATCGAAGACCGCTCGAAAATATTCGAAATGCTTGCGCTCGCCAACGAAGAACTCTGGGTCGGCCACTTTTCCTACTGGACCGAACAAAACATGCCGGTATTCAAACATGCGGTCATTCTGAATGACAATGAAGCCAATGTCGAAAGCAAAATCGCCCAGGTAATCGACATCGCCATTAAAGAATGCGAAAGAATGTATCCCATTTTCAACGTCGTTCTGACCAAAGGCATGAATCCCCGGCAAGCCATGTATCCGATGATGATGGAAACGATCGGCCAGGCCTGAATCCACCACACGATTTAAAAGTTGCTATTTTCCTTTTCCTATTCTACTATAAAAACGCTGGCAGTTATTTTTAAATAATTGTTAGCCTATTTATGTTAACTAAATAGTAATCGAACCAAAAGGTTCAGGAACTGTGAGAGGTTTCTGATTAACAGCGGCGGTGTTAGTACCGCCTGATTGATACTAACACCGTTCTGGTTGACGACCAGTATATTCGGCTGCATCGTTATGGTGGTCGAGATGTTCTTGTCCGTGACAAGAACAGTTATCGCTGTTATAACTCTCTCACAATCTTGACCACCACCTTCGACGGCAAGGTGCTAACGCTAACAACTCTTTTTGAGGTCTCAACCATGGCGTCTGAAATTCAACAAAATTGCAAACGCTGCACGACAGCTTCCGCGGCTGCGATTGACCGGCATATCGGCAACCGTATTAAACTGCGGCGCAATTATCTTAAAATGTCTCAGGACAAATTAGGCCGTGCGGTCGGCCTGACTTTTCAACAGATTCAAAAATACGAAAAAGGTTTCAACCGTATCAGCGTCGGGCGGCTTTGGGAAATCAGCCGCATTCTCAACGTCCCCATTGCCTACTTTTTTGAAGATCTTCCCCGCAGCGGCAATGAACAAAATACCGAAATTTCCGGTTTCGGCGATGAAGCGCAGATGATTTACAAAGAAGACAGTCTGCGGCTTTTAAACGCATTCAACAAAATCCGCAGCCCGCAAACGGCCCGTATTGTCTTTGACCTTCTGCAGGCTCTGGTCGCCACCCCTAAAGAAGCGGAATACGAACCGCGAAAAAAATAATATAAAAAAAATCGTATCTTTCAGAGATACGATTTTTTTAACTCGTTTAAGACTTATTTGTGTCTTACGCCGGTTCTTTGCTGAACTTTGCGGCTTTTCTTAGCTTCCGGAAGTTTTTGATACCCCCGGTTGTCCGGTTCCGGACGTTCTCCCTCTTCCTTATAACACAGAGGACGAAAATGAATGCTGTTTACCTTAAACGGCAAACAAGACAGCAACAAAGGCGCCACCAGACGAAAATTGTCCAGCCATTTGAAAAAAGTCTTCATAAATCAAAATATTTAAGGTTTAACCAATAAAATAAAACACCCGGATAACGCCGCCAAAGCCAATGCCAAGCACAGCGTTGATTTCAGAAAATACTTTTTCATCACGATAACATTTTGAATTTAACATAATACAACTAAGATAATTTATGCTGATCCGACAAATTATCCTATTTATCTTAGGATGTAAATATATTTTATCTGTTTCTCTGCCATTTGCGCACATTGCGGTTGTGCTCGCTTAAACTGCGGGCAAAATTATGTCCGCCGTTGCCGCTGGCCACAAAATAAAGATAATCGGTCTGAGCCGGATGCGCCGCCGCTTCCATCGCCGCCACCCCGGGATTGCAAATCGGCGCCGGCGGCAGACCGTAATTACGATAAGTGTTGAAAGCGCTGTCCGTATTCAGATCTGATTTTCTCAGCGGACGCTTCAATTCAAACTCCCCTTCCGTTAAGGCGTAAATAACCGTTGGGTCAGTCTGCAGCCGCATCCGCCGGTTCAAACGGTTAATAAAAACCGAGGCGACCAGCGCGCGCTCTTCCGGAACCGACGTTTCTTTCTCGATAATTGAAGCCATCGTCATCATTTCGTTGATATCTTTATAAGGCAGCCCCGGCGCTCTGTTGTCCCAGATAACCTGTTTTATTTTGGCCATGGCGCTTTTTGCCTGCAAAAGAATATTATCCCGCGGAGCATCAAGTTCAAAACTGTAGGTTTCCGGCAGCAGCTCGCCTTCTTTGACGTCAACGGTAATTTCTCCGCTTAATCCCGGATAATTGGCAACCATATACATAATCTGGCCGCTGGTCAGTCCTTCGGGAATGGTAATCCGGCGATAAAAAACTTCGCCCCGGGCAATCTTTTCCATTGCCTGTAAAACGGAAACCTTGGGCATAAACTGATATTCGCCGGCTTTAAGCACCTTGTCCGCACCGTTCAGACGAGTTGCAATCCGAAACAGCAGCTCGTGCCGGATAATTCCCGCTTTTTTCAGCTCCTGCGCCACCAGTTTCGTTCCCGCCCCTTTGGGAATAACCACATTGACCACTTCCTGCAGCGGCCCTTCGGCCACAATCATCGCCTTCAGTTGCTGCCAACCGATAACCGCGGCCAACAAAACGGCAGGAACAATATATTTAAGACTGCGCATAAAACCTCTGCTTACAAAGAAAGGCAGAACCCGGATTTTTATTGCTGCGTTTATGCCGACAAAATCCCGTTCTGCCTTTGTTTTTTACCAAATAATTTTACTCTGCATATTTCTTGAAAATAATTGAAGAGTTCGTTCCGCCAAAACCAAACGAGTTTGACATGGCGGCATTGATTTCGCGTTTTTTCGGCTTCAGCGGAACCAAATCCATATCGCTGATGGCCTCTTCGACATTTTCCAAATTCAGAGTCGGCGGGCAAACCTGATCTTTAATGGCCATAATCGTCAAAACGGCCTCAACCGCACCGGCGGCACCCAGCAAATGGCCAATGGCCGATTTGGTCGAAGACATTGAAACTTTGGTTGCATATTCGCCGAAAGCTCTTTTGACTGCTTCGGCTTCGCCGACGTCGCCGGCCGGAGTTGACGTGCCGTGCGCATTGATATAATTAATGTCTTTCAGCTCAACCCCGTGCTCTTTGGCATGGTCAATCGCCATTTTCATTGCCCGGTAAGCGCCGTCGCCGGAAGGCGCGGTAATATGATAAGCGTCGCCGCTCATGCCGTAGCCGACAACTTCGGCATAAATCTTGGCACCGCGGGCCTTGGCATGTTCCAGTTCTTCCAGAACCAAAGCCCCTGAACCTTCGCCCATAACAAAGCCGCTGCGGGACTTGTCCCACGGACGGGAGGCTTTCTCCGGCGCATCGTTAAAGTCGGAAGTAACCGCCTTCATCCGCGCAAAACCGGCCAAAGCGATTGCATTGACAGCCGATTCCGCACCGCCGGCTACCATAACGTCGGCATCGCCGCGCGCAATAATATTGGCAGCGTCGCCGATAGCATGCGTTCCGGTCGAACAAGCCGTAACACAGGCATGATTCGGCCCCTTATAGCCGTATTTAATGGAAAGGTTGCCCGAAACCATGTTAATCAGGCAGGAAGGAATAAAGAACGGAGAAATTTTTTTAATGCCGTTCTCGTTAAACGCAATTGAGTTTTCATAAATATGCTGCAAACCGCCGATACCCGACCCCATCATCACGCCGGAACGGAACTGGTCCTCATCGGCTTCGGGTTTCCAACCGGAATCTTCAACGGCATCGCTGCCGGCCGCCAGACCGTACAAGATAAACTTGTCAACTTTCTTCTGGTCTTTCGGAGCCATAACCGTATCGGGGTTAAAGTCGTTTTCGCCTTCGCCGAAAGGAACCTGCCCGGCAATTTCAACCGGAATATCTTTCAAATCGACTCCCTCGATTTTGCGAATTCCGGACTTCCCGTCCAAAATACTTTTCCAGTTATATTCGACGCCGCGTCCCAGCGGGGAAACCATGCCAAGCCCGGTCACAACAACTCTTCTCATTAATTTACCTCTTAATCTTGTTTCATCAACACCTTTTTCGCAAAGGTAACTTAACCGTTTTTATATGAAAAAACTCGCTTAGTCAAGCGAGTTCATTCAATCTTCATAAAAGTTCAAAAGACTTAGGCATTCTTAGAAAGATAGTCGATTGCATCTTTTACAGTCAGAATTTTTTCAGCGGCTTCATCCGGAATTTCACAACCAAATTCTTCTTCGAAAGCCATAACCAGTTCTACTGTATCCAAGCTGTCAGCGCCCAAATCATCAATGAAGCTGGCGGTATCTGTTACTTTTGATTCTTCTACGCCAAGATGTTCTGCAACAATTTTCTTAACGCGATTAGCTGTATCAGTCATATGATAAACCTCAAAAAAATATTAAAACAAATTTTCGGACTTTCGAAGCACTCCAGCCCGTGACTGATTTGTTAGCACAATTTTATGTTATTTGACAAGCATTATTTTAAACAAGGCCCGGCACACCGAAGGCCCATTCCCCTGAAAAGGCTTAAATTCCTTGTTTAGCGGGCATTCTTAAAAGTGGATAAATTTTCTTCAGCCGCTGCTGAAATACCCGCAAAAGGTTATATATTCAAGACATATCGCCGCATCTTTGCCGCCGCAAACGGACAACGGCATAAAACTTGTCTAATTAAGTTGACAACAATTTGATATAGCAATATTTATTATTTAATGAATGTACGACCTATATCCGGAGAAATTAAATGAAAAAACTGTTTTATATTGTATTGGTTATCGTTGCTTTAATGGTCATCAGCCGCTTTGTCAAAGAAAAAAGCAACACCGCCGCGACAACCACTGCCGTTACGGCCGAAACCTCAGAACCCGTTACCGCCACTCTGCCGGATATTAACTGCGTCTGCGACACCGAACCCGCCTGCAACCCGGGTGATGAAAACTGCGATCCCGATGCCGCCAAATCGACCTGCAACTGCGAACAGCCCAACGGCGAAACCGTTACCATCGAGCAGACCGTTGAAGAGGTTGAGGAAATCAACCCCGACGAAACTGCCGGCGACGATGAAACCATCATTAACGACGAAGCAGCTCCCGAGACGCCGGCACCCGCTCCGGCCCAGGCTCAGCCGGCAGCAAAATAACCGCGTAACATTGGGAAAAAAAATGTTATCAAAAAGCTGTTCCGGAGAACAGCTTTTTTATTGTTTTCTGTAAAAATATCCCTATATATAAATAAGGAAAAAATAAACAAGAAAAATATCATAAACATTGCCGGTAAACTTCCGGCCAAAGGAGAAAAAAATGAAAGTAGGAATTATCGGAGCCGGCTCGGTCGGCAGCACCACGGCTTTTGCCTTAATTATGCGCGGCGTTGCCCGTAAAGTCGTTTTAATTGACGCCAACGAAAAAAAGGCGCAGGCCGAAGCGATGGACATTGCCCACGCAACGCCTTTTGCTTACGCCAACAAAGTCAAAGCCGGAACTTATGAAGACCTGAAAGGCTGCGAAATCGTCATCGTTACCGCCGGAGCCAATCAGAAACCCGGCGAAACCCGCATAGACCTGCTTGGCCGCAACGTCAAAATTTTTGAAAGCATCATTCCGCAAATTGCTCAAGCCGCTCCCGACACCACTTTGATTATTACCTCCAACCCTGCGGATATTATGACCGAAGTGGCTCTTAAACTTTCCGGTTTTCCCAAAGAGCGCGTTATCGGCTCCGGCACGGTTCTTGATACCGCCCGCTTCCGTACCCTGCTCGGCTATCACCTCGGCGTTTCCCCGCAGTCCATTCATGCCAATGTTATCGGCGAACACGGTGACAGCGAAGTGCTGGTCTGGTCGGCCGGAGATGCCGGCACGGTTTCGCTCGACAAACTGGCGGAAGAATTCGGCAAACCTTTCACTCCGGAAGTTAAAGCTCAGATCGATGACTGCGTCCGCAATGCCGCCTATAAGATTATCGACGGCAAAGGGGCCACTTTCTACGGCATTGCCGGAGCATTGTGCCGCATTTGCAGCGCCATTTCCAACAATGAATATGCGATTCTCAACGTCTCGACCCACCATGATGACGTCGAAGGCATCAAAAACGTTTGCCTTTCGCTGCCGACTGTACTGGGCAAACGCGGCGTTCATAACGTCGTAACTCCGGTTTTAAACGACGAAGAACGCAAACAACTCGCCGACAGCGCCAAAGTCATGAAAGAATATTCGGACAAAGCTCTGGAAATGATATCGGTTAAATAATCCATATCCTCACCAAAGTATTTGCAAATCCCTTTCTTTTTACTTATATTGGGCAAAAAGAAAGGGATTTGCTTTATGTAATTCGAAAATTGCTTAAGTACCCCCCAAACAGGATATTTATCATGGTTGAAGTAGTTACCCTCGGCTGCCGCATAAACTCTTATGAATCGGAAGTCCTGAAAGAAAAATTTAAAAATGTCGATAATCTGATTATCGTCAATACCTGTGCCGTAACCGGCGAAGCCGAACGCCAGTGCCGTCAGACGATTCGCAAACTGCGCAAAAACAATCCCGACGCCCGTATTGTCGTAACCGGCTGCGCCGCCCAGATTGCGCCGTCCAAATTCGCCGCCATGCCTGAAGTTGACCTGATTCTCGGCAACAAAGAAAAAACCGAAATCGAAAAATATCTGCATAACGAACTTGCCGAAAAGACAATTGTCGGCGACATCATGTCTTATGACGATTGTGACCCGTATCTGATTACCGGTTTCGAGGGAAGACACCGTGCCTTTGTGCAAATTCAGCAGGGCTGCAACCACCGTTGCTCCTACTGCATTGTGCCTTATGCCCGGGGCAAAAACCGGTCGGTTCCGCTCCCGAATATTTTAACTCAGATTCGCGAACTGCTGAAACAGGGATTTAAAGAAATCTGCCTGACCGGCGTAGACATCTGCTCTTACCAAATTGACAGCGCGGCACACCACCCGTCTTTCAGCACTTTGGTTCAAACAATTCTGGAAGAAATTCCCGAACTGCCGTCTTTACAGTTCGGCTCGCTCGATCCCGCCGCCATTGACGGCAAATTTATTGCCCTGGTTGGAAAATATTCCAATATTCACCCGCACTTTCACCTTTCCGTTCAATCCGGCGACAATGACGTTCTGAAAAAAATGCGCCGCCGCCACACGCGGGAGAGCGTTATCAGTCTTTGCGGACAAATACGTCAAGTCCGTCCCGAAGCAACTTTCGGCGCCGATTTTATTTGCGGTTTTCCGACCGAAAGCAATGAAAATTTCCAAAACACGGTTAAATTGGTTCACGAAGCGGGCATAAGCAAACTGCATGTTTTCCCTTATTCCGAACGTCCCGGAACCCCGGCCGCAGCCATGAAACAGCTTCCCGTCGAGGTCAGAAGAGAACGTGCCCGCATTCTGCGCGAACAAGGAGAATGCGATGAGTAACTGGTTTCAAAAATTAGGCTTTGGGTTAAAAAAAACCTCCACCCGGCTCACCTCAGGCATAACCGATATTTTCATCAAACGCAAAGTCGATTCGCAAACGCTTGAAGAACTGGAAGACTTGCTGATTACATCAGACTTAGGCGTTAAAGCCGCGCAAAAAATCATCTCTTCTTTTGCCTCCCGCCGTCTTAATAAAGATGCCGACGAGCAAGAAATAAAAACCGAATTGGCCAACGACATCGAGACGATTCTTAACCCATGCGAACAACCCTTTCTCATCACGAATGAAAAACCTTATGTTATTTTAATGGTTGGGGTCAACGGAGCCGGCAAGACCACCACAATCGGAAAACTTGCCGCAAAATTGAAAGACAAACATCAAATCAGCCTCATTGCCGCTGACACTTTCCGCGCGGCCGCCGTTGAACAGCTTGAAATCTGGGGACAGCGAAACAATATCCGCGTTTATAAGGGGTCCAACGGCTGTGATGCCGCGGCACTTTGCTTCGACGGACTGAAAGAAGCCCTGAAACAAGACGATGATATTGTATTTATTGATACGGCCGGACGCCTGCAAAACAAAACTGGACTGATGGATGAGCTGAAAAAAATCGTCAAAGTCATCAAAAAAATTATTCCCGACGCACCGCACGCCACCTTGCTGACCATAGATGCCACCACCGGGCAAAATGCCTTAAATCAGGTAAAGACATTCAAGGAAATGGTTGACGTCAGCGGCTTGATCGTAACCAAACTCGACGGAACGGCCAAAGGCGGAATTATTGTAGCCGTTGCCGAAGAAACCGGCATTCCGATTCATTATATCGGCATCGGCGAAGGCATTGACGATTTGGATGAATTCAACGCCCGTGACTTTGCCCGAAACCTGCTGGAGATTAAATAAATGGAAGATTTGTTTGCCGGGTCGATTCCCTCCCAACTATCCGCTGCTCCGGCAGAAAAAGAATTCACAGTCAGCGAAATTTCTTTTGAAATAAAAAAATTCGTCGAATCAAATTTTAACTGCGTCCGCGTCAAAGGTGAGATTTTCGGCGGCAAACGGGCGGATTCCGGTCATTGGTACCTGTCGCTGAAAGATGAAAACGCCCTGCTTTCTGCCGTCATCTGGAAAGGAGTGGCCTCTCGTCTGACCTTCAAACCCGAAGACGGACTTGAAGTAATCGCCACCGGAAAAATCACCACTTTTGCCGGCAAATCATCTTACCAGCTGGTCATTGACAGCCTGGAAATCGCCGGCACCGGCGCCCTGCTCAAACTGCTGGAAGAACGCAAACAAAAATTTGCCGCCGAAGGACTGTTTGACCAGGCACATAAACAAAAAATCCCTTTTCTGCCCGACACCATCGGCGTCATCACTTCGGCCAGCGGCGCCGTCATCCGTGATATTATTCATCGCGTTACCGACCGTTTTCCCAGCCATATTTTACTTTGGCCGGCACCGGTTCAGGGCGAAGGAGCCGCCGAAAAAATCGCCGCGGCCATTGAAGGAATGAACAACCTGCCGACCGACGGCCCGGTCAAACGCCCTGATGTTTTGATTGTCGCCCGCGGCGGCGGCAGTCTGGAAGACCTGTGGCCGTTCAATGAAGAAATAGTCATCCGCGCAGTCTATAACTCCCGCATTCCGCTCATCTCCGCCGTCGGCCACGAAACTGACACCATGTTGATTGACTATGTGTCTGACCTGCGCGCTCCTACCCCTACCGGCGCTGCCGAATTTGCCGTTCCGGTCAGAGCAGAACTGCAGACCCGCATACTCACCATCCAAAGCCGTATGTTCAGCAGCATGACACACTACCTCAACGAACGGCGCAATCTGGTAACCGGCTTGGGACGCGGCATTCCCAATCTGTCGCAGATATTGCAGGAGAGCCGGCAAAAGCTTGATGATCGGATTGAGCGGCTGAACCTGTCTTTCAAAAACCTGCTGAATAACAAACTTAACCGGATTGAACGCGTCAGCCTGCGGCCTTACTACATCAAAAACATTATTGAAAGACAAAGCGAAAACCTGAAAAGCCTGTCATTGCGGCTGGATTCCGTCTCGGTGGATTCGGTTCTGGCCCGCGGTTTTGCCTGGGTTAAAACCGGCCGCGGCAAAACCGTCTATAATCTGGAACAGGCCCGCCAGGCACCGACTTTGGAAATCAGCTTTATTGACGGAAAACTCAAAACCAAACCGATAGGAAAGAAAAATGATTTACAAGGCGATTTATTCGATTTGCTTTAGCCTGACATTTCTGGCACCGGCCGCTGCCCAGGCCCTGACCCTCTGCGGCAAAAGTGCCCAAGGAGAAGTTTTAACGGCCTACGCTCCGGGAGCCGTCAAAGTGGAACTGAACGGGAAATCATATCCGGTTACCCCTGACGGAAAATTCATCTTTGCTTTCGGACGCGATGAAGCCTCCTCCGCCAAACTGACCGTTTCCTACAGCGACGGCAGAACGCAGGACTATTCTCTCACCGTTGCCCCCTCCCGGTGGGACATTCAAAACCTGAAAGGAGTCCAGCCGCGTAAAGTAACACCGAAACCTGCCGATCAAAAAGCAATAGACCGGGAACGTACCGATGTCCGCAAAGCACTGACCCGGCAAACCGAGAATATTTACTGGCAAAAGAAATTTATTCGCCCACTGAAAGGGCGCATCAGCGGCAATTTCGGCGGACAGCGCATTATGAACGGCAAAAAGATGAATCCTCATCAGGGAACCGACATTGCCTGCCCGATCGGCACGCCGGTTAAAGCGGCGGCTGACGGTATCGTCACACTCGCCGGCGGCCCTTATTTTTATTCCGGCAATATGGTCGTTTTGGAACACGGACATAACCTCTCCACCATCTACGCTCATCTCGACAAAGTCAATGTCAAAGCGGGAAACAAGGTAAAGCAGGGAGATGTTATCGCCCTGTCGGGAAAAACCGGACGTGTCACCGGCCCCCACCTCCACTGGGGAGCCTCGCTCAACGGCGTCCGTTTTCGGCCGGATTCGCTGCTTGAACCGCGTGATAAAAAATTTTGTTTTGATTTATAAAGCATTAACATTTATACTATAAACTGAGTCCAGTAAAAACTGAGGTTACGGGTTATGGCAATAACAAACAGAATACACGACTTGGAAATGATGACTTGCTTAATTGTCGATGATGATAAGTTCTCGAGAACATTCATCAAGAACGCCCTCTATCAAATCGGCATCAAAACCATAAAAGAAGCAACAACGGCCAAAGAAGCCATTGAGCTGCTGAACAGCTACAAAATTGACATTATCCTGCTTGACCAGCAGATGCCGGACAAAAGCGGCATTGAACTGGTGCAGGAATTCCGGCAGCACCCGGCCAGCGAAGTCAACAGCATCCCCATCATTATGATTACCGTTGACACCAAGGAAAAAACCGTTCTGGATGCCAAAAACCTCGGCATCAGGGAATATCTGGTCAAACCGATTTCGCCGATTGCCCTGAAAAAAAGAATTTGCAACGTTTTCGGAATTAAAGAAAGAGTATAAACGTGACTGATTTGCACTTAATGTTATTGTCCGCCCTGCAAGGGCTGACAGAGTTTTTGCCTGTGAGTTCCTCCGGCCACCTGATTTTGTTTTCCAAGTTCACAACTTTTCCCGACCAGGGATTGGCCTTTGATGTTGCCGTTCATGTCGGATCAATCATCGCCGTTATGATTTATTTTTCCGAAACCATTTGGGAAATGCTTAAGGGCGTTGCCAAAACCTATTTTATCCCTAACTTTAAAAACCCCGGCAGCAAATTGGCCTGGCTGATTGTTATCGGAACGATTCCTGCCGTTATCGCCGGATTGTTTCTGGTTGAAAACGGCACGGACGAACTGCGCAGCGCCCGTCTCATCGGCTGGACGATGCTCAGCTTCGGCATTGTGCTTTTCATTGCCGACAAAATCGGTATGACCATCCGTAAAATCGAACATCTGACGGCGCTTGATGCCGTTTTAATCGGCTTGGCCCAGTGCCTGGCGCTTATTCCCGGCACCAGCCGCTCCGGCATAACCATCACGATGGGACGTTTCCTCGGGTTAGAACGCCGGGAAGCTGCCAAATTTGCCATGCTGCTGTCAATCCCCACAATTGCCGGCGCCGGCGCCTTAGTCGGCTGGGAACTCTACCAGCAAGGCAATATGGCTGAAATAATCTACGCCATGGACGGAATAACCTATTCTTTCATCGCCTCCGTATTGGCCATTTATATCATCATGTGGTGGCTGAAAAAGTCAACTTTTCTGCCGTTTGTCATCTACCGCTTATGCCTCGGCAGCTACCTGCTGTTAGATTCTTATGGATATCTTGATAATTTTTTGAAATAAATGCTTGCAATTTATTTTGAAGTGAGATAAAAGAATATCCGTTATCGAAGCCCTGGTGGCGAAATTGGTAGACGCGCATGCTTCAGGTGCATGTTGCCTCAGGCAGTGGAAGTTCGAGTCTTCTCCAGGGCACCATAAAAAGACCTCCTTTACGGAGGTTTTTTTTTTATGGTGAATCAACATTGTTGTGAGCCCGAGACGGCTAACCGCAACGGCTGCCTGCAATATTTTGGGCCGAAACGAGGTTAGTTTTGCGGCACACGCAAAACTCATACAGATAAATATTTTCGCTAACCTCCTTTAAACTGCTGGAAAAATAATTAATCCTATATTATAATAAACTATATCCATCACATAAGGAGGGTCTCATGGAGACAAACACCACCGTTGAAAACCTTCGTGCCGAGCATGCGCGTCTAGACGCCATAATCCGCGAAGAAGAGAGCCACATCTGGAAAAATCTGATCAGAATAGAAGAGTTAAAACGGGAGAAACTCCGTAAAAAAGATGAGATACTGCGCCACTCTTTGCAGAATCAATAAAATTTCTTTCTCCTTAACGGCTTCTCCGGTATCTTCCGGGAAGCCGTTAATTTCCTGAGCGTTTACCAAAAACTAACTTCTGCCGTGCTAAATTCGGAACAAACACAATAATTCGGGGATTTAACCATGATTAAATTAATAACCGCAATTTTCTTAGCCTTAGGGGTCATAACTTCGGAAAGCTTTGCCGGCGTGCGTTCAATCGTCAGCGATTCCAGCAACTCCGACGTAGCCGTATCCGGCAACAGCAACGGAAACGACTACACTTACGAAGAGCCGAGTTATGATCTTGATCCCGCCGTACAATGTCAGAATTCCGGTTTTGCCCGCCGCGGCTGTCCGTCCGGATACCGCCCGATCGGCGAATGCCCTTATGACAGCAGCTATTATGCTGGGTGTTGCCTGGCCAAATATCAATATCTGGCCGAAGACTGCATCGCCGCCCACATGAAACCCAGCGCCGACAATTGCATGGGATATTATGCCTGTGAACAAATAGAAACCCCTCAATAGAATGAAAATCATCCTTAAATTGAGGGGCTGTCATATTAAATTATCTTTCTAATATCCCTTACACGGCATAAAATAAATTTTTTGAACAGTACTTCCCTGCACAACATCCCCTCCTTTAACAAAAAACAGAGGAGTATAGTGATCGCCATATTCATAATCCGTGCCATTGAGTGTTAACCTGGAAACAGGTTCTCCTGTATCTGCATTTGTTCCTCCGCTAACATAAACCCAACCGCAAGATGACGTATTCTCATCACGCCCAATTGTAATCGGATCTCTTGCGTGACTTCCTATTCCACGATTCAAACGCTTTCTTCTTGTATAATCCGGCCCCATTTTATTAATGACATCATTCGCCGTCACACAATTATACCTATTGTCAAAAGGACATTTAAGAGCCGTTCCGATACATTCCGATGTAGAAGTCAAATTATACCCTAAACTTTCACAAGAGGGAGATTGAGCACAAGACTGAGCTTGAACACTCGCTGAGGAGAAAGCTATCAATAAAGATAACATCGCTCCTGCAATTTTCACACCATTCTTTTTCATTTTCTTTCTCCTTTTGTTATTTAACCCAACATCTTAAAGCGCCATTGCACCAATAATTATCCAAATCTTTATAACCGGTAGCACAGCCGATGGTGCAATATTTCTGTGAACAGTCTTCATACTCACAAATATTCCCCACCGGACAGCTGTCCAGTTTGCATTTGTTTTCACAGGTCTTGCAATTATTGTAATACTTGACGCCGTTCATCTGACAATAGTCGCTCGGCGTAACCGGCCCGAGTTCCGTACAGGTCTGATTATAACCCGGCTTGCATTCGCAGGCGGTGTATTTGGTCGTACCGTTATAGGTACAGCCGGTTCCCCGCCCCTGTTGGTTTTGCCCGGTACAGGTCTCGGTATAATTGGACGGACAGACACATTCCGAATAGTATTTTTTACCGTCTTCGGTACAGGCATCTCCGGAAACGACCTGCGGTGACGCACAGCTTTCGACCGGATAAAGCGTACGGTTGCAGATACAGCGATATTTGCCGCCGCAGCCGTCTGAACTTAATTCATTCGGATATGAACAACTGTCTGCCGTATATTTATACTTATCGGCGCAGCATTGTTTGAAATAGGCATTGCTATAACGGCAAAAATCAAATTTCCAGTACCCCGCGGCACAAGAGGTCTGGGCATATCCCATACTCTTACAAATCTGGTCATAAGGGTCAACAAATTCAACATTGCCGAAGTCAAGTTGCTTATCTCCGGTAATAAAAGTAACGTTTGCAAGTTTGGGGAAATTTTTAACAGAAACAGACCCCGCATCAGGCAGTTCCAGAGACAGGGTCTGAGGCCCGAATTCAAAGCGGTTTTGGTTCTTTTCTATGAGGGTGGCGTCGGGATTATTTGACAATCCGCCTGTTTGGTTGTTGTTGACAGAAGCCCGTGCCATGGTTGATGAATATACGACCATACCGGCACAGAAAATTATTGTCCTAATAATCCTCATAGTACACCTCGCAGATATAACTGAATCAAGCCTGTTTTTAAGGTATCATACTTGGCAGTAATTGTCAAATAATTCTTAACCTCACCAGTTTTTTTGGCTATTCCTTCTACGCGATACTGCTTAGATTTAATAATGATCAGCTGGTTTTCAAATAATTGCATTCGAGAAGACTGGCAGTCATATCAAAAACCTGAACAACATAGCAACCGGCAAAACGCTCCTGATAAACCGCACTAAAAGCATAAAAAAAAGAGACTAATTTATTAGTCTCTTTTTGTTTTTGCAAAAGATTCTTTAGAATCCTTCAGTATCTAAGCGCTTCCGCAGCTGTTTGCGAGCACGTCTGACAGCTTCTGCCTGACGGCGGGCTTTTTTCTCTGAATTCTTTTCGTGACAACGTCTTAATTTCATTTCACGGAAAATGCCTTCACGCTGCATTTTCTTTTTCAGAACTTTCAAAGACTGAGCTACATCATTACCGATAACAGTAACTTGAACCACTTAAATCACCCCTTTTCAATTTATCTAGAAGGTTATTACACGAATACAGCCAGCTTTGTAACATAAGTTTCGGCAATTGGCAAGCAATTTCTCATCAAGCCCGTTATCGCCCAAAACGCCCAGCCCGTATAAACAAACCTGCACGGAACAGCCGCCGGCTCGCTTCTTTTAAGCAATAATGTTAGGCATAATCCGGGCTTCAACTTTTTCAATTTTCTTTTTAACGCCGGTGCGCAAAGAATTCAGTTGCTTTGCCTGGAAAAAATCGATAGTTTTATTACGGGTTACCAAATGGCGGATATCTGAGCAGACCCTGCGTTCTTCGAGTTTTAACTCGCAAAGTTGATGCTGAAGTTTGCTCAAATTGTCATTGTTTAGCATAGGCAGAACCCTTTATAAAATGAAAAAACAAAAAAAACGATGATAAAAAAATTTTTTACTGGAAACTATTCCTTAAAATTTGTATTAGTATACAACAAATTTGAAAAAAAAGCAATACTTATCTAAAAACATTTAGGAGTTTTTCAATGAATAATACTAAAAAGATTGGCGTTTTAACCAGCGGCGGCGATTGTTCGGGATTAAACGCGGTCATTCGCGCCGTTGTCAATGCGGCCTCGCAGAAAGGCTGGGAAGTCTATGGCATTCTCAACGGCACTGACGGCCTGACCGAAACACCGATTCAATATGAAGTATTAACCGAACATAACTATTCCGATTCTGCCTGGCCTCGCCTGAGCGGATCTTATCTGGGCTCTTTAAACAAAGGCGTCAAAATGGAATCATTGGAAGAAATGTCTGCCAAATTCGGACGCGGCGTTAAAGAACTCGGCCTTGATGCAATTGTCGTTATCGGCGGCGACGGCAGCATGAACATCTGCGGCAACTATTGCAAAGGCGCCGGAATTAAAATGGTCGGCATTCCCAAAACCATTGACAACGATACTCCGATTACCGAGTTTTCGGTTGGTTTCAACTCTGCCGTTCAGGTTTGCATGGATGCCGTTGACAGTCTGAATCTGACTGCCCGTTCTCATCACCGTGCCCTGATTCTGGAAGTTATGGGACGCGATGCCGGACACCTCGCCATGCATGCGGCTTTAGCCGGCATGGCCGATGTCTGCCTGGTTCCCGAAATTCCTTACAAAATTGATTCCATTATCAACAAATTGAAAGCGGTTAAGGCTTCCGGACGCAATCATGCCGTAATCGTCGTTTCCGAAGGCATCAAAAATGAAAACGGCGAACATTTAATCGGTGCTCAAAACCTGATTGGCGAAAAGGTTTACGGCGGCATCGGCGATTATCTCAGCGCCGAAATCAACAAACGCTATAAAGAATTTCAAACCCGTGTAACCCGCCTCGGACACGTTCAGCGCGCCGGAGCTCCGACCGCTTTCGACCGCACTTTGGCCGCTGTTTTCGGTGCCAAAGCCGTTGAATTGCTCGACAAAGGCGAAACCAACCGTATGGTTATTTGGAAAGGCGGAAAAGTTTCTTCTGCGGCTATTGAAGAAGTCATCAAAGAAGGAACCACCCTGTTAAATCCGGACAGCGACTACGTCAAAGCTGCCGTTGCAACCGGTATGTATGTCGGTGAAGTTAAATAACAGCGCCCAATCATCTAAAAAACCCCGCACGATGCGGGGTTTTTTAGATTAAATATTCTTATAAGGAACGAAGTAAAAACTGGGATTTCTTCCAAATGCCTCAACATAATCCCCCGGACTGACTTGAGAATAGAAAAATGTATGCATATCTGGTATTCCGGTCTGGCTGGCATAAAAACCGTTAATCGTAACTGTTCCGCCTCGATTAGTAATATCCTGTAAATGTCCTATGATAATACCATAACTGGTAACATAATATCTGGAAGAAGTCGGATTAATCAATTTCTTTTTACTCCAGTCTAAAACCATATTCTTAATCACATCCGCTTTCTTAACGCAGTTAAAATAGGAAGTGTTAAAGGGGCACTTGAGAGCGGGACTGAGACAGTCAGAGGTACTTCCGGTATAAGTATACCCGAGGCTTGAGCATGAAGGCTGAGCGCCGCAGGTCTGGGCATACACGTTGCCGACAATCGCCGAGGTTAAAATGCTCCCCGCCAGTAAAATTGATAGTTTCATCTTCTTTCTCCTTAGTGTTAAATTTCTGTTATCCGACTTGT
>MNTU01000026.1 GCA_001917125.1 Azospirillum sp. 47_25
CTTGGGTAATAATGCGTACCAAATCTTCCAGAGTTCGAAAGTAGAAACAAAAAGAGAGATTTTGCACCTTTTACTTTCGAACTTGAAATTACAAGACCGTAAAATCTCGTACACCCTAAGGAAACCTTACGATTACATCAGGTCTTTAAACAAAAAAACACCCTCCAAAAAGGAAGGTGTTGCAATTGGTGATCCCAACGAGATTCGAACTCGTGTTACCGCCGTGAAAGGGCGATGTCCTAGGCCTCTAGACGATGGGACCATTTGAATACGAGAGCATATATACTGGTTATTTTTTATCAGGTCAAGCAAAAAAATTAAAATTATGCAATTTTTTTATTTTTTATATCCCGATTATCCTTTTCCAGCAGTGTTATCCCTAAAATCCGAATCAGTTTGTGTTTCTTGCTCAGTTTGACCGACAACATCTGTTTGCGGATTTTTTTCAGTTCGCCGGAACCGTACAGCCAGAACATTCGCAGACGGAAAGCGGGATAGCTCTGCGGCAACAAGGACAAACGAAGATGAATCGGCAGGGAATCTCTCCATTTTTCCAAATCAAGATGCATATTCAATTGCTGCATTGTCTGCCAATAATGGCGGGGATTATGCCACTCATGAAAATATGGAAGCAGACGCAGGGCAATCGGGAAATATTCATCAAGTCCGCGTTCCTTATAGAAACGAAAAATTGTTTCCAAATTGCGGGCAATCGTTTCACTATAAGCCTTACGATTTTTCAAAACGGAAGCCAAAGCGGATTCTCCGTGCTGGCGATAATAGTAATATCCCTGCCGGATAACGCTGAATTTGCGGCAATAAGGATAGAGCATCATTCCGAAAAGTTCGTCTTCCCGGAAACGGCAGCCCGGCAAAAAAGCAATTTGCGCCTGGTCAATCGTTTCCTTGCGGAAAAGTTTATACCACAAATACCCGTCAACAAAATAGTTCCGAATATCTGCATCATAACAGCCGTTCGGAATATCCTTAAGCTGCAACACCTTACGGGGAGAAAGCCCTATCAGCACCGAATTGTTCAAAACGATATCAGCACCGCCGGCTTCGGCCTCATTATACAGAGCTTCCAGAAAATCAGGGCTGAAGGTGTCGTCCGGATCCATAAAATAGACATATTTACCACGGGCCTGAGACAGACCTTTATTCCGCGCTGCGGAAACGCCCTGATTTTCCTGCCGGATATATTTGAAACGTGCATCGCCAGCAGCAAACTCCTTGCAGATAACCTCCGAGTTATCCGGTGACCCGTCATTAATCATTAATACTTCATAATCCTGAAAATTCTGCGTCTTAATGCTCTCCAGACATTCTCGGAGATATTTTTCGACTTTATAAATCGGAATTATAATTGAAATCTGCATTCACTGCTCCTTTTGCTGAGGCTAACCTACAATATTTTTACCTGGCAGGCAATAACATTTTCGCTTAGCTGCACGGCTTTTTGACCTGAGGAAAATAACCGGAAGAAAAAGGTTTGTTTTCAATTTTAACGCCCTGACTGTATGGTTTGGCGGGCCGGTTTCTGATTCCTCTGCGCATTATATTTCTCTTAAACAACGAAAATCACCAGATACAAAAAAGCCGACGTTTTCTAAGGATATTTCCCTATCGTCGGCAATAAACGTTTTGACGGTCAGTTTCAGGCTTTGCGGTAAAATTTGAAACCGGCGGCAGAGAAGCATTCTCCGGTTTGCGCTGCCGGGCCTTTTATCCGTTTCGGCCGGGCTGACAGCGGTAATCGTTATATAATTGTTGTTCACGGCCTCTCCCCTGATATGTAACTATTAATTATTACTTTTAAATTTTATAAACCATTATTCGAGGCACGTCTATTTTTTTTATTACTTATGCAGAATAATTTCTTTTCAGACAAGCCTGCACAAGTCGGCAGAAACATATTTATTTTTTCAGGGAATTGGATTAACTTATATCCATTGCAACATTACCGCGATGAGAAACAAATGGAAAACAACGAACAGAAAGCCCCTTTTTCGCCGATTTTAATTATGGAATTTATCCGTCAGACAACGGTTGCCCGCTGCCTGACAAATGAAAATCCGAATTTGGAAACCAAATTCCGTTTGGGCAAAACCTATTACGACCAGATTATGTCTTTTCCGCTTCAGGCTCAGTTAATCCGTCTTACTCTGGCCTATGACGAAGCCACCGAAACTCTGAGCGTGAAAACCGACGAAACGCTGATTAACCGTTTCAAAGAGCAAAAGTCTTTGGTCGAGATTGCTCAAAAATATGAAGCTCAGTATGCCGAACGCTATCAGGAATATGTCAAGGTTATCGATAAGGTTATCGATTAAGCCGTTTATCTGACAATTTCCTGACACAGCGGATAGCGGCGGTTATTAATGGTCAGATAAGTATCGCCGTCATTTTGGCTGAAAACAACCCGGCTGGCGATATTTTCATATCTCTCGCCGGAGGCGGAAGCTACTTTGGTCAGGACGTTATTCACGCCGTTAATCCGCACAATCATTGAGTTGTCATCAAACACTTCCGCGTGGATAATCTGTTCACCGCATTTGAAATCCGCGGCATTTTTAACCTCTACGGTATTGGCGCAGCCCGTCAACAGGACCGGAAGCGCCCAAAGCCAGCACTTTTTCATACTTCTCTCCTTTTTTATTAAAAATTTCGTTAGGGATTTAATCATTTATTTTGTGTTATCAAGCGTTATTAATGCTGTTTTAACCGTCATGACATAGACTGGCGCTTATTAACAAAGGAGATTGGCAATGAAAACTGTTTTTTATTTGATTGTTCTGGCTGCGCTGGCTTACGGCGGCAAATACTATTATGACACTTATTTGGCCGAATCAGTCAACAATACCATTTCCCGGACGGCAGATTTTGCTACCGACAAAGCCGTCAAGGACTTTCAATAAACGTCCCCTACTTTAGGATAAGCCGGGCTTGGATTTTTATCCGTCCGGCTTATATTTTTGCCGTAAGCAATTTGTTAGGAGAAAAACAATGGATATTACCGAAAAGCTGCAAAAGGAAATGGACAAGATTAAAGAAGAGCACAAACAAATTATGGCAGACCATAAAGAACTGATGAAAGAACATAAGCAAATTATGAAAGACCATCAGCGTTATGACAAAGAATTCAAAAGCTGCAATTGTCCGATGTAACAAGACAGGGAGCTCCGGCTCCCTTATTTTTTAACCTCAGTCCCCTCCGACGGCCGGGGATTTAACGCCGTAACGATGTGGCTGAGCGGAACCAGCCTGATTTGCTTTTGCTCCAAGGTCGGCAACCATTGCTTCAGAGCTTCATAAGTCTGAGATTTGGGATGACCGATAGCAATGGCATAACCGTTTTTGCGGGCAATCTTTTCGGTCTGAGCCAATTGCTTGAGGATATAGCCGAGTTCATTGACATTATCAAGAAAGACATTACGGGTAGCATAGCCGACACCATATTCACGGGCGACACGGTCTCCGACCGAATGCGGCGTGGTTTTGGAATCAAGAAAAAACAATCCCTGTTCTTTCAAAACCTTCATAATCTCAGCCATACGCGGACGATCTTCGGTCAGACGGCTTCCCATGTGATTGTTTACACCGCGGATATTGCGGAATTTTGTCAGCATGCGGCGAAAATTATCGTTGACCTGCTGCGGAGTCATTTCAACCGTTAAAATATCCGCCGTCATATTGATATTGGATTTAGGCTGCATCGGCACATGGACCATTATTTCATGCCCGGCGGCCAAAGAGCGGGAGACCTGCCGTTCAAGCTGCGGCGGATAAGTCAGAAACGAAGCGGTTATCGGTGCCCGGAGAGAACTTATGTCCCGGGTGCGGCGGACGTTGTCTCCCATATCGTCAATGACAACGGCAATTACCGGACGGTCTCCGAAATACGGAGGCTTGGCATAAACTTTTATGTTCATGTCCCTGATTTTGCGGCGGTTGTCATGAATAATACAGGGTTTTCCCTGATCAATGACATTTACCGGAAGATTTTCTTCATAATGGGAGTAATCTTCTTCGCTTTCCTTAACGGCTACCGCCGCAGCTTGAGGAAGCTCCTGCAACAAACGGGCTTCCACCGGCTGCTCGGGGAAAGAAACGCCGCTTTCAATTTCATCGGCAATTAAATATTTTTCTTCAATCGGGCCATCGGAAAAATTTTGCGGCAGAGTGTTTTCTTCCTGTGAGACGGCCTCTTCCACCGCCGTTTCTCCGCCCATAATATCCGGATAGCTTATTTCAATAGCCGTTTCACCGACGGTTTTGGCCGCATCGTTTTTAAAACGATATTCCTGCTGATGCAGCAACCAGAAAAAAAGGCCGAGAAAAAGCCCGCAGGCTAAAACCATCCGCAATCCGGCAAAACCTTTTTTTAATATATTCTTCAGTTTTCTGCCGAGCGCAGATGATTTCAGGCGGGCTTTGGTCAAGGCTAATCTCTTTTGCGCAGGGTCGGAAAAGCGATAACATCACGAATGGTGGAAGCTCCGGTCAGCAGAATAGCCAAGCGGTCAATTCCCATTCCCATACCGCCGGAAGGAGGAAAGCCGTTTTCCAAAGCGACGACAAAATCTTCATCCAGCATCTGAGCTTCATCATCACCGGCTTCACGATCGGCGCACTGCGCTTCAAAGCGGGCGCGCTGTTCCAGCGGATTAGACAGTTCGGAATAGGCACAGCCCATTTCCATGCCTGCGATATAGGCATCAAAATGTTCGACCAGGCGGGGATTGCTGCGATGGGTTTTTGCCAGCGGCGAAATATCGCGCGGCATGTCCATAACCAGGGTCGGCTGAATCAGATGTTCTTCAACTTTGGCATCAAAGACCTCGGAAATAACCTTGCCCCAGGAAATGCAGTCGGAAGCGTCAACACCGACCGACTTGGCCAAAGTCTTGGCGTCGTCCAGTGTTTCGGCAGTCAGGAAATCAGCTCCGGTATATTCCTTAACCAAATCAATCATCGATTTTTTAACCCATGGCTTGCTCAGGTCAATTTCATGCTCGCCGACATGAATAACCGGAGTACCGAGAACCTGCTTGGCAACATAAGCAATCAGGTTCGGAATCAGTTCGGCCATGTCGTTGTAATCGGCATAAGCCTGATAAGCTTCCAGCGCGGTAAATTCCGGGTTATGGCTTTTGTCAATACCTTCGTTGCGGAAGTTTCGGCCGATTTCAAACACGCGGTCAAATCCGCCGACGACCAGGCGCTTCAAATAAAGTTCCGGAGCAATGCGCAGATATAAATCCATATCCAGCGTATTGTGATGAGTAATGAACGGTTTGGCATTGGCGCCGCCCATAATCGGGTGAAGCATCGGCGTTTCGACCTCAAGAAAACCGTTGTCCTCAAAATAATGGCGGACAGCAGAAGTAATCCGGCAGCGTTTTTCAAAAATTTCACGGCTGTCGTCATTCATGATAAAATCGACATAACGCTGACGATAGCGGGCTTCAACGTCGGTCAGGCCGTGAAACTTTTCGGGAAGCGCCTGCAACGACTTGGCAATGATGTCAAACTTTTCGGCGGCAATAGACAATTCTCCGCGCGGCGTGCGGCGGATATAGCCGCTGATGCCGACGATATCGCCGACGTCCAGATTTTTCAGGCGGGCCAGTTCTTCTTCAGACAAATGGTTTTTATGGCAAAAAGCCTGTATTTTGCCGCTTTTATCCTTAATGTCGATAAACATGCCGCTGTTGCGGACAGCCATGGCTCGGCCGGCAACCGTTACGCGGTCTTCGGTGTCGGTACCGGCTTCAAGGTCTTTATATTTTTCCTGCAAATCAGCCGCAAAAGCCGTCGGTTGAAAACGATAAGGATAAGGATTGTAACCGCTCTCCTCCAAAGCACGCAATTTGGCCAGGCGGGACTCACGGTGAATATTGGTCTCTTCGCTCATATTAAAATTTCCATTTCATCTATATTAAAATCTAGCAAGCACTATATACACAAGCATTCCTTTTTTCAATAAAAAAGTATGATTTTGCTCTAGACATTTTTAGTGACGGATACTATAATTTTATTGAATAAACGGAGAAAAAGATGAAAAAAGAAGAAACTACGACCGCCCGCACCGGGTGGAAAATCTGGCTGGAAAAAACTTCGCAGTCTCTGAAGGAAGCCTGGAAGTTTGCCAATGAATTTGACCTTATCGAAAAAGCAAAAAATATCAGAATCCCCCGTTCGGTAAAAATCGGAGGGTTGGCCTTGCTGTTAAGCGGCAAAAGCCTTAATTCGCATGCGGCCGAAACGGGAGGACGCTCGGAAGACCGCAAAATCGACACGACCGAAGCGTCAGTCACAGCGGCTCCAAACAGAAGCAATGACGCCAAGACGATAGAATTCAGCGCCGTTTTCCGGGCTTACCCGGGCAAATATTACAACGAAGTCTGCAACGGTTCTCCCTGTTGGCTGGCCTCGACTTATGAAACCAACGGTGCCGGTATCGGTAAAAACCCGAGCTCAATTGCCACCTGGAATGACAAAGGCGGCTACCGCGGCATTAACCAAATCAGCCCGGCACACGCTCAGAAATTTTTGAAATGGCTGGGAAATCACGAAAAATATAAAGAGGTTTACCAGTCCCTGAAAAAAGGCGGGGTCGGCAAAGCCAACTGGCAGAAAACCGCCAGACAGCACGAACATCAAATGACCGAAGCTTTCGAATGGTATATGGTTGAGGTTTACAATCAGGATAATTTCAAGGCCGTTCAGGATATTATCAACAAATCCGGCGTTAAAGCCAGCGTCCGCAAGCTTCATCCGGCCGTTTTGTCGCTGATGCATCAGATTATGGTGGAAAGGCCGGCGTCAAGAACAGCTATTGCCAACAAGGCCGTCAAATTTATCGAAACACACGGCGGCGACGAAGCTTCGCTCAACTCGGAGGAATTCATCAAAACGCTCACGCGCAACAAGAGCATCCAGACCAGAGCGATCAAGCTGTTGAACGACACCACGGTTGACTGGAAAACGGCGCAATTCGCAACGCTGGTTGCCCAGGCCGTTCCCGGGCACGGCGACATGCGCTCCTGGTTTGAAGAACAGGCTCAGCAAAAGGATTCCGTCAAGAAAAAAAGCAACGCCAATTCCGAAAAAATCGCTCAGGCCGCAAAAATACAGCCGCTGAAGCTGCAACCATTGACGGAACTGTTGCCCAAGGCCCCGAAAGAGCTTAACATGCAGGAATTGAAAATTGCCCGGAAACTGGCTTCAAACAACAAAAAAGAGAAGAAACAGGTAAAAGCCCCGGCCAAAGATTTGATTGACTATCGTCAGCTCAAGCGCAAAAAAAGCGCCGGACGCAGTTAATCACCCTTGACAAGCAAAAAGAACTAAAGTAGAACAAATATATTGTTTGTTCTACTTTTTTTAGGGGAAACGGATGCTGACCGAAAAACAATACAAACTGCTGATGTTTATCAACAAAGTTTTAAAAGAAACCGGCTGTTCTCCTTCTTTTGAAGAGATGAAAGAAGCCGTCGGCCTGAAATCAAAGTCCGGCATTCATGCGCTGATTACCGCGCTGGAAGAAAGAAACTTTATCAAAAAGCTCCCTCACCGCGCCCGGGCGCTGGAAGTTGTCAGACTTCCCAAGTTTAAGCCCAGCGCAATCATTGAAGAAGAAAAAAAGCGGGAAACCGCTTTACAGAATTCAGCAGCGCAAATCCCCCTTTATGGAAAAATTGCGGCAGGAACCCCGATTGAAGCCATTGCCGACGAGAATGAAAAGGTTTCCGTTCCGTTTGAAATGGTTAACCGCGGATTGTTTTATGCCCTGACCATTGAAGGGGATTCGATGATTGAAGCCGGCATTTTGGACGGTGATACGGTCATTATCAAAAAAACGGACAGCGCCAACAACGGCGAAATTGCCGTTGCTCTGGTAGATGACTGCGAAGCAACGCTTAAAGTCATTAAGCGGGACAAAAACGATATTCTGCTTATTCCCTGCAACAAAGATTATCAGACCCGCAGGCTTCCGGCCAACCGGGTTAAGATTCAAGGTATTTTAAGCGGCCTGCTGCGGCAATATCATTAAAAACCACAACTAACTCCACAGCCCCTCCCGAGGGGCTTTTTATTATTTTTCCGGCAAAGAAAAACCGTGTGGTTCGACACACGGTTGCGGTTTGAAAAATTTCCGGCAGTCAAATCAGCCCCATCTGTTGGGCGCGGATCAGCGCCTGTGTCCGATTGGTGGCACCGACCGAACGAAGCAAGGCATTTATATGCAGTTTAACGGTCGCTTCGGAAACACCCATTTCATAAGCAATCTGTTTATTGGACATTCCCTGAGCAACCAATCCCAAAACCTGCTGCTGACGGTTGGTTAAGGTTTTGCCGCTGGAAACCGGCGCCGTTGCGCTGTTTTTCTCCGACCCCGAGATAGCCGGATTTGGCTCAAGCACGGAAGGCGGCAAATAAGTTCCGCCGTCTAAAATCAACTGCAGGGCACTGGTCAGAATTTTCGGTTCGGAACGTTTGGGAATATAACCGCAAACTCCCTGCTCCAGCGATTTGCGGATATTGCGGGGATCTTCGGAAGCAGATACGATGACATAGCGGGCTCCGTTTGCCTTTTGACGGAGTTCGGCCAGGCCTTCTTCCCAATTCATATCCGGCATATCCAAATCCAGAATTACCAAATCGATTTTCTTCTCATCATCAAGAATTTTCAATGCCTGGGTAAAATTAGCAGCTTGAAAAATGACGGACTTAGGCTCAATTTTTTCCAATCGCAGACTAAGGCCGTCACGAAATAAGGCATGGTCGTCGGCTATGAGAACTTTCATACGTATAACCTCCTATGGTACTAACTTTGGCAGCTTGTTTTTTACACCAAAAGTTTTAATATGTCATTAATTTATCTCTGGGTTATAGATAATATGACCTATTAAACTTTTAAAGTGCGGCGTCTCATAAAAGTGACATAGTTCAAAATATGCGGTTTTAAAGATGACTGGATTATTTTTCGCGCGGGAGCGTTAAATATTCAATGCCGGCCTCGCGAAACATCTGCTCGGAAAAAGCAAGCTTATCGCGCCAGGTATTCTGCGGAGTATTTTCATCAATTTTGACTTCGTGAGTTACCACCATTTTAATTCCCGATTGGATAATGGCGCGGGCACAGTCGGTGCAGGGTGCGTGAGTGGCATACATTACGCAGCCTTTCAGCGAGGTTCCGGTCAGACAGGCATTATAAATGGCATTGCGTTCGGCATGTTCAAAAAAATCATATTTGGTCGGGCGCTCCATCCGTTCCGGCTTATTATCATCTACGCCTCTGACCAGGCCGTTATAGCCGGTGGCACGGATTTCACGGTCAGGGCCGACGACAATTGCACCGGTTTTGGTTGAAGGGTCTTTTGACCAGGTGGCAACCAATTCCGCAACTTCCATAAAACGTTTATGCCATTTTTCCGAAAACATGGGCAGCTCCTTTCAATCGTTTTTTTTAATTTAACCGTTCAAAAATTAACTTGCAATAAAAAAATCCCGGACAAACGGCCGCAGCACGATAAGCCGAAAAGCCAAGTCCTCCGGCAGCTTTTCATTCCGCCTTTCGGGCTGCAAATTTTTGCGGCAACCGAATAGTTTTACGACGCTCCCGAGCCCGGCACAAAATGCATTTTATCTTACTGATAAGTATAGTTGTGCTTGACATTCGCCTCAAAATGCAGGAAGTTATACGCAGTTCATTTTATAAATTAATTAGGAGAAAAAAATGAGTGCTATTGTTGATATTCATGCCAGAGAAATCTTGGACTCTCGCGGCAATCCGACCGTTGAAGCCGACGTTGTTCTGCAGTCCGGCGCTTTCGGCCGCGCTGCCGTTCCGTCCGGCGCTTCTACCGGCGTTCATGAAGCTGTCGAACTGCGTGACGGCGACAAGAAACGTTATGGCGGCAAAGGCGTTGAAAAAGCCGTTAACAATGTTAATGAAGAAATTTATGACGCTTTGGCCGGTTTGGATGCCGAAGACCAGATTGCCATCGACCAGGCTATGATTGACCTGGACGGCACCGAAAATAAAGGCCGTCTGGGCGCCAATGCCATTTTGGCCGTTTCCCTGGCCGTTGCCAAAGCCCAGGCCGAAGAAGCCGGCTTGCCGCTGTACCGCTATCTGGGCGGCACCATGGCCCGCACTCTGCCGGTTCCGATGATGAACATCGTTAACGGCGGCCAGCATGCCGACAACCCGATTGACATTCAGGAATTCATGATTATGCCGGTTTCCGCTTCTTCAATCAAAGAAGCCGTTCGTATGGGCGCCGAAATTTTCCATACTCTGAAAAAGAACCTGAAAGCAGCCGGCCACAACACCAACGTCGGCGACGAAGGCGGTTTCGCTCCGAATCTGCAGTCTGCCGAAGAAGCTCTGACTTTCATTGTCAACTCCATTAAAGATGCCGGTTTCAAGCCGGGTGAAGACGTTGTCCTGGCTATTGACGCCGCTTCTTCCGAATTTTATGAAAACGGCAAATACGAGATGAAAGGCGAAGGCAAATCTTACACCAACGCTCAGATGGTTGAATTCTATAAAGACCTCTGCAACCGTTTCCCGATTTTCTCCATTGAAGACGGTATGGCCGAAGATGACTGGGAAGGCTGGAAGATGCTGACCGACGCCATCGGCGACAAAGTTCAGCTGGTCGGCGACGATTTATTCGTTACCAACCCGAAACGCTTGGCAATGGGTATTGAAAAAGGCGTAGCCAACTCTATTCTGGTTAAGGTTAACCAAATCGGTTCTCTGACCGAAACCATGAAAGCCGTTGACTTGGCTCAGCGCAACAAATACACCGCTGTTTTGTCTCACCGTTCCGGTGAAACCGAAGACACCACGATTGCCGATATCGCCGTTGCCACCAACTGCGGTCAGATTAAAACCGGTTCGATGTCTCGTACTGACCGTATGGCCAAATACAACCAGCTCATTCGTATTGAAGAAGAACTGGGCGATATGGCGGTTTATGCCGGTAAGTCTATTTTGAAAAAGTAATTTTTCATTATAAAAAAATCCCCCGCAGCGACCGTTACGGGGGATTTTTTTAAGATATAAGCGAAAGGTGGGGAAATGATTATTAAAATTTTAGGTTCAGGCTCGGCTTACGGTTTGCCGATGTGCTTTAACCACTGGGGTGAAATTAAAGACCGCACTCACCCGTATAACCAACGATCCAGATTTTCGGTTTATCTGGAAGACAACGGCCATAAAATTTTAATTGACATGGGGCCGGAATTTCGTCTGCAAACGCTTGCCAATAATATTACCGACATCGACGGCGTTTTCTTAACTCACGGACATTATGACCATATCGCCGGCGTACCTGAACTGTTCAGAGCGGCAGCATTGCTCGGAAAGCAGATTAACGTCTATGCCGCGGAAGAAACTCTGGCCGAACTGAAACGCTGCTACGGGTATATGTTCGGAACCTATCAGGAAAACGGTAAAGACCGTATTCGCTGGCTTGAAATAAAAAACGGCAATAATCTGATTGAAAATATGGACTGGACCTGTTTTGAACTGCCGCATAACCGGATTCATAGCTGGGGATTTCGCTATAAAAACTTTGCCCTGGTAACCGACTACGATAATCTGACGCAACAAGTGCTAGACTGCCTGCATGGACTGGACCTGCTGCTTTTGGAATGCAACAACGGAATGCAGCAGGTGCGCAACGGACACAGCAATTGGATAAAAATACAGCCTTATCTGGAGCAATTACAGCCTCAAAAAACCATTTTGACGCATCTTTCGGCAAAAGTTGATTATGAGAGTTTTAAATCCCTGCTGCCGCCGCAGGTTGACTTGGCTTATGACGGTATGGAGATTAAATTGTAAATCGGGGCGGTTTATCCGCCCCTTTTGCTAATTTCTTCTTATATAAAACAGAAATCAGCAGCATTATAACATGTTTTATAAGAACATCTTTACGCTAAACCCACCTTGAAAAGGGGGCTTAAATCCTAGACAATCATGATTTTATTACAAAACTAACAGCGTTGCATCGCTTGCAGCAACATCATTCTTTCGGCGCTGAAATTCTGTGGCCGGCGGATAACCGTCTGCCGGGCAGGACGGGTTCGCAAACTTCGTATCAAGGCAATATCGTCTGCCGCCGTTTGGGGATTGTCTTCCGTACTGTTTTTTCGGGCTGCTATTTTTGCTCTGACTTCCTGCAGGCGTTGGTGCCCGGATATCATATTATTTTTGAACTCCTCCGCAACCGTTTCCGGCAATGCAGTATCGGCTTGCGTATTCGTATTTTCCGTCTGTGTTTCGGGCCGTACCGTTATTTCGATGATATTTTCCATATTTATTTCCGCTGCTGCGACGATATTTTCTTCCGTCACTGCCGGAGCTGCTGTTTCCCTATTATCGGCAGCGTTGGTTACCGGTGAAACAGACGGCTTATTTTCCGTTTCATTCTGTCGCAATTCGTTATTCAGCTTTTCACCGTATTTATTTACATCATCGGCAATCCGTCTGACCTTGGTATCACTGACGGCATCTTTGCCGATAATTACCGCAGCACCAATCAATCCGTCCACATTGGGCTCTTTGGCTATACTGCCGACAGCGCCGGAAACGGTATGAACCGTTTTAGCGGCATTTTGTAATTTTTTTTGCAGTTTTCCGGTTTTACCATCCCAGCCAATCAGTTCAACGGCGCCGTTAATCAGGATTTCTCTCCTTTCTTTTTTATCATCGGCTTTGATAGCCTTATATGTCGTTTTGGCCACGACTAAAGTTTTTTCCAGTATCTTTTCAATAACATAAACACCGGGACCAACAACTTTCATCAGACATTTGCAAACAAATATTCCGGCTTTGCAAGCCAGTTTGACGGCCTGAACAATCCTCTTAAAAACATTTTTGCGCTTTGTCTTTTTATCCGGCTTTTCAGGAGTTTCTTCGGCGTTTTTCTCCTTGTTTCTGCGCTTGAACACCTCTTTGACATCATTATATGCGCCCCGAACGCCGGTAACTTTCAGCACCGCATCCAAAACTTTTTTTCTTTTCTCTTTCGGCGTAACGTTTTCATCTTTTTTTACAATAACGGCAACGGTTTCATAGGCATCCTCTACGCCTGCCACTTCGGTCACTGCCCTTAAAATCTGTTTTCCCCGATTGGGGCGGGAGCGGCTTTCATTTCCGTCATTTTCCGCCGGCACAGATGCCCCTTCCTGATCAGGATATTCATGCGCTGTATCCTGCGACGGCATTTCATCTTTCTGATTAACCGTATTTTCGTCATTCTCCTGCATCAGCCTTCTCCCCGGAAACAATAATAAATCAGTTTTAATTCTAACAGAAAAACCATCCCTTAGCAAGTTTTGCTGTCAGAAACGTTTTTCCGAAACAAAATCCCCTGAAAAAATTTCAGGGGATTTTTGTATCAGAAGTTGGCAATACGCTGCAGGGCTTCTTCGATTTTGGCTTTGTTTTCCATTGCTTCGGCCTGTCGGCGTTTTTCTTCTTCGACTACTTTGGCAGGAGCGCGCTCGACAAAGCTCGGGTTGCTCAGTTTGCGGGCATAGCCTTCCAAATATTTGTTGAGATTGTCCAATTCCTTTTTCAAACGTTCTTTTTCGGCGGCAAAATCAACCACGCCTTTCAACGGCAGCAAGATGATGCCTTCGCGGAAAACGCCTGAAACCATATCTTTGCTGATTTCCTGTCCGGAGGCAAAACATTCCAGCTTGTCCAAACGCGCCAGAGAGCAGATAATCTGATTAAAGCTTTGCAGATTAGCACAGGACTGCGCGTTGCCGTCTTTCAGATAAACCGTCAATTTGGCACCGGCGGGAATATTCATTTCCGCCCGCAGTGAACGAATGGCGCTGATGAGCTCAATCGACCAGTCAACCTCGTCCATGGCCGCGGTATCAAAAGCCGCATCTTTCGGCCAGGCAAAATTAATCAGTTTGCATTTACGTTCATCGCAGGTGTTATTCCACAGTTCGGTGGTAATAAACGGCATAAACGGATGCAGAATAACCAGAATCCGGTCAAGAACCCAGGCAAAAGCAGCACGGGTTTCGGCTTTGGCCTTTTCGTCTTCGCCATACAAAATCGGCTTAATCATCTCAATATACCAGTCGCAGAAAGAGCCCCAGGTAAACTGGTAAACGGCATTGGCCGCTTCCGAAAAGCGGAAAGCGTTCAGATTATCGGTTACCTCTTTGGTCGCCTGTTTGGCTTTGGCAATAATCCACCGGTTGACCGCCAGCTCTGCCTTAGTTTCATCAAAATCTGAGCGCAGTCTGCATTCGTTCATTTCACCGAAGCGGGCGGCATTCCATAATTTGGTAGCAAAATTGCGATAACCGGCAATGCGGGCTTCCGACATATTGATATCGCGCCCCTGAGTTTCCATGGCGGCCATGAAGAAACGCAGCGCATCGGCACCGTATTGCTCAACCAGAATCATCGGATCAATGGTGTTGCCTTTGGACTTGGACATTTTCTGGCCTTTTTCGTCACGGACCAGACCATGAATGTAGCATTTGCGGAACGGTACCTTCTTCATCATGTACATGCTCATCATCATCATACGGGCAACCCAGAAGAAAATGATGTCAAAGCCGGTTACCAGCACAGATGTCGGATAGAACGTATCCAGATAGTCGCTTTTATCCGGCCAGCCGAGAGTTGAAAAGGCCCACAGCCCGGAAGAAAACCAGGTATCAAGAACATCAGTTTCACGGGTCAGCTCAACGTGTTTGCCATAATGTTTGTCTGCGGCAGCCTGAGCTTCTTCAACATTTTCTTCACAGAAGATTTCGCCGTCCGGGCCGTACCAAATCGGCATCTGGTGTCCCCACCACAGCTGACGGGAAATGCACCAAGGCTGGATATTGCGCATCCATTCAAAATAGGTTTTTTCGTATGACTTCGGCACAAATTCCATATCGCCGTTTTCAACCGTTTCAATCGCTTTAACCGCCAGTTTCGGTGCGTCAACAAACCATTGGTCGGTCATCAGAGGCTCAATAACCACGCCGGAACGATCACCGTAAGGAATAACCATCGGGTGGTCTTCAATCTTTTCCATCAGGCCGAGTTCTTCCAGCTTTTCAATGGTTTTCCGGCGCGCCGTCTGCGTATCCATCCCCGGGAAAGGCGTATTTTCATTGAGGGTGGCATCCTCGTTCAAAATATTAATCATCGGCAGGTTGTGGCGCTTGCCGACTTCAAAGTCGTTAAAGTCATGCGCCGGAGTAATCTTAACCGCACCGGTTCCCTTTTCAGGATCGGCATGGTCATCGGCGACAATCGGTATCGGACGATTGACAATCGGCAAAATCGCATTTTTACCAATCAGATGTTTCAGTTTTTCATTGTCTTTGGAAACGGCTACCGCGGTATCGCCGAACATGGTTTCGGGACGGGTGGTGGCAATGTGTATGAATTCGCCCGGTTCGTTTTCAATCGGATATTTGTAGTAATACATTTTGCCGACGGTTTCTTTCTGAACAACTTCCAAATCGGAAACGGCAGTCATAAATTTGGAATCCCAGTTGACCAGTTTTTTGGCTTTGTAAATCAGGCCGTCTTTATACATATTGACAAAGATTTTGCGAACCGCGCGGCTTAAACCTTCATCCATGGTAAAACGTTCACGCGACCAATCGCAAGACGCACCCAAACGGCGCAGCTGTTTGCAAATTGTGCCGCCGGACTGTTCTTTCCATTTCCAAACGGTTTCAATAAATTTTTCACGTCCCAAATCATGGCGGGAAACACCTTCTTTGGCCAGATTGCGCTCAACCACCATCTGGGTTGCGATACCGGCGTGGTCAGTTCCCGGCTGCCAGAGAACTTTTTTGCCCTGCATACGGTTATAGCGCACTAAAATATCCTGCAACGTATCGTCAAGCGCATGGCCGAGGTGCAAAACACCGGTAACGTTCGGCGGCGGAATGACAATCGAAAAAGCCTCGGAAGAAGAGCGCATATCGGGCTGAAAATCACCGCTGTTTTCCCAATCGGCGTAAATTTTTTCCTCAAAATCTTTAGGGGTATAGTTTTTCTCTAACATTTTTTATCCTTAAACTTTATATTCAGTTTATAATTGGTTGTTTCTTAACATTAAAATTTGTTTCTGTAAACCGCAAAATGCTCTCAAAAATCAATTTGAGAGCACAAATGTGATGAGACCGGTTCCGGAACAGCCGTTATGAACCGACCTTTGCCATCACTCGTTCAATTTCTTTGGAAACAACGGCTTCAACGATTGCCGGCAGGTTTGCATCCAGCCAGGCCTGGGTTTGGGCGGCCACGGCTTCGCGCGCATAGCTTTCAAAATTAACATCCATCTGCTGGGTCACCTGACGGACAACAGCTTCACGCACCAGTTCGGAAATGCTCGGAGATGCCGACTTAACCGGTTCCGGACGGGATTCCGTTTCCGAAACATCAGCCGTTTGCGGCAGTTCAGCCGCTTTTTTCTCGGCAAAAAGCTTGGCAAAATTGCTGATAATATTTGCTGAAACATCAGCCGCATCTTCGCTTGGGGCGGCAGGTGCTTCGACAGGCGTTTCGGTTTCTCTCTCGGCTTCAACGGTTTCAATAACCGGTTCGGACGGAACATCCTGAATATTGTCCGTCGGTTCAACCGCTTCAGGTTCGGAAGAAGGACTTTCGTTATATTCCGGTTCCGTCGGTTTGGTTTCTTCAACCTGAGCATGGAAATCCAAAATCTCGTTCAGCGTTGCATCGTCAATAACGCTTTCCTCTTCAGGTTCTGCCGGCAGCTCTTTGCTCTGCGGCATGCTCGCCATAACGCGGCTGGGGTCGATTTCGGGTGCGGCCGAGTGTTCGGGTTCATAAATCGGTTCGGCGTCAACATCAATTTGCGGCAGTTCAAAATCCAGCGGCGGCACGGCAACACTTCCCTCGCCCTCCTCGCGGAATTCTTCCGAGGCGAGAGCCGTCTCCGCACTCAATTCTTCATCACGAATCGAGAAGTCGGCCGTTTCCTGCGGCAAATCATCCGGCAAACCAAACTCCGGCACGGCGGCAACAGGTTCGGCCTCCGTATGCGGATAAACGCTGTCAGACGAACCATATTCCGGTTCGGACGGCAAAACCGGCTCTTCAACCAGGCTGCTTAAATTCATTACATCGTCAACGGTAACTTCCGGTTCTTCTGAGACTGGCGGTTCTGCGGGAAACACATCTTCCTCCGCCAGAACCTGAGAAGCCAGCGGCGCCTGCATCGACGGAGTTTGAGGTTCGGGTTCGGCAACAGGCATGGCTGCCGGTGCGGTTTTTCCGGTCAGTTCATCTGCCGAAGGAGCCGCCAGACGGCTCAAATCAAGAATATCGTCTTCCGAGATTTCCGGTTCGTTGTCTGCGGGGTTGCTGAGGACAGGTTCGTCCAGCGCTTCATCAACAATCATTGACGGGGAAAGGTTGAACACATCATCTTCCGGAGCGTCCGACGCCTGGGCATTATCACCCAGACCGAGCAAAGCCTCGGCGGAAAGTTCGTCATCTTGGTCAGCGGTATTTAATTCATCAGCGGTATTTATGGCCGGAGGCAGTTCCGCCGCCGGGGCAGAAACGGGTTCCGCCTTTTTTTCAGTTTGTGGGGCGGGCTGCGGTACAGACTGTTGAGCGGCATTATCCTCCATCAAAATATTGCGGATTGAGGACAGGATATCATCCATAGACAGGTCTTCATTAGGTTCTTCGGCCATAATTTACCACCAAAAATTATATAATTATTTTTCAACTGACAAAGATAACCATTTATCACGTGTTTCTTTATAATATTTTTTAGGATTATAGATGTCAACGTTTAGTTTCAAATCTTCGGCAGTTAATTTGCCCATGGCCATCAGCACGTTCATGCCGGAAACATAATAGTTGCGGCGGGCTTTAACTTCCTCAACATTTGAGTTAAGCAGTTCCTGATAAGCATCCAACACATCCAGAATCGTCCGGTTGCCGAGCGCTTCTTCCTTTTGAACGCCGTCAAGGGCGATTTCATTAGCCTTGACCTGATCTTTAATCGATTTGATTTTGGCCCGGTTGGCAACCATATATTCCCACGCCGAGGTTACATCGGCCACGGCTTTGCGTTCGGCTTCAAGAACCTGCTCCTGCGCCTGCCATTTCAAATATTTGCTCTGGCGGATTTTGGCACGGCTTTCGCCGGAATTATAGAGCGGAATGGTCATATTGATGCCGATTTCAGCACTGTCAACATCAGGGTCGCGGTCATACATGTCGCCGCTGGTTTTGGTGTTGGAAATGCTTCCGTCCAAAGTAACCTGCGGCAGCAATGCACCGGTATTGGTAGCTACGTCGTAGGTTTTGGAGTTAAGAATATCTTTGGCATATTTGACGCCGTAGTTGTTCATTTTGGCATAATCCAGCGCTTCTTCAAAAGTTTTCGGCAGGAAAGCTCCGATTTCCGGACTTTTCAGTTTATCAGGCGCGGCGCCGATAATTTTGGTATAAGTTGACTTGGAGGCCTCCAAATCGCCTTCGGCGGCAATCCGGTCGGAACGGGCCTGCGAGTAGCGCGCACGGGCCTGTGAAACGTCTGTCCGGGTTACCTCGCCGACATTAAAACGTTCAACCGTTTCATCAAGACGTTTTTTCAAAAGTTTTTCGTTGTTTTTCTGCAGGTCAACAATCGCCGTGTTCTGCAACACGTCAAGATAAGCGGTTGAAGCGTCAAGAAAGACCGTCTGCTCCACATTGTAAAGATTGTTTTGCTGGGCGCGAACCGTGCTGTCTGCCGACTTAACGCTGTTGACGGTAGAAAAACCGCTGAACAAGGGCTGGCTGATGGTCGCGGCCAAAATCGTCTTGTCATTATCCTGATTTTTGGGTTCCACGTTGCTGTCAACGCTTGCGTCGGTATAACTTCCGGTCAAAGCCAGACTGGGACGGTATCCCGATTTGGCTATGGCAACATTTTCATCAATCGAGCGCAAATAAGCCCGCTGCGCCTGCAGGGTCGGATTGGTTTCATAAGCGCTGCTCAGGGCCTCAAAAATAGACTGGGCATTGGCCGTCGTCGAAAGAGCCGTCGCCAGCAACAGAGAAGACCAAAAAGTCTTTTTCATCGAATTCACCTTAGTTAATTGTCGTTAATTGAACATACTATTATTTTACGGTATTTTGCAACTTTATTTCTTAAAAAAGTCATAACCGCTACATTTATTTCAAAAATTACCTATATATTAACCATATTTCAAACAATTTATCGTAAGTGTGAGGATAAATTAGTATGTTATCATAACAGAGGGGATAAAGAGTTGAGCAAGAAAGATTCCGCAATCATCAATGAAATTGACAAAGCCCGCTTAAAATTATCAATCGAGCATTACATCAAGTATTTTATCGGCAAACGCACCCGCGAAATCAACAAAGACGAAGCCCTGGACGCCATTGCTCTGGCTGTTCGCGAATTTGCCATGGACAAGATGTATGAAACGATTGCCCGGTACAACAAAGTCAACACCAAGCGCGTTTATTATCTTTCCATTGAATATCTTATCGGCCGGTCGCTGGAAAACAACCTGCACAACCTCGGCCTGTTTAATATTCTTAAAAACATTAAGATTGACGGTTTTCCCGAAGACATTTCATTAGAAGAAATTTTTGACGCCGAATACGATCCGGCGCTGGGCAACGGCGGCCTGGGCCGCCTGGCCGCCTGCTATCTGGACTCCATGGCTTCGCTCGGCATTCCCGGTTTCGGCTACGGCATCAACTATCAGTTCGGTTTGTTCAAACAAAAATTTGACAACGGCTATCAGGTTGAGCAGGCCGACACCTGGCAGGGCGAAGACTCTCCCTGGCAGTTTGCCCGTTTGGACCGGAAGGTTGCCATTCCGATGTACGGCGACGTTGAAACTTTTAAAAACGCCAGCGGACAGGAAAGCTATATCTGGATGAATACCAAAACTATGTACGGCGTGCCGTTTGATTTTCCGATCGTCGGCTATGACGGCAAATCGGTCAACTATCTGCGGCTGTTCTCGGCCAAAACCGACGATGAGCTGGATATTAATATTTTTAATGAAGGCGGCTATATCGAAGCGGTGCGTGACAAAATCGAAACCGAAACCGTTTCCAAAGTTTTGTACCCGTCCGATGCGGTTGAATCCGGCAAGGAGCTGCGCCTGAAACAACAGTATTTCTTCGTTTCCTGCGCCATTCAGGATATTATCCGCCGCTTTATGGAGAAAAGCAACGATTTCAGCGAAATGCCGAATCAGGTTTGCATTCAGCTGAACGATACCCACCCCTCGCTGGCCATTCCGGAAATGATGCGCCTGCTGATGGACGTTCACGGTCAGGATTGGGATGCCGCCTGGGACATCACGACAAAAATCTTTGCCTACACCAACCACACCCTGCTGCCGGAAGCTCTGGAAACATGGCCGTCCCGCATTTTGGGCAAACTGCTGCCGCGGCATTTGCAGATTATTTATGAAATCAACCGCCGCTTTATTAATTTTGCCAAGAGCAAATTCGGCGATGATGCCGGCAAATTGTCGAAAGTAACGATTGTTTCGGGCGACGGCGACAATCAGATTATCCGTATGGCCAATTTGTCAATCGTCGGGTCTTTCTCGGTCAACGGCGTGGCCAAGCTGCATTCCGAACTGCTGAAAAAATCACTGGTTCCGGAATTCTATGAACTGTGGCCGGAAAAATTCACCAACGTGACCAACGGCATTACGCCGCGGCGTTGGCTGCTGCATGCCAATACGGCGTTGTCTGACCTTATCTCGTCTAAAATCGGCGACGACTGGATTACCAATCTCGATTTGCTGGAAGGAATTGCCGATTTTGCCGATGACAAAAACTTCATCAAAAAATTCAATGAAGTCAAACAAACCAACAAAGTCCGTCTGGCTCAGAAAATTTTTGAAACCAACGGCATTATCGTTGACCCGAACAGCATGTTCATCGTTCATGCCAAACGCATTCATGAATATAAACGCCAGCTGATGACTATTCTGCATGTCATCGGCGAATATCTGGCAACTATCAAAGACGGCGTCAAGCCGGCGGCTCCGCGGACTTATATTTTTGCGGGCAAAGCTGCTCCGTCTTACAATTTTGCCAAATTAATCATTAAGCTGATTAACAACGTGGCCAGCGTCATCAATGCCGATCCGCGGGCAAACAGCCTGTTGAAAGTCGTCTTTATGCCGGACTATAAAGTCTCTCTGGCCGAAGTTCTTATTCCGGCCGCCAATGTCAGCATTCAGTCATCGACGGCGGGTTTTGAGGCTTCAGGTACCGGCAATATGAAATTTGCCCTGAACGGCGCCCTCACCGTCGGCACTTATGACGGTGCCAATATTGAAATCCGCGAAGCCGTCGGCGCCGACAACTTCTATCTGTTCGGCCTGAGAGAAGAACAAATTCAGGAAATGCGCCGGACAAATTCTTATAATCCGCGCAAGTATTATGAAGATTCAGATTACATTAAACGGATTTTGAATGCCATTAATTCCAATATGTTCTGCGAGAAAGACTATGTTCTGCTGTTCAAAGTAATCTACGAAGAACTGCTGAATCGCGATTATTACTTCATTCTGGCAGATTTGGAAGCTTTCACCAAGGCCATTCATGATGCGGAAAAAGATTATCTGGACAAAGACGTCTGGGCAAAGAAAGCCATTAACAACGTCGCCAGAATCGGCAACTTCTCCAGCGACCGTGCGGTTCTGGAATATGCCGACCGCATTTGGCACGTTAAACCGGTTTAATCCGTATTTTTGTTCAAGCAGCCCCTCTTTGGAGGGGCTTGGTTTATATCCAAATATTTAGCTTCGTTAGTCTCAATAAACCTCATTGCTCATATTGTATTGACATTGCTTGCCAAATCTGA
>MNTU01000027.1:0-563 GCA_001917125.1 Azospirillum sp. 47_25
TCTTTGAAGACGACGGCGGTAGTACCTTTATACCACAAACCTTCGTTGATTTCTTTGTAACCGGCATTGGCCAGACGGCTCTTGCAGGTTGCGTTGCATTTGCGGTAGCTTTCCTGAACGCCATATCCCGGAACATTACATTTGGAACTGCTTTGTGTCTCATAAGCGCCGCAGGCTGCCTGCGTATAACCGCGGTTCTTACAGTATTTGTCCGGGTCTATTTTGCATGAGAAATACGTATTGCCGCTTCCACGAGGGCAGTAACTTGCAATTACCGAGTCTGCATCGCAGGGTTCGTCTTTGGAATATTTATAGCCTAAACTTTCGCAAACGTCTTTTTCCGTCTTGCAGGTCTTGTAATATTTTGTTCCTTTCAGGAAACAGTAATCCATCGGCGATTGCGGGCCGAACTCGTCACAAAGCAGGCTGTAACCGGCTTCACAGGAGCATGAAGCATAAGTGGTAACGCCGTTATATTCGCAGGCAGTGCCGTTTCCTTTCTGGTGAATTGAACTGTCACAGGTAATCCATGTGGAAGGGCAGAGACAGTCGGAATAATAAAC
>MNTU01000027.1:715-22424 GCA_001917125.1 Azospirillum sp. 47_25
AGGACAATAACGCGACACCCGCTCATTGGCGCCGCATGCGCCGGTTTTGTTAAAGCCCAGAGTTTTACAGCGGTTAACGTTGTCATGGTCAAAGCTCTGCTCTATATTGTCAAAACCGAGCTTGTCATTTGTATCTACTATAAAATGAACCTTGGCCAGCTTTTTCAGTCTGTTCAAAGTGTAGGGCTCGTTTTGAAGCTGAATTTGTGCAGAACGATCTTGAGGTGAAACCTGAAGATTATTGGGAGGAACCGTATAAGTTGAAGAAAGTTGCGCTGCTGCCGGAACGGATAATCCTATCACCGCAAATAAAGCAAGCAGACTATGACTAATAATTCTCATAGCACACCTCATAGACATATTAAAACCAAAACCATTTTTAGAATAACATACTATTGGTGAAAATTCAATAAATAAAAATATATGGCAGAGGGAACAGTGACTGCAAATGAAACGGCTTTTCGTTAAAATTCATCGGGTTAAATAAAAAGTTTTATTCAGTGCACAAAAAATGCCCGGCGTTTGCCGCCGGACATTGTCATAAAGTAAAAATCCTTAAACGGAATTATTCGGAAAGAACTTTTTCCGTCTTGTTCATCTCGCCGTCCAGAGAAACAGGGCTGCCTTCGTCTGACGGAGAAGCCGGTTCTGTATCGGCAGGCTGCGGCTGAGCGTCTTCCTGCACTTCCTGTGAAGAAACGGAATTGCTTTCTTCTTCCCGGGGAGGCTGTTTTCCCTCGTCTTCGTAAACTTTTTTGTTAAACTCGTCAAAGAAGTGATGCTTAACCGTATCGCCGATTTTGATACCGTGTTTTTTGACATCTCCGGCATTCAGTTCAATAACGGCCAATGCCGGTTCCGGCGCGATAATCAGCTCTTCGGACATCGGCGTTGCATTTTCTTCAATAAAGAAAATTCTGCCGTTTGAGTTGACAAACAGCATATCCAATGGAATTTTGGTGTCTTTCATCCACATGGCTACCTGGTTTTCAACGTCGGCCAGGTTAAAAATCATACCGCTGTCGGCAGCCAGACTGTCACGGTTCATCAGGCCTTTTTCAAGTTCTTCAGGGGTTTGTGCCTCTTCGACATTGTAACGGACGTCGCCGTTTTCGGTGGAGATAGTCAGATTGCCGCTGTTTTCTTTCGGCGAGCAGCCGGCAACAACGATTAACGCCAGAAAAAGTTTAAGAAATTTGCTCATAGTCATCTCCTTTAGGATTGTATGTCGATTTTACGAGGCTGCCATTTGGAAACCACGACCGGTCCGTTCTGTGACAGCATAACTTTTTTTCTGTTATTTGAAAAGGCATTGTTTTTCTGGGCGGCTTTGCTGCTCTTGATAAAACTGTCCACAACTGCTTTGAGGTCAATAACGTTAATTGTTCCGGCAATGCAGTTTTCCTTGAAAGCCGAATTGCTTTTAATCAGCTTTTCCAGGCTGATCAGCGATGTTTTTCCGTATTTGTTCCAGATGCTTTCCAGAAAAGAGTCTATCTTGGCCGGAAACTTGACCGGCGGCATAAACGGACGCCCCATGGCAAACATACGCTTCAGGTTGGGTTCGAAAAAACCGTCTTTGTTGCAGACAAACAGGCTGGGAACCAGAATCTGCATGTTGTAAGCCATGGCAAAATGGATTTGGGCCAGAAACAAGAGATGCTGCATTTTTTCGGTCTCCAGATAAATGCCGTCTTTTTCGGCCCGGTTAAAAAACCAGTAGGCAATATCAATTGCGGTGTCGGTTGCCGGAATTGTCATTTCCTGTCCTTTCAAAATATTCAGAGCTGATTATAAATCATTTATTTGATAAACACAAATATTTTAAATCTTACGCGCTGTTATTTTTTTCTGTTTGTATTTATTTTTATTCTTGTTTTAATAATGTTATTACGCTATCAATAAAGCAGCGATATGTCCGAATTCATGAAGATACGGCATTAATTTTGTGATGATTAGAGTAGGGTTCAGTCAATGTTTTTGCTCAAAGATGTTAAAGTTTCAGCCGCGTTGTGCGGAACTTTGTTTGTGTTGGCTGCTTGCAGCAGCGCTTCTTTCCCTGAAATCACCGAGGAGGATTCTTCGGCTATAAGCTCGGAAGAAAGCGGAAAAATCCTCAAGGAAGGAAAGAGCCTGGTCGGAGACGATAAAAATATTGCCTATGACGATGAAAACAGCGTTGACCCCGTCACGCCGGCCAAAACCAAGCCGGTAATCGTGGCCGATTCTGAAAATTTGGATGAAGAGGAAACGCTTGTGGATGAAGACGATGAGGATGTTGACTTCTTCGGCGTGCCTTTTGATGAAGATCCGAATGCCAAACCTGCTCCGAAAGCCTCAAAGACGGCAGCGGCCAAACCTGTTGAAAAGCCCGCTTCTCAAGCGGCCGCTCCGGTGCCTGCGCAGCCGGTTGTCCCCAGCGTGACTTATTTGGCTGATACGTTTTATTTTGACAACGGCAGCTCGGCTCTGCCTTCTGGTTCAAACGGAAAGATCCGCGCCATTGTCCGCGAGGCCAAGAAGAACAATGCTTTTGTCCGCGTGATGGGGTTTGCCTCCAGCCGCACCCGCAACACGGACATGGCCAGTCATAAAATGGCCAATTTCAAGGTTTCGTTAGCCCGTGCCGAAGCTGTGGCTGCCGCTTTGCGCCGCGCCGGTATGCCGGCAAACAAAATTTTGGTTGAGGCAATGTCTGACAACCGTCCCGCTTATCTGGAGGTTATGCCGGAAGGTGAACGCCTGAACCGCCGGACGGAAGTTTACATCAGTTACTAATATTTCGGTCAGGGAGCAAAGGTGAGTTTTAGTTTTGAAAATGTGAAGTCTCTGGGAGGTAATCTCTGGAAAACCGCTCCTGTTGATGAACGCAAGGCTGAACTCATCTCCCAAAGCTGCAATCTGCCGCTGCTGGTAGCGGAAATTTTGGCATCCCGCGGCATTGCCCCGCAGGATGTCTCTAATTTTATTGAACCCAAACTGCAAAATCTGCTGCCGGATCCTTCGGTCATGAAAGATATGTCCAAAGCGGCGGCTAAAATAGCCGAAGCCGTTATTTCCGGCCGCAAAATCGCCATAATCGGCGACTATGACGTGGACGGAGCAACTTCTTCGTCGGTTCTGCGCCTGTTTTTGGAAAGTGTCGGCTGCGAGCCGCTGGTGCATATACCCGAACGTGAAGAAGGTTACGGTCCGAGCACGGCCGCTTTTGATGAATTTGCCGCACAGGGGGCCGATTTTGTTATTACCGTTGACTGCGGCACAACCGCTTTTAATATTTTTGATTATGCCAAAGAAAAAGGCTTTGAGGTTATCGTGCTTGACCATCATGAAGCGGAAACCCGCCTGCCTGATGTCTATGCCGTGGTTAACCCCAAACGACTGGACGAGAGTGACGAATATCCTTATTTGAAATATATGGCTGCCGTAGGCGTCGTTTTTGTGGCGATTGTGGCGGTTAACCGCGAACTGCGCGAGCGCGGATTCTATCAGACGCATCCTGAGCCGAGTTTAATCCAATGGCTCGATTTGGTGGCGTTGGGAACCGTCTGCGACGTGGTGCCGCTGCTCGGGTTGAACCGTGCCTTTGTCCGCCAGGGGCTTAAAATTATGGCCCAGCGGCGCAATGTCGGCCTGCGGGCATTGATTGACAAGGCCGCAATTAACGAGGCGCCCGGCGCATTCCATTTGGGATTTGTGCTCGGACCGCGCATTAATGCCTGTGGCCGGGTCGGCGAAGCGGCTTTGGGAAACCGCCTGCTTTGCATCAAAGATGATTTTCAAGCTTCGATACTGGCTGACAAGCTCAACGAATTCAATGCCCAGCGTAAAGAAATAGAAGGATATGTCCTGGAAAAAGCCATCGAAATGCTGGAGGGAACCCCGCAGGAGTATCCGATAGCCTTTGTTGCCGGAAACGATTGGCACCAGGGGGTTATCGGTATCGTGGCCGGAAAGCTGAAAGAACGCTACAATTTGCCGGCTTTCGTCATGTCTGTTGAGAGCGATGAAGTTAAAGGTTCGGCGCGCTCCGTTCCCGGTGTCGATTTGGGCGCCCTGATTATTGCCGCCAAAGAAAAAGGCGTCATTACCAAAGGCGGCGGCCACACAATGGCTGCCGGATTTTCGCTGGAAGAAGATAAAATTGAAGAATTTCGCCAATTTGTCGGTGAATATGTCCGTGCACAAATCGGCCATGAAGCCATAACGCCGGTGATTGAAGTTGACGGCGTGTTGGATTTGGCCGGTGCCGATCAGAGCCTGATGGATAAGCTTGAACTGTTGGAACCTTACGGAGCGGGCAACAGTGAGCCCAAACTGGTTTTGCAGCGGGTTCGGGTGAGCAAGGCGCGGATTGTCGGCAGCGGTCATGTCAGCTGCTTTTTAAGCTCGGCAAACGGCGGAAGTATGAAAGCCATGGCTTTCCGCGTGGCCGATACTGCCATTGGCCCGGCATTGCTGAACAGCAACGGAGCCGTTTTCAACGTTGTCGGCGTCCTGCGCCGGGATAACTGGCAGGGACGCAATTCTCTGCAGTTTATTATAGATGATGTGATGAGGGTCGAATGAAAAGAGAAGATATCACCAAAAGGGCAATAAATATCAGGCGCATCCGCCTGGAGCGGGAAAAAGCGATATTCATGAAGCTCGGCTCAAAAATCAAAGCTTATTTTTTTACCGGTATTCTGGTTACTGCGCCGGTCTCCATGACCTTTTATCTCGCCTATAAACTTATCTCTTGGATTGACGTCAGCGTTAACCGCCTGATTCCGCCGGAATTTCGTCCCGACAACTATTTGCCGTACAGCATTCCGGGGCTCGGTTTGGTTCTGCTTATTGTCGCCCTGATACTGATAGGAATGTTTGCCGCCGGTTTCCTGGGAAAATTCTTTTTGAGCCTCGGCGAATGGATTGTTTATAAAATGCCGCTGATATCCAGCGTCTATTCGCTGCTAAAACAGGTTTTCCAGACTTTCCTTTCCAACAAAAACAATGCTTTCAGCAAAGTTGTTCTGCTTGAATATCCCCGTAAGGGAATTTGGATTTTAGGTTTCGTCAGTTCGGAAACTCAGGGCGAAGTAAAAGACAAACTTGGACGGGAAATGCTGAATATCTTTATTCCCACCACGCCGAACCCGACTTCAGGCTTTTTGATTTTTGTGCCTAAAGAAGATACCGTCAGTCTGGACATGTCGGTGGAAGAGGGTATCAAGTTCGTTATATCGGGCGGTTTGGTCTCTCCGGAAATGGCCGGAAAGAAACGCCGGAAAATAAAATAAGCTTTTGAAAGAAAAATTTCGGTTACGTCCGGAGTTTCTTGCTAAAAATTAAAGCCCCGAACCTCGGGGCTTTCTGTTATCTGTTGGGATCGGTATTGGTGGGGAAGGGCATATATTGTCCTACGCCGCCGAAATATTTGCGGAAGAAACCCGGATTGTGTCCCAGAGTTTCGGTTTTGTTGGTGCTGACTTTGATTTCTTTGCCGTCTTTCTTTGTCAGCCGCTCGATTTCGGAAACTTTGCCCTGATCGTTGAACTGAATGGTCAGCACGTCACGGTCAACTTCTTTCGGCGCAAAAAAAGCCACTCTTTTAATGTCCGAAGACATATAAATCCACTGATTGCGGTCTAAAGATACCACGCTGGAGGGACTGCCGAGTATATTCAGAATTTCCGATTTGCTTTGTCCGACCCTGATTTGGGCGATTCTTTCATTGGACGGCATATTTCCGTTGTGGGTAATGAAAAGGTCGCTGCTGCAGGCAGAAGAAAACGTCATCAGAAACGCGCTTAACAAAACGACTTTGTTTATTGACATCTTTTAATCCTTAACGTTATATCTTATCTAAATTATGTTGCTAATCTTATAGCATAAGGAAAATATTAATGCAAAAAAATTTTTCGTATCCGTTAATAGTTGAAGACATTGCCGCAGCCGAAAAAAAATATCGTTTGACGGCCGATGCCGCGGATTTAAAGGAACTGGCGGAAATTTTACAAATCCCGTCGGTAAAATCTTTCAGCGCCGAAATCTATACCAAAATGAACAAAAAAGAACATTTGCTCCGGGTATGGGGGCGGATTAAGGCTGAACTGGAGCTGCAAAGCGTTGTCAGTCTGGAATATTTCTGCAAAAGCTACGAACCGGAGTTTGAATTGCTGTATGATACCAAAGCCACGCCGAAAAGCCGGAAAGAAGAGGAAATCAGCTTTGAGGACGATCTGCCGGATATCGTTATTGACGGGCAGATAGACCTCGGACAGATTGCAATTGAGCAGATAGCTTTGGCAATGGAAGACTACCCGCGCAAAGAAGGAGAGGTTTTCAGCTGGAAAAGTGAGTTTGATCCGCAGGATGACGAGCGTCGGAATCCTTTTAAAATTTTGGAAAAACTCAAAAAATAAAAATTATGCTTGCCAAAACGCAAATTTTTAGCTAAAAGGGCACTAAAGCTTTCCGAATGTCATTTTAACGGTTGATTTTAAAATCGAACTGGTTTAATAATGACGTCTGGAAAATTGGTTTTAATCGTGAATAATAATTAGAGTATAAGAAAATGGCTACACCAAAAAAGAAAACATCAACCTCCCGCCGCAATATGCGCCGTTCGCACGATGCATTGGCTGCTAATTCTTACCAGGAATGCCCGAACTGCGGTGAGTTGAAAAGACCTCACAATGTATGCCCGTCCTGCGGTCAATACAACAAACGTGAAGTTGTTGCTCAAGAAACAGCTTCCAAGGAATAGTCTACTAACCTGGCTTGCTCTCTTATACCGCGTGCCGCTGATGTTTTAAGGTGGCAGACGGATGACGGAAGTAAGCCATTATATTATATGGAGCAGGTTCTTGTCTGATAATCTGGTCATATCAATAGACGCCATGGGGGGAGACAATTCCCCCAGAGTCGTCATTGAGGGGCTTGCTATTGCCGCTAAAAAAAATCCCGACGTCCGCTTTCTGCTGTTCGGTGATGAAGGCAAAGTGCTTCCTATCCTTAATGCTTATCCCAATCTCAAAAAGGTTTGCGAAATGCGCCACGCAACTGAAGTCGTGCGCAATGAGGACAAACCCTCTCAGGTTATCCGCAACCGCAACACCAGCATGTATATGGCAATTGATGCCGTCCGCAAAGGCGAGGCGAAAGCCGTTGTCTCGGCCGGCAATACTGGTGCTCTGATGGCTATCTCCAAACTGACGCTGAAAACCATTCAGCGCATTCATCGTCCGGCCATTGTCAGCATAATGCCCCATCAGTGCGGCAAATATGTTATGCTTGACCTCGGCGCCAATACCGAATGCGATGCCGTTAATCTGGCCGAATTTGCCCTTATGGGCAATATTGTCGCCAAGCATGCGCTGGGGATTGAAAAACCCCGCGTCGCTTTGCTGAATATCGGTGCGGAAGAAATGAAAGGCAAGGAAGAAATTCACCAGGCCGCAAAAATTATCCGCAATTCCCAGCTTGATATCAATTTCATCGGCTATATCGAACCGCACGAAATTCCGAACGGCAAGGCCGACGTGATTATTTCCGACGGTTTCACCGGCAACATTGCCCTGAAATCGATTGAGGGAACTGCCCGTCTGGTTCTGCGCCTGCTGAAAAATTCGGTTAAAAAGTCTCTTTTGGCCAAGTTGGGGTTGCCGTTTATGCTCGGTGTCGCCCTGAGCCTGAAAAAAACGATGGATCCGCGCCTGTATAACGGGGCAATGTTTGTCGGCTTGAACGGGCTTTCGGTCAAAAGCCACGGCGGAACCGATGCGCTGGGCTATTCCGTAGCCGTTGACAATGCACTGAAACTGGTTCGCCAGAACTTTGTCAACACCATCCGCGATGAACTTGAAAATGTTGATTTAGACTTATTATCTCAGGAAATTCTTTATGACTCTTATTAGATCTGAACTTATCGGATTTGGCCACTATCTGCCGGCCAAAGTCCTGACCAATGATGATATGGCCAAAATGGTTGAGACGAATGACGAATGGATTAGCACCCGTACCGGCATTAAATCCCGCCATGTGGCTGCTGAAAATGAATTTACTTCAGATATTTCTTTAATTGCCGCGCGTAATGCTTTGAAATCAGCAAATATTAGTGCGGAAGATTTGGACTTGATTATTGTCGCGACCGTCACCACGGATGATACCACGCCGTCAACGGCCGCCAAAATTTCCGGTAAGCTCGGAACCAAACCCGGCTGCATTGCCACCGATATTTCTGCCGCCTGCTCGGGATTTGTTTATGCCATGACCATGGCCGATAATATGATTCGCCTGGGGCAGATTAAAACTGCAATGGTTATCGGGGCCGAAACCTTGTCTAAAATTACCGACTGGACCGATCGCAACACCTGTGTTCTGTTCGGTGACGGAGCCGGAGCTGTGATTCTGCGTGCCGGTGAAGGCGAAGGAACTGCGGCTGACCGCGGTGTTCTGGCAACCAAGCTGTATGCTGACGGCAGCCATTATGAGCATTTGAAAACAACCGGCGGTGTCAGCACCACCCAAAAAGCCGGATTTATCACTATGGACGGCAAGGAAGTCTTCAAGTTTGCTGTTAACGCATTGACGCAAGCTGCTGAAAATGTTATGGAAACAGCCGGTGTAACTTCGCAGGATATTGACTGGCTGCTGCCGCATCAGGCCAATGCCCGCATCATTGAAAATGTTGGCAAAAAGCTGAATCTGCCTGATGAAAAAGTTATCGTGACCATTGACCACACGGCAAATACCTCCGCGGCAACTATCCCGGTTGCCTTGTCGGAAGAATATGCTGCCGGCCGTATCAAAAAAGGCGATTTGGTTGTCCTCACCGCAATGGGGGCAGGTTTCACCTGGGGCGGCGCATTGGTTCGCATCTGACATTTATCTGTTCAATACTCAAATTAGACACTTGTCTTTCGGTGAATTATGATATAATTCATCCTCATAAATATAAAAATGTAATAATGAAACTAAGGAAGCTATAGAAATGAAAACAATCACTCGAGCTGACGTTGCTGAGGCTATTTATGAAGAAATCGGCTTGTCTCGCAAAGATTCCAATGATATTTTGGATATGATTCTTGATGAAATGACCAACGAACTGGTTAAAGGTAATGATGTGAAACTGTCTTCTTTCGGAACTTTCGCCCTGCGTAACAAAAAAGCCCGTGCCGGCCGCAATCCGAAGACCGGCGTCGAGGCTGTCATTTCACCGCGCCGGGTTATTTCCTTCAAGCCTTCCCAGACGATGAGAAAAATAATTAACGCATAAAATTCAAAGGAATAGAAATGGTTGTTAACAAATCTAAAGCGGCGTTCCGCACCATCGCCGAAGTTGCTGAAGAGTTAGGCGTAGCAACCCATGTCTTGCGTTTTTGGGAAACCAAATTTCTTCAGATAAAACCGATGAAACGCAGCGGCGGACGCCGTTATTATCGTCCCGACGACGTTGAATTGGTCAGGCGTATCCGTGATTTTCTTTATGAAAAACGCTATACGATTGAAGGGGTACAGAAACTTTTTAAGGAAAAGGGTGTCAAAGCCATCCTCGGTGAAGAAATTCAGAAAGACTTTTTTGAAGAAACGGCAGATTCGGTTGAACTTAACGAAGAAAGCCGTAAGCTTATTTCTTACGTCCGGGGTGAGTTGAAAAGTATGTCTGAGGAGTTGGAGCGGACACTTTCCAAAGTCGGCTGACTTTTATACGGTTAAAAAAAAGAGCCCGGCATAAAGCGGGGCTCTTTTTTTCAGATAAAATCTCAGATTTCAAACATCGGTTTCAGTTTGGCCAGAAACAACAGAACTTCCGGCAGGTTTTCTTGGTCTTCCACCACAATCAGCCGGCGTGTTTCATCTTTGCGGGCTGTTTTCAAAGCTTCGGCAGACCAGCAGCGTTTGAGCAGGTCCTGCGGAAGCAGGTGTTTGTGCATATTAACGGCACATAGTGAGGAATTGACGGCGGAAACCACCGGAACAATCAGCTTGAGTTCGGCTTCCGACGGAATGCGGTAACCGTTCATCTTTGCCCAAACCCGGACTTCTTCTGCCGTCAGGTCTTTTTTCCAGCCGTTCATCGCATCAATGTTGATGTATTTGTTGGGCGTGAAATAAATTCCCCATTCTTCGCCCCAGCGTGGTTCAGTTTGAAATTCTTTGTTCTTCAACTGATAATCACCGGGCCGCGGATAATTTCTCATCCCTTTTTGAAAAAGTTCAAACTCATGAGGATTAACCCCGGCAAGATCCATTAAACCTTTGAATAACTCAGCGTAGTCGCTGTTTGTTTTTAACTGTTTCATCTTTTTGAAATTTTAAGGGTAAATAAATATAGAATAATCGCTTTATAAGCGCAGTTATAAACCTCTTTAGTTGAGAGTCAACAAAAATTTTATCTAATTATTTCAGAATCTTATTTCAGATAAGGAGCCCAGATTCTGATTTTGTCATCCAGCGAATAAGAGGCATTGGCCGGACTGGTTGAAGGCAGAATATAATACTCTGTCCGCAGCAGGAGAGGGGCATGATATTTTTTGAAAAATTTGAAGGCCGGCTGCCCGTTGAACAGCAGCCGCCTGACCGCCGGATGTTCCGCCAGCAGGGTGTTGAAATCGTTCGGCTGTTCGTCGGTAATGGCGCTGTCAAGGCTTCCTTCCCGCAGGCAAAGCTGCAGGCTGTCCCACAGACCCAGCCGGTTGGCCAGCAGACAGGCTTTCTTTTCCTGAAAGTCGGCAAATTCCGCCCCTTGATGATATAATGCGGCAATAATCTTCCAAAATGCATTGCGGGGATGCGCATAATATTGCTGCGCTTCCAGCGATTTAACGCTCGGCATGGTCCCGACAATCAAAATCTCGGTTTCGGAATTAATAATCGGCGGAAAACTTCTGATCATTTTATCTCTTTCAGTGATAACGGCTCAAATAATTTTATAAACGATAACAACAAAATAAACCAGCCCCGGCAGTGTTTGTCCTCCGAAAAATGCATTCTTGCCGCTGTCGTTTTGCCGCAAGCGGGAAGAAAATGCAGGTTATTCCACCTTTGCAGCGATTTAAACCGTGAATATTGCTTTTTTGCCGAAGCTTGATTAAAATACAGAAAAACAATTCACTGCAAGACGGATTTTAATGAGAGGAAAGCAAAGATGCCATTCAGCATTTCAGCGTTTATCCGAGTAAACCGGGTTTATTTCATTTGGGCGGCTTTTATGGCGCTGCTCTATCTTTTTCGGGATATGTTCGGGCTGGTTTTCATCACTTTTATCATGTGTTTTATCGCTTCCAGCATAACTCACAATCTTCGCCGCAAATATCATTGGAGCCGCCGCAGCATCGTTATCGGCATTTATATTTTGTTTTTGGTCGGCGTGGCCGCGTTTCTGACCCTTATCCCGACGCGGATTCTCTCTGAAACCATTAATTTCACCGAACAGCTTCCCAACAGTATGAATACTTTAAAATCATGGGTTAATACGCATACGGAAAACAATGAGATGATTGCGCCGCTGATTGCCCAGATTAAAAACGTTCTGCTGCCGGAAACCGCCGTTGTCAGCGCGTGGAATATTGTCCGCGGCGTTTTGGAAAAAGGCCTCCATTACTTCGGCTGGTTCTTTTTGGCTATGCTGTTCAGCTTTTTGATTATGTTTGACCTGCCGCATCTTTCCAAAGGCGTGCGCCACCTGCGTTTTACCCGGTTGTCCGAAGCCTATCACGAAACGGCCGACAGTATTATTCTTTTTGCCAAAGTCGTCGGAGAAAACTTCCGTGCCCAGCTTATTATCTCGGCGATAAACACCGTTCTGACGGCAATTTGTCTGCATATACTTGGAATTAACGCCGTTGCATTGCTCTGCACGCTGGTGTTTATCTGCGGGCTGATACCGGTTCTGGGCATGCTCATTTCCTCCGTTCCCATTGTTTTGATGGCAATTAACGGCGGCGGTATGGAATTGGGGCTGTGGGCTATTGTTATGATTATCGCCATCCATATGATTGAAACTTATATTCTCAATCCGCGGATTGTTTCTTCGGTTATGCATATCAATCCGGTTATGACTCTTATTATTCTCTATATCGCGCACAGCGTTATCGGAATGTGGGGTATGTTGCTCGGGGTTCCCATTGCCGTTTATGTTTACCGCAAAATAAGCAAACCGGTGCGAAACTGACGGCGTACATAAAGTAAAATCCCTTTCTGTTTAACAGAAAGGGATTTGTTTTTAGCAGATTTAGGATTATTCGGTCTTGGCGGCCGTTTTTAATCCTAATTTTTCCAAAAGGGCTTTGCCTTCGTCTGTTGCGGCGAGGGAAGCGAGCATTCCGGCAAGATTAAAACCGCCTTTGGGCGAAAGAGCTCCGGCTGCACTGCTTATGCCGCCGGTAACATCTCCGGCTCCGGCAATAATCTTAATGTCGGCGCCCTTGATATTGTCAGCCTGTGCCAAACCGACTTTCTCGTTGGCTTCAATCTGGCGAACCTGAATCAGATAATGCTGATATCCGTCATTGTTTCCGATTTCGCTGGCCAGCTTAAGCTGCGCTTCAACCGATGCAAGCTGCATTTGCTTTTCGGCATTGGCTTTGGCGTCACCTTCAAGTTTGATTCCTTCCGCCGATTTGCTGGCGGTAATCAAAGAACCTTCGGCTTTTTTGGTCGTCAGGATAAGTTCGGCATCGGCATCCCGTTCGGCTTTGGCCTTTGCTGCTTCCGCATTAATTTCGGTTTCCCGCTTTTTGGCCTCGGCATTGATAACGGTTTTTTCCTTGTCAATTTCAGCCTGTTTGACGGTTTCAACTTTCTTGACTTCCATTTCTTTTTCTTTGGTCAGCTTTGCCTGTTCTTTAACGGCCTGGGTTGCCTTTTCATCGGCAATGCCGACTTCCTGGGCAACTTGGGCTTTTCTCAGGCCGACTTGCTGGTTGGCTTCCTGTTCTTTCAAGTCAATCTGGCGTTGAGCCTCAATTTCGGCTTCTTTGGCTTCCTGATTGTTCTTGGCCACGGCAACGCGCGATTTCTTTTCAATTTCGGATTTCTTTTTCTTCATGATATTGGAAATCACCTGCTCGCCTTTGGCATCGCGGACGTCCATCAATTCAATGTTCTTGACGGTCTCAACCCCCCAAGACTTCAGTTCTTCCTTAACCTCATCGGTAAACTGCTGACCGTATTTGGAGCGTTCACCCATAATTTCGTTCAGAAAGTCTTTTGCCAAAATGGAACGAACCGCACCCTGGACAATACTGAGAAGCTGTCTTTTCAACTCATCTGTCCGGCTGATGCGCGAGGCGGCAACCTCATAATCCGAAATACGGAAAAAAGATTGAATATCAACGACAAACGGAACCCTTTCTTTGTCAAAAGCTTCGTAGTCGTTAATGTCAATACCGAAGATTGACAGCGGCATTTGGGTTACCGTAACCCCCAGGAACGGAATAGACATCGGAAATTCATAATAGCAGTTTCCGCAAAACTGTTTTTCCTGCACGGCATTGCCGCGTTCGGGGGTTCCGTAAACCATCGTGTTTTTTCCCCGGCGCACGATATGAACCTCATTGGTCGGAACTACGCGGCGGAGAGAGAAAATCCACTTAACAAAGAAAATCACGATTAGGACGACAACCACGCCCACACCTGCTGCAACATAAGTCATTACATTCATAATTTTTTGAATTTTAAGTTATTAAATAAAGTTAATTAAAGAAAAATCACGAAAAAATGACCTGCTTTTAATAATGCATGGCCATAATAATATATATTATGGCGCATTAATTATCATATATTTTTTAATAACGCAAGATATTTTGTCAAAAAAAGATATATATTTCAAAAAAACAATCTGAAAATAAAAGAAAACAAAACATAAAATGATATATATTTTGTCTATATAGGGAGAGTCCGCTGTTGTCAGCGTCCGGTCAAGCTCATCATTTTATGAAACAGGCGGAGTCTGGAAGGTTCGCCGGCGGAGAGCTTGGCGGCAACTTGCAGAGCCTCGGCGGAATCAAGCCGGAGGTGGTGCAGGGTCTTTTGTAAAACGGCGCCTTTGTCTTCATAATGCACGCCAGACAAAATAACCTGTCCGTTGCCGTATGTTTGGCGGATAATGGCCGGAAGCTTTTTCTCCGTATCATAAACTGCCAAAATGTCGGGTTCGGTATTGGCCGCCAAATCAAAGTACGGACCGCCGTGATAATAAACCGTATGTTGTTCCTGATCCTGCCAGATCAGGTTGACGGCAGCGGTCGAGGCGGCATCTTTGGCATAGGGGCGGATGCCGAACTCTTTATATAGGGTTCCGACAGCCCGGCCTTCAACCAAATTCAGCCCGCAGAAACTGATAATACGCAGTTCGGGAATATCTTCCTCAAAGACGGTTTCCCGGCAGGCATAATAGGCGCCGGCGCAAATGCCGTAATAAATGCCGCCGTCACGGACATATTCCCTGATTTTTTCATTGCCGAGAACCTCAAGTTTCCGCCGAAAAGGCGTTCCGGCACCGCCCGGCATAAAAAAGGCGAGAACCGATTCATTCAGACTGCCTTCTTTGATAATCCCGGCCGCATCGGTAAAATCAACGGTGCCGCCGCACGGTTCAAAATATTCTTTCAGGCCGTATTCCAACGCATTAAGGTCGGAACATCCGTAATCACGGTAAATTAGAATTTTGTCACGCATTCGTTTCTCTGTCAGTTTAAGGGAGTTAATGGCCGATCCTGCTGGCGGAAAAGGACAATTGGCCGATATGGGAGAATATTTTGCCACCAATCTAAAAAAGTCAGGATATTCAGACTGAAAATAGTATTTAGCCTGAAATCCTGACTTCCGTTTTGGTCGGGATGACTGGATTCGAACCAGCGACCACTTGCACCCCATGCAAATGCGCTACCAGGCTGCGCTACATCCCGATGACTGCTGTCAACCACTATTCTATAAGTCCTTCTGATGACAAATGCAAGTGTTTTTTTATCTTTTGGCATAATTTTGCCGTCCGTTCCGAAAAGTTGGGAAAGAGAAAAGGCTGTTCCGCTTTAGCTTGAAATTTTATTCCTGTTTTTCAAAAATTTTTGCAGATACTTTTCCAGAATCAGAGCATGCGTATGCTCCTGATCCTTTGCCGCGTAGAGCAGGGTAATCTTATCATGCCCCGCCGTCTCTTTCTCAAATTCTTTCACACCGGCGGCATTGTTTTGCAGCTCCTGCCAATATAGGGCTTTAAACGCTTCCCATCTTTCCTCCCTGTGTCCGAACCATTTGCGTAGGTCGCCTGACGGAGCCAGTTCTTTGGCCCACAGATTGATACAGGCGTTTTCTTTGCTCATGCCGCGCGGCCACAAACGGTCCACCAATACGCGATAACCGTCGCTTTGCAGCGGCTGTTCGTAAATTCTTTTGGTTGTTATCTCCATTTTTTCCTCCCGGGATTCATATAATTAACAGGCCGGCTGCTTCAAGTTTGAAGCCCCGCCTTTTATTTGCCGTTTGAAGAATTATATTATTGGGAAAAGTCAAACAGGGATTTAAAAATGATGATAACGAAAAGACAGGCACGTAAAGACTGGCGGGCGATTGCCGCCGCTTTTTGGAACTTTTGGACCAGCAAAACCGGGGCGTTTATTCTGGCGGTTTCGGGAATTGCTTTCGGCTACTATATTTTTTACATCAGCCGCCCGATTCTCAAATATGAAACGGAGAAGGTCACTTTCATTTCTTCTCAGAATAACAATGAATATGCCGTTTCCGTCAAGGGAAAAGACTATAAAGACTTATATCTGACCCGGGTCTATCTGCATAATAAGGGCGCTATGGCGCTTTCCGGCAGCGATGTTTCCAAAATCGGGCATGATCCCATTCGCATTACGGTTCCCGAGGGAGCAAAACTGGTGCATTATACGTTGGATAATACGGCCACCACGGATGCCATAACCGCGCATCTTGAAAAAGTGGACAATGATCTGGTTATCAAATTTGACTATCTGAATCCAGATTATCAGATTGCCGCATCTCTGCTACATGAAAACCCTGATGCCGAGTTCACCGTGTCCGGCAGTGCACTGAATGTCAATGAAATTACGCGGGAATGGAGCGATGAAGCAATAAAGTCATATATTCTGTGGTCTCTGGGAATACTTTATTCTCTGTTGCTTCTGCTCTATATTTATAATCATTGGAAACGTAAGCACATGTAATAAATCCTTTGACTTTTTGAGCGATTGGCTTATTTTAACTCCCATTGTTTAACATAGATGATGAGGAAAATAAGCATGTTGCACCCATGGCACGGCGTCAGCTGCGGGGAAAACTTCCCCGAAGTGGTAACCGCGATGATTGAAGTTCCCCGCGGCTCTAATATTAAATATGAACTGGATAAACTGAGCGGCCTGCTCAAAGTTGACCGCATTCTTTACAGCGCGGTGCATTATCCGGCCAACTACGGGTTTATTCCGCAGACTTACTGCGATGATAACGACCCTCTGGATATTCTGGTTTTGGGACAGGAACCGGTTTTGCCTTTGGCGATCATGCGGGCCAAGCCGATCGGCGTTATGAAAATGGTTGATCAGGGAGAAATGGACGACAAAATCATCGCCGTCCACCTTGATGACCCCGAATACAGCCACTATAACTCAATTGACGAGCTGCCGCCGCATACGCTGAAAACCTTGCAGCGTTTTTTTGAAGACTATAAGGTTCTGGAAAACAAAGAAGTGGTCATTGAGACTTTTCTCGGTCCCGATGAGGCGAAAAAAATTCTGAACAATGCCGTCAAACTGTATAAAGACTGCAAATGTTCGCTTCCCGGTTACGGAGGAGAATAGCTAAAAGCTGTTGCATTAAGCAAATTGTGAGGGTATATATAAGAAAGATTATTTAGCAAGTGAAGGAAATTTCCATGCCCGCAATCTCTCTTATTATACCCTTGTACAATGCCGAAAAATACTTGCGCCCATGCTTGGATTCGGCCAAAAACCAAACTTTTGAAGATATCGAAATCATTTGCATTAATGACGGTTCAACCGACAATACGGCCGATATCGTCAATGAATATGTTGCCGAAGATTCGCGTTTCCGGCTGATTGAACAGGAAAATGCCGGCTGCTCGATGGCCCGCAACCACGGTCTGAAAAGCGCACTGTCACCTTATGTTGCTTTGCTGGATCAGGATGACGTACTGCATCCGCAGGCAATGGAAGTTCTTCATCACCTGATTACCAAATACAATGCCGATGTGGCAGAGTTCGTTAACGAAACCGTTCCCGATGATTTTGTCATGAGCAATCCGCCGCATTATGACATTGATAAAATCCCCGCTGAATTTTCGCAGGACGCGTTCCATTTCTGGTTTCGTAATCCCCGCGGCGGTTCGGTGCTGGTTTGGAACCGGCTTTATAAGAAAGATGCCATCGCCGGTATTGAATTTCCGCAGGATATCCAGCCCGCGGAAGATACGATATTCACCCTGAAGGTAATGTTCCACGTTTTGAGTATTGTTCATACCGATACCAGACTGCTTTATTACCGCGACAGTTCAACCTCAGTGATGAATCAGGGAAAAACCGACAAATATGTCCGGGTACATGCCGCTGCCGGACAGGTACTTTACGACTATTTTCTCAAATCGGACCGGGTTAAAAACAAACAGGATTATAAGTTGTTGGAGCGTTATGTCAGCCGCTTTATTTTCAAATCGGTTGTTTCCCAGCCCCTGCGCCGCATGAATGACAAGGAAACCCGTTTGCAGTCGTTGGAAAAAGCGCGTGAACTGGTTCTGCCGCTGTATCGTCAGGGGGCCCTGAAGCCGGAATTGCTGGGCTGGCGCAAGGCTTTGGCCTGCCGTTTGTTTTTCAACGGACACTTTACTCTGGCGAGGTTGTTTGTATGACTAAAATTGACGTGGCTATCAATTCCTATAAAAAACCGGAATCTTTAATCTATACATTGATGACGCTGAAGAAAGTCGCGGCAGATTTGATTGATACCGTTTATATCAACGACGACTGCTCCGATAACGGCGCTTACGAACTCTACACCCATCCCGCGGTGGCGGAATATTTCAAGCCCTGGAAATTGGATGTTCGGGTTAATACGCATAATGTGGGAATTAAGGAAGTTTATGTCCGGGGATATCGTCCGGCTTATATGCGGACGCTGAAATTTATGCTCAGCAACTGGAAACGCTTTTATTCATCCGCATATTCCCATAACCGCGAAGATATCCGCTATCAGTATGCCTTGGACCATACGGATAAAGATTATCTGATGCTGATGCACGATGATGTTATGTATCTGCAAGATGTTGTCAGCCTTTATCTGCAAACGCTCCGAAGTGACGACAAAATAGCCTTGGTCGGAGAACTGGGACAGTGCTGGCGCTGCCGCTTTGCAGACATCTGCAATCCGCAGAAGATAATGCAGGGCGAACGTCCGTCGCCATACTGGCCGCTGACCCCGTCGCCCAAAACCAAAGATATCCGAAACTTTAATCCCAAACAGGCTTTCAGCCGCGAATGCCGGATTAATGAATGGGTGTCGATGGTCAATGTCAAAAATGCCCGGGAAATAACCGAAAAAAGCCGCAGTTTCTTCGGCAATATGTATAAGCATGCCGACACCGGCGCCTATTGGTTTGGCATGCTGGTTGATTTGGGGTATAAGTTTTCTGATCCCTTTATTGCAACGAACAGTCAGGTTAAAGATTATTATGATCATGCCTGGCAGGGACATTCCGGCCATTCGGTCTGGGTTAATCAGGGTGACGGAAAATCTAAATACAATGCCGCGGAAATTATCGACCGCATTCGCCGGGAATTCGGTTTTGAAATGCCTGAAATTGTAGGAAAATAAAGCAATGTTAAATCACAAACAAAAAAATGAGATTGACGGCCTGCCGCAGTTCTATAAAAATTCGGCCATCCATTTTTCCGGAAAAAACAACCGCATAAAAATTGGTCCGAAAGTCTTTGTTAAAGACAGTAAAATTAAGCTCTATGGCGATTCGTCGTTAGAGCTGGAAGAGGGATGTTATTTGCAGGGATGTACGTTTATTATCCGTAACGCCCATGTCAAATTCGGCCGTTGCTGCGAGCTGATGAATGTGAAAGTTTCGGCTTTCGACGGCTCTTATCTTGAAATCGGCGGAAATTCGGCCGTAACCGGAGAGTGGGAACTGAAAGACGCGGCAACCGTAACCGCCAAAAAACTGTGGTGCACCTGGCCGCCGCTGGTAGCAGCCAAGGGTGGCAAAATTACCATGGGAGACTGCGGCCTGGCTGATACCACGATTTATAATACCGACTATCATCCGATTTATGACTTTGACGGCAATATCATCAATCAAGACCGCGATGTGATCATCGAAGATAATGTCTGGGTTGGCCGCCGAACGGTTATCCTGAAAGGAGTAACGCTCGGTAACGGTTGTATCTTGGGCTTTGGCAGTGTTGTCAGCCGCAGCATTCCGCCGCATTGTATTGCCGCCGGCATGCCGGCCAAGGTCGTGAAAGAAAATGTTGTCTGGGCGGCGCATGACGATTCAGACTATAAGAAGTATTTTCCCCTGACGTCTGAAACTGCAGCAGACTTTTTCACGATGACCAAACCGAAAGACAATTATGAAAACCGCAAAATCAAAACTTCTTGCCGTTTATTAACTCGGTTAAAACTCCGCTTGGCCCTGTGGCAAAGCAAATCATAAGTTTTAACGGCATTTGTATCAAAAGTATGAAGACGGTCTCTAAGAAGCAAAAAATTTGCCGATAACGATGGTTTCTTTACGCTTGAGCCAGTCATAAGCTTTGCCGAGGTGGCCGATATCCAGAGCCTGATAGCCGGCTTTGGCCAAATCATAAGCCAAAACGGTGGCGGTGGGGCCGAGAACCACAATCATCAGGCGGTCTTTCGGCTGGGCTTTTGCTTCTGCAAGTAAGCGGTCATAATCCCGGAAAGCGTGCGCTTTAGGGCCGTAGATATAATTGACTGATTTGGCATTATCATAAATATCATGCTGAAAAATTTCGGTTCCCTCGCCGCGGATGATTGTAATGTCCCGCCCGTCCCAGATTTTGCGGATTTCATTGTAATAGGCTTCAATTTCAGCTTCGTCTTTTGGTGCATTTTCATTATCCGGTTCAATGGCATGTGCGGTAAAACAGGCATCGGCATAAGTCTGTTCAAAATTGAGATATTTATAAATCTGAGTACGGTTTTTAGCCATAAATGTCCGCCAATAGGCGCGGGATTGTGCGTCAACGTCTGTCAGTGAGCCGAAACGGTCGGGAATGCCGACCAGAATGGACGGATCGTCAGATTGTAAAACTTCGGTCAGACGGGCGGCAATTTCCGGCGTATATTCCTGAAAGCCGATAGCCCGCCCGAACATCAGGTTAAACTCACCGTCTCCGTAACGAACCACGCTGCATTTATCACGAATGATTTTTGCAACGCTTTCTTTCTGTCCGAGAACTTTAGGCAGACGCAAAGATTTGACCTCGTCACAGATTTCATATTTGAGATTATCCAGCATATATTCGTAATCTGCATATTTTTTAATGGCTTTGTGGTGTGCTTTAAGGTCAAATTTCAGCAGACGGATAAGATTCTTGGCAAAAAGAGTGGCTCCCATGCGATAATTCCTGTTTAGAGTTGACTATTGCCGGAAGTTTATTACAATCAACCCTGTATTGCAACAGTTTTATCCAAAGGGTTAAATATGAAAATCTTGGTGCACCTCCATTTGTATTACGCGGATATGCTGTCGGAAATGATAAACCGCCTCCGCAGCCTGGAGGGCAGGGACTATGATTTATATGTAACCTTGGGAAAAGATGATCCCTTGGTCAAAAAAGATATCCTCAGTTTCAAAAACGATGCGCGGATTTTGGTTGTTGACAATAGGGGATATGATTTGGCACCGTTTTTAGCCGTGCTGCATGAGGTCGATTTGGATAAATACGATTATCTGATAAAACTGCATACCAAAAGAGATTTGCCGGCACCGGCCGAGTTGCCCCGCTGCTGTTTCCGCGGTTCACAATGGCGTGAATGCCTGACCGGATTTATGAAAGACAGAACCGCCCTCGATAAGGCTTTGAAACTCTTTATCCAAAAGCCTGAAATCGGAATGCTCAGCCACTATAAGCTGTTAATCTCTGCCGCCAAAGAAGATAGGGAAGCTAACCGCCGTGCCGAAGAAATTATGCAAAAGCTCGGCCTGAAAGTCAGAGACCGTCATTTTATTGCCGGAACCATGTTTATTTGCCGGGCAGGGATAATGAAACCGTTATTGCGGCTGCCTTATACGGCCGCGGATTTTGACGTTCCTGCCGCCGATCATGCCGGCGGAACTCTGGCTCATGCTTTGGAACGGGTTCTGAGTTGGCTGGTGGCAGCTCAAGGTTTTGCAATTTCCAGCTATACGCCGCTGACATTGTCGGCACTTATACAAATCGCCGCCTATAAATGTAAACGTTTCCTGTATCGCAAACACACCAACAGCAAAGGGATTACCCGAATTAAAATCTGTAAAATCCCGGTTTATAAAAACAGCCGGAAGAAATAACCCTGCCCGAAAGGATAAGAAGTGATAGCCGCAAGGAATTGCGGTTGCAATTATTTATTGACATTATTTCTCTCTTGTGGCATTCTGTAAGTGATATGGTTTCAGTTATAGAGAGGTGTATGATGAAAGTTCTTCCTTGGTTCGCGCTGTTATTTGCTTGTACAG
>MNTU01000028.1 GCA_001917125.1 Azospirillum sp. 47_25
AATTAAGGCTAGGTCTTGATTCATATCTATGAGGCTGGTGTCAGAGGCGACCGCCGTATCTGCATGAAAGAATGCGCCGGCAGGCAGCAGAGCCGCGGCAAGAGCAACAGAGCAGGAAAGACGTCTCATGATACACCTCTATAACTAATTCAAAGCCTGTTCTCAGATTAGCAGATTTGCCAAACTTTGTCAATACTATATGGATGTCGGCTTTTTTTTTATCCAAAGAGGCGAAGACCATAATTTATATCGGCAGTTTAAATGCAAAAGACTTGCGAAAAATTTTTTTTGCGCTATCTTGAACACAATGTTTAAAATGAATGAATTAAAGGTGTTAAAAATGAAAACTCGTACCCGTTTTGCTCCCAGCCCGACCGGTTATATGCACATCGGCAACCTCCGCACGGCGCTTTATGAATATTTGATAGCCAAAGCTGCCGGCGGCGATTTTGTCCTCCGGATTGAAGATACCGACCAGAAACGTTTTGTCGAAGGGGCTACCGACATTATTTATGCAACGCTGAAACGTGTAGGAATGAATTGGGATGAAGGTCCAGACATCGGCGGTAATTACGGTCCTTACGTTCAGTCGGAACGGAAAGCGATTTATGCCGAATATGCTCATAAGCTGGTTGATTTGGGCGGGGCTCATTATTGTTTTTGCGCGGCGTCTGAAAACGACGACGCTGACGAAGAAAATGCCATTCCGGTCAAATTTAAAGATCCCTGCAAACTGCTGAGTGTGGAAGAAGCCCGCAAACGGATTGCCGCCGGCGAAAAATTTGTCGTCCGTCAAACCATCAACAAAACCGGAAAATCAAAATTCCATGATGTTGTTTACGGCGATATTGAAATCGATTATGACGATTTGGATGAAGGCGTCCTGCTGAAATCAGACGGTTTCCCCACTTATAATTTTGCCAACGTGGTTGACGATCACCTGATGGAAATCACTCACGTTGTCCGCGGCAACGAATATATTTCTTCCACCCCGAAATATAATCTCATTTATGAATCTTTCGGCTGGACGCCGCCGGTTTACGTTCATGTGCCGCAGGTAATGAAAGATGCCCAGCATAAGCTGAGCAAACGCAACGGCGATGCTTCTTTCCAGGATTTGGTTGCCAAAGGTTATCTGCCCGAAGCCGTTTTGAACTATATTGCCCTGCTGGGGTGGAACCCGGGAACCGAGCAGGAAATTTTCTCGCTTGAAGAACTGAAACAAGTCTTTACCGCCGAACGGCTGAACAAATCTCCGGCTATTTTTGACCTTGCCAAATTGACCTGGATGAACGGCTGTTACATTCGTGCGCTGCCGGCGGAAGAGTTTCATAAACTGGCTCAGCCTTTTTACCGTCAGGTATTGACCCGCCGGGTAAACGAGGAAGAGCTCAGCAAGGTTCTTCAGTCGCGAATTGAAGTTTTAAACGATATCCCGGCACAAATTGACTTTATTGAACAGGTTCCTGAATTTCCGACCGAACTTTACAGTAACAAGAAAATGAAGTCCGATGCCGAAATTGCCAAGACATCACTGGCCTATGCCGCCGAAGCTCTGGAAAAACAGGCGGACTGGAGCAATGAGGCTCTGTTTGAAACGCTTAAGGCACTGGCTGCGGAAAAGGGATTAAAAAACGGACAGATTCTGTATCCGGTTCGCATTGCCCTGAGCGGTAAGGAAACCACACCCGGCGGAGCCACTGAGCTGGCAGTCGTTCTCGGTAAGGAAGAAACCCTGAACCGTATCCGTACGGCATTGTCTAAATTGAATTAATTCTGCCGGACAGCTTAAAAAAGGCGTTCCCGAGAGAACGCCTTTTCTGTTGTCTTATTGTTATTTGGCGCGCGGTGCATTGTCTGTGGCCAAATCGCTGAATGCGTTGGTCGGTGCCGTCGGAATTGGCTGGGTCGGCGTAACGTTCAGATAGTTAATCTCCGGTTTTTGTTTAATATGTCTGAGCGTGAAAGCAATAAACAAAGCCGGAATCAGCGAAAATGACGCAATGAAAAACCATGAACCGAACAGGCTCATACCGGCGGAAACCAAAATAGGCCCAAGAATCAGTCCGAGATTCTGGGTCAGAATCAGCATACTGCTGGCACTTATTCTTTCATCGTCGGTTACCAGGTCGTTAATATGCGAAACCGAAATCGGATACAGCGTAAAAGTACCGCAGCCGATGAGAATGGTGGAAACAATCAAATACCAGCCGCCTTTGAGCACCAGAAAATTAGCCGCCGGCGCAGCAATAACCAACAGAGCGGAAATACCGATTAAAACATGGCGCCGATCCATTTTGTCCGATAATTTTCCGAACGGCAGTTGAGCCAGCATGCCGCCCATAACGCCCCAAAACATGAAAATGGAAACGTTTTTCAGACTCAGGCCTATCTCGGTGGCATAAATGGTTCCCAACATATAAAATGTTCCGACCAAAATGCCGCTGGCAATACAGCAGATAAAGCCGACCGGCGAAATGGCATAAGCCTTGCGGAAGTCCATGGACTTGTGGTTTTCAATTACCGGAGCGCTGAGCTTGGTCAGCGAAACCGGCATCATGGCCAGCGAGAATAAAATCGAAATAATGATGTACAGCAACAAACCCGAAGGGTCGGGAATATTCAGAAAAAGCTGCCCCAGAGCGGCGCCGAGATAAGACGTGACCATATACACCGACATCACCATACCGCGGTTTTTGTTAGTGGCTTTGGTGTTAATCCAGCTTTCCAGACACATGCTGGTTCCGCCGATGCAGTATCCTTCCAAAAAACGCAGCAGGGCCCAATACAGCCGGTCGGTTGAAAATGAATGCGCCAGCACAAAAATCGACAGCATGGACGCAAAAGCCCCGAAAGCCCGGATATGTCCGACCTTGTTGATAATGCCGGATGCACTGAATGAAGCGACGACACAACCCAGATAATACATGGCCAGAATCAAACCGGCAATGCTGGTCGGCGTTTCCAATTGTTTGAGTTTCAATGCGAAGACCGAGCCCAGGGAGGCATAGCTGCAGCAGATAAACATAGTGGCCGCAAACAGGGCTGTCAGCGGGTAGATGACATTTTTCAAAGAAGAGGTGAATTGTTTTAACCTAACCATTTTTTTATTCCGAGTCCAAATTCAAACGAGGTGACTATAGCTGTTTAAAAAATTAAATCAATACCTGTTTCAGGTTAATGCTTCTTTATCTGAAACAGCTCTTTAGCCTTGTCCAGCAGTGTGTCGTTATGAGCCAGCTCGTGAAAAACATGCGTCGGTGCCGTCGGCATCGGATCGGTCGGCGTAACGTTGATGTAATTGACCCGCGGGTGGAAAGTGATGAAATGCAGGGCAAATAGGATGAACAGTCCGGCAAAGACCGAGTAGGCCAAAACAAAACTCAGGTCGCCGAAGTGCTGCATCAGCATTGAAATCAGAACCGGTCCGCCGATCATGCCGAGACTTTGCAGTAAAATCAGCAGCCCGCTGGCCCGCACCCGTTCGGCGTCGGCAATTTTATCGTTAACGTGCGAAACGCAGATCGGATAAAGCACAAAAGTTCCGCAGCCCAGAACAAAGGCCGAAACGGCAACGGCAGTGTGTCCTTCATGAATAAAATACTGCGTCCACGGTGCGGTCAGAAAAAGCACGCCGCAAATCCACAGCATCACAAACCGTCTGTCTGTCCGGTCAGACAGGCGCCCGACCGGAAGCTGGGCAAACATGCCGCCCAAAACGCCGAAAAACATGAAAAGGGAGGTTTGTTCGACCGACAGGCCGTTATTGGCGGTATATATCGGGCCGAGCGTGTAAAAAATGCCGACGAAAATGCCGCTGACCACACAGCCGACCACACCTTCCGGACTGACTTTATATAAACGGGAAAGTGACATCGAGCGATAAACGGTAATATCCGGCGTCGGCAGAGCGGTGAGAGAAACAGGCACCAAAGCAATGGAAAACAGAACGGAAACCGTAACATAAATCGTGACGCCGTTTTGTGTCGGAATGTTAAGCAGAAGCTGCCCCAGCGAAGAACCGAGATAGGTCGTTATCATATACAGAGACATGATTGTGCCGCGATTGTCATTATTCGCCCGCGTGTTGAGCCAGCTTTCCAGACACATCATCGCCGACCCCAGGCAATAGCCTTCAAACAGCCGCAAAATTCCCCAAAACAGAGGATTCTGCGAATAAAAATGCATCAAAACCAATGCCGAAAAAATTGAGATATAACTGGAAAAAGCCCGGATATGCCCGGCTTTGTTGATAATGTGGTAAGCACTCAGTGCCGCCAGCACATAACCGGCATAATAGGCGGACAAAACCAGTCCGGCCGTTCCGGTCGAAATGCCGTTTTGCGCCATTTTGAGCGAAAGATAAGACGTCAACAGGGCATAGGCGCAGCAGGTGAGGGCGGTTCCCAGAAAAAAAGCGCTCAAAGGCGAAACCAGAGCTTTAAGATGTTCCAGGCGAAGGATTAGGGGTTTCATGCGAATTCTCTGCAGGTTATTTCTGCGCCCATAATAATCGGTGAGGTTTAATAAATTGATAATGTTCAGCCGAAAATTTGCTGCAGGTGCCGGCGCAGATTTTCCTTGAACGTCTCAATCTGCGGATTTTTAACCACATTATAACAGGCAAAGCTCGGCAACTGCTGCATACCGATATATTTCTGTGCCAGATGAAAACCGATCAGTGCTTCGTCACAACTGCGCCCGTCAAAAAATTTGTCTTTATTGCCGAAAGCTTCCTCCGGAGCGTTCCAGGTTGTTGACAGCATATATTTTTTGTCGGTCAGATGCCCGCCGCGTCCGTATTCTGGCGCCCGGACATAAAAAACACCGATTTGAAAAACGTCTTCCATGTATTTTTTCAGCAAAGCCGGAGCAGCAAACCAAAAAACCGGCATCTGGTAAATGATGACGTCGGCTTCCAGAAATTTGCGGCGCTCCTCTTCCGTTTCATAGCCGTCTTTCAAAACGGATATTTGAATTTCAAATTTGTCTTTAAGTTCTTCCCGCATAACCTCAACCATTGTCTGATTGAGGTGTCCCGGGCTGCTTTCATAAGTATCGTGTCCGTTGATAATCAGCAGTTTTGGCATATTGTCCCCCTTTGTCTGAATCTGCTTTTACAAAGATAGGGCAATTTTTCTTGAAATCAAGAGCCTTTAGTCTTGAAACAACAGCTTTTGCTTATATAATATAACCAGTTTTGTGAAGCAGGAAAAGAACGTGGAACCGCAGATAACTTATCAAACCGGCAGCAAGAGCCTGATTGTCCGCCTGAGCGGAGATTTTCAGTCCTATGACGCCGCTGAAAAAACTGAATTGCCGCCGGAACTGACGCCGGATACATCGGTCAGCTTTGAGGCCGCGGAACTCGGACGCTGGGATTCGACTTTGGTCGTTGTCTTGTTTCAGCTGGCGTTGCTCTTTGAACGGCGGCAATTTGCTGTTGACTGGAGCGGCCTGCCGCCCAACCTGCATGAACTGCTTCGTCTTGCCCTGACCAAAAACGTAAAACCGCCCCTGGAACCGGAAACAAAAACGGACTTTCTGGAAGCGCTGGGCGGCTGGGGAATAAATACCGGCGGCCGGATAAAAAAAGGTTTTCGTTTCTGCCGCGAGGTTTTGTCTTCTTTCGGACGGCTGCTTGCCGGACGGGCGGTTATGCGCCGGGTCGATTTCCTTTTTGCGCTGGAAGCCGGAAGTTACAAGGCCTGCGGCATTGTGGCCGTTGTCAGTTTTATGGTCGGGCTGATTCTGGCTTATGTCGGTTCTATTCAGTTGCAGAATTTCGGGGCACAGATTTATGTTGCCAGCCTGGTTGCCATCGGCATGACCCGCATTATGGGGGCAATCATGGCCGGAATTGTAATGGCCGGACGTACCGGAGCCTCCTATGCCGCCACTATCGGCACCATGCAGGTTAACGAAGAAATTGACGCTCTGAAAACCATGGGCGTCCCGACGACGGATTTTCTCGTTCTGCCTCGTTTGGCGGCGCTGATTGTTACGCTGCCGTTACTGACGCTGCTGTCTGACGTTATGGGAATAATCGGCGGTGCGGTTGTCGGCGTGTTGACATTGGGCATCCCTTGGCAGGAATATTGGAAATATACTTATAATGCGCTGACGCTGAATAATTTCTGGCTCGGTATTTTTCACGGATTCGTCTATGGCTGGATTATTTCCCTCTGTGGCTGTTATTATGGCATTTACAGCGGACGGAATGCGGATTCGGTCGGTGTTGCCACCACCAATGCCGTGGTTTCATCCATTGTCTGGATGATTGTTGTTACCGGCTTCCTGACGGTTTTCTTTCAGGAGGTTAACATATGAACAAAGCCTGTCCCAAAATCATAGGCAAGAACCTCACCGTCGCTTACGGCGATTATGTTTTGTTGCAGCATGCCGATTTTACCGTTAATCAGAGTGATGTCTTTATCATTATGGGAGCCAGCGGCGGCGGTAAAAGCAGCCTGCTGCGGGTGCTGACCGGACTGATGCCTCCGGCAGAAGGTGAAGTCATCGTTGACGGCGAAAACTTTTCCGGAGGCGATGCCGCCGTCCGAGACAAAGTTATGCGCCGCTGCGGCATCCTTTACCAGAGCGGCGCGCTGTTCAGTTCAATGACGCTGGGTGAAAATGTCGCGCTGCCTTTGCAGCAATATACCGATTACTCGCCCCGCCTGATAAAAGAACTGGTTGATTTGAAACTGGCTCTGGTCGGCTTGGGCGGCTTTAACGATTTCTATCCTTCCGAAATCAGCGGCGGCATGAAAAAGCGGGCCGGACTGGCCCGGGCTTTGGCTCTTGATCCTGAAATCCTTTATTTCGACGAGCCGTCCGCCGGGCTTGATCCGGTCAGCTCCCGGCATCTGGACGATTTGATTTTGGATATTAACCGCAGTTTGGGAACAACCCTGGTGATTGTTTCTCATGAACTGGCATCTATTTTTGCCGTCGGCAGCAATTCGATTTTTCTTGATTCCGAAACCAAAAGCATCATCGGCCGCGGCAATCCGAAAGAGCTGGTAAAAAATCCGCCGAATGAAACCGTTTATAATTTTTTGACCCGGGGAGGGGAAGAACATGGTTCGTAAACCGAATAAAACAATGATCGGATTGTTTCTGTTGCTGGGCAGCGCTGTTTTTGTTTTTATTCTGGGCGTTTATGTCAAACGCGTTTTCTTTCCTGACAACAGCAATGTCGTGGTTATGTATTTTCAGGAATCCATCAAAGGGCTGAATGTCGGTTCTTCGGTCGTTTTTCAGGGGGTGGAAATCGGTAAAGTGTCACGGATAGATTTGGTTGCCGATATGGAAAATCTCACTTTCAGCATACCTGTTTATGTAAACCTCGACGTCTCCAAAACCTTTGTTGCCGGGCAGGACGGATATCGCAACCGTAAAGAGGTTCTGGACGCGCTTATCAAAAAAGGCCTGCGGGCACGGCTCACGGCGCAGAACTACTTGACCGGGCAGCTGATGATTGAGTTGGCCATGCTGCCGGAAACACCCGTCTCCATGGAAGCGGAACCCGCGGACAAGGATATCCTCCAGATACCGACCGTCTTGTCGCCGCTGGGCGAATTGTCCAGAGGGCTGCAGAATATTCCCTTTAAAGACATTGCCGACAAATTCAGCCACATGGCCGATTTGTTCAATACCCAGATTCCGATTATTCTGCCGCAGATAACCGAAATAACCACAAATCTGAACCGGCTTTTGAACAATAATTCCCGCTTGTCAACCGAAGCGCTGACCAACTTCAACCGCACTTTGATTGAAGTCGGCGCCGCCGCACGTTCTTTCCGCGATTTGTCTGATTATCTGGAAAGACATCCGGAAGCGCTTCTGCGGGGAAAAGGAGAATAAAATGCGTAAAATAGTGTCATTATTCAGTTTGCTGTTAATCTCGGCCTGCCTGAGCCGTACGCCGGATGCTTCTTTTTACGGTTTGCAGGCGCTTGCAGCGGAGGCTCCTCTCTCTGACCGGAAAATAAGTGTCGGCGTAAATCGGGCCGTTATTCCCAGCTATCTTGAAAAACCGCAGATTGTGCTGGTCGGTTCCGACGGTGTCGAACTGCAGGTTTCGGAATATCACCGCTGGGGAGAAAGCCTGGCTTCGCTTCTGCAGCGGATAACGGCCGATGACCTGAACCTGCTGCTTCCGCGTGCGGAAATCAAGCCGCAGAATTTTACCGCTCAGATTTATGATTATTATCTGACGCTGGAGGTTAACCGCATGGACGGAACTTGGAATAAACAGGCTGTGCTTGATGTCTGGTGGACAGTAACCGACAGTCGGAACAAGGTTCTCAAACGGGAACGAACCTCGCTTTCCGCTCCGCTCGGCAAAACTTATGAAGACTATGCTCAGGTACAAAGTCGGCTTTTGGGAGAACTTTCTGCCCGCATTGCGGCCGTTTTGGCTAAAATATAGGCTGAACGGTTTACTTTAAGAGAAATATCGGTTACAATAATTCTATCTGCCACAAATAAGGATGAGTGTATGACAAAATCAGCATCGCGTGCGCGGGCCCTGTTCAGAAGTTGTCTCTTTTTGGCGGCCTTTCTGGTAGTTGCCTATTCGGCCGTAGAAATACTGGACCGGGATATGGCAGCCGTGCCGACATCGCCGCAGACTGAATCCGCCGCACGTTAAATGCCGCAAGGATAAAAAAACCGCCGATGTTCTCGGCGGTTTTTTGATTACTTCTTTTCTTTCTTGGCTGCCGGTTTGGCTTTTTTGACCGCTGCCGGCTTTTCTTTAGCCGGCGCTTTCGGGCGGGAAGCTTTAACTGCGGCTTTCTTCTTGGCCGGCGCTTTTTTGACTTTCGCTTTCTCAGTCTTGGCGGGCAGCGCGTTTTCCGTTTTTTCCTGCGGATTTATTTCCGGGAAAGCAGACTCCGGTGCGGGATGAGAAGGTAAAATTCCTGCCGTGCTGCTTAAAACCGGCATCTTTGAAAGCAGGAAAGCCTGTGCTGCAATAACGACAATGAAAAACAGCCAGATATTGACATTTAAGCCGGTAATCAGGCGCAAAGCCCAGAAAACGGCGTAAACGGCAATGAATGCGACCGTACTCAGCCTCATCCGGCTGTCAAAATCTGTTTTCTTGCCCAATATGGCCGCGAGCGGAACAGCGCAGACGGAATAAAACAGACACAGTACAAAATAAAGCAGAAACATCGCCGCAAAGGCAAAGACGAAAACAAAAACGGCCGTCCAATTCAAAACGCTCCGGAAAAATCCGGTATAATCGCTCCGCGGCAGTTCAAAATTATCGTTTGCCAGTTTGTAGGTACGGACTTCATGTTCTTTGGCAAAATAAATATTGCTGCGGGTAACATAAATTCCCGGATCCAGCATATTGATATCCAAAACGTCGGATGTCGTATCCAGTACCAGAGGAATGGGGTAAGGGTCGGAATCTTCGTTGAAACGCAAATGAACCACTTTATAGGTGTCTGCCGGTTCGACAATCTGCCCGTTAACAACTTTAATCGGCAGCATTTGGTCGGCAATTTGCTGAGCATAGGGGACGGCATCGCTGCCCATGACTTTGACCGTGGCGCCGAATACGATGGACAGAAGCAGGGCCAGCAGAGCGGTAAATTTAATGCCCAGGCCTTGGCCGCCGGCAATATAATTGATGATTTTTTTCATAAAGATTTCTCCTCCTTTATCTGCAGTTTATTTAATATATACCGTTATTTGCAAAATAATCAAATCTTTTTGCCGGCAAAATTTTTGTGCCTCGCCGATTGTAAAATTTCTATCGGCGCATAGATATAAGGCAGCATTTACAAATATCGGGTGAATAACATGGCAAGTGAAAATAATAAAATCGGACTGATTCCGGCCACCTTGATGGTTGCCGGCAATATGATGGGTTCCGGGGTTTTTATGCTTCCGGCAAACCTGGCGGCAATCGGCAGTATTGCCATATTCGGCTGGCTGATAACCATTGTCGGTGCCATTGCCTTGGCTTTGGTTTTTTCCAAGCTGACGCAGATTTATCCGGCCGCGGGCGGCCCTTATGCCTATTCCCGCAAGGCCTTTGGCGATTATATGGGCTATCAGACAAATCTGGTCTATTGGCTGGCCAATGTGGTGGGAAACGTCGGTCTGGCGGTTGCCGGACTGGGCTACCTGACCACTTTCTTCCCTTCGCTGAAAGATCCGCTGGTAATGGCGCTGGCACAAATCGGCGTCATCTGGTTCTTTACCTACGCCAACATCTTGGGGCCGAACGTGGTAGCGAGAATTCAGGGCTTCACCACAACCATTGCCCTGTTTCCGATTATCGGTATGGCTCTTCTGGGCTGGTTTTGGTTCAGCGCCGATACCTATATGGCCGGCTGGAATGTTACCGGCGAAAGTAATATAACGGCATTGGGAATGACGCTGAACTTTACGCTTTGGGCTTTTATCGGCGTTGAAAGCGCCTCGGTCTCAACCGCGGTGGTGAAAGATCCGACCAAAAACGTGCCGATTGCCACGGTTGCCGGTGTCATTTTGGCTGCGGCCTGCTATGTCTTAAGTTCTTCGGCGGTAATGGGAATTATTCCGAGCAAGGAATTAATAGCCTCGTCGGCGCCTTTTTCCGAAGCGGTAAAAATTGCTCTCGGGCCGACGGCCGGAAATATTGTTGCCCTTTGCGCGGCGCTGGGCTGCCTCGGTTCGCTGGGCGGCTGGACGCTGCTGGTCGGACAAACGGCAAAAGCCGCGGCAGACGACGGGCTGTTCGGCAACTTGTTTGCCCGGGTCAACCGCCGCAATGTGCCGTCGCTGGGGTTGGCCGTCGTTGCCGGAATTATGACGCTTCAGGTTCTGGCGACAATGTCGCCGACCGCTTCGCAGCAATTCGGCAAAATAGCGTCGATTGCCGTAATTATGACTTTGCTGCCTTATATCTATTCTTCGGTTGCGATTAAAATTCTCGGCCGCAATAAAATGACCCGCAGCCAAAATGTTTTCTATACTTTTGTCGGCCTGATTGCCGCCATTTACAGCCTGACGGCAATGATCGGCTCCGATCCTGAGCAAACCCGCTGGGCTTTGATGTTCGTCATCTCGACAATTATTTTCTATGAATTGTCGGTGAACCGCAAACTCGACATTCAGGAAAAACATATCAAGCCGGGCGGCTGCGTTCCGTCATGGGTGCGCCATCTGACGCTGATTGTTACCGTTCTGGCATTGATTGCCATGTTCTGGGTTTCGGTCGGACGTTATCAAAACAACAGCCTTCACCCGCGGGTACAGATAATTGACCGCATAACCAATATGTTTCATCAAAACTGATAAAGGGGAAAAAGCATGAATGACAAACATAATCCTTTGGGGATTAAGATACTGATGTTTTACGAAGGGCTGGAGAAAAACAATGCCACCTCCCGGGCATTGCGGGCTCTGAAAAGCAACTTGGAAGGAAAAGATGCCAAGGTTATCGTTTCGGAAACGCCGCTTGACGCCAGGGCAGTCATAGCCTCCGACCCCGAATTGCAAGGCGTTTTGCTCCACTATAATGAAGACGATGAACAATGTCCGAGCAAGCTCTGCAATATTTTGCTCGATTTGCGCAGCCGTAATCATGAGGTGCCGGTCTTTCTTCTTTCCAACCGTTATAAAGCTTCGGCTGTTCCCTCGGATATTCTGGACAAAGTCAGCGATTTTATCTGGATACTGGAAGATACCTCTGATTTTATTGCCGGCCGCATTCAGGCTGCCGCCGAACGTTATCGCGAATTTGTCCTGCCGCCGATGTTCAAAGCTTTGGCCGAGTTTTCCAAAGTTCATGAATATTCTTGGCACACGCCGGGGCACACCGGCGGAACCGGTTTCTTAAAATCACCGGCCGGCCGGGCTTTTTTCAATTTTTTCGGTGAACCCGTCTTTCGCTCCGACCTGTCGATTTCCGTCGGAGAACTTGGTTCCCTGCTTGATCACTCCGGCCCGATTGGCGAAAGTGAAAAATACGCTGCCCGCGTTTTCGGTGCTGACCGCACTTACCATGTAACTAACGGCACCTCAACTTCAAACCGTGTCGTTCTGCTGGCCAGCGTTACCCGCAATCAGGTTGCCTTGTGTGACCGCAATTGCCACAAGTCGGTAGAACATGCCATTACCATGTCCGGCGCAATTCCGACCTATCTTGTGCCGACCCGCAATCAATACGGCATTATCGGCCCGATTCTGCCTGCTAATCTTACCAGAGAAGCAGTAACCGAAGCGGTACGCAACAATCCGCTGGTCAGTGACGGGATAGATCCGTCGCCCGTCCATGCCATTGTCACCAACTCCACTTATGACGGTTTGTGCTACAACGTCGAACGGGTAAAAGAACTGTTGGGGCAGAGTGTTGACCGTCTTCATTTCGACGAGGCCTGGTACGGTTATGCCCGTTTTAATCCGATGTACCGCGACCGCTATGCCATGAACGGCAATGTCAAAGACTTTGACCGCAGTGGCCCGACCGTTTTTGCCACCCAGTCCACCCATAAGCTGCTGGCAGCCTTTTCTCAGGCGTCAATGATACACGTTCGCGAAGGACGCAACCCGATTGACCACCAACGTTTTAACGAGGCGTTTATGATGCAGGCGTCAACTTCGCCTTTCTATCCGATTATTGCCACCAATGACGTCAGCGCGGCAATGATGGACGGTGCCGGCGGCAAAACGCTGACGGATGCCTCAATCCGCGAAGCGGTGTCTTTCCGTAAAACCGTTGCCCGGATTAATGCCGAAAATGCCGCCCGCGGCGAATGGTTTTTCAATGTTTGGCAGCCTGATTATGTTATTGAGCCGGACAGCCATAAAAAAATACCCTTTTATGAAGCATCATCTGATTTGCTTTCTTCCGAACCTTCCTGCTGGCTGCTGCGGCCGAACGACGGCTGGCACGGTTTCGGCAATATCGAAGAGGGATATTGTATGCTTGACCCGATTAAAGTTTCGGTTACCACGCCCGGGGTTAAAGCCGACGGAGAATTGGAAGACTGGGGAATCCCTGCTGCCGTGCTGACTTCTTATCTTGACGCTAAAGGCATTATCGTTGAAAAAACCACCGATTTTACGGTCTTGTTCCTGTTTTCGCTCGGTGTAACCAACGGCAAATGGGGAACCCTGCTGAATGCGCTGTTTGAATTCAAGCGGGATTATGACCGGAACACGCCACTGGAACGTGTTATTCCGGCATTGACCGCCTCAAACGGCGAACGCTATCGGAAAATGGGGCTGAAAGATCTTGCGGACGAAATGTTCAAAGCCATGAAAGAACTCGGCACCACCAAAGCTCTGTCTGCCGGTTTTGCCGTTTTGCCGCATCCGGATATGAGCCCGGTGGAAGCTTATGAAAATCTGGTGCATAATAATGTTGAAAAAGTTAAAATTGACGACATGGCCGGACGAACCGTAGCCACCGGTGTGGTTCCTTATCCGCCCGGAATTCCGTTGATGATGCCGGGTGAAAATGCCGGTGAGGCTGACGGCCCTCTGTTGGGATATTTGAAATCGCTGCAGGCATTTGACCGCAGATTTCCCGGTTTTACGCATGATACCCACGGCGTTGAGGTCAATAACGGAGATTATGAAATTCTCTGTATTAAAAAATAAGTTATGCCGCATCAAAACACCGCCGGTTTTGCCGGCGGTGTTTCTGTTTGGGAAAACTAAATTAATTGGTGCCCAAAGATTTTTTCAAATTATCAAGGTTGTTTCTGAGACGTTCCTGTTCAGCCTTGATTTTGGCATCGGTATCGTCCATCTGCAGTTTAACGGCATCGGCCTTTTCCTGCTGAGCCTGTTCTCTGGCGGCTTTCTGTGCTTCCAGTTCGGCTTTCTTTGCATCTATCTTTTGCTGGGCTTCTTCCAAAGCATTGTTGGCTTTGGTCATCGTATTTAAAATGGTTTCCTGAGCCATGGCATTGCCGGCAACAGCCAAACCCAGAACAACGGCGGCGGAAGTGATAAGTTTTTTCATGTGATTCTCCTTGGTAGATTTTGCTTATGCTTCATCAGATAAGCATATTTTACAGTTAAGCACAACAGCTAATAGATAATTATTGCCTGTTATTTTGCAATGGGCTAATCTCAAAGGCAAAATCAGCAAGGAGGAAAAATGAAACGAGTAGCTGCCGGAATTATCGTCTGCAACAATAAAATTCTGATTGCCCAGCGCAAACGCGGTAAAGATTTGGAATATTTCTGGGAGTTTCCCGGCGGCAAAATCGAACCCGGAGAAACCTGTGAAGAATGCCTCCACCGGGAAATTATGGAAGAGTTTAACCTTGAAATCAGGGTCGGCAAATTCTTTATGGAAACCTCTTATGATTACAGTTTCGGCACTTTTGTGCTTGAGGTTTATTTTGCCGCCTGTCCCGATCCCGAAATTCCCGAACTCTTCGAACACGAGCAGGCCCGCTGGGTTGACGTGGAAGATCTCCCCGAATATAACTTTTCTCCGGCTGACCTCCCCGTTGTTGAAGAACTGCTTAAGCTTGATGATTTAGAGACCAGGCTGTTCTAGCTTTTGAGAGAATTTCCGGAGCATAGAGCAGGGCGATTTCCTCATCTTTGCTCAAATCCGGCTCAATGCCGTGGTTAATATAATTTTCGATTTTAACCTGAGCTTTTTCCAAGTCTTCGCGGCGGTAATCCGGTGCGGGACCGTTTATCGGCAACATTAAAATGTGCAAGGCGTTCAATACGCTGTCACGAATGATTAAGTCGGCGCCGTAGCTTTTTTCTTTGGTTTTGACCAGTGCCTCTTTGTATTTTTTTGCCGCCCGGATAATGTGGGGAATTTTTGTTTCTTCCGGAATTAAGAAGTAATGATGCTTTTTAAACCACAAGCCGGCCTTTTCCCGCGAGGTGAACATTGAAATCGGAATGGAAAGCATCAGCCCGGTTGTTATCGGCAGCATCCACCAAAACAGCGGCTGCGCATACAGGCCGACCACAATCGTGGTGACAATGCCGAGCAGTGTATGCCAGATGTGGCGGGAAAAAGCGTCACGGAAAGAAGTGCCCTCGTCGTCACGGTTCTGCGTGTTCCAGCTGACGGCGTGTCCGGTAAATATTTCAAAGACGAATTTGCTCTGAAACATCATCATAATCGGCGCCTGCAAAGCGCTGACCACAATCTCAAGCAGAACGCTTTTGACGGCTCCTCTGGTCAGATCGGGACTTTGCCGGCCATGGCGGCGGTTTTGCAGCAAATAAATGATTAATCCCAGAAATTTCGGGAAAATCAGCATAAACATTGAAATGACGAACAACGCAATCGTGCCGATTTTATCAAAAATCGGCCAGGTCGGAAACAATGTCCGCACTTCGGGAAAATATACCGGCGGAAAAAACTCCCTTCCCAAAGCTATCGCCAGCCCGACCAACAGAAAACACAGCCAAATCGGGGATGATAGGTAAGACATGATACCGATGGTGAAGTGAATGCGGCTGACCGGGTGCAGCCCCTTTGAAATCATAATTTTGATATGCTGCATATTCCCTTGGCACCAGCGGCGGTCGCGTCCGGCAAAATCAATCATTGTCGGCGGACATTCTTCATAACTGCCTTTCAATTCGGGCAGCAGCCAAGCCGACCAGCCGCCGCGGCGGATAAGCGCCGCTTCCACAAAGTCATGGCTGAGGATATGTCCGCCGAAAGGCGCTTTACCCGGCAGTACAGGCAATCCGCAGCATTGAATAAACGCACTGACGCGGATAATTGCATTATGTCCCCAGTAGTTGCTGTCGCCGACCTGCCAATATGCCAGTCCGGCAGAGACAATCGGACCGTAAACCTTGCCGGCAAACTGCTGCATTCGGGCAAACAGCGAATTCTTGTTGACCGTCATCGGCGGCGCCTGAATAATTCCGGCTTTGGGATTGGCTTCCATCAGCTGAGCCATCCGCAGCATGGTGCTGCCGTTCATCAGGCTGTCGGCATCCAACACAATCATTGAAGCGTATGCCGCACCCCATTTATTGCAGAAATCCTCAATATTGCCGCTTTTGCGCGCGGTATTTTTAACCCGTCGGCGATAATAAAGTTTAATTTCGTCCGGCATGTATTTCTGGGCTTCCAGCCAGGTTTTTTCCTCTTCAACCCAGACTTTGGGATTGGTCGTGTCACTGAGCACGAAAATGTCAAATGCCCGGGCTTGCCCGGTTTTTTTCAAGTCATTTGCCATCGCCAGCAGGTTGGCAAAAACGCTTTGCGGCGATTCGTTGTAAACCGGCATCAAAATAGCCGTCCGCGATTTTAAAGGCGTACTTTCGGGAACCCAGACAATGCCCGGAACTTTGCGCTTGGCCAGCAGTTCAAAAAAGCCGAAAACGCTGGACCAGAAGAAAAGAGAAATCCAGGCAAAGGTCAGAATAAACAGCGACACCATCAAAATTTTGGTAAAAACGGTTGAATCCGTCGGAATAACCGTCACCCACTTGGCCGTCGCCAGCAGCGTGCTGAGAAACATCAGTCCGAAAACCTTAATCCGGCGGTTGCGGATGCGTTTGGGATTCAAATTATAAATATTGTCAAAACCGGATTCTCTCATTTGTCGTATCTTTTATTTGCTTTTGTGTTTGAAAATCTTTTTAATCAGTTTGCCGGGCTGCGGAATTTCTATCGGCTGCGGCTCCATGTGTGACAGAACATAGTTCGGCGCCACATGGATGATTTCTTGGTGCAGCTGTTCCGCCATTTTGCTGTCGATTGCCGAAGGCTCAAACACGCTGCCGCCCCATTTTTGTGCGCCGTTGCTCCGTAAATAACAGAATTTAAGCAGAGCAATCAGCTGGGGCTTGTCCAAGGAACTGTTTTTGAAAATCTGCCGGGCCGATTGATACAGCAAATGATCCAACGCTTCAACCGCGGCATCGCCGTCACCGTTCTCGGTCAGCTTGGTTTTCAGTTGCTTGATTGTTGCGGCAGCTTTGTCGCCGGCAAATCCCAAACCGCATAAATAAGCCCGGATAATGTCGTCAAGACTTTGAATTTTTAAGGTAACCATTGGTAGCTCCATACCTCTGAAATGGCTTTGCCGTCTTTTTTCAAAACGATTCTCAGCTCTGCGGTTTTATTGTTCGGCTCAAAATCGGCATAAACCGTTCCGCCGCCGGTAACCGGGTTATATGCCAGAAACGTGCCGGCAATTCTTCCTTCGCTGGTGGAAACCTCGGGAATAATTTTGCCTTCTTTAATTTCCCGACGGATGTCTTTGCGCTTGCCGGGCAGGGCAAAATCAACCACGAATTTGCGCTTGTTGGTCTCAAGCATGCCCGAAACGCCGCCGATTCCGGTATAGGTTGAAGTTATCCGCGCTTTACCGGTATCAAAGGGAATGCGTTTGCTCCAATAGAGCTTGTAATGATATTGCAGCGGCACGCCGGGCTCAACCGGTTTCTCGGGAACCCAGAAAGCGACGATATTGTCATGAATTTCCTGCTGCGAAGGAATTTCCACCAACTGGATTGTTCCCTTTCCCCAATTGCCCGAAGGTTCGACCCAGGCGCTCGGGCGCTGTTCGTAGTCTGCTTCAAAATCAAGATAATGTGCCGGATCGCGGTCCCTCTGCATCAGTCCGAAACCTTTCGGATTTTCATCCATAAAAGAACTAATGCGCAAATATTTGGAATTATCCAGCGGCCGCCATAAAACTTCGTCTTTGCCGTTCCAAATTAACAGTCCGTCGCTGTCATGAACTTCCGGACGATGGTCATCAAAACGGTTTTTGGTGTTTTCGCCGAACAGAAACATGGATGTTAGCGGCGCAATACCGATTTTATTAATGGCTTTGCGGGGGATAAGAACCGTATCGACGTCCATAACCGTCTGTTTGCCCGGCGTAATGACAAAGGTGTAAGCACCGGTAATGCTGGGGCTGTCCAGCAACGCATAAACGGTGACGCTCTTGTCGCCGCGTTTGGGACGCTGAATCCAGAATTCGCGGAAAATCGGGAATTCCTCGCCGGTCTGAACTGCGGTGTCAATCGCCAGCCCGCGAGCCGAAAGGCCGTATTTCTGTTGTTTGCCCAGTGCCCTGAAGTAGCTGGCGCCGAGAAAAGAGACCAGCTCGTCATAATAAGTGGGACTGTTTAAGGGATTATGCAAACGAAAACCGGCATAGCCGAGATGGTTGTCGGTTATTTTCAAATCATTTTTGCCGTAATTGAAAAAAGCGGGAGAATAGTCAATCGGTTTGGCTTTGCCGTCAATAACCTCGTTAATCGGGACCGAAACCTGAAACAGGGAACCCAAGTGGAAAAACTGTACTTCAAACGGTAATCTCTTGCCATACCAAGGGCCGTTTTCGCGCACAAAGCGAATATCGCGATGCTGATCATAGGTCAGGTCTTTCAATTCCTGCGGCACATCGTCTGCCGGAGCCTGATAAGGCTGTTTGGAGAGCTTGACGGCCTTGGTGATTAAAACGTCGCGGTTAAAAACCTCTCCGTCGGCAGTGTCTTCCGGCGCCGCTTTTTGAGCTGCGGCAGGCAGAAACGATGAAATAAAAATTAGGGCAACGGCCAATATAATACGTTTTGACATATTTTCTGCTGTTCCTTGATAGAATGATAGATATATCTGTGTTAATCTGATTTATATCAGTTCAGTTTCCCGCAAAAGTCAAGCTAAATATAAACAGATTTTAAGTCTGTTTTTCCCCGTCGGGGACGGAGGGCAGACTGAAACCGATTCGTATCAGACCGTTGCGGCATTCGGCCTGAACTTCGCCGCCGTGCATCAGAATAATTGCTTTGACAATGGCCAGACCCAATCCGTGGTGATTTTCGCTGTTTTTGCGTTCCCTGCTGACGCGGTAAAAACGGTTAAACAGGTTTCGGCATTGCTCCGGAGACAAATCTTCTCCCCGGTTGCAGACGGTAAGCGACGAACTGCCGTCTGCCCGCCTGTTGATAATGACTTTGATTGTCTGTCCGGGGGTTCCGTGAACAACGGCGTTATTCAGCAGGTTGGTGATTGCCCGGCTCAGTAATGAACGGTCGGCGGCAGTTTCGGCATCGCCTTCGATTTCAAGCTTTGCCTGGCAATCTTCAAACACCACGTCCAGAAAATCGGCCGTCCGCCTGACTTCTTCCGCCAGCGATATCCGGCTCAGATTCGTGGCCGTTTCTCCCTGATCGGCGCGGGATAAAAAGAGCATGTCTTTAATAATTGTACTCAGCCTTTCCAATTCTTCCAGATTCGACTGCAAAACATCTTCCAGTTCTTCCTTGCTGCGCTCACGCGAGAGGGCCACCTCCGTCGCGCCGATCATGTTGCCGACGGGGGTTCGCAGTTCGTGGGCGACATCGGAGTTAAAGGCATCTTGCCTCTGGTGGGAAATTTCCAGCCTTTCGAGAACGCCGTTAAACCCGGCGGCCAGGCTTTTCAGTTCGGAAGGCATATCTTTGTCCGGCAGCCTCAGAGACAGATTGCGGGAATTTATTTTTTCGGCGGCCTGAGACAGTCTTTCAATCGGTTTCAGACTGTTTCGGGCAATCAGACGGCCGAGCGTGCCCATCGAAATAATGCCGGTCAGCAAAATCAGTCCGGTGGTGAGAAAAATAATCCTGATGTCGTCTTCGGGAATATAGGTATCCCAAGCCAGTGACAAAAGAATTTCCGGTCGTTCGCCTTTGGCGGCAATAACTTTTGAAAGGATTCGGTAGTTTCGTCCGTTTATTTTTGTCCGGCTGAAACCGTGGTGCCTGTCGGTTTGCGAAAGGTCAAGGTCGAACGGGGCGTCTATTCTGAAAAAGGGGTCATCGCTGTCGGCGCGGATGATTGTTCCGCCGGAGGGAGGCGTAAACTCCTGAATTTGTTCCTTAAAATCTTTCCAATCGGCGCGGCTGGCCTTGTCTTCGATAATATGCTCCATAATGGCGAACCGGCTGGTAATTTCAGCCCGCTGATACATATCGATTTCCTTCCTTTCCACATATTCAAAAGCCAGAAACAGCAAAATCAAAACAGCGGCGGCCGCCAGAGTATAAAGCCAGACCAGCCGCTGGGAAATAGACATTTTCTCAAAATGTTTCTTCATCAGCGTTGTTCCAGTACGTATCCCATGCCGCGGATGGTATGCAGCAATTTAGGCTCGCCTTCCTGTTCGAGTTTGGCGCGCAGCCTTTTGACGGTTGCTTCGACAACATTGGTATTGGTATCAAAACAAATGTCCCATACCAGTTCGGTGATGACGGTTTTGGAAACGATCTGCGATTGCCGCTGTGCCAGCACTTCCAACAGCGAAAATTCCTTGGCGGTCAGATCCAGCCTGCGGGAACCGCGTGTCGCGCGGCGGGCCAGCAGGTCGATATGCAGGTCGCCGATATAAATATTTGTCTGTTCTTTGGTGCGTACCCTTTTGGTAATAACCTGCAGTCTGGCCAGCAGCTCCAAAAAAGAAAACGGCTTGACCAGATAATCGTCGGCGCCGGCCTGAAAACCTTCCAGCCGTGAAGCAACGGCGTCTTTGGCCGTCAGCATGATAACCGGAGTATTGTTGCTTGGACGCAGAGATTTGAGCAGGCTTATGCCGTCCAGGCCGGGCAGCATAATGTCAAGAATGATTGCATCATAGTCGCCGGTCGAAGCCAGGTGCAGGCCGTCCAGTCCGTCGGTTGCCGCATCGACGCTGTATCCTTGTTCGGTCAGGCCGCGTTTCAGATAGTCAATGGTTTTTACTTCGTCTTCAATAATCAGAATTTTCATTTTTCTTCTCCGCCCCGCTTTGGTAAATGATATGCGTCTTTTCTTAATATATTATATACGCCCTTCATCGGAACAGATAAATGATAGAAAAATGACAATTCTGTCAGACTGCGTTTTTGCCCTTGCCGAAGAAAAAATCCTTGGCTAAGCTCGCCGCAAATAATGATTTTTTGAAAAGGGACATCACATGAAAAATTTTATAATTCGCCGGCTGATACCGTTTTTTGTGGTAACGGTCATATCGGAGGGGCTGTATCTGCTGTTGCAGCTGATCAACAATTTCGGGGTGCTTGACCTGCGCCCGCTGGCGTTGGTTCAAACTCTGGGCGTTCTGCTGCTCACCACTCTGGTGTCGTTTTTGTTTATGGTCATTCCCTATGTCCTTTACGCTCTGTTTGTTTTTCTCACTTTGTTTGAAAAAGCCGCTTCCTGGGTTTTCTGGGACGAGTTTCAATCGGCCTTTAACTTCATTGCCGTCGATTATCTGGTTTATACCCACGAGGTCATTGCCAACATTAATGAATCTTATCCCATGGGCTGGATTCTCTCGGCGCTGTTGCTGCTCACCGCCGTCATCGTTTATGCCGGCCGGCGTTTTCTTTTTCCGGCGCCGGCATCGCCGCATTTCGGCCGCCGCCTGTTCTCAACCGCGGTTTACGCCCTTGTCTGCCTGCTGGCCTATCACAATGTTGACATCAGCCGCCTGGAGGTAACGTCCAACCGCTATAACAACGAGCTGGCCAAAGAAGGCACTTACAGCTTGTTCAGCGCATTTCTGAAAAACGAGCTCCCCTATAAAGATTTCTATATCATGCACGACGAGGCGCAAAACCTGCGGATTTTGCAGAATAAGCTGGGCGGCCGCGGCATTGTTTTTGCCGAACCCGGCCAAAGCGTCAAACGTCATATCCGTTCGCCCCGTGCCGAACAAAAGCACAATGTCGTCATCGTTTTGATGGAAAGCATGAGTTCCAAATTTCTCACCGAGAACCGCTATCCCGGCCAGCCGGTTATCACGCCCACGCTTGACCGCCTGAGCAAAGAAGGCCTGTTTTTCAGCCGGACTTATGCCTCGGGCACCCGTTCGGTGCGCGGAATTGAAGCGGTAAATCTGAGCATTCCGCCGCTTCCCGGCCAGTCGATTGTCCGTCGTCCCGGCAACGAAAATCTTCACGGCCTTGGCTCGGTCTTTGCCGAAAAAGGGTATGACAACAAATGGATTTACGGCGGCTACGGTTATTTTGACAATATGAACGCCTTCCTCGGCGGCAACGGTTTCCGGGTTGTTGACCGCACGGTCTGGGCCGACGGTGAAATCACTTTTGCCAATGCCTGGGGCGCGGCCGATGAAGATACCTTTGCCAAAGTCATCAAAGAAGCCGACAAATCTTATGCGTCCGGCAAACCGTTCCTGACCTTACTGCTGACGATTTCCAACCACCGCCCTTATACCTATCCGTCCGGCAAAGTTTCGCTGACCGGCGGCCGTGAAGGCGGCGTGCAATATGCCGACTACGCCATCGGCGAATTTCTGCGCCGGGCTGAGAGCAAACCCTGGTTTGACAACACGATATTCGTATTTGTGGCCGACCACACGGCCGGCGCGGCCGGAGACGAGGAAATCGACCTCGAAGGACATCATATTCCCTGGATAATCTATGCGCCGAAACTGGTGAAAGCCCGCCGGATAGATATGCCGGTAAGCCAGCTCGACGTTCTGCCGACCCTGCTCGGACTGCTGAACTTTGACTACGAAAGCCGCTTTTACGGCCAGGACGCGCTGTCTCCCGACTACGAAAGCCGCTTTTTTGTCAGCAACTTCCAAAAAATCGGCTATGTCAAAAACGGCGCCGG
>MNTU01000029.1 GCA_001917125.1 Azospirillum sp. 47_25
TCATTCCACCCGGTCATGCTCCGGCTTGACCGGGGCATCCGGAAGATTGGCGGCGACAGTAAGGGGATTACCCGATCAAGTCGGGTAATGGCAGAGAGAGGTGAATGTCGGGGATAATGGCAAGGAGAGGAAGATGTCAGGTAATGACGATAAGAAAGGGAAAGTTGAGTAATTGTCATTCTACCCAGTCATGCTCCGGCTTGACCGGGGCATCCGGGGCATCCGGAAGATTGGCGGCAGCGGCAGAGGGATTACCCGATCAAGTCGGGTAATGACGATAAAAACAGAAATTTAACACTAAGGAGAAAGAAGATGAAACTATCAATTTTACTGGCGTGGAGCATTTTAACCTCGGCGATTGTCGGCAACGTGTATGCCCAGACCTGCGGCGCTCAGCCCTCATGTGCCGAACTGGGATATACGCTGACTTCTACCAGCTCTTGCGTCGGCAACGTGCTTAAATGTCCCTTTGACAAAACTAAATATTACTGCACAACAATGGCTGATGCAGCGGCCGCAGCCATGCCCGATTACAGCAGAAGACAAAGCCGTTCTATTGGCACAACTTACACAGCAACAACCAACGGCTTCATTGTCGGTTACGACCAAGGACGCTGTGATGCCGGTAATAATAGCTGTGAAAACGCTCAAAATTATCAAATCATCATTGACGGATGGAATGTCAGACAAGTAAACTCTACTGTGAATTGGTCTCACAACACATGGTCTTATCCGATAAAGAAAGGCTCTACTTACCGTGTATCATCAGCGGGATATGTGTTTCTTTCTTACTACTTTGTTCCGACCAATTAAGTTAAGATAAGCCCCTCTTTCGAGGGGCTTGAATTCAGTCGATTAAATTAATGATTTCATCAATCAGGTTTTGGGTGCCGCGGCGGATGTCTTTAATCGTTTTGCCCAGCATATAAGCCGGCGTTGTCACGATTTTATTGTCTTCATCCACGCAGACATCCAGCATGCCTTTCGGTTCATGAACGGCGCCCATTTTTTCAATACCGGCGCCGATAGCCGGGTCGGTGCCGATGGTGACGGCAATTTTATGTTTGCCAAGAACGCGGGCAATTACAACCGGGGCAATGCACATCGCACCGATAACCAGTCCGTTTTCATACGCGGCTCTGATTGCTTTTTCAACTTCTTTGTTAATTTCGCAATCCGGACCTTTTACGGCAAAATTGCTCCAGTTCATAGCCGCCCCGAAGCCGCCCGGAAAAACAATTGCATCAAACTCTTTGGGATCAAATTCCGCCAAATCTTTGACATCTCCGCGCGCAATACGTGCAGATTCCGCCAAAACATTGCGGTTATCGTCATCTCCGGCCAGGGCGGTTGCCTGTCCGGTAAAATGGTCAACCGTTTTGGCCTGCCAGGTATTCGGGGCAAAACACCGATATTCGCCGCCGGCTTCATCAATCGCCAGCATGGTTAAAACGGCTTCATGGATTTCGCTTCCGTCAAAAACTCCGCAGCCTGACAGAACAACGGCAAAACGCGGTGCAGAATTAATCATTATTTTCTCCCTTTGTATAAATTTTGTTTGTAATAATATATAATAGATTGTATAAATTACAAATCAAAATCGCAATTTTTAGAATGGAACCTATATGCAATCAGAGATTACGACATTAGCCAACGGATTACGTGTCATTACTTCATCCCGTCCGGAGATTGAAACAGTCTCGCTCGGCATTTGGATAAAGACCGGTTCGGCTTTTGAAACTGAGGAAATGAACGGTATTTCCCATTTTTTGGAACACATGGTCTTTAAAGGAACCGAAACCCGCAACACCTTTGAAATTTCGGAACAATTTGAAGATGTGGGCGGGCAGTCGAATGCCTATACGGCACGGGAATTTACCTCCTTCTATGCCAAGATGCTGAAAGGCGACACCGAACTGGCAATTGACATTCTGGCCGACTTGGTAAAGAACGCGACTTTTCCCGAAAGCGAACTGCTGAAAGAACGTGAGGTTGTGGTTCAGGAAATTAAACAAACAATCGACATGCCTGACGATATTATCTTTGACTATCTGCAGGAGCAGGCTTTTCCGAATCAGGCTCTGGGGCGGACAATTCTGGGACCGGCGGAGAAAGTCCGTTCTTTTGCCAAGGAAAAACTCAAGGCCTATCTGAAGAGCAATTATGCCGGAGAAAATATGGTCGTCTGTGCCGTGGGAAACATCAGACATAACGACTTTGTCCGCATGGTTGAACAGCGTCTGGGCTCGATTCAGGCTCAAAGTCATTTTACGCCCGACAAGCAGGTTTACAAGGGCGGTTTTTTTGCCGAAAAAAGAGAGATTGAGCAGGCGCATGTGGTTTTGGCTTTTGAAGGCATTAAGTATGAATGCGAAAACTATTATCCATGCATGGTTTTCTCAACGATTTTCGGCGGCGGCATGTCTTCCCGCCTGTTTAAGGAAATAAGGGAAAAACGGGGGTTGGTTTATACGGTTTACAGTTTTTCCAACTCTCATACCCAGAGCGGCCTGTTCGGCATCTATGCCGGAACCACCAATAAGGAACTGAAAGAACTGATGCCGGTCATCTGCGAAGAAATCAACAAAATCTGCCGGGAAAAAGTTTCAGAGCAGGAACTGAACCGGGCCAAAACCCAGTTGAAGGCCAGCATGCTGATGGCTTTGGAGAGTTCTTCGTCAACCGCAGAAGTTCTGGCGCGGCAGATGCTGCTGTTCAACCGGATTATTCCGATTGAAGAAATGGTTGAGAGAATCGAAAAAGTGAGCGTTGACGATGTACAGAACATTGCCCGGAAGATTTTCTCAAGCAACCCGACTTATACGCTGGTCGGCGATATTGAGGGGTATCCGCCGTATGACGAAATTAAGCAAATGATTAAATTGCAGGACAAATGATGGACATTTATCTGGCTGAACCGCGCGGATTTTGCGCCGGTGTGCGACGGGCTATTTTTATGGTGGAAAATGCCCTGGTGCAATACGGCGCTCCGGTTTATGTGCGTCACGAAATCGTTCACAATAAGCATGTCATTGCCGATTTAACGGCTAAAGGTGCCGTTTTCATTGAAGAGCTCGATGAGGCCGACAGCCGCCGCCCGGTGATCTTTTCGGCTCACGGCATCAGCCAAAAAGTGGCGGAAGAAGCTGCCGCCAGGGGACTGACAACCATAGACGCCACCTGCCCGCTGGTTGAAAAAGTTCACCGGGAAGTCCGTCGCTTTCAAGATGAAAATATTGAAATTATCGTTATCGGCAAACAAAATCATCCTGAAATTATCGGGACGGTCGGACAGGTTTCTCCCGAAAGGAAAGTTCACATCATTTACACGCTTGAAGAAGCTCGAAAACTGGATATTCCATCGGAAGCCCGGGTCGGTTTCGTGACACAGACGACCCTCTCGATTGACGATACGCAGGAAATCATTGCCTACCTGAAACAACGTTTTCCTCACATCTGCGGCCTGCCGAAAGCCGATATCTGTTATGCCACCACCAACCGTCAGACCGCTGTCAAAGAACTGATTAAATCGACTCCGAATATTGTTATTCTCGGCTCAAAGAACTCGTCCAACTCCCGCCATTTGAAAGAAACCGCCCTCAAAAACGGGGCTCAAAGAGCCTGGCTGGTTGACGACTGGCGTGAGCTTGACTGGGCAGAGATTGACGGACTTGACAGTCTGGGCATCAGCGCGGGAGCTTCCGCCCCCGAATATCTGGTTGAGGAGCTGCTGGCAGAGCTTGCCCGCCGTTATGACAATATTAACAAACACCGGGTTATAATTGCGGAAGAAAGTGTCAACTTCAAGCTTTAGCGGCAATATTTAAGGAGAACAACATGTCCCGCGCCGAAGATATTTTTCAAAAGCTGGTTTATTTCGGCGAAGATGCCATTGACGAATATATCGTCAATATGCAGACCGAAGAACTGTTTCTGGATTTTAAGCAGGCCATTTCCATCGGAAAAAACGGTACCACCCTGCATAAAGACGACCGTAAAAATCTGGCCAAATGCATTTCCGGGTTCGGCAATTCGGAAGGCGGCGTGGTTATTTGGGGGGTTGAATGTTCAAGGGATATGGAAATCGGCGATGTGGCCAAGGCCAAGGTTAAGGTCAAAAACGTTCATCGCTTTCTGAGCTGGTTGGAAAACGCCATTTCCGGCTGTACCATTCCCAGCCACAATAAAGTTCGCAATCATATTATCAGCGCTGATGAAAACGGCGACGGTTTTATTGCCACTTATATTCCCAAAAGCGAAATCGCACCGCTGATGTCCACCGTGGGAAACAACATTTATATCCGCTCCGGTTCAAACAACGTGCCGGCCCCCTATTCGGTGATTGCCGGAATGTTCGGGCGGCGGCCGCAGCCCAATCTGGAGCTGGTGGTTAAAGACAAGCGGCTTGACGTGCTGGAAAATGTTGACGAAGACGTCCTTTATCCCAAGAGCATTGACAATCCGCCGGAAAAATACATCAAAATAAGTTTCAGCATTCGCGGACACAATGACAGCAACGTTATTGCCCGTGAGCTTTATCTGTCATGTACGACAGCTTCCACCGGAAGCGAATATAACAAGGTTCGTTTTATGAACTATAATCAAATGGATTCAATTCCGGGAATCGAGGGGCAGCTAAACATTATCACCCGCCCGGAACTGCGGCTGCCGCCGCGCGGAACCATTCGCTTTACGAATGTGGAAATCATCTTGTCACCGTATGTGGAAGAGGATTTTTTAATGGACGGCGTTATCGGCGCTGACAATGCCGCGCCCCAGAATTTCAGAATTTATCTTCCCAGAAACCAGCTGCGTTCTTTTGTTGCCAAAGCCATGCGCGAAGACGAAGAAGACAAAGACTGCCTGGCTCATGAATTTTTCAACGATTTTATGGTAAGCGAGCGGTAATCATGGCCAGAATTGAAATTTTTACGGACGGAGCCTGTTCCGGCAATCCCGGTGCCGGAGGCTGGGGAGCCATTTTGCGCTATAAAGATACGGAAAAAGAACTCAGCGGAGGCGAAGCGGAAACCACCAATAACCGCATGGAACTGACCGCAGTGATTGAGGCGTTGCAAGCGCTTAAAACCCGCTGCGTCATCACGCTTTACACCGACAGCCGCTATGTGATGGACGGGGTCAAACAATGGCTGCCCAACTGGAAGAAAAACAACTGGAAAACCGCCAACAAAAAATCTGCGGTCAAAAATATCGACTTATGGCAAAAACTGGACGAACTGGTCAACCAGCATGAAATTATCTGGGTTTGGGTCAAAGGACATGCCGGACATCCGGAAAACGAGCGCGTTGACAAACTGGCACGGACGGCGGCCTTAAGTTTCAAAAAAACTGACGATACCCAAGATGCCGCCCTTCAATCTTAAGGCTGTCGGCTTCTTTTATCCGGCAACATTCTGAATTATTTCGCGAAAGTCTTTTTCCGTCATAATTTCCGGCAGAACCATTCCCTCCGGAATATTGGGGCTGAAAAGAATATAAAAAGGAATGCCGCGACGTCCGTAACGTGACATAAAATTCAAAATTTCAGCACTGTAATTGGTCCAGTCAACATTAATCATCTTGACATTATGACGATCCAGCAGATTTTTGACACCGATATTCCCAAAGACCAGTTTATCATTGTAAGTGCAGGTCAGGCACCAATCGGCTCCGACATTGACAATAACGGTTTTTCCGGCCCGGACATCAGCGGCAATTTCGGCAAAATCAATCTGCCGGGTTTTGGTCTGTATTTCCTGCTCGCGCTGCCGGTGAAAGCTATGCGTTACGTCCCAGGAAGAACCGACGACAATCAGAGCAGACAACAGAACAAAACCGAGACCGATCAGCCTGACCACACCGTTTTTAACCTCGGCCTCCAGCTCGCTGACGGCAATCTGGTTCAGCAGCAGATAACGGAACCACACAAGCAGCAAAAACAGGCACAAATAAACAGCCAGACGGATGCAGGTCCATGCTTCGGTCTGCGCCCAGAGAATGCTGAACAGCCAAACCATGGTCAGCAGCAGCATTATCCGCATCACGGTATTCAGTTTGTTCATCCAGGGGCCAGGTTTGGGAATAAACGCCGTTATATCGGGCATAAAACAGACCAGCAGATAGGGGATAGACAATCCCAGCGCCACCGCCAGTAAAATGATAAATATGTCAAGCGTGCTGCCGGCAAGGGCAAAGCCGATTGTGGTTCCCAGATAAGGCGCGGTGCAAGGAGTGGACATGACCACAACCAATACGCCGGTCAAGAGAGGCAGCCACTCATTTTTGCCGCTGCGGCGGAGCAGCTTTTGTTCCAGTTTTTCCGGCAAAGAAATACTGTAAAGCCCCATAATCTGAGCAATAAACAGGATTATGACAAACAACATCACCACAATAAACACAGGGTTTTGAAACTGCATGCCCCAACCGACGGAATGTCCCAGCGCTTTGATGCCGGCAAGGAGGATTGCCAGCAAAACAAAAGCGCCGAAAATTCCGGCCACCGTCAGCAAAAAGCTCTTTTTGACCGCGCTCTCCCGTTGGGCTCCGAAACCGGTGACCGACAGCAGTTTAAGCGACAGAACGGGGAAAACGCAGGGCATAAAATTCAAAATAAAACCGCCCAGCACTGCCAGCAAAATCATTCCCAGCGACAGTTTGTCTCCCATAAAGTCAAGTACGGAAGCAGCCGAAACCTCATAACGGTTACGCAAGGCCGTATATTCGTCCAGAACGACGGTCAGCTCGATTTCCCGCTCCGCAAGTTTGACATTTTTATCCAATACATCCAGCCTTGCAATCATACGGTCGCCGTCAATTGCAATCCGCGGGCGGGAAAAACGAATATTGTCATTCGTGGAAACAAAGATATCTGGTTTGGCGGCAATTCCCTTGTTCGTCATAATAATCCGCAGACTGTGCTCATCATCATCGGCAATTACCTTATCAACCGTCAGATCGTCACTTTCAGCCAAAGGCAGATAATTGAAATTTTGAATAATGAAATTATTGAAGGCTGAAGGATATCCGTTTCCCGGTTCCAAAGACAGTTCAGGCTCCAGTGCAGTTTGGCGGCAGTTTTGTTTATCATCGCAGAAAACAAAGCTTATTTTGGCTTTCAGATGCAGCGGCTTATCAACATCCTGCGGTTTATAAATGACCGGGATGACCATTTTTTCCAAAAAGACGATACGGTCGTTTCCGTCCTCCCGACGCAGACGCCGCGGCACCGGGCGGAAAATGACGGCTTCGGACAGGTTTTCCGAGGCGCCGAAGTCAACTTCGGGCTTAGAATACTTGTCATCTGTCACCGCTCTGATTTCATATCCTTCGGGAACATAAACCCGCAAAACGCCGCGAATGTCTTTATTGCCATTGACGGCTGTCGTTTCTGCCAGAAGCGAGGCTTTAACCGCAGAATCGGTTTTGTCGGAAACCCAGTCGCCGCCGCCCCTGCTGCCGATAACAGGATTCTCATAGAAGATGCCGTAAAACGGAAGTTTGCGCCATTCCAGCGATGAGAGAATATTGCTCAGTTTACCTATTCCCGACTGGGGAACTTCATCCTTTTTCCGCTGCCGCTCCAAACGGGCTTTATAGGCCTCATAATCCCGTTTGTCCGCCCCGTAAGAGAGAACTTTCTTGAAGTCCGTCGTTATCAGCACCTGCCCTTCGCCGGCTTCGACATAAGGCTCGGGAACGTAATCGTCATAGTCTTTTTCATCGACCATCAGGGGCGGCGCTTCCGGCACCAGAAATTTGCTTTTGACCTTTTCATAGACATCTTTAAAATAGCGGTAAAATTTGACACCGTCGCGAATCGTCTGTTCGCGGTCATAGACCTCCTGCGGAGTCAAATCGGGGAAGAAACGGCGGACATCGGCTGACAAATCTTCTTCAATAAAAGCATCGGGATAGTTTTGGTTAAAATAGGCGCCGATCTCAAGCCAAGTTTTGGCCTGGTCAAAAATCGTCACTTCCTCCTCATTTGGCTCACCGGGAAGAAGCTGCAGCGTCACATTGGACGGAACAGGCTCCTCCGCCAGCACAACCGGAGCAAAAATGCAAGCAAAAAAAAGCGAAATTAAAAAATTTTTCATTTATTTTAAACTATCCTCAAATTGTAATTTTAAATTACTTTATTATATGATAATATACAAGTGTTGAGTGAATAATAACCAGGGTAAATTTATGACTGTTTCTAAAGAGAATTATCTGACCGGAAAGTGTCTGGTTTCCATGCCCAACATGCAGGACGAACGTTTTGCAGACACTCTTATTTACATCTGTTCCCATTCCAAAGACGGGGCTATGGGGTTTGTCGTCAACAAAAAAATCAAGGAATTTTCCTTTGCCGACCTGGCCAACCAGCTCCCGATCAACACTTTGAGGCCGATTGAAGCCATTGACCTGCATCAGGGCGGCCCGTTGGAAAAAGTGCGCGGCTTTGTGCTGCACTCCACCGATTATGTCAAAGAAGACACTATCGTCATTGACGACAAAATTGCCGTTTCCTCCTCAATTGACATTATTACCGACATTGCTTTCGGCACCGGGCCGAAAGACAATCTGATTGCGCTGGGTTATGCCAGCTGGGCTCCGCAGCAGCTGGAGAAAGAAATCATCAACAACACCTGGCTGGTAACCAATCCGACCCCGGAACTGGTGTTCCGCACCAAAGACGAAGAAAAATGGCAAAAAGCCATTGACTCTCTGGGAATTGACCTTAACCGTCTTTGTGCCCGTCAAGGACACGCCTGACCGACAGGCGGTAAACCATATTCTTTCGACATAAACAAAGCCTGTTCTCGCAGTGAGAACAGGCTTTGTTACGTTTTACTTTTGAGCCAGTCTTATTGAGACGGCCTCATAAAGGTCTGCGACGGTTTGGATGTCTTCCATTTCCTCATTATCAATATGAATGCGAAAATCTTTTTCCAGAACCATAATCAACTCAATAAAATCAAGCGAATCAAAATCCAAATCATCTTTCAGTGAAGCCTCGGGGATAATTTCGCTTTCATCGACCCAGACACGTTCAATGATGATTTTTTTTATTTTCTGAATGTCTTCCTGACTGAGTTCGGGCGTTTCAGCCGCTTTAGTTTTTTGTACCATAATAACTTTGTTTTAGGGTTAATAATATCTTTCTGCCGTGACCGTAACTTCTTTTTTCATTTTTGTCAATGATTCAAAAAAAACCGGAAGTTATCCGGTTTTTTTTATTTTGGGGCAACAACTGCCGAAAATCAGGCTATCTGGCCGTGGCAATGTTTATATTTTTTGCCGCTGCCGCAGGGGCAGAGATCATTGCGGGCCACTTTTCCCCAGGTGCGAGGGTCCTTAGGATCAACCGCGCCCTGCGCATAACGGAAAGGCTCGGCTTTTTCAGCCTCATCAGCTTCAGGAATTTGTTTTCCGACCAGCGTTTCCGGTTGTTCATGGATTTCCTGCATACGGGCCGGCTGAGCCTGCGGCTGGAAAGCTTCGGCGCTTTCGGTCTGAATGGTTGCCCGACACATCAAAAAGGTGGTTTTTTCACGCAGCTGATCAAGCATATTGGAGAAGAGGTTAAAGGCCTCTTTCTTATATTCAATCAACGGATCTTTCTGACCGTAAGCGCGCAGAACAATAGTGTGACGCATTAAGTCAAGCGTTGCAATATGGTCTTTCCACAACTGGTCAAGAACCTGAAGAAGAATATTTTTCTGCAGCAGATGCATAATGTTTTCCGGAATATGGGCGTTTTTGGCCTTCAATTCATTTTCCAGCGTTTCGATAATCTTACGCCCCATGGTTTCGGCATCCATTTCCGGCTCTTTGGCCCAATCGGCAATCGGGAAGTTAAAGCCGGTAATGCGCAGAATTTCCTGCTGCAGTTCATCAACCGGCCATTCGGACGGTGTCAAATGTGACGGCAGGAAAGAACAAATCACGTCAGAGAGATATTCTTCCCGCATATCCTGCAGAGTTTCGGAAACGTCTTCGGCTTCCATCAATTCCTTGCGCTGTTCGTAAATAACCTTACGCTGGTCGTTCATAACATTATCGTATTTGAGCAGGTTTTTACGGATATCAAAGTTACGCTCTTCAACTTTCTGCTGGGCTTTTTCCAAAGCTTTGCTGATCCACGGGTGAATCAGGGCTTCGCCTTCCGGCAGCCCCAAACGCTGCAGCATAACCGACATCCGCTCGGAACCGAAAATGCGCATCAGGTCATCTTCCAGAGAAAGGAAGAATTTGGAGGTTCCGGGGTCGCCCTGACGACCGGCACGGCCGCGCAACTGGTTATCAATACGGCGGCTTTCATGACGCTCGGTACCCAGAATATACAAGCCGCCGCTGGCCAGAACTTTTTCCTTGTCCTCGGCAACCTGTTTTTTGAACTTGGCTTTTAACGCTTCAATCTGTTCAGGAGTTTCCTCACCGGTCAGAACTTCCTTCAGCTTCATCTCAACGTTGCCGCCGAGCTGAATATCGGTACCGCGGCCGGCCATATTGGTAGCGATGGTAATGGCTCCGGGAACACCGGCCTGTGCAACAATCGCAGCTTCGCGTTCATGGTGACGGGCGTTCAAAACCTCAAAGCGGACCGAGGTTCTGGCCCGCAGCATATCGGCAACCAGTTCGGACTTTTCAATTGACGTCGTACCGACCAAAATCGGCTGGCCTTTTTTATGGCACTCAAGAATGGTGTCTATAATGGCTTTATATTTCTCTTTTTCCGTCCGGTAAATGACGTCATGTTCATCTTTACGCTGAACCGGGCGGTTGGTCGGAATTTCGACACAGCACAAACCGTAAATGTCATTAAACTCGGCTTCCTCGGTCATGGCGGTGCCGGTCATGCCGGAAAGTTTCGGATACAGACGGAAATAGTTTTGGAAAGTGATGGAAGCCAGGGTCTGGTTTTCAGACTGGATCTGGACACCTTCTTTGGCTTCAATCGACTGGTGCAGACCGTCGGAATAACGACGCCCTTCCATCATACGGCCGGTAAATTCGTCAATAATCATAACCTTGCCGTCTTTGACGATGTAGTCAACGTCGCGGACGTGCATTTTATGCGCCCGCAAAGCCTGATTGACATAATGAACCAAGGTAACGTTGTTGATGTCGTAAAGGCCGCCTTCGGTAATCAGCCCGACTTCCTTAAGCAGGGCTTCGACATGTTCCATGCCTTTTTCGGTCAAAACAACGGTGCGCGCCTTTTCATCCTTTTCATAATCTTCATCGCGCAGTTTGGGGATGATACGGCTGACGCTGATATATTTTTCGGAGGAATCTTCGGCCGCACCGGAAATAATCAGCGGGGTGCGGGCTTCATCAATCAAAATAGAGTCAACTTCATCGACGATGGCATAGTTAAACGGGCGCTGAACCATTTCATCAAGGCTGAATTTCATATTGTCGCGCAGGTAATCAAAACCCAATTCGTTATTGGTTCCGTATATAATGTCGCAATTATAGGCGGCGCGGCGCTCGTCGTCGTTCTTTCCGTGGACGATATAATCGACCGTCAGCCCGAGGAAGCGGTAAACCTGCCCCATCCATTCGGCGTCGCGTTTGGCCAGATAGTCGTTGACGGTAACGATGTGGACGCCTTTGCCTTCCAGCGCGTTCAGATAAGCGGCAAGCGTAGCGACCAGGGTTTTGCCTTCACCGGTTTTCATTTCGGCAATCATGCCTTTATGCAGCACAATACCGCCGATCAGCTGAACATCGTAATGGCGCTGGCCGAGAGTGCGTTTGGCGGCCTCGCGTACGACGGCAAAAGCTTCGGGCAGCAGATCGTCAAGCGTTTCGCCGTTTTTCAGGCGTTGTTTAAACTCTTCGGTTTTTGCTTTTAATTCTTCATCGGATAACGGGGAAATTTCTGGTTCAAGAGCGTTGATGCGCTGGACGATTTTATATTGTTTCTTAACGAAACGGTCATTGGCACTGCCAAAAACGGTACGGGCTAACTTACCTAACATATTACTATACCTTATATCTATTATAATTCATTCTACATTTAGTGTTTATATATTATAAAGTCAATAGTTTACTCTAAACCTACGGAGTTATAAACCAGATAAAAAAATAGTTTGGATTTTTAAATCCACATATTATATAAGTAATAAAAGTTACAATGTTTACGGAGGTAAAAGTAATGCAAAACAAATATCTGGCCTTGGCTCTGGTTTCAGCCCTGGCTTTTTCGACCAATGCCCGTGCCGAAGGCAAAAACGGCGTGGCCGCCGTGGTCAACGGTGAAGAAATCAGTGTTGCCGAAATTAAAAAAGGCTACGAAGACAATCCGCAGATTAAGGCAAACGTTCCTTTTGACGATTTTTATGCCAAAGCTCTGGATATTTATGTCAACGGCAAACTGGTTTATCAGGCCGCCGTTGCCGATGACATTACCAATACTCCGGAATATAAGGAACAGCTGAAAACTGCACAGGAAGACGTTGCCCGCAAAGTTTTTCTGGAAAAGAAAGTTAAATCAGTCGTTACCGATGCCAAAATCAAAGAGGCTTACAACAAATATAAATCAGAATTCCAGTCCAAAAAGGAAATCAAGGCCCGTCATATTCTGGTCAGCTCCGAATCTCAGGCAAACGACATTATTGCCCAGTTGAAAAAAGGCGCCAAATTTGACGAGTTGGCCAAGAAATATTCCAAAGACAAAGCGGTTGACCTGGGCTATTTCACCGAAGAGATGATGGTTCCCGAGTTCGGCAAAGCCGTCTTTGCCATGAAAAAAGGACAGGTTTCGCAGGCTCCGGTCAAAACCCAGTTCGGTTATCACGTTGTTTCGGTTGACGATGTCCGCGACAGCAAACCGCTGCCGTTAAAAGATCTGCGCCAACAGATTGAAGGCATGCTGACCCAGCAGGAAGTCGCCAAAATCTTTAATGATTTGAATAACGGCGCCAAAGTTGAAAAATATTCGCTGGACGGTAAAGTTATGCCGAACAAACCGGCCAAATAACAGCCGCTTTTGCCAATCAAAGGCTCTTTCCGGATCGGAAGAGCCTTTTTTATTGCGAAATTTGACAAAACCGAAATTATTCATTATACTGGCTGCAGCTTTCAAGGAGGATACAGATGTCTGAAATTACGCAGCAAACGCTTATCGATTTACAGCTTCCGACCATGTCTCTGGTAGAAAAATTCTGCGAAACGCCGGAAGAGGTCAAAAGCTTTTTTGCCGGAATGACGGCGGTTTATGAAAACGACCCTACCGCCGATAATATTCGCCGTATTGCCGATAAAATCAAATCACGCGACAGCCGGGAGCAAAAACAAGACTGGCTGCGGCAAGAGCTGAAACAGGTTTCCGCAACCGCAAGGGAAAACGCCGTTGAAAAATACATCAAGCAAAAAAATGCCGTTCCTGCCGGACTTCCCTGTTCGGGCGATTTACTGACTTATCTGGACTATGTTCCCCGCCAGGCTAAAGACGAACTTTTGGAAGCACAGGCCGCCGCCCGGATTTTATCCCACTTAAGCGAAGGCAGAAAAGACCTGAAAGGAACCGTTATCGGTATCGGCCCGGACGGCATGCCGAAAGAAGCCAAAGAGTTTTTGAACAAGCCGTTCGCCACCAGCATTCAGCGAACGGAGCAAATTGCCGATTTCCTTTGCGCCTATCAAAACAACGAAAAACAAATAAACCTCAGCCAAATGCACGATGACAGGCTGGAAGCCCTGTGTCGGGGCGATATGCCTCAAGACAGTATGCCCGAAGTGGCCAAGGCTTTGGCGGAATGCCGGAAATATGCGGTTCAGACTTTGAAAAAAAGCGCCGAAAATATTGCCGCATATTACCCGGAGGCCGCCAGTCGCATTAACGCATTGGCAGCAGATTATCCGGAAACGGACAATGCGCCGGTTAATTTTGCCCTCATTGCCCGAACGGCTGAAGCGGCGGCAGGCAAAGGCATTGCTTATTACGGCACGGTCATTTCCAGTGCCGACCGACCGGCCGAACCGGGAGCCGACAGTTTTAATGCAGCCGAAGCTGCCTTGTTTAAGGAAATCATCGGCAAGAGAAACCGGCAGATTCAAAATGCACAGGTTCATTTAAATATTCTGGAGCATACGCAGGACATCCGGTAACGGAATGTTACCGTAAATTATACCTTTCATTGCCCGAAAACAAAGCGGAGATTCATTTTTCGATAAAGTCTCCGCCTTTATTTTTTTTGTAATATTACGAAATATTACAAACACTCCGCCGACGAAACAATTTGTAATTTTAATTTGTTTGTTTTTTGCAAATCTTTCCGTGAAGATAAAATCAGTTAATTCATTTCAGAAAGGGAAACCAGAAATATGAAACACGGAAAGAATTTTACCCTCGGCGAATATGTCATTATCAAAAAGCCGGACCTGATGACTATCGGAGACAATGTCCGAATCTCCGACTTCTGCCGGATTTCTTCGGCCTGCGACATCGGCTCTGACTGTGAAATTGCCCCGGGCACCTATATTGCCGGCGGCGACGGAAAATATACTTTCAAAATGGGAGAATGTTCCAGCCTGGCCGCCGGGGTTAAAGTTTGGCTGAGCAGCAACGACTATGTCAATGAACTGGTTACCCACTCCGTACCTGAAGTAAAGGAAATTCAGGGCAACGTCACGCTGGGAAAATACACCGGCGTCGGAACCAATTCGGTCATTATGCCGAACAACGACATTCCGGAAGGCGTCAGCATCGGCGCTCTCAGTTTTGTGCCGTCCAACTACAAATTCGAGCCCTGGACTGTTTATGCCGGACGCCCGATACGCCCCATCAAAAAACGCAACAAAGAAAATGTTTTAAATACACTGCGCAAAATCGGATATGTTAAATAAGGAGAGGAAAATATGTGCGGATTAGTCGGATATATCGGAAACAACGCCGTGGCGGAAACTCTGCTCAACGGACTGAAAAATTTGGAATACCGCGGTTATGATTCGGCGGGAATTGCCCTGAACGACAATAACGCGATTGATGTTTTCAAAGCCAAGGGAAAACTGAACAATCTGTCAACCGTGCTGGCGGAAAATTCCTCCAAGCTGAAAAACACCCATTTGGGAATCGGGCATATCCGCTGGGCCACCCACGGCAAAGCCACAATCGAGAACGCCCACCCTCACCTTTCCAATGACGGCAAGCTGGTTTTGGTTCACAACGGCATTATTGAAAATTACAAAAGCCTGAGACACGAATTGGAAAGCGAAGGTTTTCGTTTTCATTCCGAAACGGATACCGAAACGGCGGTTCACCTGATTGACCGTGAATATAAAAAATGTCATTCGCTGGAAGAGGCGGTTATGGCCGGCGTTAAACGTCTGGAAGGCGCATTTGCCTTCTGCATTATGCACCAGGACGAACCGGACAAAATTATTGCCGTGCGGAAAAACGCACCGCTGATTATCGGTCTGGGCAAAGACGAGAACTATATCGCCAGCGACATTCCGGCCATTATCGGCAAAGTCCGCAACATTATTCACCTGAATGACGGCGAACTGGCCGTTGTCCGCCAGAATGCCGTTGAAGTTAAAAATCTGAACGGCGAAACAATCATCAAGCCGATAGAAGCGATTGAATTTAATCCCGAGGTTATCAGCCGCGGCGGCTATAAACATTTTATGCTGAAAGAAATCAACGAGCAGCCGGTCATTATCCGGCGGATGGTTCAGGAACATCTTCCCGATGCCAATGAACCGGTTCTCTGGGGCAAAGACGGCTGCCTGCTTGATTTGAACAAGATTCAGTCAGTAAACATCATTGCCTGCGGCACCTCGCTGCACGCGGCCATGTTTGCCAAATTTCTCTGGGAAGCCTGGCTGAAAATTCCGGTTCAGGTCGAAGCGGCCAGCGAATATATTTACCGTGAAAATATCACCAACGAACACTCTCTGGTCATCGGCATTTCGCAATCCGGCGAAACGGCAGACACAATTACCGCAGTTAAGCAGGCCAGAGCCAAAGGGGCACAGATTTTAATTTTCACCAACCGGGAAGATTCGAGCATTGTCCGTCAGGCAGACTGCGTGGTTCCGCTGAAAGCAGGCATTGAGGTCAGTGTGGCGGCAACCAAATCCTACACGGCTCAGCTGGCAGCTCTTTACTGGGTCGGCCTGTATCTGGCGGAGCAGAAAAATTCTCTGCCGGCAGAACAATTGGCGGCACTCAAGCAGGATTTATGCGAACTGCCGGCCAAAATGGAAGAAATTCTCAGCAATGCCGCGGCGGTCAAATCGGTTGCCGATAAGCTGAAAAACTTCAGCGACATGGTTTATATCGGACGGGGCATCAATCTTGCCAGCGCTCTGGAAGGTGCTTTGAAACTGAAAGAAATCAGCTATATCAACGCCAACGGTTATGCCGCCGGCGAACTCAAACACGGACCGATTGCCCTGCTTGACGAAAATATGCCGGTGATGGCGGTTCTCGGCCCGGGTATTACCCTGCCCAAAATGATTTCCAACTGTGAGGAGGCCAAAGCCCGCAACGCGCTGCTGGCGGCCGTCGTTTCCGAAAAAGCAGATATTGCGCCGGGACTGTTTGACTATCGTCTCAATATTCCCGACACGAACGAAACGACTTTTCCGCTGTTGGCGAATATTCCGCTGCAGCTGCTGGCTTATTATATTGCCGACAGTCTGGGGCGCGAAGTTGACCAGCCGCGCAATTTGGCCAAATCGGTTACGGTTGAATAACTTCGGTTCAAAAGAAAAAGGCTCCTACTGCGGAGCCTTTTTCTTTTCATCTTCCCGGGCATAAGTGCCCAAATCCTGAAAACGTTTCATTACTCCGGCCCAAAATCCGGTTTTTTCTTCGCATTTTCCGATTTCTTCGTTCCAAGTGCCGCCGGACAACTCGCACCGGGCGATTTCTCCGGTTGAATAAGTGTGATAGGTATAGGCGCCGTAAGCAACGGCAACCGCCAGCAGAATGACTTTAAAGACATTTTTGGCCACATACCAGAATACCCACAGAAACAAAACGCCGAACATATAAAACTTATTAACCGTCGGGCTGAGCTGCAGCACATAAGCCTGGAAAGCAAAATATAAAAAGGCAAGAATCAGAATCGTGCTGATTGGCGATTTCAGAGCCGAAATCAGCAGACGGCGGCGCCAGTTCGGTTTGGCCGGCTGAATTTCGTCGGGAATTTTTTTCTCGTTAATCATGGTTTTGAATTTCGAATCTTTTTGATATAAGACATTTTATCGCGAACATAATCCAACTGCTCCCGGCTGCGATCCATCCGGGAAAGCTCTTCTTCAAGAATGCTCAGAATATCGGCGGCCAGACGGTCTTCATTTGCAGCAATGCGCGACAAGCGAAAGACGGCGGCCTTGTAAATCATGTCATCGGCAACCTGAAGCTGTTCGGCAATTTCCTTATAGGGAGGCGTAAAAGTTTCTTTACGCTTGGTATGAAGCGATTCATAAGCCGATTTCTGAATCTTTCGGGCGATGGCTTCGGTTATTCCCTTATCCCGTCCGCTGCGGAAGAAAACATGTCCGGTTTTGCGAACAATGTTTTTAAGCTTGTTGATAATGCCGAAATTTCTGCTTGTCTGAGCCATTTTTCTTTTCCTTTGCTTTCAATATAAACATATCTTTCTTAAAAATCTACTATTTTATATCCGGCTGCTTAATCCCGAAAGCCATGCGGCAAAATTTAAGGTTGCAACCTTATCAGACTGTGATAGACTTAAACCGTTACTTTTCAGAAAGGCATACCATGAATCAGACTGTCATTAACTATCACAAACAACGCCGTCCGTTTATCATTATTCCCGAAACGGGGCTTATTCTCGGAGAAACCGGGCAGCCTTTCTCCCACCGAGAAATTCTTTCCCGCTGCGGTCTGGACGACGAACAGGTCAAATATGTTCTGGAGAATTATCCCCGCGGTTATTTTCTTGACAACAAACTGGTCATCTATCAGCGGGAGGATGTTGAAGAAGGTTCCTGCTGGGAATTAAAACCGGAAAATTATTTCTATGTCCGCAAATATTTTCCCGATTTGAAACGAATTTTCGGCATCACCCGGAAAACCCGCATTTTTCTGGGCGTTCTTCGCGGCAAAGAGGGCGATCTCTGGCCCACCATTAATGAAACCGGAATTGAGTTTTTTGAATAGGCAATATTAAATTCGGCGGTTGATTATTTTCCGCTTTTTACTCTTAATTTCGTTAAGCAAATACAATACGCGTCATTATAACTGCGTTGTTATTTGCCATATGTCTTATTCCAGCCCCGAGGGGTTCGAGCCCTTAAATTATTTAAACTAAAAAAGCCCGCATTAGGCGGGCGGTTAAAAATTTTATTGAGGGGCTCTGCTTGCTTCGTAAGGCCGGCGCCAATTGCATTGCGCCAGACAACTGCGCTTCGGACACTCGTTTTTTAAGCTTTGCTTCGCCGTTTTACAACGGCTCTCAAAGCTAACAAAACTTCGCCTCTTGCGGTAAAAACAACCGGAGCAGCGGTTGTTTTTATCCTTGAGCCCGCGACCGAGGCCGCTGTTTCAAACTCGACATCCAAGCCATTAAAAAAGCCCGCACCAGGCGGGCTTTTTTAATGGCGGGAGTGACGGGGCTACGCAGCTGTGGCTGCTCGGGAGTTTGTTTTGTAACAAGCGCTCTCTGCGCTATCGCTTAATCACACTTTAACAAAACTTCACCTGTCGTTTAAGAAATGCCACTACTCTGGCATTTCTTATTCCTCCAGCCCCGAGGGGTTCGAGCCCTTAAATTGTTTAAACTAAAAAAGCCGTCTCAAAGACGGCTTTTTTAATGGCGGGAGTGACGGGGCTCGAACCCGCGACCTCCTGCGTGACAGGCAGGCGCTCTAACCAGCTGAGCTACACCCCCAAGGGACGTTTTCTCTTATAAACAACAAAAAAAATAAAAGCAAGCACTTTTTTTCAATTTATGCAAAATATTTTATAGCCCTTTGTTTTATATACGGACTTATACACATTAGAACTAGAAAAAGATTGGCGTTTTTGATATAATACAATATATTTCTTTCAATTGTTCCGGCTTTGGAAGTTCGGAATCAGTGTTAATTTGCGTGTGGTTAAACTAATGAATTTATTCCAAGAATATAAAAACATTGATGTTAAAAGGATTGCCAAATACATCAAAGTTAACATCAACCGTTTTCGTTATATCCGGCTGGGAATGAAAGGACGCAACAGGCATAAGGTAATTGCCGTCGGCTATGCCGCAGCAATCGGCGTGGCTTTTATTTTGTCGCTTACCAATAACAATGACGTTAATGCGTCAATCGCTCCGACAGATTCCATCAATTATATTATGCTGGAAAACGCGCTGGACAGCAGCACCGAACAAGCATCCGTACCGACAATATATCCGGAGAAGTCCATTGACAACATTAAATCTCTGTATGAAATGGTTACCGTTAAGGAAAAAGAAAAAACCATTGAAAAAGAGCTTACCGTTTCTAAAGGAGACACTTTTATCAGTCTGCTGACCGGCTTGGGCATGGAATACAACGATGCTCACAGCCTTTATTTAAAGCTTAAAAAAGTTTATGATCCGGCAAATTTAAAAATCGGGCAAAAACTGGCCGTAACCGTCATTGAGGATCAGGAAACCAACCAAATGCTTTCACTGGAAAGCATCGTTATCGAGCCGAAAGCGGGACACCGTTACATTCTGGAAAAGAACGACCAGAAAGAATATATTGCCAAAGCGGAAAAAGATGAACTTATTGAAGAAGTTAACAGCGCTTCCGGTACAATCAGCGGTTCGCTGTCGGTTTCCATGCGCAAACAAGGCATTCCCGGCAAAATTGTAGCCAAGTTCAGCAATATTTTCGGTCAGGCGGTTGACTTCCGGCGCGATGTTCGCAGCGGTGATAAATTTGAAGTTATTTATGAAAATCATATTACGCCCAGCGGAGAAGTCGTCAAAACCGGGAATATTCTATATGCCGGATTGATTTTGCGCCGCAACAAGCTTGAACTTTACCGCTTTACCGACAAGAACGGAAATGTTGACTACTATAACGAAAAAGGCCTGGCAATGAAACGGACGCTGCACCGCAAACCGCTGGCTTTTCAAAAGGCTCGTATTTCGTCGCCGTTCGGCAAAAGAAGACACCCGATTTTGAAAAGAACGATTGTCCACTGGGGTGTTGATTATGCTGCCCCCAAGGGAACCGCAATTTATGCCGGCGGTGACGGAGTGGTTTTGGTTGCCAAATACAACGGCAGTTATGGCAACTATATTAAAATCCGCCACAACTCCGAATATTCAACAGCTTACGGTCACATGAAAGGTTTTGCCAAAGGGATTCGTCCGGGCGTGCGGGTAAAACAGGGACAAGTTATCGGATATGTCGGCAGCACCGGGCGTTCTACCGGCCCTCACCTCCATTACGAAGTGGTTAAAAACGGCCGCCGCGTTAATCCGTTATCAATTAAAGCCGCCGCCGGTGAAAACCTGAAAGGAAACAATCTGAAAAAATTCAAGCAGCAGGTTGCCGAATTGAAACAAACATATAAAACCATGTTTGCACAAAATGAACCGGCTAAACTGGCAAACAAATAATTATTATTTGAAAGCCCCTCTTTGGAGGGGCTTTTTTTTATATCCAAATATTTAGTTTCGTTAGTCTCAATAAACCTCATTGCCCATACTGTATTGACATTGATTGCCGAATCTGATAAAGTAAGAGTCAAGCTTTGGTCTAGTTATATGTATGAGGTGTATTATGAATGTACTTCCCGTCGGCATTGCCTTATGCCTTGTTTCCG
>MNTU01000030.1:0-19800 GCA_001917125.1 Azospirillum sp. 47_25
GGCTGCGACAGCAACCAACAGTTATGAACCGAGCGGGTGCAGCAAGGATTTCTGTAAGAAAACGAAGTGGTTTTTGCCGAGTATGAGGGATTTGATCACGTTGTATGACGCGAAGAGTTATGTAAATGCCTCGCTGAGTTTGACAGCCAGCTCGGGAGCCACAACCTTGACGGAAAGTTATTACTGGTCCTCTACCGAGTTTTCTAGTGACTATGCGTGGATATTGAACGTGCATAGCGGTTTCAGGGGCAGCTACAGTAAGAGCTACAATAACATATACGTTCGTCCGGTAGTGAAATATTAGGCACAAAAGAGGAAATAATAAAAAGCCCCTCAAACGAGGGGCTTTTTTGAGCAAACCGTCGGCTTATTTGATATAATCAAGCAAACTCAAACTCATGGCCTGTTGCAAAACGGCATAAGATGCTTCCAGATTCTGCGAAGCCAGCAGCAGTTTGGTTGCCGCCTCGGTTTTGTCAACATCTTTCAGGGAAGAGATGTTGTTCTCCAGATTGGCCTTGATTGTTGTCTGGTTTTCCATGGTCTGGTTCAAAACAACGTAATTTGAGTTTATTTTGGCCGAGATTGTATAAATGTCGGCATTTTTAACATTGGCATTTTCACTGGCATTAAACAATGCGTCGGAAATCAGATCCAATGCTTCGTTGACGCGATCAATCGGATTTTCCGAAGAAATGGTTCCGGTAATGTCGTCAGCCGGATTGCGGGTATCTACAAGATTGCCCTGTGCAATCATTCCCAATGCTCTGAATAATTTTTCAAAGGCCGGGTCATTGGCATTAACGTCAAAACTGATGGACTGGTTTTCGGAAATGCGTTTTTCCGAAGTCAGATCGCCGCCTTTATAATAAGATTCGCTCGAAAGGCTCCATGAGCTGGAAGCGGCAATCGTCGTGGTCGGAAAGCGCGACGGGTCAACCGTAACATATAATTCGGTTCCGTCGTCACTGATACCGGTAACCTGAACCTGGCCGGCAATGTTGTTGTTCTTAAAGCCGTCCATATTAATCACCGAACCGACCGGGAACGATTTGCTGAAAGTGACGTCATTGTCCGGCGTAATCACATCGTCGGTAACTACCGGAGTCGATTCTTCAAAAGTAACGGTTTTGCCGTCGGCGGAAACCGATTTGACAATATAGGCCTTGGCATTGCCGCCGGCAGCATCGCCGCCGATGACAACAGTGTCTCCCGCGCTGAGCGTGTTAAAGGCGCCGTATTCGGTGGCGTTCATTGTGTTTTTGTCGCTGTTGAACGTCAGTGTGCCGGTTGTCTTGTCATTGGCAGTAATTGCCGGTTTCAGAAAACCGCCGGCTTTTTCTGCCGTAATGGTGCCCTGATTGGTGTTGTTTCCGTTCAGTTTAAGCGAAATATCTCCCGTGTTGCTCGCGTTGACCGAAAAGTTAGAGAGGTCAGCGCTGCTGTTGCTCGGGTATTGAATATTCAAACCGTCATAATAGGCTTGAAATTCGTCCAAAGTCGAAAACGGAAAATCGACCGGAGCCTGGCTGGAAACACCGCCGCCGAACAGATATTTGCCGTTGGCGAAAGTATTCAGACTGTCAACCAGCATTTTCAAAGCCGAAAAGGCGCTGTTTTGCAGCTGTCTCAATTCCCGGGCCTGATCCGGGCTCATGGTATAAGGCTCGCCGGTTTCCACGCCGTCTACGTTCAAGACGCTTGAAGTGCCGTTAATCGTATAAAGCGGGAAAGTGAATTTGTTGCCTTCAAATTTAAAATCGGCATTGGCGGGCAGCTTATCCTTCAGAGCATTCATTACGTCTTCGGCATTTGCAGCACCGCTGATGTCAATATTATTGCCGTTGCCGTCATTGGCAAAGGTATATTGAACACCGTTAATGGTAATCGTCTGTCCCAGATAATCGGCCACATTGTCATTGGTAAAAGTCAGTTCGCCGCCGGTATAATCGGGAGTAAGACTGCTGCCGCCGATAGTGGTGGTCACCGGCGAACCGGTCGTTACGCCGTTGGCCTTGATAATTGTGGAATTGTTGTCAACCGTACCCAGCGGATAAGTAAACGTTGTGCCGTCAAAGTCATAATCGGCGTTGGCGGGCAATTTGTCTTTCAGAGCCGTCATAATCTCTTCGGCCGTTGTGGCGCCGCTGATGTCAATATTATTGCCGTTGCTGTTGTTGGCAAACTTATATTCGGTACCGTCGATAATGATGCTTTTGCCGATATAATCGTCGGGATCGTTGCTGGTAAAGGTCAGCTTGCCGCCGGTATTGTCGGTAATGGTGGTGCCTTCGCCGCCGTTGCCGGTAATGCCGCTGAAACTGGTCAGGGCGCTTTTGAAGTCGTTAATCGCATCCTGAATCGCTTCCATCGACGTGTTCATCGTTTTGATTTCGACTTCGGTAATTTTATTGTTTTCCATAAACGTGCTGGTAACGCCGAGCGTCGCTTCCAGAGAAACGATGCTGGAGGCGCTCATGCCGTAGCCGGAATAGTTCTGAGCCTTAAGACCGGTAATGGACTGAAAGCTGTAAAGATCGACCAGATTTTTGTTGGCAATCGTTGCATTGGTCATATTCAGATAAGTTGCATAAGTAGGTACGCGCATTTTTCAGTCCTCCTAGTTAACCATATTCAAAAGCATGTCTAACATTTCTTTAGACGCGGTAAATGTTTGGGCGCAGGCGGCATAACTCTGCTGGAAGATAATCAGCTGAGCCAGCTCTTCGTCACGGTCAACGCCGCTGAGCGTCGCTTCCTTCAGGGAAATGGAGTTAGTCAGCTCCTGCTGATAATTCAATGCCGAGGTTGCGCTGTTGGTTTCCGTTGCCACGGCGCCGACAAAAGTTGCCGCATAATTGGCCAGTGTCGTGCTGGTCTGCGCCAGACTTCCGGCCTGGCCAAAGTCTTGCGCATCGGTAAAGACCTTGGCCATCGCGTTGGCAATGTCGTTGGCGGCCGGATTCAACTGATATTCGCCGGAATTGGAGTTGAATTCCGGCGTGCCGGAAGAAATGCCTGACGGATTGGTCAGCAGGTCTTCACGCACGCTCAGTGACCCTGCGGCATCCGAATTGGACGGATGCATGCCGATTCTTTCCAGAAAACCGGTTGTCCGCCCCGTGGTCTGGTTGATTGCTTCGCTGATTTCCAGCTGTTCGCCCGAAGTGTTGTTAATCTGCAGAACATAACCGTTGCCGTTGGGAACCAGCGAAGCCTTAATCTGACTGTTCAGCTTCGGGTCATTGTTGATTTTGTTGACGATATCCTGCAGGCTCTCGTTCGGGTAAATGTTGATTGAACCCAAAGACGGATTGTTGCCGGTGGCGAAATTGATGGTAATTTTTTCCTGAACCCCGAGATTGGCGTTCTTATTCAACACTTTTGAATCATAAATGTGTTCGTTTTTGGTGGTCTGGAAAAAATCATTCATTCCGAAGAAGTAGGAAAAACCTTCCATCGTCCGGTCATAAGCGCCGTCGCCGTTAACGTCGAATTTAATCGTAACGTCCTGCTGGTCGCTGCCGGCGGTGGAAGAGGCTTCGTCCATAATCGAGAACGAATAGTTGCTGTCTCCGGTGTTGATAACCAGCTTTCCGTCATCATTGATTTCGGCATAAGCCTGCGGCAGGTTTGCCCCGTCCGGAGAGGTCAGCCAGTCATTGACCAGTCCCACCATATCGGAAACGCTGCCCCCGCCGTCGGGAAAACCCAATCCTGCCAGCAAAGTCGTTGTCGCAACCTGCTTGCCCTCGGAGTCAAAAATTGTCAGTCTGACATCGCCGTTGGAAATCTGAATATTCTGATTGGCCGGGTCAATAAAGGTTCGGCTGCCGGTGAGTTCCGACGGTGCGTTCGGATAAGACGTTCCGCGGTTGTGAACCTGGTTGATGGCGTCTTTCATTGTGGCCGCCAGTTCGTTCAGCTGGGTCTGCAGCGAGGTCAGCTGGTTGTCGCGAATGTCAATCAGCCCCTTGAGTTCGCCGTCTTTAATATTATTGGTGATGTCTTCGCCGTCAACATAAATGCCGCCGATGCCGCCGCCGGCATAAGAGGTGGTCGGACTGGCCTGTGCAACGGCACTGTGCGACAGCTTGTGCGGATAGCGGTCCAGCAGCGTAACGCCGCCGGTCGTCTGAATAACGATTTCGCCGCTTTCCCGCTTGAAATAGGAAATGTCTATCAGTCCGCTCAAATCACGCAGAGCCTGGTCGCGCTGGTCTTCCAAATCTGCCACGCCGTCATATCCCAAAACCTTGTATTTGACAATCTGGTCATTGAGGTTCTGCAGGTCGTCCAGCAGGTCGTTAATCTGGTCGCAGGCTTCACTGATGCTCAAATCGGCATCGCCGCGCAGTTTTTGAATTTCCGTCGTCAGGGAATTAAGGCGGGAAGCGACCGTATTGGCGTTGTTCAACAGATTATAGCGCCCCGAAGATGAGGTAACGTCAGAAGCGAAAGTTTCAAAAGCCGATTGCAGATCGCCGACATTGGCGGCAATGGAATTGTTGCCGGACGGAGTTCCCAGCAATGTTTCCGTTTTGCCCAGAAACTGGTTCTTGGCATTAAGATTCCCGGTCTGGCTGTTGGAGGCCAGATAACTTTTTAGCAGACCTTCGTTAACGGTGCGGGTAATATCTCCCAGCTGAACGCCGGCGCTGTATCCGCCCAGAACGAGATTTTTCTGAGCCGCGGTTTTGCGGGTGTAGCCGACCGTGTCGATATTGGCCAGGTTGCGCCCGACGATATCCATCTGGTTCTGGGCAACCTTCATGCCGCTCAAAGAGGTCTGTAAGCCTGATAACATAACCATGATTCCAACTCCTATAATGTTCTGTTGACCGCTATCGCGCTATGTTGATTGTCCGGCTGGTTAAACTGCCCTTGGGCTCCGTAAGACGTCGAGTTGGACTTGCTCGTCATCTTGGCGACGTTAACAATCGAACCGATAACCGATTTGCTGGTTTCCATTCTGGTTTTTAATAATAAGTCGTTTTCCCGCAGCAGTTCGTCCAGCTTGAGGGAATTTTGCTTCAGCGTAGCTTTGGCCTCGTCGTCCATGGAGGCCAGGGCATGCTGGTTTTTGATAAAATAAGCCACCAGATTTCTGTAAACTGAAACAATCTGGGCTTTCTGCTCATACATCTCGCTGACTCTGACAACGTTATAATCGCGCAGAGCCTGGTTTTCTTCCTGCAGCAATTCGGCGAAAGTCAGAAGGATTTCCTGATAATCGCTGATTTTCTTCTGCATCTCCGTCTGTTGTTCTGCCTGTTCCATTTCACACCTCTTATTTTGCGCTTTGTCCGTTGATAAAGCCCTGGCTTTCCATTTCCTGCATTTCCAAAATCGAGCGCATAACCTCATCGGCCACGCCGACCGAGCCGTTTTTTGCCATTGCCTTGCCGTATTCGTTAACCAGCAGGGAGCGGTAAACTTTTTCGGCATGACCGCCGCCGAACATGCCGTCGGTGGAAATGCCTTCAAACATGGTTTCGGCCATTTTGCTCAGGAAAAAGGCTTCAAAGTCCTGAGCGGCAGCTCGGGCTTCTTCTTTGCTCATGGCTTTTGTTCCGTTCAGGGAAGTGTTGGGCTTCCTGTTCAGGGCAATAGCCGCGGCGTCAAAACCGGTTATGTTCGCATTGCTCAGTTCCATTCTAAATCACCTCAATATCCGCCTGCAGGGCGCCGCTGGCTTTTACGGCCTGCAGAATACTGATTAAATCGCGCGGGGTAACGCCGAGGGCATTTAAGCCGTCAACCAGTTCCTGCAGATTAACGCCGGTGTCCAGAACGCTCAGCCTGCTGTTGACTTCTTCGTTAACGTCAATTGCGGTAACGTTTTGCGTAATGGTCGTTCCGTTACTGAAAGGCAGGGGCTGGGAAACCATCGGAATTTCCGAGATTTTGATGGTCAGGTTGCCTTGGGCAATGGCCAGCCTGTTGATTTTGACATCCTTGCCGATGACAATAATGCCCGAACTTTCGTCAATCACCACCTTGGCCAGCTGATCGGGCTGAACCTGCAGCTGTTCGACTTTGGTCATCAAATCGACCACCTTGTCCTCATATTCCTGCGGAATTTGCAAATCGACGGTGGCCGGATCCAAAGCTTTGGAAGCCGGCTGTCCGAGCATTGCGTTAATGGCGTCGGAAATCCGGCGCGCGGTGGTAAAATCGGGATTGCGCAGGGCAATGCGGATATTCTTCAGGCTGTCCAGAGCAAAGTCGATTTCATTTTCAATAATCGCGCCGTTGGCGATTCGCCCCGAAGTGGGAACCCCGCGGGTGACCGAGGCATTATTGCCCTGTGCCGAAACGCTTCCGGTGGCAATCTGTCCCTGGGCCACGGCATAAACTTCGCCGTTGGCGCCGCTTAGCGGCGTGGCAATCAAAGTGCCTCCCTGCAGGGATTTGGCATCGCCCATGGCGCTGACCATAACGTCAATCCGGCTACCTTGGCGGGCAAAGGGCGGCAGGCTGGCCGTGACCATGACGGCAGCAATGTTTTTGGATTTAAGCTGACCGTCGCGGGCGTTGATGCCAAGCTGGTCAAGCATGCTGATCAGGCTCTCTTTGGCAAAATTGATGGATTTTATGTTGTCACCGGTGCCGTTTAAGCCCACAACCAGGCCGTAACCGACCAGCTGGTTCTCTCTGACGCCTTCAAAATCGGCAATATCTTTTATGCGGGAACTGGCCGCAGCCTGTCCGCCCGCGAGCAGAAAAACAGCTCCGATAATGCTGAAAACGGCTGATTTCTTAAACAAAACGGTGTTCATAATCACAAAACCTCAAAATTTTTCCATAAACTTATTTGTTTTATATGCAATATTCGTGCCAAAAATAATGAGATTTTTTATTCGCAACCTTAGCAAGAGAGGTGGAACTCTTAAATCGATTATTATATATTAGGGGATGATAATATTAAATGCGGGAAGACGATATGGATTATGAAGACGTGCTGCAGGAAGACGTTCTGCAAAAGGCTCACCAAAAGCTGAGCGAACTCAAAGCCGGTGTCTTGTTTATAAATCAGGTTGCCAAAAAAATACAGCTGGCGTTGTCTCTGGTGGAAGAAAAGCTGAACGAGGTTGACTTCGTGATATGGATTGCGCCTTCGGGATTTCTGTCCACGCGTTCCTATATGAACGAAATCAAAAAGAACAACCGGACGTTCCGTCACCGGATGTACTATTATTCGATAGAAAGCGTATCGATTTCGGATGAAAAATATCTGGAGTTGTATAATTTAATCCACAACTTTAAGATTTTCTGCGTGGTCGATGAAAGCATCACCATAAAAAATACCGAGGCGGGACGGACGCAGCGCCTGCTGTCTCTGAGCTCAAAATTCAGTTACCGCTTAATATTGAGCAGTATTCCGTTGACACAAGGATTAATTGATTTATATTCGCAGATAGAGTTTTTAGACACTAAAATCCTGCGGATGAACGAGAATCAATTCGGCCACATCTTCATGCCGTTCTGCTACAGCAACTATCTGGTTATGAAACATTGGTCGCGTCCTGAAGACGAAGCCCGCCTGTTTGAGCTTGTCAAACCTTATGTTTTGGGGTTTGATTTCGGGGACAAATACGAAATTACCCACAGGAACCATTATTTTGAACTGACACCGCAGGAAGAAAAAAGTTATAATGACGAAAAGAGTCTCTTTTTGCGGGACCGGGAGCAAGTTGCTTTTATGGATGTTGTCCAGAACTTCCAGCGGATGTACACCCTCTCGGAGAACAAGCTTGAAGCCTTGCGGAAACTGGTACACCAGATTTTGGAGCGCGGCGAAAAGGTTATTATTTATATTAAGTTTTTGGATGAAATTACCTTTTTTAAGGAAAGCCGGTTTTTTGGCGATGTTAAATTTGTCGAACTGACCGGAAAATCTAATAAACGTAAAGCGATAAAAGAATTTGAGCGAAAAGCGGATATTATGTTTTGTACTTACGGCGTTGATAAGTTCGGGCTGGATATGCAGTTATGCAATAATATTATATATTTTTCCCAAACTTTCGATTATAAATGTAAAGTACAGGGGCTGGACAGTGTCGTGAGCAAAGGAATCGCACGCAAAATAAATATTTATGACTTTTGGGTAAAAACCAATTTGGAACAATTGATTAATGATAATTTGGAACGTAAAAAAAATGTTCTGTCAAATGTATGCCATATGATAACGAAAGAGGAGGCATTACGACTGTGAAGAAATATTTGGATATTAATGTTTATGAGGCAACTCAGGCTCGTTTAAAATATATCTTCGAGCATTTTGAGAATATCTATGTCTCTTTTTCCGGCGGTAAGGACAGCGGCCTGCTGTTGAATCTTGTCCTGGACTATAAACGCCGTCATAATATTCAAAAAAAAATCGGCGTCTTTCATCAGGATTTTGAGGCTCAGTATCAGACAACGACGGATTTTGTCACCCGTATGTTTGAAAACAATATAAACGATATCGAGCCTTATTGGGTTTGCATTCCGCAGGCTTCCCGCTGTGCCGTCAGCAACTACCAGATGTACTGGTACACCTGGGATCCCGACAAAAAGGCTGCCTGGGTGCGCCCGATGCCCAAACAGGATTATATCATTAAGCTGGAAAATCATAACTTCGATTTTTACAAATACAAAATGCCGCAGGAAGACTTCTATGCGGAATTCGGAAAATGGTATGCCCGCCAGCATAAGGGAAAATCCATCTGCCTGCTGGGGATTCGCGCCGATGAATCCCTCAACCGTTACCGGGCTTACGCCAACTATAAAAAAACCAGCGTCGGCGAGGGCAAATGGAACACCAAAATGGGTGAGAATTTTTATCACGCTTATCCGTTGTATGACTGGACAACCAAAGATGTATGGGTTGCCAACGGCAAGTTTGATTTTGATTACAACCATATTTACGACCTCTTTTATAAGGCAGGTCTTTCCATTAACCAGATGCGTGTTGCCAGTCCGTATCATGAGAGCGCCAAAGATAGCCTGAACCTTTACCGCGTGCTTGAGCCCGATACCTGGATACGGGTTGTCGGCCGGGTTCAGGGGGCCAACTTCGGAGCCATCTACGGCAGCACCAAGGCATTGGGCGCCCGCAAGTTCACGTTGCCTCCGGGGCACACCTGGCGTTCCTATGTAAAGTTTTTGCTGGCAACCCTGCCGGAGAGCATCCGCCAGAATTATATCAATAAATTTAAAACATCCATTCGTTTTTGGTGGAAAAAAGGCGGCGTGGTCAACGAAGACGCGCTGAAAGAGCTGGAAGAATGCAATTATCCGATTCGCCGTAACGGTCCCAGCGGTTACAACAAAAGCCGCGACAAGATTCGTTTTCTCGGCACGCCGGATAACACCGATGATATAAAATCAACCATCGATATTCCGTCTTGGAAACGAATGGCCGTATGCATTTTGAAAAACGATCACCTCTGCAAATATATGGGCTTTACCCAAACCAAAAAACAGGCGGAGCGTGAGCGCGAATTAATGGCGAAATACAGAAACTTGTGAGGAAAGTATTATGAGTGAATATAAAAGCCCTGTTTACAATGTTCAGGCGATTCCGGTCGAAAAAATCAAGGCCAACGACTACAACCCTAACCGTGTTGCTCCTCCAGAAATGAAATTGCTGGAAATTTCTATCTGGGAAGACGGTTTCACCCAGCCGATTGTCTGCTACTATGACAAAGATAAGGATGAGTACATCGTTGTGGACGGTTTCCACCGTTTTACCACCATGTTGACCAGCCCGCGCATTTATGAGCGTGAAGGCGGCAAAATGCCGGTTGTCGTAATTGACAAACCTTTGGGCGACCGGATGGCTTCAACCATTCGTCACAACCGCGCCCGCGGCAGCCATAACGTTGACCTGATGAGCAACATCGTGGCCGAGCTGCTGGAAATGGGCAAAAGCGATGCCTGGATTTGCCGCAACATCGGCATGTCTGCCGATGAGGTGCTGCGCTTAAAGCAGATTACCGGTCTGGCCTCTCTGTTCAAGGACGAAGAATTTTCCCGCAGCTGGGAAGTCTGATTATTAATCATACCGCGGCCTGATATTGCCGAATGCAAGAAAGACTGCTGAGTCGGCGTTAGCCGGCTGTTGTGAGGGACGATGATAACCAAAAAAGACATCGCAAAGCTGGAAGGCTTGCTAATGCTGGTTGCTGTTTCGGAAAATAACAGCAAGAAAAAAGTTGCCGAAGCCCTGAACCTCTCCGTTGATACCCTCAATAAATATATCAGCGATTTGGAAAAGGAGCTTGGAACCAAGCTGGTAACCAGCAACGGCCGCGGCAGTGTCCTTACTTATGAGGCTCAGAACATTATCAATCTGGGGTTTGACATCAAAAAGGTTGTTCGCAGCGTAGATACCCTTGCTTCTCATAAGGATGCTCTGTCGGGAACCATCCGTGTCGGTATTCCGTTGGCAGTTTCAGCCGCGTTGCCGAGTGACAGCATCAGCACTTTCTGGGAAGAATACCCGAATATCCGCATTGATGCGATTTCTAACTACGAGCCGCCGAATTTCAATGTGCTCGACGTCGATTTGGGCTTTACCTTTGAGCCGCCGACCGGTTCCGACCTGGTTATCGTTGCCAGCCGGAATGTAAAGTACGGTTTTATGGCCACACCCGAATATCTGAAAAAACACGGCGAACCGAAGAGCATTGAGGACTTGATTGCCAACCACCGTGTCTGCGGCAAATTCGGGCATTACCATTATTTGAAAGTGTGGAAAGATATTATGGCGCGTTCTCCCCGCGTTTGCTTTTCCTCCAACTCCAATTTTTCGGTTATTAAAATTTTGCGTGCCGGCGGAGGCATAGGGGTTCTGCCGCTGCAATATGCCAATGACGGAGGCCTCCGCCTGTTGACGGAGATTAAGGAGACGCCGGAAGTAACTTTTTATCTGGTGGCGCACCGTCTGACCAAAGATATTCCGAAAATTCGTGTCGTTATCGACTGCTATCGCAAAATTATGATGAGTTCTTGGGATTAAATGTTTCATACCGTAACCTGCTGCAAGACAGGTTACGGTATGAGAAGTTTAAAAGACCGATTGGATGAAACCGCCGCCCAAAACCGTTCCGTCTCGATAAAAAACAACGGATTGACCGGGCGTTAAAGCTTTTTGCAAATCTTCAAATTCAACTTTGAAACAATCGTTCTCTTCCGGGGTCACCGTAACCCGGACCGGTTTCTGCGATGAACGGATTTTGGCTTCGCAGTGTAAAGCCGTTTCCGGTGCTGAAATTGAAATCCAGTTCATCCGTCCGGCAATCAGTCCTTGCTGCATTGTCTCGTCGGCAAAGCCCAGCACGACTTCATTGGTTTCCGGATGCAGGGCAATAACATACAACGGTTTTTCCGCGGCAATACCCATACCGCGGCGCTGCCCGATGGTAAAGTTCCAGAAACCCTGATGCTGTCCAAGGATTTTTCCTTCGCTGTTGACAAAGTTTCCGCTTCTCGGCGCTTCCTGAATAATATCATTGATATCGCCGGTATAAAAGTCCTGGCTGTCCGGTTTGTCACAGACTTCGAGCCCGGCTTCCTTGGCCAGTTCTCTGATTTCCGCTTTGGTGTAACTGCCGAGCGGCAGCATAATGCCGGCCAGTTGTTCCTGAGACAGACGATAAAGAAAATAAGCCTGGTCTTTACGCGGATCTTTGCCGCAAAGAAGCTGATAACGTCCGTTTTCCTGATTAAAACGGACACCGGCATAGTGCCCGGTCGCAAACTTGTCAAATTCTATTCCGGCCGCTCGGGCGGCAAGAGGCAGGGCTGAAAATTTGATTGTCGCATTGCATAAAACGCAGGGATTCGGCGTTCGTCCGGCCAGATATTCGGCTTTGAAGTTGGAAAGCACGATTTTTTTATATTCCGCTGTGCAGTCGATAACATGATAAGGAATATCCAGCTTTTGGCAGACTTTCCGGGCAGCGGCAATGTCCTCTTCCTCATGCGGGCTGAAACAGCCTTCTTTCCCAGTCATATTCTTAAAATTTTGTGCTTTGTCCCAAATGGACATTGTGGCGCCGATAACGTCATATCCGGCTTTTTTCAATAACAGAGCCGCCGCGGAAGAATCAACGCCGCCGCTCATGCCGACAAGTATTTTCATTTTTCCCTCTTAGTGAATTAAGTTGTAACATTCACCAAAGAAATTTAAAAATTCAAAGTTTTTAATTTCTTTGACCGGCTCACTATAAAGGAAAACAAACGAAATATAAAGAATTATTATTATCTGAAAATTAAAGATTATATGTTTAACTGTCCGAACAGATAACCGGAGGAAAACCATGCCTGTCAAAGCCAATATTTTCAGTTCCCGGCCTTATGCCTTTCTGGCGGAAAAAATAGCCGCGGCTCCGTCGGAAATCGATTTCCGCCTCGGCAAAATCGAGCACACCCGCTTTCCTGACGGGGAAAACTATTACCGTCTCCTTGAAGCACGGGAGATACGCAACAGTCCGGCCGTCTATGTCGCCGGAACCGTCAGCGATGCCGCGGTGATGGAGATGTATAATATATGCAGCGCTTTGGTTATGGAACAATGCTCTTCGCTGCATATCGTCATTCCTTATTTCGGCTATTCGACCATGGAGCGGGCTTCCCGGCGCGGCGAAGTCGTCATAGCCAAAAATATTGCCCGTCTGCTGAGTTCTTTGCCGACTTCTGCCCGCGGAAATTTCGTGTATATGGTCGATTTGCATTCACTCGGCACCCAATATTACTTTGAAGGTTCCATCCGTCCGATTCATCTGACCGCCGAACCTTTGATAAGACAGATGATTGCCGATGTCGGTGAAAACCCGGTTCTGGCTACGGCCGACATGGGGCGGGCAAAATGGGTGCAGAAAATGAGCGGCCGTCTGGGGCTGGACAGCGCTTATATTATGAAACAGCGTCTTTCCGGCGAGCAGACGGAGGTTGTTGCCTTGAATGCCAACGTATCCGGACGCCGGGTGGTTATATATGACGATATGATCCGTTCGGGAGAATCCGTTATTCAGGCAGCCCGGGCTTATGATGCCGCCGGTGCGCGTGAAATCCACATATTGGCAACCCACGGCGTTTTTGTTGACGGAGCCGTCGAACGGTTGAAAGGCAGCGGCTTGTTCAAAAGCCTTCGCTGTACCAATACCCATGTCAACGCCTGCCGGTTTGCGGCGGACGATTTTGTGAAGGTTTATGACATAACGCCTGTTTTGGCTGCCGGGCTGGAGATATCCAATTAATAATAGATATTTGATTATTTCCGCTTGCCAAAAGGCGGCATTCTGTTCTATGTTGGGAATAACTTTAATATCACAACTGAGATGAGAATGTTTGCCAAACTTCTGAAGAAATTCAAATCAACTTACACCGTCAGTAATTATTGCAAAATCTTTCCTTATGTCAAACCTTACTGGGTAAGGGGGCTGCTCGGTGTCCTGATTACAATTCCCATCGGTTCGATGGATGCGGTCATTGCCTGGTCGCTGCAGCCTTATATGGATATTGTCATGGTCGAAAAAAATACGGCTTCGACTTCCTATATTCCGCTGCTGATTGTTTTGTTCAGCTGCCTGCAGAGTCTGCTGAACTATACGGCAACTTATCTGAATACCTGGGTCGGACAGAAAATTTCCCAGGGACTGAAAATCACTTTGTTTGAAAAACTGATGCATTATGACGCCGGCTTCTTTGACAAATCGACTTCCGGCGACATTCTGTTTCGTTTTAATTACGATGTTGATATGGCCTGCGCCGGGCTGCTGAATAACCTCAAACTGTTTACGACCCGTGTTTTTTCTTCACTGTCTCTTATCGGCGTTTTGATTTACAACTCGTGGGAACTGGCAATCGTGGCGATTATCGTTCTGCTCGGAGCCCTCTATCCGCTGACAACCGTGCGCCGCCGCATCAAGGGGCTGATGGATAAAACCATCTTTTCCGGTTCTGCGGTAATGACCCACTATAACGAAACTTTCAACGGCAACCGCATTGTTACGTCCTACAACCTTTATCAATACCAGTTGGCCCGCTTCCGCAACACCTTAAACAGTGTTTTCAAGCTGGGGATTAAAATGATTCAGCGTACCGGACTGATGTCGCCGCTGATGCATTTTGTCGTTTCTCTTGGCATTGCATTGATTATCTGGCTCGGCAGCTATCTGATTGTCACCAAGCAGATTTCCGCCGGTAATTTTGTTTCGTTTATCACCGCGTTGATTATGCTGTATAATCCGATAAAAAGCATCGGCAACAATTTCAACAGCGTCCAGCTGTCGCTGATGGCAATGGAACGCGTTTTCGGGCTGTTGGAACAGGTTCCCGCCATTACCAGCAAACCGAATGCCAAACCGTTGGAAAAAATCAGTAAGTCGATTGAATATAAAAATGTTTGTTTTGAATATGTTCCCGGCAAACCGGTACTGAAAAACGTCAGTCTGAACGTTAAAGTCGGTCAGACAATAGCTTTTGTCGGCAACTCCGGCGGCGGCAAAACCACCATGGTTAACCTGCTGCCCCGCTTTTATGACGTCACTTCCGGCAGTGTCTGCATTGACGGGGTTGACGTTCGTGATTTGGAGCTGGATTCGCTGCGCGATAAAATCGCCATCGTTTTTCAGGATAACTTCCTGTTTGCCGGCACGATTCGCGAGAATATTCTGCTCGGCAAGGAAGACGCAACGCCGGAAGAAATCGACCGTGCGGTAAAATCAGCCTGCCTGGAAGAGTTTATTGCTTCTCTGGATAAAGGATTGGATACCGAAATCGGCGAGCGCGGCGTTCTGCTCTCCGGCGGTCAGAAACAGCGTATTGCCATTGCCCGTGCCTTTATCAAAAATGCGCCGATTGTTATTTTGGACGAGGCGACCTCCGCTCTGGATAACAAGTCGGAGGCAATCGTTCAGCAGGCGATTGACAACCTGATGACCGATCGTACGGTCTTTATCATTGCCCACCGTCTGTCCACAGTTCGCAACGCCGACAAAATTGTCGTCGTAAATTACGGCGAACTGGTGGAAATGGGCAGCCATGACGAACTGATGCAGAAGGAGGACAGCGTTTATCGTTCGCTGTATCGGACGCAGCTGAAATAGGTGTGAATGAAAAAACTGACTTTTATATTGCTGTTGCTGCTTGTCTTGTTTTGTGCGGAGCTTTTCTGCTCAAAATATCTGGGAATTTCGATTCGTCCGCACGGTGCACCGCTCAATTGTAAAATAAGTTCCGATATAAATGCCGTTCTAAACTGCATAAACACCCAGTATATGAAATATGATACCCTGACGGCAGGCTGGAATGACGATTTGTCCGCTCGTTATCTGAATGCGCGGATGAAACGGTTTTACCGCAACAGCAATATGGAATTTTCTCCCTTTACCAGTGTTAAACCCTGTTACGGCAAAAACAACTGTGCCGTAACCCTGAAAGATGAAAATTATCGGATAGATACCTATCGGAATCTGGTTGCTTACGTCAAACTGAATCCGGAAACCAGCAGTTATACTTATAATCGCGGCGACGGCAAATGGAGCAATCTGATGCTTCCCAAATTGTGGATGTTTCGCCGCAGTTATAAATTTCCCTATCATGACATAGTCATCGGACACCGGAACGGCAAAGACATTTTCTATATTCTGAGTATGGAAGCCGTCCCTCTGACCGGAAGTTATGACCTGCTGATCGGCAGCATTACCGCTTTTTGCTCGGAGACGGACAGGCCGAAAGGGAAAAAATATATTTGCGGCGGCTATCGTTTTTATTTGTATGACAATATCCGCAGCAATGCCAAAAGTTTTTCCCTGAGTTTGGATCGCCGGCAGAATCCCGAACATATACTGGTTAAATACGGCCAGGCCTCTTATCAGATAAAATTAGATGATTGACATTAATGACATAACCGTCCGCATCGGCCCCAAAGTTTTGCTTGAACATGCCTCCGCCCATATTTCCGATGGGCAGAAAGTCGGTTTGGTCGGCCCTAACGGCTGCGGCAAGTCAACTTTATTCCGAGTCTTGAAAGGCGAATTGGAAACAGAACAGGGGACGGTCTTTTTTCCTCGCGATTACAATGTTGTTTTTGTGGAGCAGGAATTTTTGCCTGACGAATTAACAATGCCGATTCTGGCGTTTATTCTGCAAAAAGACCGGGAGCGGGCCGAGTTGCTACAGCGTCTGCAAACGGCTTCCGGTGAAGAGCTGGCGGCAATTCATGAGCGTTTGAATATCATTGGCGCGGCGGCAGCCGAAGCCAGAGCTGCTGAAATTCTGCACGGTTTGGGGTTCTCGCATGAAGATCTGACGCGTCCGGTAAGCGAATTTTCCGGCGGCTGGCGAATGCGCCTGGCATTGGCCGCGGCGCTGTTTCGTCCTTCGGACATTCTGTTGCTGGATGAGCCGACTAACCACTTGGATTTGGAGGCTTCGCTCTGGCTGGAAAATCATCTGGAAAAATATCGCGGCACTTTGTTGATTATCAGCCACGACCGCCATATTCTCAATTTGCTGTGCCGCTATATCATTCATTTTGACGGCGGTCGGCTGGTTACTTACAGCGGCAATTATGACACTTTTCAGCAGACCCGCGCCCGACAGAAAGAGGTTTTGCAGCGGCAGGCAGCCCGTCAGGAAGAAAAACGCCGGCATCTGCAGTCTTTTGTTGACCGTTTCCGTTACAAGGCCAGCAAAGCCAAACAGGCTCAAAGCCGGATAAAAATGCTTGAAAAGCTGGAAACGATAACCCTTATGAATGATCCCGCCGCTACGGTTTTTGATTTTCCCGAACCGGAGGATTTACCGCCGCCGCTGTTGACAATTGAAGACGGCAGCGCCGGCTATGGCGACAAAACGGTTTTGCGCCGTTTGAATATCCAAATTGTCGATAATGACCGCATTGCCTTGCTGGGTGCAAACGGTAACGGCAAATCGACGTTGGCCAAGGTCGTTTCCGGACGGTTGCCTTTGCAGGGGGGGACCATGCGGTACTCCGGCAAGCTGAAAGTCGGCTATTTTGCCCAGCATCAGGCGGAAGAACTGCCGCTGGAACAGACCGCCTGCGAATTTATGTCTTCGCTGCTGCCTGATAAAACGGAAGCGCAGGTGAGGGCGCATCTGGCTCGTTTCGGACTTAACCGGGAAAAAGCCTTAACGATGATTGCCAAACTCTCCGGCGGTGAAAAAGCCCGCCTGCTTTTTGCGGCTATGACTTATAATGCCCCGCAGCTTTTGATTCTCGACGAACCGACTAACCACCTTGATATTGACGGGCGGGAAGCATTGATTAAGGCGCTCAACGAATACGGCGGCTCGGTTATTTTGATTACGCATGATTTGCACTTGATTGAACTGATTGCCGATGATTTGTGGCTGGTTAAAAACGGAACCTGCCGTCCCTATGACGGAGATTTGGAGGATTATAAAAAATTATTGCTGGAGCATGACCGGCCGGCCCCTCCCAGAACTTCGGCAAAGCCGGTGCCGTCCTCTGCCGAGAAGGACAGCCGTGCGGAAAAAAAACAGCTGCAAAGCCGCCTGAAAAAACTGGAAAAAGAATTGGAACAGTTAAACAAAGAAAAGGAAGATATCGAAAATCAGTTTCAAAATCTCATGTCGCCGTCCGAAATTGTCCGGAAACAAAAAGAGCTTGCCGTGATCGTACAAAAACTTGAGGAAAGCGAGTCTCTGTGGCTGGAGCTCTCTGAAAAACTTGAAAGCATAAGTTAATTATAAAACTTTTAAACAATTAAGCGTTGAGACTGTATGGTTTTCTCCATTTTATGGCATAATTTCAAAATAGTGCTTGAACTTTCTAATCCCTTCCTTTATTGTGAGTCCAAGCCTGGGGACAAACCCGAGGAACAGAACTCAGTAAGTTCGGAGCTTTGAACGGCTCTTGTAAAGGATAAGGCAGGGATATCTGTCTTAAGTCTGTTGTTACAACAGAAAACTTTCTGCATCCGCAGAGACGAAACGAATTTTCATTCGTTTCGTTCTGTTGACTTTACATATCCGTTTAAAACTCTGCCGCCCTTTAGGGTGGTTTTTTGTTATGACAGAGAAGGAAAATTGATATGTATCGTCATTCTGAGAGTACTGGTGCACAATCCGAAAATCTGAAAAATTCTCCTACTTATTACATAGTCAGCGGCGGTTTTGATCCGATACATGAGGGGCATATAGAGATGATAAAGGCGGGAGCTGCTGCGAGCGACGGAGTTATTTTGCTGTTAAATTCGGACGCGTGGCTTTGCCGCAAGAAAGGCAAGAACTTTATGAATTACAACACGCGTCGGGTAATCTGCGAAAACCTGAAAGGGGTAATAGACGTTCTGGCATTTAATGATGATGACAATTCGGCCAGCGACGGCATTCGGCGCGCCCGGGAGAAATATGCAGACTGTAATTTGGTTTTTGCCAACGGCGGCGACCACACCAAAGATAACATTCCTGAATCTGCAATATGCAAGGAATTGAACGTAAGCCTGGCCTTTGGTGTCGGCGGCGAAAACAAAGCCAATTCCTCCTCCTGGATTTTGGATAACTGGAAAAAAGGAGCCTGATATATGTCAGATCCGATTGATATAAGTATTATCACGGCATCATATAATTTATTGAAGTCTGGCCGGAAAGAAAAAATTATACGTTGCTTAGAGAGTATCCATGCTCAGAAAAATGTCAAATATGAGCATCTGATTATAGATGGAGCTTCCACCGATGGGACATTGGAATTTTTGTCCCCGTATGAAAAAAAAGGCTGGATAAAAATTTATTCAGAGCCTGATAAGGGAATTTATGATGCCTTTAATAAAGGAATTGATAAAGCATTAGGGAAATATGTCTGCTTTATTAATTCAGATGATTACTTGAACACTCCCGAAGGTCTTTCAGTCTCATTGAATCTTCTGCAGCGAACCGGGGCCGATTTTTCCTATTCGCCGGTCAGTTATGAACAGGGGGGTCACATTATTAGTACAGACGAAAAACGTACTGATATGAGAAATGTTTTTTATCATATCCCGGGCTGCCACCAGGGAATGCTTTTTAAGAAAAGTTTATTTGGGCAAATAGGTTTGCACGAATTGAAATTTGAGATTTGTGCAGATTACGATTTTATTTTGCGGGCAGTTTTATCAAAAGCAACCTCAGTAAGGGTACCTCAATCATATGCTGTATTCAGTATGGAAGGGTTGTCCGGAAGCAATCCGGAGCAACTGGCTCAAGAGAGCATAGCAATTAAAGCAAAGAATTATAATTGCTCATATAAAGAAGCAGAGAAAATACATCAAACATTATACGTTCCATGGAAGTTATATATCAAACTGCTGAGCTGTACGGCGGTCGATAATAAATTTTCATATCTTCTTTGGAATTGGAGACATTCTCCGCAAAGGCAAAAATTAAAAGCACTCCGTCACTGGATTTTTACATTGCGTACTCGAAAGGGACGGAGAGCATTGAGAATTTTAGGAATCAATATAGTAAGCGAGGAGAAGAGATGAAGAAAGCGCTGATCACGGGGATAACGGGACAGGATGGTTCTTATTTGGCAGAGTTACTGTTGGATAAGGGCTATGAGGTACACGGCATAAAGCGCCGTTCGTCGTTGTTCAACACGGGCCGGATAGACCATCTGGCAGGAAAGGTAAAGCTGCATGACGGGGATTTGACGGACAGTTCGAATTTGATCCGTCTGATGAAAGAGATAGAGCCGGACGAGGTTTATAACCTGGCGGCACAGTCGCATGTAAAAGTCTCATGGGATTGCCCGGAATACACGGCGGACACGGATGCGTTGGG
>MNTU01000030.1:19871-20860 GCA_001917125.1 Azospirillum sp. 47_25
GGCTTGATACAAGAACCGATACAAAAGGAAACGACGCCGTTTTATCCGCGTTCGCCCTATGCGGTAGCAAAACTTTATTCCTATTGGATTTGCGTGAATTATCGTGAAAGTTTCGGTATTTTTGCGGCGAACGGGATATTGTTTAATCACGAGAGCCCGCGGCGCGGCGAGACGTTTGTCACGCGAAAGATCACCATGGCGGCGTCGCGGATAGCGCTGGGGATGCAGGAGAAGCTTTATTTGGGCAATCTGAGCGCCAAACGGGACTGGGGTCATGCGAAAGACTATGTTGAGGGGATGTGGCGGATATTGCAGCAGGATAAGCCGGCGGATTACGTATTGGCGACCGGCACGACGACGTCCATCCGAGACTTTGTGAGTATGACCTTCAAAGAGCTTGGCATAGAGATAACATGGCAAGGCGAAGGAGTTAACGAAAAAGGTATAGATAAGAAGACGGGGAAAGTTCTGGTAGAAGTAGATCCGAAGTTTTTCCGTCCGGCGGAAGTAGAATTGTTGCTGGGAGACAGCACGAAAGCGAGAACACAGCTGGGCTGGAAACCGACATATGATTTGTCGGCATTGGTAAAAGAGATGGTTGCCGAAGATTTGAAACTCGCCCAAAAGGAAAAGCTCCTCAATGACAACGGTTACGAAACCCTAACTCCCAGAGAGGCTTAAATCATGGACGATATGATAGAATTCATCAAGCCGGATTTCAGTTTTGCTGATGAACGCGGCGCATTGACGCAGCTCTGCCGGGAAGGTTGGAAACAGATAAACGTCACCAGCTCAAAGGCGGGAGTTTTCCGCGGAGGACATTATCACAAAAACAATAAAGAAGCCTTTTACATAATAAAAGGCGAAATAGAAATTCAGCTGACGAAAGATGGCCGAGAAGAGACGGTAACGGTAAAGGAGGGAGACTTTTTCGTACTGAAACCTTATGCCGTCCACTCGTTTAAGTTCAAACAGGATACGCTGATGGT
>MNTU01000031.1 GCA_001917125.1 Azospirillum sp. 47_25
GGCAGCGGCGGTTAGGCCAATGATGATATCTTTGAGCAATAAGATGAAGGTTTGGTCTTCCGCTTTAAGAAACCCCGCCGTTTTCATCCGGCGGGGTTTAAAAAAGGAGTTCTTGACAGAACTCCTTTTTGACATCTAAAGCTTGGTTGAATACCATAAACTTTATATATTTGGCACAGCGCCCGGCAAATATCCCTGCGGCCGCTATTCGTGTAGATGCGGCATTTGCGCTTCTTCTGCCAGAGCGGCAATAAAATCATCAAGTTTGATAATTTCCTGCTTTTCAGAGCCCAGGCGGCGAACCGCAACAGTGCCGTTTTCTTTTTCTTTGGCGCCGACAACGGCAATAACCGGAATCTTTGCCAGAGAATGTTCACGAACCTTATAGTTGATTTTCTCGTTCCGCAAATCGGTTTTGGCATACAGGCCGGCTTTGCGCAGCTTGTCGGCAACTTCTTCGGCATAACCGTCAAACTCGCTGACAATCGGGCAGACCACAACCTGTTCCGGCGACAGCCACAGCGGCAGCTTGCCGGCATGGTTCTCAATCAAAATGCCGAGAAAACGTTCAATTGAACCGAACAAAGCGCGGTGCAGCATAACCGGCTGGTGTTTTTCACCGTCTTCGCCGATATATGAAATGTCAAAACGCTGCGGCAGGTTCATATCCATTTGTACGGTACCGCACTGCCATTCGCGGCCGATTGCGTCACGCAGAATGAATTCCAGCTTCGGACCGTAAAAAGCGCCTTCGCCTTCATTGATTTCATAAGCATAACCGTTGTGTTCCAGGGCATTGGCCAAAGCTTTTTCGGAAATGTCCCAGATCTCGTCGGAACCGATGCGGTAAATGCTGTCCGGTCGGGTTGAAAGATAAATTTTAACATCTTCAAAACCGAAGTCTTTGTAAATGTCTAAAATCAGCTTGATGGTTTTGACACATTCTTCTTCCATTTGCTCCGGCGTGCAGAAAATATGTGCATCGTCCTGAGTAAATTCGCGAACGCGCATCAGCCCCATCAGTGAGCCGGAAGCCTCGTAACGGTTGACCATGCCGAACTCGGCCACGCGCAACGGCAGGTCGCGGTAAGACTTAATGCCCTGTTTGTAAACCAGCAGGCCGCCCGGGCAGTTCATCGGCTTAACGCAGAATTGTTTGCCGTCTTCGGTCTTGCCGGAATAGTTATGAGCGCCGTACTTGTCCCAGTGGCCGGAAATCTCCCACAGCACGCGATCCATAATCCGCGGTGTGGCAATTTCTATATAGCCGTTGTGCTCTTGCCGGTTGCGCATATATTCAATCAGCTTGCGGTAAATCTTATAACCCTTGTCGTGCCAGAAAACCGCTCCCGGAGCATATTCCGGCTCAAAATGGAACAAATCCATTTCCTTGCCGAGTTTGCGGTGATCGCGCTTTTCGGCTTCTTCCAGCATTTCCAGATAGGCCTTAAGGTCTTTTTTGTCGGCCCAGGCCGTGGCATAAATACGTTGCAGCATTTCTTTGCTTGAATCGCCGCGCCAATAAGCGCCGGCAACTTTCATCAGCTTGAAAGCATCGCCGATTTTGCCGGTTGAGGGAACGTGAGGCCCGCGGCAAAGGTCGGTAAAGTCGCCCTGACGATACAGCGAGATAATCTCGCCTTCCGGCAGGTCGCTGATGATTTCAGCTTTGTAATGTTCGCCTTTGTCGTTAAAAAATTTAATGGCATCTTCGCGGGGCATGACAACGCGCTCAAGCTTCTCGTCGCGTTTGACGATTTCATGCATCTTTGCCTCGATTTTTTCAAAATCTTCCGTCGTAAACGGCTCTTTGCGGGCAAAGTCATAATAAAAACCGTTTTCGATAGCCGGCCCGATGGTAACCTGGACGTCCGGCCACAGTTCTTTAACCGCCTGCGCCATAACGTGCGAACAGCTGTGGCGCAAGATGTGTAAACCCTCTTTATCCTTGCCGGTGATGATAGTCACGGTTGCGTCGGTAGTGATAGGAGTGCTTAAGTCTTGTGTTTTGCCGTTTACTGTAATAGCTAAAGCCGCCTTGGCCAAACCTGCACTAATCTTATTCGCGATGTCAAATCCGTTAACCCCGCTTTCCATCTCTAAAACACTTCCGTCAGGAAGTTTAATCGCAACCATGTTAAATTCCTTTGTTAATTTAGTTTATTATTTCTGCTGACGCCGGATTGCTCCGAGTCAACTTATTGATTATTGAGCAGTTCTTTATAAACTGCAACAGTTTTTTCGCACATAATGTCTTTGGTAAAGTTATCATGCACGTTTTTGATTCCCGATTTGGCGATTTTTCTCACTTCGTCGGGAGACAAGTCCAGCGCCCAGTCGATGGCTTCGGCCAAAGACGCCGGATTATTGCTGTAAAAAAACTTTCCGGTAACGCCGTCGGTAATCGTGTCCAGCGAACCGCCGATGTTTGAGGCTACCACGACTTTCCCCATCGCCTGCCCCTCAATTGAAATGCGGCCGAACGCCTCCGGCTCAATGGCCGTTGACAGAACCACGTTTGATACCATCATCAGCGCCGAAACGTCGGATGTTTGACCGTAGAAGGCAACCGACCCTTCCAGATGATATTTTTTAACCAGTTCGCGCAGATATTCGGAGTATTTGACCCGGCCCTGATCCGGCCCCACAATCAGACAGTAAAAATCTTTGTGTTTGAGCAAAGACAAAGCTTCAATCAGCAAATGCTGGCCTTTCCAGTTGGTCAGCCGGCCGATAAGCAGCAAAACGGGTTTGTCTTCCGGAATGTTATATTCTTTAACGGTTTTGATAATCCGCTCTTGCGAAACCGTATCCGGATTAAACTTTTCAATATCCACACAGCGGTGAACCAGCCGGATTTTCCCTTCGGCGATTTTATAGTTGCCGAGGATATGCTTTTTAATATGCTCGGAAATGGCAATAACCCGCTCCCCGTATGTCATAATGCGGTTATACAGCTTTTTAATGCCCCAGGGGCCGAGGCCGTAGGTTCCGTGAAAAGTCGTCATAAAATGAACGCCGGCGCGTTTGGCTGCCCAATAAGCGCTCCAGGCCGGCGCACGGGAACGGGCATGAACGATGTTAATGCCGTTGTCACGGATAAACTGTTCCAGCTTTTTGGCGTTAGCCCGCATTTTGAAAATATTTTTGCTTTTCAGCGGCAGGGTGAGATGCGGCACTTTGGCCTTTTCCAAATCATAAACCATACGTCCGCCTTGCGAGGCGACAAAATTTTTAATTCCGTGCTGCTGCATGTAAGTGGCGATTTCTACCGTGCCGCGCTCAACGCCGCCCATTTCCAGCTCCGGCAGAACTTGTAACACGACCGGAGAATTTTCTTTGCTATTTGACATTTTATTGCTACAATCCTCGAAAATGATAAATCAGGGAGTGCTCGTCAGATGACCGATTACACATTTAAGTCAAACTTTACAACGAAAATTGATTTCCGCCAAGCAAAAACACCAAAAACTAACAGCCTGACCGTGGTTTATATCCACGGGCTTTATTCTGACTGCTGGGGTCGCAAACCTGAAAACGTAATGGAGTGGTGTGCTGCCAACGGTGTGAACTTTTTTCGCTTTGAACTGGCCGGGCACGGTTCCGATTCGGCCCGCTATGAAGAAACGGACGTAAACATCTGGAAAGCGCAGCTGCTGGAAGTGATTGACGATATTGTCAAAACCGACGTTATTCTGGCCGGATCGTCGTTGGGTGGCTGGCTGAGTCTGCTGGCGGCCTTGGAACGCCCCGAAAAAGTCAAAGGTGTGCTGGGACTGGCTGCCGCACCTGATTTTACCGCAGATTTGGAAACTTATATTTTTACGCCGGAACAAAAGGAAAAATTATACGGAGAGGGGCGTCTGGAGTTTGTGAATGCTGATTTTACTTATGTTTTTACCAGAGCGTTGTTTGAAACCGGCCGGCAGAATATGCTGCTGAACCGGAGCTTGCCGATTAAATGTCCGGTTCATCTGATACAGGGACAAAAAGATGCCAGCCTTGACCCGAAAAAAGCGTTGAATATCGCCAAATGTTTGGAATCGTCGGAAGTCGTTGTCAAATTGCTGAAAGACAGCAACCATCGGCTGGGCAAAGACGAAGATTTGGCTGAAGCCCGCTATTCTCTTGAAGCTCTTGTTTCCCGCGCCGGAAAGTAGCCCTCCCGCCGTTAAATCAGGGCAGAAGACTGGTAGATAACGATAATTGCATCTGCCACGGTGTAGATGATTGGGATGAGCAGCAAGCTGAATGAAAAAAACGGCTGCGTCTTAATTTTTTTATCTGGTTGTTTGTGTAATATATACACAACTTAAAATAAAAGTCATAAAAAGTAAAGCCCATAATTCGAACAAGCCGCAAAGTGCTCTTTGGATTATGTAAATTATGGGCTTTCCGTTAAGAGCTGCCAGCACTCTGAAAACTATCCTAAATATTGTCAGAAGATATCAAAAATAAAGATAACAAAGATAAAATATACAATAGGCAATACAGACAGAAAGAATGAAAAACACGGAAATCGATTTAATTTTTTTATTGAAAACAATAAAATAAAAAAACAAGCGGCAAGCGTCAGACAATGAAAACCCATATAAACTTCCCGGGCATGCTCAAAGCTGCTTTCCGCCAATATTTTGGCAGCTCCGCCGCTGTAATACACATAAAACGACCTGAGAAAGGCATATAAAATATAAATATTGGCTAAAAACAGAGGTGTAAATAAAACATATTTAATCGTTTTCATTATTTTTTTAATCTGGTTGTTTGTACGATATATGCACAACTTAAAATAAAAAGCGTAAAAAGTAAAGCCCATAATTCGAACAAGCCGCAAAGTAATCTTTGGTTGTTGTGTCTCTTAAACGAGAGAATTCCGTCTTTCATCGGCCGATACTTGTAATCGCAATTAGGATAATTATTTAAAACCCTGAATTAAGCAAATAGTTTAGGGATTAAAACCATGCGTTATAAACAGGAAGCAGAGGAACAGGGGCATAGTTGGTTTTGGCCGGTAATTATCGTTATCGCGCTGATACTCATTTATTATCTCTATGAAAAACATGCCGGCGGTCTGCATTCCCAAACTCCGGAAAATGCAACCGAAACAACGCTGCGGGTTGAAGCGCTGAAACCGGGTGACGTGACATTGGACAAGAAATATATCGGCTATATTACACCGATTAACGAAGTGGCTGTTTTGCCTTATATTAACGGTTTTCTTGAAAAGGTCACGGTTTCCGGCGGTGAAGAAGTGAAAGCCGGGCAACCGTTGCTAATGATTAAACAGGGAGAATACAAGGCGCAGGTCGATGCCGCCGAAGCGCAGATTTTGCAGGCCCGGGCAGATTTTGCCAATGCCAAGGTCTATTATGAACGGGTAAAAAAGGTCGGCCCTAAAGCGATGTCGAAAACCGAATTTGACAATGCCAAGGCCAAATATCTGAGTGCTCAGGCTGCCGTAGCTCAGGCCCGTGCCAATTATAACCTGGCCAAAGTCAATTTTGACTATACCGAAATAAATGCGCCGATAGCCGGCATTGTCGGCGAAATGAGCCTGACCCCGGGCGATTATGTGTCTCCCGGCGGACAGCCGCTGTTCACGATAATTCAATATGATCCCATTCGTGTTGTCTTTTCGATTACCGACAAGGACTATCTTGAAGAGTTGAAAAGCGGTCCGCTTTTTGCCGAGGACAAAATCAAGCTCCGTCTGGCTGACGGAAAGATTTATAACGCTCTCGGTGATTATCAATATGCCGACAATAAGGTTGACCGCTCCACCAATTCCATTGCCGTTTATGCCGATTTCCCCAATGCGTCCAAAGCTCTGGTGGCAAATGCCTATGTTGACGTTCTGGTGGAAAAAAATTATCGCAACGTGGTTCTCGTTTCCAAAAAAATCGTTACCCTTGATGCCGACGGCGACTATGTCTATCTGGTTAACGGCAATAAGCTGCAGAAGAGCAAAGTGGTGATTCTCGGCGAAAAAGGCGGCGATTATGTTTTGCAGAACAACTTTAAAGCCGGGGACTATCTGGTGTTGGACAAGGTCAGCCCGCAGATTGCCTCCACCAAAATTAAAATCAATGTTGTCGGAAAAACGTCTGCCGGGGAGAAAGCCTGATGTTTTCGCAGTATTTTATTGATAAGCCGCGTTTCGCCGGCGTTATTTCGATTATTATGATTTTGCTCGGACTGTTGGCCATAGCTGTTTTGCCGGTTTCCCAATATCCGCAAATTACGCCGCCGCAGATTGTCGTTTCCACCACTTATCCCGGTGCCAGCGCGCAGGTTCTGGTCGATACGGTTGCCGTACCGATTGAAAATCAGATTAACGGCGTGGAGAATATGCTTTATATGTCTTCAACCTCTGATGACAACGGCAGCTACACGTTGACGATTACCTTTGACGTCGGAACCGACCCTGATATTGCTCAGGTTAAGGTACAGAACCGTTTGCAGCAGGTGATGTCACAGTTGCCGGCTTTGGTGGTGCAGGAAGGCGTTGACGTTAAAACCAGTATGTCCAACATCCTCGGTATGCTGGTTCTGCGTTCGCCGAACAATACTTATAACGATCTCTATCTAAGCAATTTTGCCTATACCAATATCAAAAATCCGATTTCCCGCATTAAAGGCATCGGCTCGGTTGACATTTACGGCCCGCAGTATTCCATGCGCGTCTGGCTCAACAGCGATAAAATTGCCGCCTTGGGCATTGACAGCACGACGATAGCCAATGCGATTTCTTCGCAAAACATTCAGGCTTCCATCGGGCAAATCGGCGCCGCGCCCAGCGGCAAAGATACGCCGATGGTGCTTTCTCTGACGGCCAAAGGGCTGCTGAACACGGTAGAAGATTTTGAAAACATTGTCGTGGCTACCTCAAAAGACGGTGGTATCGTTCGCTTAAAAGACGTTTCCCGTATCGAACTCGGGGCTGACAATTACAGCATGAACGCCCATTTTGACAACGCTCCGGCGGTGGTTATCGGTCTGAGCCAAACGCCGAATACCAACTCGCTGCAGATTATGAATGATGTTAAAAAGGAAATCGAAGCGCTGAGCAAAACTTTTCCCGGAGATATGGAACTGAAGGTTGCCTACGATTCGACGGATTATGTCCGCGCTTCGATTGCCAGCATTATTGAAACGCTGGTCATTACTTTTTCTCTGGTGGTTTTGGTAACCTACATCTTTCTCCAGAAAATGAAAACCACGCTGATTCCGCTGATAACCATACCGGTATCGCTGATTGCCACTTTTGCCGTTATTTATGTTTTGGGCTTTGATATTAATATTTTAACGTTGTTTGCCATGATTCTGGCTATCGGCCTGGTGGTGGACGATGCGATTATCGTGGTTGAGCGGGTGCAATATCTGATGGTCTATGAGAAAATGGACGCTCATGACGCTTCGGTTAAAGCCATGCAGCAGATTGCCAGCGCAATCATTGCCACAACTTTCGTCTTGCTTTCGATTTTTATTCCCGTGGGGCTGATGGCCGGTATTACCGGAAAGATATATCAGCAGTTTGCCGTTACGATTGCTACGGCGGTTGTCTTCTCTGCCTTTAACGCTCTGACGCTCAGCCCGTCGCTTTGCGCCATTTTCCTGCGGGGCGACAAACAGGAAAATCCGCACGGTTTTTTCAAATGGTTTGATGATGTTATAGACTGGTTTAAAGGGCATTATTTAAATGTGGTCGGCTATTTTTCGTCTTTTCTCGGCGTGACGGTTATCGTTACGCTGGCGACAATCGGTGTTATCGGTTTGTTGTTTGCCAACACCGCAACGTCATTTCTGCCGGAGGAGGATCAGGGAATTATATTTGCCAATGTCCAGCTTGAAGATACGGCGACCATTAATCAGACGAATGAACTTTTGGCGCAAATCAGTGAACAGTCCATGCAAATCAAAGGGGTTAAATACTTCATTTCGGTTGCCGGCTACTCGATATTGGGCGGCAGCGGCGAAAATGTGGCCTTGGGCGTTATCGGGCTGGACGAATGGTCGCAGCGCAAAAGCAAAAACCTGTCAATTGAAGCGATAACCGCGGCATTGCGCCGAAAATTTGCCGATAATGAACAGGCCGCAATTAACTTTTTTGCCCCTCCGTCAATTCCCGGCATCGGCAAAAGCGACGGTTTGTCGCTGGAATTGCTGTCAACCGACGGCAATGCTTCTCCTGCCGAACTTTACCGCTGGCTGGAAAAATATTTGGCTGCGTTGAACAAATCGCAGACGGTGGCCTATGCCTTCAGCACTTTTACTTCCGACACGCCGCACGTTTATCTTGATGTTGACCGGACCAAGCTTGAGGCTTATGATATAACGGTTTCCGACTTGTTCACCGCTCTTGCCAACAATCTCGGTTCGCGTTATATTAATAACATTACCTTAAGCGGACAGGTAAATAAAGTTATCATTCAGGCGGACTTTCCTTATCGTCAGAATGTGGCCGATGTTGAAAACCTTTATGTCCGGTCCGGCAGCGGCGACTTAATCCGGTTGAAGAGTTTTGCCTCGGTACAAACCAGCATTTCGCCGAAAATTATTTATCGATACAATCAATATACCGACGCCTCCGTAACCGCTCAGGCCAAACCCGGAATCAGCACCGGCAGCGCCATTGCCGAAATTGCCGAGATTGCCGGCAAAATTCTGCCCAAAGATTATCAGATTTCCTGGACCGGGTTGAGCCTGCAGGAAGTGGAAGCCGCCGGATTGGCCACCTTTTTGATTATTCTCGCTTTGGTCTTTTGCTATTTGTTTCTGGTTGCACTGTATGAAAGCTGGATGCTGGCTTTTGCCGTTATGTTTTCTACGGTGTTTGCGATTCTCGGCGCGCTGGTCGGTTTGCACCTGATGGGGCAGTCGCTGAGTATTTATGCCCAGCTCGGTTTGATTATGCTGATTGGTCTGGCCGCCAAAAACGCCATTTTGATTGTCGAGTTTACCAAGGCTTACCGTGAGGAGGGAGAGTCTGTTCTTGAAGCCTCCAAAAAAGGGGCGGGCGAGCGGTTCCGCGCCGTGCTGATGACGGCAATGACCTTTATTCTCGGCGTTTTCCCGATGATTGTGGCAACCGGTGCCGGCGCTTCGTCACAGATTGCTATCGGCACTTCCGTTTTCTACGGTATGATTGCCGCCACTTTTATCGGTATTATTTTTATTCCGGCGCTGTTTGCCGTATTTGAAACGCTGAAGGAATGGGGAGGCCGCGGCAGAACTGAACCTCAGCCGGCGGAAACCTCATCGGCCGGAAGGAGGCGTAAAAATGCAAAATAAACATCTGTTTTCTCTGCTGGCTTTCACCATGCTGGCTTCCTGTACCGTCGGGCCGGATTATGAACGTCCGCAGTTCTATCCGGATGCTGAAGTGGCTAAAAATCTGAAACTGGAACAGGCCGAAGCGTCACCGGTCGGCCAGGACTGGTATAAACAGTTTAATGACCCGGCGTTGAACCGTTTGATTGAACGGGCCTGGGCGGCCAGTCCCAACGTCCGGATTGCCGTCCATAAGCTGCGGGAGGCACGTTATGGTCTGCTGCGCAGCAATGTCCAGTCTTTCCCGATGCTGGATATCAATGCCGGCTACAATTATGACAGAAGCAGCCGTGATATCGGTTTTTCGATAGACCGTGATTATTATCAGCTGGGAATGGATGCTTCATGGGAACTGGATATCTGGGGCGGTAACCGTCGGGCCGCTGAAGCTTCGCGGGCTTTGTTTGAGGCGGCCGGGGCAAACCTGGACAATGTCCGCCTGGTTATGGCGGCCGAAGTGGCCAATAACTATATCAGCCTGCGGACGGCACAGGAACAGTTGCGCGTAGCGCGTGAAAATCTGAAACTTCAGCAGGAAATCTATCAGCTGGTGCAGCAGAAATATGATGTCGGGCTGACGGATTTTATTGCACTGAATCAGGCGCAGTATGCCGTTGAAAGCACCAAAACCCTTATTCCGCAATTGGAAAGCGAAATCGAAGCCTATAAAAACGCCGTTGCCGTTTTGCTGGGCGTGCTGCCCGATGATTTGGCCGGGACGTTGGACAACACCGCGGATAATCTGGTGCGCCGCCGGCTTTCCTATAATCTGAAACAGCTTTACCGTCTGCGGGTGGACGTCATCCGCAATCGACCCGATGTCCGTCTGGCCGAACAAAATCTGATTGCGCAAAACGCTGCCGTCGGCGAAGCGGTCGCTAACCTTTATCCCGATGTCAGCATTTCGGGGTTTGTCGGCTGGCAAAGCGGAAAAATTGCCGGCTTAATTAACGGTGATCACAGCACTTACAGCTATGCGCCGGCGTTAAAACTGCCGTTTTTCCATTGGAATCAGCTGATGAACACGGTCAACGAACAGAAAGAAGTTAAAGAACAATATGTTCTGAGCTATCAGAATGCCGTCCTGAGCGCCGTCAGCGAACTGCGCAATTCGGTTGTCTCCATCCGGCAGGAAAGACAGCGCAATCAGGCCTATCGCAAATCAGTCAAAAATATGCGCAATGTGTTAAAATATACGTTAAGCAAATATAAAAACGGCTTGATTGATTTTAATGATTTGCTGCAGGCCGAACAGGAACTTTTGAAAGCCCAGACCGAACTCCTGGCCAGCAACGGTTCAATCTATCAGTATCTGATAGCTTTTTACAAAGCGGCCGGCGGCGGTTTTAATTCCCGTTTTGCCGTTTGCGTCGATTGTGCAAAAACTTAATAGTCGTTGTTGTTGAACGGAACGTCCTGCAAAACGCGCTGCGGTTTGTAAACGTAAATGTTGGTTACCGACGGCAGATTATACGTCCGGTGCCAATAACCTTTGTCTTCCATGCATAAACGGTATTCTTTGGGGTCGGAATCCGCATCGTCGCGCAGCGAGTTGACAACGATCGGCATAGCGCCGGGATAAGGAATATAACTGGCCCAGATGCCTTTTTCCGCATGCCAGTCGGCTCGGATGTCCAGCTTGACTTCTTCCGAGTAAAACCAGGTGCGGAAATCGGGCAGACGGATATTTTCGGCTTTCCGCATGCATTCGGAATGGTCTCGGGCAAATTTCTCCACTCCGGTATTTTCTCTTTCCCAGTGATAAATAACCTGTCCTTCCCCGCGTGAAAACCATGAGCACGAACTCAGCAAAAGGCCGGAGAAGATGATTAGCGTCAGTTTTTTATTCATTTTAAAAGTCCAGGTTTGCATAATGTTTGGCCGGCAAAATGCCTTTAATGCTGTCACGCAGAATATCTTTGAAACTTGGGCGTGATTTGATTTTGGAATACCAGAGTTTGGCGTTCTTATAGCTTTCCCAGGGAACATCGCCCAGATAATCAATGACGGACAGATGCGCAGCAGCGGTAACGTCGGCCAAAGTAAAGGTCTCGCCGGCCAGATAATTGTTGCGTTCCGCCAGCCAGTCGATATATTCCAGATGAAAATTCAGATTGTTCAGTCCCACTTTAAGCACGCGGGAATCCGGTGCCAGCCCTTGGCCGAAACGCTTGTGAACCTTTTCAACAACCACGTTGCGGTAAACTTCGCGATAAAATTTAACGTCAAACCATTCCGTCAGCCGGCGGACTTCGGCCCGGGCCTGAATTTCTGCCGGCAGCAGTTTGTAATCTTTGCTCACTTCCTCCAGAAACTCGCAAATGGCATAATTTCCTGAAATGACATTGCCGTCATAAACATATACCGGAAGTTCCCCCGCCGGATTTAATTTATAAACATCCTGCGACAGCCGCCAGGGTTCCTCCTCTTTCAGCACAAACAACATCCTTTTTTCGCTCATGGCGATTCGCACCTTGCGCGAAAAGGGAGATACCGGATGATGAATTAAAAGAACCATGGGTTTTACCTTGCAAAAATAAACAAATACTAAGATTGAGATAAGTTTAACAATAAGATTTTAAAGGTCAAGAGTTAAGCTCGCCGATCCGGTTTTATTTATTTTTTGACAAAGGCCGGAGGAACCACGCCGGCGTTCTCGCGTTCAATCCGCTGAATCGTTTCAATCAGATGCTGTTTCATCTCCTGTTCATACTGTTTGTTGCTCAGCATTTTGGTCAGTGTCGCATACAGCGATTTTCTGTGGCGCGATGTTTTGGAAACACCGATGAATAAAGGCATATCCCATAACGATTGTTTGGTAAAACTGACTTGGTTGCGAATGCCCAGGCGCGATGTTTGGACAATGCCGTAATAATAGCTGGTGAAAACGTAATCGATTTCTCCGGTGAACAGTTTTTTATAAAGCTCTTCCGAGTTGTCAATATATTCGACATTGTAATTTTTCATTGCCTTTGAAACATATCCGGCCAGATGTTCCCGGCTGTCCATGCCGCCTTTCAGCTTTTTGAGGTCGTCCATCTTTTTGACTTCGCCGATACGGTTGGGCAGCATAACCGCAGTCATCGGGTTGTTCAAAATCGACGGATAAACATATTCAATGCCGTTGTAAATGTCCGTATCGTAATAAATGCCCAAAATCAGGTCAATTTCGCCGCGCAGAATGTCCATCACCAAATCTTTGTAAGGCTTGTCAAGCACATAAGCCAGATCATAATGGTTGTCTTTGGCGTAATTTTCAATAAACTGGTCGTAAATGGTGTGCATTTTGGGAACGCTGTATTCGGCGGTTACCACTTCGCCGAACGGGGGATAGTCCAGAAAAGAAGTAACCCGCAGCCCCTTGCGCTGGTCATTCTTGTTGGATTGAACTTCCACCATTGCCGTCGCAGCGGAGGCCGTCAGGCAAAACAGCAGAAGCAGGGTGATTGATTTGATAAATTTAGCCATGGCCTGTCCCCTAACAAAATTTTAACAATATATTATAATATTATATATGGTCATATCGTCAGCTAACCATAAATTAACCAAATTATGTTAAAAAAGATTTTAGATTTTGTTTTTTTCGCAGGTAAAAATTATGGATGTATCACAAAAATATTCTAATGCCGAAATCTCATCAATGGGGCAGGTCGAATTGGAAAGCCGGGCTTTCATCCGTGCCGCTTCATCGTTAAATTCTATCAAGGAACATTGGGATACCGAACAGGATCATTTAATGGAAGCGCTGGATAAAAACCGCCGCCTCTGGACAATTATTGCCAGCGCCATGAAAGAGGAAGACTGTCCTCAGCCGCCGGAAATCCGCAACAATATCCTTAACCTGGCCCTGTTTGTCTTCCGTCGGACGATTGACGTGATTTCCGAGCCAAAGCCGGAAAGCCTGAATATTTTGATCAGTATCAATATGAACATAGCCAAAGGCCTGGCCGAACATAATCCCGAAACGCAAACGTCCGCTCCGGAATGATTGACAGAAATGCAAAAAAAAAGCCGCTTTAAAGCGGCTTTTTTACGAGTGTCGATTATCAGATTGACTGCAAAGCGTAAATATCCTTAACCGTCCAGTTTCCGGACCGGTTGTTCAAAACATAGATGATATTGCCTTTGCAAAGGCCGAACCAGACGCCGTTGCAGTCGCTTTTGGTGTAAACTTCCACCGTGTGGGCGTCAATCGGTTTTAACTTGACGATTTGGAAACTGGCCTGAGTCGGACGCTGCAGACTCTCATCTTCCATAAATGTAAATTTGGGAAGCTTTTTCGGGTCGCATTCCGGAAGCTTGTGATTAATGGTGCATTTAAGCTGCAAATCGATTGCACAAACGACTTCGCTGCCTTTGTCGCATTTTCCCGGCAGATTCGCCGCATCGTAATGATAGGTGATTTCTTCAAACTTGATATCAAACTGGGGTTTGGTCACAATTTGTTCGCCGGCCTCCAGTGCCTGTTCTGTTGAAAGTTCCGAAACCTGAGTCTGTTCCTCTTTTTTGTCCGAACAGGAACTGATGAGCAAGACGGCCCCCAGAGCAAACCAAAAATTTTTCATTTTCAAATCCTTGTCAGTAAATTTTAAGACAAATTATTTATATGTCATCAAAAGACGGCTGTCCAGAAAGATTTAAGGGCTTCACACCAAAAATTAAACCTTCGGCCATAAAAAAAGGAGGAAAACTTCCTCCTTTTTTTTAAGAACTTTCCGCATTTAGAATGAATATCTGATACCTGCGGTGTATTCCCACATATCGTCAAAATTGTCAATGTCGTTGAGGTTGACATAGCGAACCAAACCGCGGACGGAGAATTTGTCATCGATTTTGTATTGCAAGCCGCCGCCGAAACGATAGCCGATGCCATGGTCACGCTGATCTTTCGGAGCGTAAAAACCGCTGTAGTTTTTGTCAAAGGTATATTCGCCGATACCCATGGTTCCGACCAGAGAGAAAACCTGATCGCAGCCCAGCGGCAGATAACCCATCAAATCCAAACCGTAAGCCTGGAAAGAAGTTTGATTTTCAATGCCGTTAACATGTTTTTTGTCGTCATCGGAATACTGGTAGAAAACTTCGGTTCCGAAATATTTGTTATATTCGGTACCGACGTTAACCGAGGCGGAATTGTATTTCGGGCTCTGATGGTCGGCATCGGCGTCAGTATAGTTATAATCCAAACCGACATAAGGTTTGAAATCGGAAGCATTGGCATTGGCGCTGAAAGCCAGAGCGGAAACAGCCACCATTAAAGAAGAAACGGCATATTTCATAAAATTTCCTTTCACTGAGATTTAATGGGGATAATTATCCCCGATTTAACTATACCCCACTATATCGCATATTTCTGAAATGTGAAGTAAAAATATATTACCAATGTTACAAACTATAAATTAACCAAATTAATTTATCATTGTTAAGATTAACAAAAAGTGCTATAACTAATAACTGACGGAGGTGACAGAATGATAAAGAGTTCACAGGCCGGCCGATCGATGATTGAAGTCATTGGCGTGTTGGCGATCCTCAGCGCTGTAACCATGGCGATAACCAAAATGGTCAACAGCGTGCACGATCGGTTTTTAATCAGCAGGATTACGCAACAAATCAACGATTTGCGCAAGGGGATCAGCAACCGTTATGTTGCGAGCGGCACTTATGAAAATATTTCCGCAGAAGAGGTGATTGCCAGCAATGCCGGGCCGTCGGATATGTTTGACAAGGAAAATAAAAAATTAATTCACGCCTATGATTGGGACGTGCTTCTCAGTGGCACCAAAGATACCTATCAGATAACCTTTGAGCATCTTCCTCATCTGGCTTGCGTCGAACTCGCGCTGATGAACTGGCAGTTCGGCGGAAATTCGGATTTGTACAGCATTAAAATTAATCAGACTGAATTTAACTGGCCGCTGAATGCCGCCGGCGGCAAAGTTCTGCCGGTTGAAATAACCGATGCGACCACGGCCTGCATCCCGCCGCCGCCCAAGGATGATCCGACAGCCACCGTCGATGCTGATGATAACGATATAACCTGGACTTTCCGTTAACTGAAAGGATGCCCGTGATTAAGATTAATGACGTCAACAAGGTAAATGATTTAAAAACCGCCAAAACGCCCAAGGCCTCCGGCGGGGAGAGCTTTTCCGTCTATCTGAAAGAAACGATGAAGCCGCAGGCTGCTCCCGTCGGTCCCGGCGGAGCAATCAGTGTGGCCGATGCGATTTTTGCCGCGCAAATGGTTGATGCCGATGAAGAAAAGGAAGTCCGCAAAAAACTTATCAAACGGGGACAGACCCTGTTGGAAAAGCTGGAGGAAATCCGTGACGGGCTGTTGATGGGATATATTTCTCGCGACCGGCTGATTGAAATTTCCCGCCTGGTCAAAGACAACCGCTATCAGTCTGAAGACCCGCGCCTGCAGGAGATTTTGGGCGAAATCGAACTCAGAGTCGAAGTCGAGTTGGCAAAATTGATGAAATAGGAGGAATAACCCGATTTTTTGCTTGCAGTTACTGATTGAAATTTGTATTTTGCTTGCTATATGAACCATTTATTAATTATCCAAGGAGATTAGGATATGGAAAGTGCTGTAATTCTTCCCCCCGATTATGTTCCCTCGCCGGACGAGGAATATATGAATGACTTGCAGGTCGAATATTTCCGCCAGAAACTGCTGGCCTGGAAGAAATCTTTGTTGAACCAGTCGCAGGACACGTTGGAAGATTTGCGCCAGGGCGGGCTTAACCAGCCGGACGACATCGACCGCGCTTCCATGGAAACCGACAAGGCTCTTGACCTGCGCACCAAAGACCGCGCCCGTAAATTGATCAGCAAAATCAACGATGCGCTGAAACGTATTGAAGACGGCACTTACGGCTACTGCGAAGAAACCGGAGAGCCGATCGGGCTTGAGCGCCTGGAAGCCCGCCCGGTTGCCACATTGTCGATTGAAGCCCAGGAACGCCACGAACGTATGGAAAAAACTTACGACGACGAAGCTTAGGCCGGTCTGATGACGGAAAAGAACTTTATTTTGGCCTCGGGGTCCGTTCCCCGGCGTCAGTTGCTGGAACAAATCGGCTATACGCCGAAACTGGTTGACCCTGCTGATATTGACGAAACAACCGGCAAATATGAAACACCGACCGCCTATGTCAAACGGATGGCCGTGGAAAAAGCTTCCGCCGTGGCGGCCCGCCACCCCGGCGAAACCGTTCTGGCCTGCGATACGGTCGTTGTTTCCGGCAACAAAGTGATTCACAAATCCCGTACGCCGGAAGAACAAACCGAAGTGATGAAACAACTGTCAGGCAAAGCGCACCGTGTCATCAGTGCGGTTTGCGTCATCGGCTCCGACGGGCGTCGCGCTTTGCGCTGTGTGCCGACCAGAGTATTGATGAAAAAGCTGACCCCCGCAGAAATTCAGGCTTATGTTGACGGCAAAGAATGGGTCGGTTGCTGTGGCTATAAAATTGAGGGCGAATTGGCCGGCTATGTCAAAAAAATTATCGGTTCTTATTCCGGTGTTGTCGGACTGCCGCTGTTTGAAACTAAAAATTTGTTGAATGGTGCAGGTGTAAAATGAGTATTGATACGATTGTTTATGAAAAGAAAAACGCTTCTTTCAGCCTGGCGTTGCTGGAAGACGGCGGGTTGAAGGAACTGGCTTTCGGCAATGAGAATTCAGCCGCCGAAGGCAATATCTATCTCGGCAAAATAACCCGCAAAATCGAACTGGCTCATGATAAAGTCGGTTTTTTTGTTGATATTGATGACGGGCGTGATGCCTTTTTGAATGCCGAGGAATTCGGAGTGAAAGAAGTCAACTATACCGAAGGGCAGAGCATTGTCGTTCAGGTTGCGCAGGAAAAACGCGCCGAAAAGGGAGCCCGGGTCGTCCGTGCCATTCAGTTTGTCGGCGACTATATCGTTTACTGTCCGTACCGTTTGACGGTAGAAGCTTCTCCCCGCATTGAAGACAAAGATAAACTTGCCGAATATAAAGATAAGGTCTTGGAGCACACCACCGGGCAGGAAGGGTGGATTCTGCGCACGGCGTCGGTTGAGGTTCCTTTTGAAAAAATTGCCACGGAAATGGAAATACTCCGCAATACTTATGACGAAGTCCGCATGAAAGCGCGTACCGCCAAAGCACCGGCATTGCTTTATGCCAAAACGGCGCCGCTGTATGAGGAAATTAACCGTTATCTCTCCGGGCTGCAAAAGGTTATCGTTAATAACCATAATCTTGAAAACGAATTGCAGGAAAAGTTTGCCGCTCAGTTTGAAGTTGAATATATGAATGATCCTTTTGTCGCACTGGGGCTGGAAGATGCTATCGCCGAAGCGCTTTTGAAAACCGTTAAACTGCCATCGGGCGGACGTCTCAGCATTGAAGAGACCAAAGCCTGTGTCTGCATTGACGTTGACAGCGGCAGCGATAACGGCAGGGGCTCTCTCTCTGCTTTAAATCAGGAAGCCGCCGTTGAAATTGCCCGTCAAATTCGCCTTCGCAATCTGTCCGGTAAAATAATCATCGATTTCGCCGGATCTTCCGAATATAAATTTCTGAAACCGGTAATCGAAACACTGGAAGCCGAATTGGCCAAAGACAGCAACAAAGGACGCCTCTTGGGGTTAAGCAAAGCCGGAAATGTTGAAATTGTCCGCGTCCGCCGCCGTCCCACATTACAGGATGTTTTGAGTGTTGAATGCGACAGTTGTCAGGGAACCGGACGGGTTATGAAATGAGTAACGTTGTCAAAACCTACAAATGTCCGATTTGCCATAAAATCGCGCCGGAAAACAAATATAAACCTTTTTGTTCCAAACGTTGTGCCGACATTGACTTGGGCAATTGGTTTAATGAAAGCTACACTGTTCCGGCGGTAGAACTGGACGATACCGAAATCGAACAGCTTCAGGAAGCCTTGGATAAAACGCCTGAAAATGAAGAGTAATAAGAACCCCGCATAATGCGGGGTTCTTTAGATTAAATATTTTTATAAGGAACGAAATAAAATTCAGGATTTGTTCCATATGCAGAGATACTGTCACCAGGAGCAACTTGAGTATATACATCCGCCCATGCAGCTTTAGTACCCGTAGTCGAAATACTAATTCCGTTAACCGAAATCCAACCTCCTTTATTAGTAATATCTTGAACCTTACCGATAACGATGCCGTAACTGCTTACATAATAAGTTGAAGAAGTCGGATTAAAAGATTTCTTTTTACTCCAGTCTAAAACCATATTCTTAACCGCATCAGCTTTCTTGACACAGTTAAAATAGGAAGTGTTAAAGGGGCACTTGAGAGCGGGACTGAGACAGTCGGAAGTGCTTCCGGTATAAGTATAGCCGAGTGTGGAACACGAAGGCTGAGCGCCGCAGGTCTGGGCATACACGTTGCCGACCATTGCCGAGGTTAAAATGCTCCCCGCCAGTAAAATTGATAGTTTCATCTTCTTTCTCCTTAGTGTTAAATTTCTGTTATCCGACTTGTTTCTCTCACTGCCTCCTTTAGTGGCTTGTTTCTTTTGTCGCCATTACCAACTTTCCCTTTTTTATCGTCATTACCTGACATCTTCCTCTCCCCGTCGTTATCCCTGACATCTTCTCTCTCCTTGCCATTATCCCCGACATTCTCCTCTTTTTCTGCCATTACCCGACTTGATCGGGTAATCCCTCTGTCGCTGCCAATCCTCAGGATGCTCCGGTCAAGCCGGAGTATGACAAAGGAAATAACTGTTTATGTTCCGCTCGGCCGTTCCGGAGCGACGGAACAGGGCATCCAGTATTTGTACCAGTTGCAGGAGGC